>NC_020548.1 GCF_000349945.1 Azoarcus sp. KH32C | reverse complement strand
ATGAGCATCATGAAATTCACCGAAGACCACGAATGGCTGCGCGTCGAGGGAGACGTTGCGACGGTCGGCATCACGGAGTACGCGCAGAACGCGCTCGGGGACATCGTGTTCGTGCAATTGCCGCAGATCGGCGAGTGCTTCGGCGCCGGCGACGAGGCGGCGGTGATCGAATCGGTGAAGGCTGCCGGCGATCTGAAGATGCCGCTCGCCGGCACCGTCGTCGAAGTGAATACGGCCCTTGCCGAGGCACCTGCCACCATCAATGAGGATCCGCTGGGGGCCGGCTGGTTCATGCGCATCCGCCTCGACGATCCGTCTGCGCTCGATGGACTGCTCGATCTGCCCGCTTACGAACAGTTGGCCATCTGACCTCGACCGGGACTGCCACATCATGAACATGAACGACACCCGCTTCCCCGCGACGCTCTCCCAACTCGAGCAGCGAGACGACTTCATCGGCCGTCACGTCGGGCCCGACGAAGCCGAAACCCGCGCGATGCTGCACGCGCTTGGCCTCGATTCGCTCGACCAGCTCATCGATCGGGTGATTCCGGCCTCCATCCTGTCGCCGTCCCCCCTCGCGCTTCCCGAAGGCTGCAGCGAGGCCGAAGCGCTGGTGCGGCTGCGCGGGATCGCGGGGAAGAACCGGGTGTTCCGCTCCTTCATCGGCACGGGCTATCACGACTGCCACACGCCGGCCGTCGTATTGCGCAACGTGCTTGAAAACCCGGCCTGGTACACCGCCTACACGCCTTACCAACCTGAAATCTCCCAGGGCCGGCTGGAGGCCTTGCTGAACTTCCAGACGATGATCACCGACCTCACGGGCATGGAGATCGCGAACGCTTCGCTGCTCGACGAGGCGACTGCGGCGGCGGAGGCGATGAGCTTTTGCCAGCGTCTGTCGAAGAGCGGCGCGAAGGCCTTCCTCGTGTCGCACGACTGCCACCCGCAGACGATCGAGGTCGTGCGCACTCGTGCGGAACCGTTGGGAATCGAGGTGATCGTCGGCGACCCCGCGACCGAACTCGCGGCCCACGAGTGCTTCGGGGTGTTGCTGCAGTATCCGGCGAGCACCGGCGAGCTCGTCGACTATGCGGGCATTGTCGATGCCGCGCATGCGAAGCAGGCTCTGGTCGTTGTCGCTGCCGACCTGCTTGCGCTGACGTTGCTGAAGCCCCCGGGCGAGTTCGGTGCCGACGTCGCGATCGGCACAACCCAACGCTTCGGTATTCCGCTCGGGTATGGCGGCCCGCACGCCGCCTATTTCGCCACCCGCGACGCCCACAAGCGCGTAATGCCGGGCCGTATCGTCGGCGTATCGATCGACAGCCACGGCAACAAGGCCTACCGCCTCGCGATGCAGACGCGTGAGCAGCACATCCGCCGCGAGAAGGCGACCAGCAACATCTGCACGGCACAGGTGCTGCTTGCCGTGATGGCGAGCCTGTATGCCTGCTACCACGGTCCGCAGGGGCTCGCGACGATCGCGCGGCGCGTGCATCGCCTCACCGCCGTGCTGTCGGACGGCTTGCGCGAACTGGATGTGCGCGTCCTGAATCCGAGCTTCTTCGACACCTTGGCCGTCGGGGTCGCGGACGCGGCCACCGTGCATGCCGCCGCCCGTCGTCGTGGCACGAACCTACGCGAGCTCGACTCGCAGACGGTCGGGATCTCGCTCGATGAGACGAGCACCCGTGCCGACGTCGAGGCGCTGTGGGCAGTGTTCGCGCAACATGCCGCCGTACCGGCTCATCTGCCGGATTTCGATGCCGTCGAGGCTCGCACGCCCGAGATGCTGCCAGCCGCGCAAGTGCGCACCTCCGCCTTCCTGACGCATCCGGTGTTCAGCGCCCACCGCTCCGAAACGAAGATGCTGCGCTACCTGCGTACGCTCGCGGACAAGGATCTCGCGCTCGACCGGACGATGATCCCGTTGGGCTCGTGCACGATGAAGCTCAACGCCACGACGGAGATGATCCCGGTGACCTGGCGCGAGTTCGGCGGCATCCATCCCTTCGCGCCGGCCGAGCAGGCGCAGGGCTACGCGCAGCTTACCGCGGAGCTGGAGCGGATGCTGTGCGCCTGCACCGGCTACGATGCCGTGTCGCTGCAGCCTAACGCCGGTTCGCAGGGCGAATATGCCGGCCTGCTGGCGATCCGCGCCTGGCACGCGAGCCGCGGCGAAGCTCACCGCGACGTGTGCCTGATTCCGAGCTCGGCGCACGGCACGAACCCCGCCACGGCGCAGATGGCGGGCATGCGCGTGGTGGTGGTCGCCTGCGACGACCAGGGCAACGTCGACGTCGCCGACCTGAAGGCGAAGGCCGCGCAGCACGCCGACCAGCTCGCCGCGATCATGATCACCTACCCGTCGACGCACGGCGTGTTCGAGACCGCGATCCGCGAGATCACCGAGATCGTCCATGCCTACGGCGGCCAGGTCTATATCGATGGCGCCAACATGAATGCGATGGTCGGGCTGTGCGCGCCCGGCAAGTTCGGTGGCGATGTGTCGCACCTCAACCTGCACAAGACCTTCTGCATCCCGCACGGCGGCGGCGGGCCGGGGGTCGGCCCGATCGGCGTGAAGGCTCACCTCGCGCCCTTCCTGCCGGGGCACGGGACGACCGGCCTGAAAGGCATCGGTGCCGTATCGGCCGCACCCTGGGGCAGCGCGAGCATCCTGCCGATCACCTGGACCTACATCACGCTGATGGGCCGCGACGGACTGCGCCACGCGAGCGTGATGGCGATCCTCAACGCGAACTACATCGCCCGGCGCCTCGAGGCGCACTACCCGGTGCTGTATCGCGGCGAAACCGGTCTGGTTGCGCACGAATGCATCCTCGACCTGCGTCCCCTGAAGGACAGCACCGGCATCAGCGTGGACGACGTCGCCAAGCGCCTGATCGACTTTGGCTTCCATGCGCCGACGATGTCCTTCCCGGTGCCCGGCACACTGATGATCGAGCCGACCGAGAGCGAATCGAAGGCCGAACTCGACCGCTTCTGTGACGCGATGATCGCGATCCGCGAGGAGATCGCGAAGGTCGCGAGCGGCGAGTTCGACGCGAAGGACAACCCGCTGGTCAATGCCCCGCATACCGCCGAGGCGATCGCCGGCGAGTGGGCGCACCCATACAGCCGCGAGGAGGCGGTCTATCCGCTCGCGAGCCTGCGCGAGAACAAGTACTGGTCGCCGGTCGGCCGGGTGGACAACGTGTATGGCGACCGCAACCTTGTATGCGCCTGCCCGCCGATGTCCGCGTACGAAAGCTGAACCAACAATTTCAAGGAGACACCGAAATGTTTGCCAAGGACATGCAAATCGCCGGTTATGACGCCGCCGTGTGGAACGCGATCGAGGCTGAGCGCCACCGCCAGGAGGAACACATCGAGCTGATCGCCTCCGAGAACTACGCCAGCCCCCGCGTGATGCAGGCGCAGGGCACGGTGCTCACCAACAAGTACGCCGAGGGTTATCCCGGCAAGCGCTACTACGGTGGCTGCGAGCACGTCGATGTCGTCGAGCAGCTCGCGATCGATCGCGCGAAAGCGCTCTTCGACGCCGACTGGGCCAACGTGCAGCCGCACTCCGGATCGCAGGCCAACGCCGCGGTGTATCTCGCGCTGCTGCAGCCGGGCGACACCATCCTCGGCATGAGCCTCGCGCACGGCGGCCACCTCACGCACGGCGCGAAGGTGAGCTTCTCCGGCAAGGTGTTCAACGCCGTGCAGTATGGCGTCACCGACGATGGCGTGATCGATTACGACGCGCTCGAGGCGCTCGCCGTCGAATGCAAGCCGAAAATGATCGTTGCCGGCTTCTCGGCCTACGCCCGCCATCTCGACTTCCCGCGCTTTCGCGCGATCGCGGACAAGGTCGGCGCGCTGCTCTTCGTCGATATGGCGCACGTCGCCGGCCTCGTCGCCGCCGGCCTGTACCCCAGTCCGGTGCCCTTCGCCGACATCGTCACCAGCACCACCCACAAGACGCTGCGCGGTCCGCGCGGCGGCATCATCCTCGGTCGTGCGAATGCCGAGATCGAAAAGAAGATCGCTTCGATGGTCTTCCCGGGAATGCAGGGCGGCCCGCTGATGCACGTCATCGCGGCGAAGGCGGTGGCCTTCAAGGAGGCGCTCGAACCGGCCTTCAGGGACTATCAGAAGCAGGTGATCGCCAACGCCCGCGCGATGGCCGGCGTGTTCATCGAGCGCGGCTACAAGATCGTCTCGGGCGGCACCGACGACCACCTGTTCCTGGTCGACCTGATCGCCAAGGGCATCACCGGCAAGGCCGCCGACGCGGCGCTCGGTGCGGCTCACATCACGGTGAACAAGAACACCGTGCCGAACGATCCACAGTCGCCCTTCGTCACCAGCGGCATCCGCATCGGCACGCCGGCGGCCACCACGCGCGGCTTCGGCCTCGCCGAGGTGACCGTGCTGGCGGGCTGGATCTGCGACATCCTCGACGACATCGACAATCCGGCGGTGATCGGCGCGGTGCGCGAGAAGGTCACCGCGCTGTGCGCGCGCTTCCCGGTGTACGGCAGCTGAGGCGGAGTCCGCGATCATGGCACTGAGCGTCTTTGATCTCTTCAAGATCGGCATCGGTCCGTCGAGTTCGCACACCGTCGGGCCGATGCGCGCGGCACAGGTCTTCGCCTACGGCCTGAAGGACGCCGGCCTGCTCGCGCGGGTCGCGTCGGTGAAGGCCGAGCTCTTCGGCTCGCTCGGCGCGACCGGCAAGGGCCACGGCAGCGACAAGGCCGTGCTTCTGGGGCTCGAAGGCGAGGCGCCGGATGTCGTCGATCCCGATCGGGTCGAAGGCCGGCTCGCGCGCATCCGCGGCGAGCAGTGCCTGATGCTCGCCGGCGAGCATGCGATCGCCTTCGTTGAGCGCGAGCATCTCGTGATGCACCGCCGCCAGTCGCTGCCTTACCACCCGAACGGCATGCGCCTCGCGGCCTTCGACGCGGACGGCGTGACGCTGCGGCAGAAGGTGTATTACTCGGTCGGCGGCGGCTTCGTCGTCGACGAGAGCGCGGCCGGCGCCGACCGCATCGTCGCGGACACGACGCCGCTCGCACATCCCTTCCGCAGCGCCGCCGAGCTCCTCGGCCAATGCCGCGACAAGAGTCTCTCGATCAGCCAGCTGATGCTGGAGAACGAGCGCGCCTGGCGCAGCGACGCCGAGACCCGCGCCGGACTGCTGAACATCTGGAACGTGATGCAGCTGTGCGTGCGTCGCGGCTGCGAGAAGGAGGGCATCATGCCCGGCGGCCTGCAGGTGAAGCGGCGTGCGGCCGAGCTTTATCGCAAGCTGTCCGGCGCGCCGGAGGCCGCCCTGCGCGACCCGCTGACCGTGATGGACTGGGTCAACCTCTACGCGCTCGCGGTCAACGAGGAGAACGCCACTGGCGGCCGTGTCGTCACGGCGCCGACCAACGGCGCGGCCGGTATCGTGCCCGCGGTGCTGCACTACTACAGCCGCTTCGTGCCGGGCGCGAACGAGGAGGGCGTGATCCGCTTCCTGCTTACCGCTGCTGCGATCGGCATCCTCTACAAGGAAAACGCGTCGATCTCGGGCGCCGAAGTCGGCTGTCAGGGCGAGGTCGGCGTCGCCTGCTCGATGGCGGCGGGGGCGCTCGCCGAAGTGCTGGGCGGCACCCCGGAGCAGGTCGAGAACGCGGCCGAGATCGGCATGGAGCACAACCTGGGCCTCACTTGCGACCCAGTGGGCGGCCTCGTGCAGGTGCCGTGCATCGAGCGCAACGCGATGGGATCGATCAAGGCGATCAACGCTGCGCGCATGGCGCTGCGCGGCGACGGCAAGCACTTCGTGTCACTCGACAAGGTCATCAAGACGATGCGCGAGACCGGCGCCGACATGAAGCTCAAATACAAGGAAACCGCGCGCGGCGGCCTCGCCGTGAATGTCATCGAATGCTGACGCGGCCGCGACTCACAGAAAAGGAATCATCATGAGCGACACCCGCACCGACGCATCGCTGTTGCACACCCCGCTGTACGACCTGCACGTCTCCCTCGGCGCCAAGATGGTGCCCTTTGCCGGCTACGCGATGCCTGTGCAGTACCCCACGGGGATCATCAAGGAACACACGCACACGCGCACCCAGGCGGGCCTGTTCGACGTGTCGCACATGGGCCAGGTCTTCCTCGTCGGGCCCGACGCGGCGGCGGCGCTGGAAACCCTGGTGCCGGTCGACATCGTCGATCTCCCCGAGGGAATGCAGCGCTATGCGCTCTTTACGAACGAAGGCGGTGGCGTGATGGACGACCTGATGGTCGCGAACTTCGGCGACCGCCTGTTCGTCGTCGTCAACGCGGCGTGCAAGGCGCAGGACGTCGCCCACATGCAGAAGCACCTGTCCGGCCGCTGCAAGGTCGAGGTGCTGGAAGACCGCGCACTGCTCGCGCTGCAAGGTCCCGCCGCCGGTGCGGTGATGGCCCGCCTCGCGCCGGAAACCGCCGAAATGGTCTTCATGACGACCGCCACCGTGACCCTCGTCGGCTCCAAGTGCTTCGTCAGCCGCTCGGGCTACACGGGTGAAGACGGCTTCGAGATCTCGGTCCCCGCGGACAAGGCCGAAGCTCTGGCGCGCGAGCTGCTGAGCCACCCGGAAGTCGCCCCGATCGGCCTCGGTGCACGCGACTCGTTGCGCCTCGAAGCTGGTCTTTGCCTGTATGGCCACGACCTCGACGTCAACACCTCGCCGGTCGAAAGCAGTCTGCTTTGGGCGCTATCGAAACCCCGCCGGGCGGACGGTGCACGTCCCGGCGGCTACCCCGGTGCCGACGTCATCCTTGGCCACATCGCCAACGGCGTCTCGCGCAAGCGCGTCGGGCTGCGTCCGAATGCCCGCGTGCCGGTGCGTGAAGGTTCCGAGATCGTCGACGCGAGCGGCCGCAAGGTCGGCGTCGTGACCAGTGGCGGCTTCGGCCCGACGCTGGAAGCGCCCGTCGCGATGGGCTACGTCGAAACCGCACTCGCCAAGGTCGGCACCCAGCTCTCCGCGATCGTCCGCGGCAAGCCGGTTCCGATCGAAGTCGCCAGCACCCCCTTCGTGCCGCAGCGCTACTACCGCGGCTGATGTAACGGGCGGTCCGGCTCTCAAATCGCCAATCTAGACAACCCTTGGATTGCGAGCCCGGGAGCCGGGTCGCCCGCCGGAGTCCTCCGATGCAGAACGCAAGCACCCCCACCCCCCAGGCCGGCGTCAAGCTGCGCGGCGCCGAGAAGACGGCGCGCATTCCGATCAAGATCGTCCCGATCACGCCGGCCGAGCAGTTGCGCAAGCCGGAATGGATCCGCGCCGCCAATCCGGAGATTACTGTCGAAGTCCTCACGCCGGATTTCCGCGGCCGCGTCGATCTCGCGTTCGACATCCTGGCTTCCGAGCCGCCCGATGTCTTCAACCACAACATCGAGACGGTGCCGCGCCTGTACCGCGAAGTGCGGCCCGGCGCCGACTATGAACACTCGCTGGATCTGCTCGCGCGCTTCAAGGCGCGCCACCCGAACGTCGCGACCAAGTCCGGCCTGATGCTGGGCGTCGGCGAGACGAGGGAGGAAATCGAAGCGACGCTCGCCGACCTGCGCGCGCACGCCGTCGACATGGTCACGATCGCCCAGTACCTGCAGCCCAGCCTGCACCATCTACCGGTGCGCCGTTACGTCACTCCGGCTGAATTCGATGAACTGCGCGCGGTCGGCGAGAAGATGGGCTTCCGCCACGTCGCCTCCGGCCCGACGGTGCGTTCGTCCTATCATGCCGACCTACAGGCGCGCGGCGTGATCGGGGAGTAATGCGATGAATGCGATCTGGAGCGTCAAGATCGATCGGCTCGAGACACGGAGTGGCCGCGCACACCGCACACCCCGCTGCTCGAAACGCGCGTCAACGAAGTCTTCGACTTCGCGTTCGGCCTCGACCCCCGCGTCCAGGAAGTGACCGTCGGTCTCTACAAGCAGCGGGTGCGCCGCTTTGCGACTGCGGTCGGCATCGAACGGACCACCAATCGGGGCGAGCACGCCCGCGCAAGGCAGAACACCGCGCGCCTTCAGGAGAAAACCGAGGATGGCCTGCGGACCGTCGTGCTGCGCTGATCGCCATGCAGAACCTGCAGCACGCATTTTGCGCAGCGCAGCATAGGCAGGGTTTCCACCGATTGGGGGCGGACAGCGATTGTCCGAACATGCAGGTCCGATCACAAAGCTTGAGATCAAGCTCGATAGCGACAACCACCAAGGCATGCCAGGAGGGCAGGGCAGGGACATGAAACCGATCAAGAGCATCCTCGTCGCCAACAGAGGCGAAATCGCGATCCGCGTATTCCGCGCCGCGAACGAACTGGGCATCCGCACGGTGGCGATCTACGCCAACGAGGACCGCTTCGCGCTGCACCGCTTCAAGGCCGACGAATCCTACCTCGTCGGCAACGGCCAGAAGCCGATCGCCGCCTACCTCGACATCGCCGACATCATTCGTGTCGCGAAGGACGCCGGCGTCGACGCGATCCACCCCGGCTACGGCTTCCTCTCCGAGAACCCCGAGTTCGCCGAAGCCTGCGCCGCCGCCGGCATCGCTTTCATCGGCCCCAAGCCGCAGGTCATGCGGGACCTCGGCAACAAGGTCGCCGCCCGCAACCTCGCGATTGCCGCGGGTGTGCCCGTCGTGCCCGCAACCGGCGCTTTGCCCCGCGGCCTCGACGAAATCAAGCGCCTCGCGCGCGAAGTCGGCTACCCGCTGATGCTCAAGGCGAGCTGGGGCGGCGGCGGGCGGGGCATGCGCGCAATCGAGAACGAGGACGAACTGCCGGGCCTGCTCGACGTCGCCCGCCGCGAAGCGCTCGCCGCCTTCGGCAATGACGAGGTCTACCTGGAGAAGCTGGTCCGCCGCGCGCGCCACGTCGAAGTCCAGGTGCTGGGCGACACGCACGGCAAGCTCGTGCATCTGTTCGAGCGCGACTGCTCGGTGCAGCGACGCAACCAGAAGGTCGTCGAACGCGCCCCGGCGCCCTACCTCGACGACACGCGCCGCACGGAGTTGTGCGAGGCCGCGCTGACGCTGTGCCGCGCCGCGAATTACACGCACGCCGGCACGGTCGAGTTCCTGATGGACGCCGACACCGGTGCCTTCTACTTCATCGAAGTGAACCCCCGCATCCAGGTCGAGCACACCGTCACCGAACAGGTCACCGGCGTCGACATCGTCAAGGCGCAGATTCGCATTACCGAAGGCGCACGCATCGGCGAAGCCGATGCCTTCGTGCCCGAACAGTCGGACATCCGCCTGAACGGCCACGCCCTGCAATGCCGGGTGACGACTGAGGATCCCGAGAACAACTTCACCCCGGACTACGGCCGCATCACCGCCTACCGCAGCGCCGCGGGCTTCGGCCTGCGCCTCGACGGCGGCACCGCCTATTCCGGCGCCGTGATCACCCCCTTCTACGATTCGCTGCTCGTGAAGGTCACCGCCTGGGGCCACAGCCCGGACGAAGCCATCGCCCGCATGGACCGCGCGCTGCGGGAATTCCGTATCCGCGGCGTCTCGTCGAACCTTCAGTTCCTCGAGAACGTCATCGCGCATCCGCTCTTCAAGTCTGGCGAATGCACGACGCGCTTCATCGACACCACGCCCGAACTCTTCCGCTTCCAGAAGCGGCAGGACCGCGCCACGAAACTCCTGAAGTTCCTCGGTGAAGTCAGCGTCAACGGCAACCCCGAGATGGCGGGCCGCCAAGCGCCCAAAGGCCCGCTCGCCAAACCCATCAAGCCGCAGGTCGATCTTTCTGTCGCTCCGCCGGCCGGCACGCGCGACCTCCTGAAGGAGCTCGGCCCGCAGCGCTTCGCTGAGTGGATGAGGAAGGAGCAGCGCGTGCTCCTCACCGACACCACGATGCGCGACGCCCACCAATCGCTCTTCGCGACCCGCATGCGCACGCGCGACATGCTCGAGATTGCCCCGCACTACGCGCGCCTCGTGCCCGAGCTCTTTTCGCTCGAATGCTGGGGCGGCGCGACCTTCGACGTCGCGTTGCGCTTCCTCAAGGAAGATCCGTGGGAGCGCCTCGCACGTCTGCGTGCCGCCGTCCCCAACGTGCTGTTCCAGATGCTCCTCAGGGCCTCGAACGCCGTCGGCTACACGAACTACTCCGACAACGTCGTGCGCTACTTCGTGCAGCAGGCGGCGAAGGAGGGCATCGACGTCTTCCGCGTGTTCGACTCGCTCAACTGGATCGACAACATGCGCGTCGCGATGGACGCCGTCACCGAAGCCGGCGCCCTGTGCGAAGGGACGATCTGCTACACCGGCGACCTCTTCGACGCGAGTCGCCCCAAGTACAACCTCAAGTACTACGTCGACCTCGCCAAGCAACTTGAAAAGGCCGGCGCCCACATCCTCGGCATCAAGGACATGGCCGGCGTGTGCAAGCCACGCGCCGCCCGCGCGCTCGTGAAGGCGCTGAAGGAAGAAGTGGGCCTGCCCATCCACTTCCACACCCACGACACCTCGGGCATCGCCGCCGCGAGCGTGCTCGCCGCGATCGAAGCGGGCGTCGACGCCGTCGATGGCGCGATGGATGCGATGAGCGGCCTCACCTCGCAGCCCAACCTCGGCTCCATTGCCGCGGCGCTCGCGGGTTCCGAACGCGACACCGGCCTCGACCTCGACGCGATGCAGTCGCTGTCGCACTACTGGGAAGGCGTGCGCCGCGCCTACGCCCCCTTCGAGGCGGACATCCGCTGCGGCACGTCCGATGTCTACAAGCACGAGATGCCGGGCGGGCAGTACACCAACCTGCGCGAGCAGGCGCGCGCGATGGGGATCGAGCACCGCTGGCCCGAAGTCTCGCAGGCCTACGCCGACGTGAACCAACTCTTCGGCGACATCGTCAAAGTGACCCCGACCTCGAAAGTTGTCGGCGATATGGCGCTCTTCATGGTCGCCAACGACCTCACGCCCGCGGAAGTCGCCGATCCCGCCAAGGAGATCGCCTTCCCCGAGTCCGTGATCTCGCTCTTCCGCGGCGAACTCGGCTTCCCGCCCGATGGCTTCCCGAAGGATCTGGAACGCAAGGTCCTCAAAGGCGCCGAGCCACTCCAGGGCCGTGCCGGCGACTTCCTGCCCGCGGTCGACCTCGACGCCGCCCGTGCCGAAGCCCAGACCGCCACCGGTCGCCAGATCTCCGACACCGACCTCGCGTCCTGGCTGATGTACCCGAAAGTCTTCAAGGACTACGCGGTCCACCACGCACGTTTCGGCGACGTGTCGCTACTGCCGACGCCAGTCTTCTTCTACGGTCTCAAGGACCGCGAAGAGATCAGCGTCGACATCGAGAAGGGCAAGAGCCTCATCGTGCGCCAGACCGGCAGCAGCGATACGCCGGACGAGGAGGGGCGTGTCAAAGTCTTCTTCGAGTTGAATGGCCAGCCGCGCCTGCAGCGCATTCCGAAGGCGGGGGCTGCGCCCACCGGACGGCGTCACCCGAAGATCGACGAGGCAAACCCGAACCACATCGGGGCGCCAATGCCGGGGGCTGTCGTGACCGTCGCCGTCCACGTTGGCCAGAAGATCGCCAAGGGCACACCGCTCGTGTCGATCGAGGCGATGAAGATGGAAACCGCGCTCACCGCGGACCGCGATGCGGTCGTGAAGGCCGTGTTCGTAAAGCCTGGCGATAAGGTCGCGGCGAAAGATCTGCTGGTCGAGCTGCAGTAAAGCCATCCGACTCGCCTACAGCGTTCTCCCGGAGTGCGGTCGGTTCGCCGCACTGTATTGCTTCAATGAGCAATACAGTGCGGCGAACCACTCTCGATAGTGCGCGTTGTGCAACTTCGTGCTTTGTTACAAGCTAGGCTCGAATCCGCGTTGCCCAACGTCCGCCGAGAGACCGCATGTTCGTTGTCGATCCAAAAGCGCCCAAACCCCTGGTGATCCAGATCGTCGAGGGTTATCGCGCCTTGATCGAGACCGGCAAGCTGCGCTCGGGGATGAAGATCCCGTCGATCCGCCAGTTCGCCGAGACCAACCGGGTCAGCATGTCCACGGTCGTCGAGGCGTACGACCGCCTCGTCGCCGAGGGCTGTCTGGTCGCGCGGCAGAACATGGGCTTCTTCATCCGAGAGGTCGGCTCCGAGCGCCCTTCGGCGAAGGCCGACAGCGAACGGTTGCCGCTCGGGCTGGAAACCTTGTGGTCGGTCCACAAGGGCTGGGTTACGGGCAATGCGTCGATCAACCCGGGCAGCGGCTGGCTTCCCGAGGACTGGTTCGACGACGAGGCCTTGAAGAAGAGCCTGCGCGCCGTCGCAGGGCGGCCGTCCACGCAGCTCGTCGGCTACGGGCATCCCAAAGGATTTCCCGGCCTGCGCTGGAAGATCGCCGACTGGCTGCGCGAGAAGGAGATCTACGCCAATCCCGAGCAGATCCTGATGACCTCGGGCGCGATGCACGCCTTGTCGCTGCTCGCGAAATACCTGATCGGCGATGGCCAGACGGTGTTCGTAGAGGAGCCGGGCTTCGGCACGCTGAATGCGACGCTGCGGCTGCAAGGCGCAAAGGTCGTCGGGGTGCCGATGGGGCCGCACGGGCCGGACCTCGAAACGCTGGAAGCGCTCGCGGCCGAGCACAAGCCGCGCGTCTTCTTTATCAACCCGCGCCTGCAGAATCCGACCGGCGTGTCCTACGACATGCCGACCTCGCACCGCGTGCTGCAACTCGCGGAGCGCTACGACTTCCTGATCGTCGAGGACGACATCTACGCCGAGCTCGATCCCTTCTCGAGCCGCTGCCTCGCGGGGATGGACCAGCTGAACCGCGTCATCTACGTGAACAGCTTTTCCAAGACGATCGCGCCCAGCCTGCGCGTCGGTTATATCGCGGCCCACCCCGACATCGTCGAGGACCTGACGCTGCACAAGATCGCGGCCGGCCTGACGAGCTCGGAGCTTTCCGAACGGCTCGCGCACGAGGTGTTGCTCGACGGCCGTTACCGCAAGCACCTGCGCGTGTTGCGCGAGCGGCTCGCGGACGCCCAGGCGCAGACCTGCGAACGTCTCGAAGCGGCCGGCTTGGCGCTCTTCCACCGGCCGCGCGCTGGCATGTTCGTGCTTGCGCGCTTTCCCGGCCTGGACGACCCGGAGCCGCTATGCAACGAGGCCAATGTGCGAGGAATCCTGATGGCGCCGGTTGCGGGCTTCTGCACCGGCACGAACGGTTCGCCGTGGATCCGCTTCAACGTCGCCTACTGCGACAGCGAGCGGCTTTTTGAATACCTGTCGATGATGAGTGCGCAATGAGTTCCGCAGACCCCGTGACCTACCGTCTGGGCATCGATACCGGCGGTACGTTCACCGACTTCGTGCTCGCCGACAACGGCGGGCGCACCTGGCTGTTCAAGGTCGAATCGACGCCGGACGATCCGAAGCGGGCGCTCGCGGCGGGCTTCCGCCAGATCGAAGAGGCGCTCGGGCTCGGCGCGCGGGCGCTGATCGATGCGACCGAGCTGTGCGTGAACGGCACGACGATCGCGCTCAACGCGCTGATCCAGCACTCGGGCGCCAAGGTCGGACTGTTGACGACCGCCGGGCATGAGGATTCGCTCGAAATCCGGCTCGGCCAGAAGGAGGAGGGCTACCGCTACAACCCGAACTACCCGCCGGCCCGCATGCTCGTCGAGCGCTACCTGCGCCGTCCTGTGCGCGAGCGCGTCACGTCGGATGGTTCGGTGTTGACGCCGCTCAACGAGAACGACGTCGCCGAGGCCTGCGCCTTCTTCCGTGACCAGGGCGTCGAGGCGGTGGCGATCTCCTTCGTCTGGTCCTGCGTGAATGCCGCGCACGAGCAGCGAGCGGCGGAAATCGTGCGCGAGCTGCTGCCCGACGTCTATGTGTCGATCGGCTCCGACGTGCTGCCGCAGATCCGCGAGTACACACGCACGTCGACGGCCGTGCTCAATGCCTATCTGGGGCCGTCGGTTGCGCAATATGTGCGCGAACTCGAAGGTTTCTTCGCCGAATACGAGGGCGCCTCGCGGCTACGCTATTTCCAGTCGAACGGCGGTATGGCGTCGCCGGGCGAATTTACGCGGCGCGCGGTGTATGCGGTCAATTCCGGTCCGGCCGCGGCGCCGCGCGCCGGGACTTTCGTCGCGCGTCCGCTGGGCGTCAGCGACATCATCACCGTCGATATGGGCGGCACCTCGTTCGACGTCACGCTATGCCACGCCGGCCGCGCGAACATCGCGAAGAACGTCGACTTCCTGCGCTACCGGCTCGGCATCCCGGTGATCCAAGTCGAGATGCTCGGGGCGGGCGGGGGCTCGATCGCCGCGGTCGATCGCTACGGCATGCTCTCGGTCGGACCGCAGAGTGCGGGTGTGAATCCCGGGCCGGCCTGCTACCGGCGTGGCGGCGAGCGGCCGACGGTGACCGACGCCAACGTCGTGCTGGGCTACCTCAATCCGCAAGCGCTGCTCGGCGGGCGTCTCCCGATCGACGCCGGGGCGGCGCGGACCGCCATCGCACGCCACATCGCCGAGCCCTTGGGCATTTCGGTCGAGAAGGCGGCCTATGGCGTCGTCCGCGTCGTCAATACGAACATGGTCGCGGGCATCCGCCGCGTGTCGGTCGAACGCGGCTACGATCCGCGCGACTTCTCGCTCGTCGCCGCGGGCGGGGCGACGGGGGCACACATCACCGCGCTCGCGTCCGAGATCGGCATCCGCCAGGTCCTCGTGCCCAAGCTCGCGTCGGGTCTCTGTGCCTTCGGTCAGGTGCTCTCCGACGTCAAATACAGCTACATGGCCGCCTGCCCGGGCCGCCTCGACGAGCACACCGACTTCCTGCGCCTCGAATGGCTCTTCCAGGACATCGAGGCCGAAGGGCTGCGCGTGCTGCGGAACGAAGGCTTCACCGACGACATGATCCGCATCGAGCGCTCGCTCGACATGCGCTACGTCGGGCAGATCCAGGAGTGCACGGTGCCCGCAGGCAAGGGACGTCTGCTGCCCGAGTCGGCCGCGCTGCTGCGGCAACGTTTCGACGAGATCCACCAGCGTCTCTTCACGTTCTGCGAGCCGGACAGCCCGGTCGAAATCGTGAATATCGAGAGCACGGTCTACGGCCTGTTCCCGGATTTCCCCGTGTGCGGACACGATGATGCCGACGCGTCGGCCGACCCGGTCAAGGCCTGGCGCAAGGTGTATCTCGGCCAGGGCGACGACATCGTGGCGAGCGAGGTGCCGGTGTATGACGGGGAACGGATCCGCCTTGGGCACGCAATCAATGGCCCCGCGCTGATCGAAGAGCCCACCACCACCATCCTGCTCGAAGCCGGCTGGCAGGCGGTGCTGGAGCCCAGCGGAGTCTATCGGCTGACGGACTGCCGCTAAGGGCCCGGCGTCCTCCCGCGGCAATGCAAGGCCTCAGGGATGGGCTTTTCGCCAGGCGCCGGTTGCCGCGGCGGCGTCCGTCAATCCGGGAAGGTAATCGACGCCTTCGAGCGGTGTTGCCCGCCGGATTCCTTCGCCGCCAACCCATAGCGCGACGTGACCGGGCAGCAGCTGCCGCAGATGCCGCAATAGCCCGCTGATCTGCCTTTGCGGGAAGGCGATCGAGAAAGATAGGGCTACGATGTCGATGCGGTGGGCTTCGGCCGCGTGCGCGATTTCGAGCAGCGGCATCTGGGTGCCCTGCGGCACGCATTCCGCTCCCTCGAGGGCGAGCAGGGATTCGACCATCAGCAGACCCAGCGCGTGCTGTTCTTCGGGCACGCTCGTCAGCATGACACGTGGCCGCGTGCCCGTCGGAAGCGCCGCGATGGCCTGTCGCAGCAGGCGCGTCGTCAGCTCCGTGAACAGATGTTCCTCGAAGACCTCGATGCGCCCATCTTCCCAGGCTTTGCCCACTTCATGCGTCAACGGTGCCAGCGTGTCCTGGACAAAACGTTGCAATCCTTGCCGTCCCAGGCGCTGCTGCATTCCGAGCAGGTAGCCAACGGAATCATGCTGCCGGATCAATTCGAGCAGGTCTTCGAGATGGTCGTCCGCCGGGGACGAGGACGATTCCGCTCGGTCGGGCGCGCGATGAGCGAGGGCGAGTAGGTCGTCGCTAGCCAGCCGCATCAACTTCCCCGGGCGATGCCCTTGATCCATCAGGCGTTTGATCAGCCTCAGCTTCTCGACCTGGTCGTGGGGATAGAGCCGCTCGCCGTTCGCATCGCGCTCGGGTGTCGGGAAGCCGTAGCGCCGCTCCCACATGCGGAGCACGTCCTTCGACAGGCCGGTGTCCCGCTCGACGGCGGCAATGTTGAAGCAGGGAAGGTTCATTTGTCCTGAACAAAAGTTGGACGAAACGTTGACAAACCAAATCTACGCCCCTATCTTACGAACGAACATCAAGTTTGTCTAGGACAAATCGTCCGGGTAAGAAAGGAGAACTCATGCCTCGAAGTGAACGCGTCGCCGTCGTGGGCGCAGGCATATCCGGCCTGGCGACCGCGTGGTTGCTCCGTTATCGATATGACGTGACCTTGTTCGAGGCGGGCAGGTATCTCGGCGGGCACACGAACACGGTGGACGTGACGCTGGAAGGGCGGACGCACCCGGTGGACACCGGCTTCCTTGTCTACAACGACCGGACGTATCCGAACCTCGTCGCGCTCTTCACCCTGCTCGGAGTCGATAGCGCCGAGTCCGAGATGTCGTTCTCCGTCAGTCTCGAGGAGCCCGGGCTCGAATGGGCGGGAAGCAGTCTCGCGACCGTCTTCGGCCAAAAGCGCAATCTCTTCCGACGCGGCTTCTGGGCCATGCTCTCGGACATCCTGCGCTTCAACCGGGAAAGCGCGGCGTGGCTGGCGACACATCCCCAAGAGCCACGCAGCTTGCGGGATTTTCTGGAAGAGGGACGGTATTCGCGTTCTTTCTCCGACTGGTACCTGCTCCCGATGGCGGCTGCGATCTGGTCCTGTCCGACCGGGCAGATGCTCGACATGCCGCTCGCCACCTTCGTCCGTTTCTGCCAGAACCACGGCTTGTTGCAGATTTTCGACCGGCCGCGGTGGCGCACCGTGAGGGGAGGCGGGCGCGAATATGTGAACCGGATTGCCGGGCAACTCGACGACGTACGTTTGGCCTGCGCGGTGAATGGGGTGCGGCGGGTGGGCCACCGGCTCATGGTTGCGCACGCGCACGGCAGCGAGCTCTTCGACCACGTCGTCATGGCCTGCCACGGGGATCAGGCGAAGGCGATCCTCGGCGACACGGCGAGCGACGGGCAGCGGCAAGTGCTGGGCGCGATTCGCTACCAGCGCAACCGCGCGCTGCTCCACACCGACCCTGCGCTTCTGCCACGCGATCGCCGCTTGTGGTCGGCTTGGAATTATTTTGCGGGCGCCGGTCGGGCCGACGGCCAGCCGGTGGGCGTGTCCTACCTGATCAACAAGCTTCAGCCCTTGCCCTTCGAGGCGCCCGTCGTCGTCACGCTGAATCCCGTGCGCGAACCCGATCACGGAAAGCTCATCGCAGAGTTCGATTACGCGCACCCCATCTTCGACGGTCCCGCGATCGCCGCGCAGCAGCGGCTCGACGCGGTGCAGGGAGAGGGCAGCATCTGGCTGGCGGGGGCGTGGGGCCGCTACGGCTTTCACGAGGACGGGCTGGTGTCGGCATTGAATGTCGCCAATCGTCTCGGCGTACGGACGCCCTGGCAGGGGACTACCGCCCAACCGCAGCGCGCGGAACTGGTCGCATGAGCGCGCTGGCGAGTTTCCGTCCGCAGCTTTTCTTCGGCCACGTGATGCACCGGCGTCTGCGGCCAAAGGTGAATGACTTTGCCTATCCGGTCTTCTATGTCCAGCTCCCGCTCCGCGATCTGGCCTCGGCCAATTGCGGCGTCTTCTCCGTCGATCGGGCCAACCTGTTGAGTTTCCGCAGCGAGGATCACGGGCCGCGCGACGGTAGTCCGCTATTGCCATGGATTTGCGGGCTGCTGCGCGAGCACGGTCTGCCCGACGACGGGGAGATCGTGTTGCAGACCTTTCCCCGGGTGTTCGGCTACGTCTTCAATCCGGTGAGCTTCTGGTACTGCCACGCCCGCGACGGGCGGCTGGTTGCGATTCTGGTCGAGGTCAACAACACCTTCGGCGGCACCTACGGCTACGTGCTGCATCGTCAGGGCCAGCCTCTCGCGGACGGCGAGGAGTTGCACGCCGAGAAGGTCCTCCACGTGTCGCCCTTCAACGAGGTACGGGGCGGCTATCGCTTCCGCTTCCACCTCGAACGTGCGGTGCAAGTGGCCCGCATCGATTACGACGACGCGGAAGGCGAACTGCTGCGGACCTCGATTTCCGGTTCGCCCCGCCCGTGGTCCCCCGCGTCCCTGCTCTCCGCCCTGCTGCGAATGCCGTTCCTGACCCTGGGCGTGATCGCCCGTATTCACTGGCAGGCCCTCAGGCTTTGGCTCAAGGGCGTGCCATTCCATGGCGCGCACGCGATCGCGCCTGCCGCCGAACCGCTAGGGAAATCGACCAAATGAATACTGCGACGATCCTCTGGGGCACGGCGCCGAGCTCTCGCGACGTTCCCGCCGTCTTCGCCTTGCTCGACCGCATCCGTGGCGGGCGGCTCGATGTGCGCCTGCCCGACGGATCGAGCGCGCTCTTCGGCGAAGGCGAGCACGTCACCGTGCTGCAGATTCACGATGAAGCCCTGTTCGGGCGGGTGCTGGCGCGGGGCGACATCGGCTTCGCGGAGGCCTACCTCGACGGCCTTTGGGATTCGCCCGACCTGACGGCAGTGCTGACCCTGCTTGCCGCGAACCGCGACGCGCTGAAGCGGGCGATCTACGGCTCCTGGCGCCGGCTGCTCGCAGCCCGCATCCGTCATTGGCTCAATCGCAACAGCCGCGCCGGAAGTCGCCGCAACATCATGGCGCACTATGACCTCGGCAACGATTTCTATCGTCTGTGGCTCGACCCGACGATGAGCTATTCGTCCGCCCTGTATGGCAACAAGGACGAGGTTTCGCTCGAAGCCGCGCAGCGCGCGAAGTACGACCGGATCCTGGACCGGGTCGGCGCGGAGTCCGGCGAGCACGTGCTGGAGATCGGCTGCGGCTGGGGAGGCTTCGCCGAACGTGCCCTTGGCCGGGGACTGCGCGTTACTGGCCTGACCTTGTCGCCGGCTCAGCTTGCCTGGGCGCAGCAGCGCGCACCGGCTGCCGAGTTGCGTCTGCAGGATTATCGCGAGCTGCGGGAGCGCTTCGATCATGTCGTGTCGATCGAGATGTTCGAAGCGGTCGGCGAACGCTGGTGGCCGAGCTACTTCCGCACCGTCGCCCGGTCGCTGCGGCCCGATGGAAAGGCGGTGATCCAGAGCATCACGATCCGGGACGACCTCTTCGCCGCTTACCGCAAGGGCACCGACTTCATCCAGCAGTATGTCTTCCCCGGCGGCATGCTTCCGTCGCGCAGTGCCTTCCGCCGCGCTGCGGCGAGGGCGGGGCTCGTGGTGCGCGACGAGCACAGCTTCGGCCTCGACTATGCGCGCACGCTTGCCGAATGGCGCCACGCTTTCGAAGCGTCCTGGCCGGACATCCGGCAACTCGGCTTCGACGAGGATTTCCGCCGCTTGTGGCGCCTGTATCTCAGTTATTGCGAGGCCGGCTTCCGCGCCGGAAGCATCGATGTCGTGCAGTTCGAACTCGCCCACGCATGAGCGACGCCGCCTGCTGCTCGCGCTGCTTGCGATGCCGCTGGCGGCGCTCGCCACCCCGGAGCCGATGGCAGGACTTCGGCGCTGGGGCAGCGGGGAGTTCCGCCGCCTGGGGCTGCTGATCTACGAAGCCACGTTGTGGGCGGGCGACAACCCCCTGCAGCCGCCGCTCGCATTGCGGCTCGACTACCACCGCAGCATTCGCGGAGCCGCGATCGTCGAAGCCAGCGTCAAGGAAATGAGGAAGCTCGGCAGCGACGAGGCCGAGCTCGAGCGCTGGACCGCGCAGATGAAGGCGTTGTTTCCCGATGTCGTCGCCGGCGATTCGATCACGGGCCATTACCGCCCCGACGGCGCGGTCTTCCTGCATAACGGACGAGGCATCGGCGAGATCGCGGATGCCGGCTTTGCCCGGCGCTTCTTCGGCATTTGGCTCGACACCGGCACCAGCGCACCGGAGCTGCGGGCGGCCTTGCTGCGGCGCCCGGGAGACGGCCGATGAGGGGCAACATCCTCGCCTACGGTCTGCTGGGGCTCCCCCTCGCCTTTGCCGCGCTTCCGGTTTATGTGCACGTTCCGCGGGTCTATGCGGCCAGGGCGGGCATGGACCTCGCGCTGCTCGGCCTCATCCTGCTCGGCGCACGGCTTGCCGACGCCGTGCTCGATCCCTGGCTCGGCTGTCTCGCCGATCGCCTGCCGAAGCGCCGAATACTCGTCTTCGCGCTCGTGCCGCTTGCGATCGGTTTCGTCGCTTTGCTCAACCCTGCGGCCTCTCACGCGACCGCGTGGTTGCTCGCGTCGCTGACCCTGACTTACGTCGGCTTCTCGGCGGCGACGGTCGCGTATCAGGCCTGGGGCGCGGACATCGCACCCGATTCGGCCGCGCGTACGCGGCTCACGGCTGCCCGAGAGGGCTTCGGCCTCGGGGGCGTGGTCCTCGCCGCAGCGCTGCCCGCGATGCTCTCCGCCGATCCCGCCGAGGGCGTCGCGCGGCTGGCCTGGGCCTTGCCCCCGCTGCTCCTGGTGTCGGCCGCGGTCACGTTGGGCAGCGTGGGCGACGGGGCGCGGCGGGCCGAGGCGAGGGGCACAGCCGGGCGGGGCCTCTTGCGCGTGATTCGCGATCCGGCCTTCTCGCGTCTGCTGGCGGTCTTTCTTGTCAACGGCGTTGCGGCCGCGGTGCCGGCGACGCTCTTCCTGTTCTTCGTCGCGGACGTCTTGCGCGCCGAGGAGTTCGCGGGGCCGCTGCTGGCGCTGTATTTCATTGCGGGCGCGGTATCCCTGCCCTTGTGGGTGCGACTCGCATCCGCGCATGGCCGGCCGGCCGCCTGGCTCGTCGCGATGGGGCTGGCGGTCCTTGCCTTTGCCGGATGCAGCCTGCTCGGTGCCGGTGACGTCGGCGCCTTTGCCGTCATCTGCGCCGCCTCCGGCCTCGCGCTCGGGGCCGATCTGGCCCTGCCGGCGGCCATCGCCGCCGACCTGGGGGAGCGACAGGGGCAGGCCGGCGCCTTCTTCGGAGTCTGGAACCTCGTCGCGAAGCTCAATCTCGCGCTCGCCGCCGGCCTGGCGCTTCCGCTGCTCGGCGGGCTCGGCTATGCCCCGGGCGGCTCGGCGGGCCTGGCGGCGTTGACCTTCACCTATGCGCTACTGCCGCTCGCGCTCAAGGCCCTGGCGGCAGCGCTGCTGTGGCGCTGGCGCGGCTTTCTGGAGATCCATTCATGAAACTGCTGGCTGCCACACTGCTGCCCTTCTGCCTGACTGCCTGTGTATCGAACGACATCGATCGCTACCGGGCCGAGCAGCCTCAACTCGACCTCAGGACCTACTTCAATGGGACGCTCGACGCGTGGGGGATCTTCCAGGGGCGCTCGCGTGAAGTGACCAAGCGCTTCCATGTCGTCATCGAAGCCCGCTGGGATGGCGACACCGGGGTGCTCGACGAGCAATTCCGCTGGTCGGACGGGAAGACCTCGCGCCGCGTCTGGATCCTGACCCGCCAAGCCGACGGAAGCTTCCGGGGCCGGGCGGACGACGTGATCGGCGAGGCCGTGGGCGAAGTCGCCGGCAACACCTTGCGCTGGCGCTACGTGCTCGCGCTGCCGGTCGACGACAAGGTCTACCACGTCAATTTCGACGACTGGATGTTCCTGCTCGATGACCGGGTGATGCTGAACCGGTCTTACATGTCGAAGTGGGGCTTCCATCTCGGCGAGGTCTCGCTGGCCTTCCGGAAGAGGCTGTCGCAGCCGTGAATCCCGCGATCTCGAACTGGCGCGGCAAGCGCGTGTGGCTCGTCGGGGCATCGACCGGTATCGGCGCGGCGACCGCCCGCGAACTGCATCGGCGGGGCGCCCGTCTTGCGCTTTCCGCGCGAAACGCCGAACGGCTGCGCGGGCTCGGGCTCGCGGACGTGCTCGTCGAACCCTGCGACGCGACCGATCCGGCAAGCCTTGCACATGCGCGCGACGCGATCCTGGCTGCCTTCGGCGGTGTCGATCTGGTCATCTATCTTGCCGGGGACTACGTTCCGATGCGAGTCGAGCACTTCGACCTGCTCACCGCAGAGCGAGTCATCGAGGTCAACTTCAGCGGCGCGCTGCGGTTGACGGCGACCGTGCTGGCCCACCTCCAGACAGGCGGGGGCATCGCCTTCGTGGCCAGCGTCGCCGGCTATCGCGGGCTTCCGAAAGCGCTGTGCTACGGCCCCGGCAAGGCGGCGCTGATCCATTTCGCGGAATGCCTGCATCTCGAACTCGCCCCGAAGGGCGTCGGCGTCTGGCTCGTCAATCCCGGCTTTGTCGCAACCCGCTTGACCGAGAAGAACGACTTCGCGATGCCGGCGCTGCTGACGCCCGAGCAGGCCTCCATCGCCCTGCTCGAAGGTTTCCGCGATGGCTGTTTCGAAATTCATTTCCCGAGGCGCTTCACCCTTCTGATGAAACTGCTCGCGCTGCTGCCGTACCGATGGTACTTCCCGCTCGTCCGGCGCTTCTCCGGAGGCTGAGATGAGCCTCGATGCCCTGGTCCGCTTCTATGAAGAGCTTGCCGTCGAAAGTCTCGCCCGACTGCCCGAGTTCTATGCCGAAGCCGCCTACTTCAAAGATCCGTTCAATGAAGTCGTCGGCACCGCGGCGATCCAGAACATCTTCGCCGACATGTTCCGCCGGGTGGCCCAGCCGCGCTTTGTCGTCACCGATCGGATAGGGGACGGCCATGGCGCGATGCTGGTCTGGGAGTTCCACTTCCGCGCGCGCTTCGGTGTGCGAAACAGGCCGCAACTGATACGCGGGGTTTCCCACCTGAGATTCGACGGCGAGGGCAGGGTGCGCTATCACCGGGACTACTGGGATCCGTCCGAAGAACTCTATATGAAGCTGCCCGGGGTGGGCACCTTGATGCGCGGTCTGAGGAAGCTGCTCAGCGCCTGATTGTGCGGCGGCCAAATGTCACGGAATTCGCATCGCGATTCAATCGCACGGAAACGGAATGGTAGTAATCTTTCCGCATGGACACGGAAACGCGAGACGGCTGCTTGCCGGACTTCCTCGACCTGCTGCTCGATACCGTCATCCTCGTCGACGCCGAGGGCCGTATCGTCTACGCGAACGCCGCGTGCGAGCGCATGTTCGGCTATTCCCCGCAGGAACTGGCGGGCCGCAATCTGTTCGATTTCGTGGCGCCGGAAGATCGCGAGCGAACCTGCGAAGAGGCCCGCTTGGTCATCGCCGGCCATCACCGGATCGGATTCGAGAACCGCTACATCCGCAAGGATGGCCGCCGCGTGCACATCATGTGGTCGGCCCGCTGGTCGGAGAAGGACCAGTTGCGGGTGGGCGTGGCGCGCGACGTCACGGAACTGAGACAGGCGGAAGCCATCCAGCACGCAACCTACGCGATTTCCGAAGCCGCGCACGAGGCGGCGGACCTCGATGTCCTGCTGCGCGAAATCCAACGCATCCTCGCCACGCTGGTGCCGGTGGCGGGTCTTGCCCTGGCGACCTGCGATCGGCGCACGAAGAAGCTTTGCTTCTCGTATCAGATGGACAGTGAGGGGAATTCGCCGGTCTTCGACGTGCCGATCGCTTGTCATTTCTGCGACCAGATCATGTGCGGCGGGGTTTCCGGGGCGACACGCGACGCCGCGCTCGCGGCCCTTGCCGGCACGAAATCCTCCCGTGGCAGTGCGTGCACCCTCGCGCTGCCGCTCGAGGTACAGCAGGAAACGATCGGGGTACTGGTGCTGAAGAGCGAGCCCGGCACCCACTATTCGGAACGGGACAAGGAGCTTCTGCATTTCGTCTCGGAACAGGTCGCCATCGCCATCGACCGCGCGCAGCTCAAAGCCGAACTGCTGCGCGCCGCGCGACACGACGAACTCACCGGGCTGCCGAACCGCCGCCTGTTCCAGGATCGGATCCAATCGGCCCTCGCGCGCTGCATTCGCAACCAGCGGGCGATGGCGGTGCTGTATGTGGATATCGACGACTTCAAGCAGGTCAATGATTCGCTGGGGCACGCGATGGGAGATCTGATGCTGCAGGAGGTCGCACGGCGACTGCAATTCTGCGTGCGTGAGACGGATACCGTCGCCCGGCTCGGCGGCGACGAATTCGTGCTGCTGCTCGAAGACCTGCAAAGCATGTCCGACGCGCAGGCCGTCGCAGACAAGATCCGGGAAGTGATGAGCCCGCCGATGGACATCGGCGGCCGCGTGCTGGGAGTGGCGGCAAGCGTAGGCATGGCGCTTTATCCCGAGCACGGCCTGGAGATTGAACAGCTGCTGAGCCATGCTGACGAGGCGATGTACTCGGACAAGCGCAGCAAGGCTCCGACTACGAATCATTGATTATCTCTTTGTTTCCGTCGTGAAACTGTGCAGTGGCGCGAACGTACAATCGGCGCCCGCAACGCCGTCACGTTGATCGCGTTGAATTACACGGACCGATGAGAAGCCTATGAACAAATCAATGGTAATGGGGATCGGACTGGGAGCCCTGGTTGTGACCGCAGGGGGGGCCGCTGCAACCTATCACCTGGTTGACTCCGGACCGAAATATGCCGAAGTCCTTGCCGTGCAGCCGCTCAAGGAAACGATCACTACCCCGCGCGAAGTCTGCAAGGACGTCGTCGTGAACCATCAAGCCCCGGTCAAGGATGAAAATCAGATTGCAGGAACGGTGATTGGCGCAGTGGCAGGCGGCCTCCTCGGCAGCCGGATCGGAGGCGGCAGCGGCAAGAAGCTCGCTACCGTCGCGGGCGCTGCTGCCGGCGGCTATGCCGGGAAAAAGGTCCAGGAGAACATGCAGGCCAAGGATACCTACAACTCCACGGAAACCCGGTGCACCACCGTGAAGGACAAGAGCGAGAAGGTGGTCGGGTATGAGGTCGAATATCGACTTGGCGAGGAAGTCGGACACGTGCGCATGGACCACGAGCCCGGTGCGCGCATCCCGGTCAAGGACGGCGCGCTGGTCCTGACGGGCGGGACGAGCGCGTCCGGCGGATAATTGTTTACGAGGATACCGAGGATGGATGCAAGCTTTTGGCATGCGAAATGGGAAAAGAACGAGATCGGGTTTCACCAGGATCAAGTCAATCCATTCCTGATCCGGTATTTCGGCGAGCTGTCGTTGTCGCACGGCAGCCGCGTTTTTGTGCCCCTGTGCGGAAAGACGCGGGATATCGCGTGGCTGCTTTCACAGGGCTACCGCGTTGCAGGCGCCGAGCTGAGCAGAGTCGCAATCGAGCAGTTGTTTGCCGAGTTCGGCGTGGAACCGCGTATTTCGGAGGCCGGTAGCTTGACGCATTTCGCGGCGCAGGATATCGACATCCATGTCGGCGATATCTTCGAGTTGGCCGCCAAGGATCTCGGTCAGGTCGACGCCGTCTACGACAGGGCTGCATTGGTGGCCTTGCCGGAAGACATGCGGCGCCGTTACGCCAACCATCTCGCCGAAATCACGAACCGGGCCCCGCAACTGCTGATCACGTATGAGTACGATCAGGCCATGCAGGACGGTCCGCCGTTTTCCGTCAGCGGCGAAGAAGTGCGCCGGCATTACGAAGCCCGTTTCGATGTCGCCCTCGTCGACAGCGCGGACGTTCCGGGTGGGTTGAGGGGAAAGTGCCCGGCGAAGGAACATGCCTGGGTGCTGAAGAAGACCTGATCGGTTTGCCGTCCGGCTAGGCTCCTGCGAGAAACTCGTACAGCCGAGGGTCGTCGCAGAACGCGGCGTTGAAGCGCATCCACGGCTGCGGGCCGGGCTCCTGCGAGAAGAGATGACCCGGTGCGAGCAGGATGCCGTGTTCGGCCGCTGCGGCGCTGAGACGTCCGGCATCGGAATACGCCGGATGGCGGGCCCAGACGAACATGCCGGCGGGCGGATGGAGCAGCACTTCGAGGCCGGCGTCCTCCAGGCGGTGGCAGGTCTGCGCCAGCGCTTCGCCGAGGCGTTGGCGCAGCCCCTTGAGGTGCTTGCGGTAGCGGCCTTCGGTGAGGATTTCCTGCGTCAGGCGTTCGGTAAGTTCGGACGAGGACAGGCCCATGCCCATTTTGATCGCGGTGAGTTCCTCGATCAGCGGCACGTCGCCGACGATGAAGCCGACGCGCAGGCTGGGCGAGATGCTCTTCGAGAAGCTGCCGACGTAGATCACGCGACGCAGCTGGTCGAGGCTCGCGAGGCTGCGCCGCTGCAGGGTGTCGAGCTCGATCGAGACGTCGTCCTCGATGATCGTGAGGTCGTGGCGGTCGGCGAGTTGCAGCACGCGATGCGCGGTCGCGGGCGAGTAGGACGCGCCGGTCGGGTTCTGCAACCGCGGGTTCGTGAAGAAGGTGCGCGGCTTGTGCACGGAGAGCAGGGTTTCGAGCTGGCCGAGGTCCGGGCCTTGCGGTCCCCAGGGCACGCCGACGATCCGCGCACCGCAGGCGGAGAGATGCGAACTCAGCACGCTGTAGCCCGGGTCGTCGACGAGCACGATGTCGCCGGGACGCACCAGGCAGCGGGTGACGAGCGCGAGCGCATGGTTCGCGCCGCCCGTCAGCAACACGGACTCGGGGCCGGCACAGATCTCCTGCTCGCCGAGCCAGTCGCTGATCGTCCAGCGCAGCGCTTCGAGTCCCTTGGGCAGGCCGTAACTCGTGAAATTGCCGTCGGGGCGGTTCGCGAGCTGGCGCAGGTTGCGGCGGATCGCTTCTTCGTCGAGCCAGCTCTCGGGCAGCCAGCCGCAGCCGGCCTTGATACTCGTCGCTTCGCCTTCCCAGATGCGGCGCACGAGCCAGCGGGCATCGAAGTCGATGGTGCGCGCGGTGCTGCCCGGATCGCGGAGATCCTGCCGGTCGCGAATCCCGCTGCGGACGAAGAAGCCGGTGTTCTGGCGCGCGACGAGGACGCCTTCGGCGACGAGCCGGTCGTAGGCTTCGACGACCGTGGAGGGGCTGATGCCGTGCTGGCGGGCGAACTGGCGGATCGAGGGGACTTTCATGCCCTGCGCGAGCTTGCGCTGGGCGACGAGCTGCTTCAGCCCGCTGGTGATCTGGGTGACGAGGGCGACGTCGGACTCGTGGTCGAGGGTCAGCATGGGGCGGTGGTGTCGAGCTTGGGTGCGATCTCGCGGAGGATCGCGGCAAAGTAGGGGTTGATCGTGAGCCGATTCACCACTGCGGCGTCGAGCAGGACCGGCGTCCCGTGGCGGAATTCGAGGTAGGGCGGGCCGTTGCGGCCGTCGCGGAAGGTCACGAGCGGGATGCGGCGCAGGCAGTTGCGCAGGAAGGCAGTGTCGCGCGCGATGTCCACGCGGTAGTCGTCCGGGTATACCTCGGCGCGGCTCCTCGCGTGGATGTTGATGTGCTCGTAGCGCCCGATGTCGACGAGCCGGCTCGCGTCGTAGATCGTCATCTCCCTGCGGTTGCCGAAAGCGATCGGCGTCGGGAAGGTGCCTTTCGGCACGAGGTTGTCGAGGAAGTAGTAGCGGTAGTCGATGGGCTGGTGCGCGAGCCACTTGAAGAGCATGCGCGGCATGCCGCTATAGGCTTCGACGCAGTGCCCGAGGAAGTCTTCCACCGCCTTGTAGCGCCCGCGTTCCAGGGCGCGCTGCCAGCCGCGCTCGACGGTCTCCTCGGGTGGCGTGACGATGAAGTACATGTGGATCGTCGAGACGTAGCGCGTGTAGGTCTCGTGCAGGACGCGGGCTATCTCCTTGCTCGAGAAGCTGTCGAAGCGGAAGCGGTCGACGAGCAGATGCGGAATCGCCTGCGCCTGGCGGGCCTTGTCGCTGATGTAGCGGTCGAGCTTGCCGTCGATGACCATCACTTCGCGGCTCGTCAGGTGGCCGGCGTACTTGCGCGCCGGACCGAGCGACTCGTAGTCGAGCAGCAGCCGACGCCAGACGTCCGGGCTGATCGTCGCGTAGCCGTCGCTTTCGATGCCGCTTTCGCGCATCACGCGCTTGATCATCGGACGGATCGAGCTTTTCCCGGCGGCCGAGGCGCCCTTCAGGCTGATCAGCACGGGCGCCGCGCGGTTGAGTACCCGCGTGTAGCCTTGCTGTGCGATTGCCGCATCGATCATCGGCGCGATCGTGCGGCCGATCAGCTGGCTGCCGTAGGTGTTGCAGACGTGCTGCGTGACGAGTCGCCCGAGCATGTCGAGATTGGCGCCGAGGGTGGTGCGCTTCGTCGCGATCGAGCCGAGCACCCGATAGAGGCTCTTGAACACGGCGCGTTCGAGCGGATCGGTGGCGGCCAGACCGGTCGCCTTGAAGCCCGCGATGACGCGATGCTCGCGCTCCGGGGCGGACTCGTGGCGATCGGGAGGCGGTGGCGGCTTGCGGAACAGCCGGCTCATGAACGAGCGCGGCTCAGCTTGCTCGGTGACGCGGCGGCCCAGTGCGGTGTCGAGAATCGTGCGCACGCGCTCGCCGGCATCGCGCTGCAAGTCGGCGTAGATGCCATTGATCGCGTCCATGTTGGGCGTGATGTGGTCGCCCAGGATCTGGTGCGCGATCGCGCGGAAGTTCTGACCGAAGTTCTCCTCCGACGCGCCTTCCTCGACGGCGATATCGGCTGTGATGCGCACGATCAGCTCATGCAGCGCGAGGCGCTCCGGGCGCAACTCCGCGAGCTCCTCGGGCGGCAGCCCGGTCATCGCGCCGAGTTCGTCGAGAAGCTCGGGTGTCGAAAAGGCGCACTCGGGGCGACAGATCGTTTCCAGGCCCCGGAACTCGCGCGGGATTCGCGTTTCCAGGCCGGGATTCCAGGCGGTGAAGCCGGAGGCGTCGTGGAGCGTTTCGGACATGGTGTCTGGCTCTGCCGTTGGGGGCGCAAGTCTCAGCGGGCACTGCGTCATGGGATCGTACTGGGCATTTTGCGCTGCGTCACGCGATTCTCGAGTCTCGCATCGAAAGCAGCTGTGTTGAAGCTGTATTGGTACGTGTGGCCATACAGGTACGCCGAAATCTGCGGGGTTTGTGTCTGGCTGTACTGGAGCACGCCCCGTACAGTGGCTCCACTCCCGCACACCTGAAGGACCGACGACATGACCCACTCTGCCGAAACGAATGCCTCCCTGATGAACCGCCGCGCCGCCGTCGTGCCGCGCGGCATCGGTAACGCCCACCCGGTGTTCACCGACCACGCCGAGAACGCCGAGCTGTGGGACGTCGAGGGCAAGCGCTACATCGATTTCTGCGCCGGCATCGCGGTCGTCAATACCGGCCACAACCATCCGGAGATCGTGGCCGCAGTCTCGCAACAACTGGCGAAGTTCTCGCACACCTGCTTCCAGGTTGCGGCTTACGAATCCTATGTCGCGCTCGCCGAGCGCCTCGCGCAACTCGCCCCCGGTAGCGCGCCGAAGAAGGCGATGTTCATGACGACCGGTGCCGAGGCGATCGAGAACGCGGTCAAGATCGTCCGCGCCTACACCGGGCGTGCCGGCATCATCGCCTTCAACGGCGCCTTCCACGGCCGCACGATGTTCGCATTGGCGATGACCGGCAAGGTCGTGCCCTACAAGACCGGCTTCGGCCCGTTGCCGGCGGACGTCTACCACGCGCCCTATCCGTCGGCCTACCACGGCGTGAGTGTGGGCGACGCGATCGACGGTATCGAGAAGCTCTTCAAGAACGACGTCGATCCACAGCGCATCGGCGCGATCTTCGTCGAGCCGGTGCAAGGCGAGGGCGGCTACGTGCCGGCCACCGCGGAGTTCTTCCAGCGACTGCGCGCGCTGTGCGACACGCACGGCATCCTGCTCGTCGCGGACGAGATCCAGACCGGCATCGGGCGTACCGGCAAGCTCTTCGCGATGGAGCACTTCGGCGTTGCGCCGGATCTGACGACGCTCGCGAAGGGCCTGGGCGGCGGCATGCCGATCTCGGCGGTCGTCGGCCGCGCGGACGTGATGGACGCGATCCCGCCGGGCGGGCTCGGCAGCACCTACGCCGGCCATCCGCTCGCCTGCGCCTCGGCGCTGGCCGTGCTCGACGTGATCGAGAAGGAAGGGCTGTGCCAGCGCAGCATCGCGATCGGCGAGACGCTGCGGGCGTCCTTCCGCGACATGGCGGGCTCGTTGAAGTGCATCGGGGATGTGCGCGGGCTGGGTGCGATGACGGCGATCGAACTCGTCGATCCCGCGACCGGCGCGCCCGCGGCGGATCTCGCGAACAAGCTGAAGGCGGAAGCTTTCAATCGCGGCCTGATGCTGCTCACCTGCGGCAGCTACGGCAACGTGATCCGCGTGATGGTGCCGCTGACGATTCCCGACAGTGTGCTGCGCGAAGGCGTCGCGATCATCGAAGCGGTGCTGCGCGATCTGATGGGCAAGGGCTGAGGGGGCGAGCATGGACAAGCGAATCAATTCCGTCGGCACGCGTCCTGCCCGCCAAGCTGTCGCGGGACTCGGCGCACTGACCCAGGGTGCCGTGGCGGCGATCGGCGACGTGCCGGTCGGCATCCACGCCCGAGCAATCGTGCCGTCGATCCCCGCTACGACACAGGAAGCCGACGCGCGCGACGGTGGCCTGCTTGTGCAGCGCTGCCGGACCTGAGGACGGATCATGACGCAGCTTTTCATCGCAGGGGCGTGGCGCGACGGCGTGAGCGTGCGCGCCAACATCAATCCGTCGGACACGAGCGACATCGTCGGCCATTACGCGCAAGCCGACCGCAATCTCGCCGAGGAGGCGATCGCCGCCGCACGCGCGGCCTTCCCGGCGTGGTCGCGTTCGACACCACAGGTGCGTGCCGATGCGCTCGACCGCATCGGCAGCGAGATCCTCGCCCGCAAGGACGAGCTGGGCGCGCTGCTGTCGCGCGAAGAGGGCAAGACGCTGCCCGAAGGGATCGGCGAAGCGGCGCGCGCGGGGCAGATCTTCAAGTTCTTCGCCGGCGAGGCGCTGCGCTGCGGCGGCGAGCGGCTGCCGTCCGTGCGACCGGGGCTGGACGTCGAGATCACGCGTGAGGCGCTCGGCGTTGTCGGCATCATCACGCCGTGGAACTTCCCGATCGCGATCCCGGCATGGAAGATCGCGCCGGCGCTCGCTCACGGCAACTGCGTCGTGTTCAAGCCGGCTGACCTGGTGCCCGGCTCGGCCTGGGCGCTCGCCGAGATCATCAGCCGCGCGGGACTCCCTGTCGGTGTGTTCAACCTCGTCACGGGGCCGGGCAGCCAGGTCGGGCAGGCGCTGCTCGACAGCCCGGACGTCGACGGCATCACCTTCACCGGCTCGACCGTGACCGGCCGTCGCGTGATGGAGGCGACCTCGCGGCGCTTCGCGCGGATGCAACTGGAGATGGGCGGCAAGAACCCGCTTGTCGTGCTCGACGATGCCGATCTCGCGCAGGCCGTGTTCTGCGCGATCCAGGGCGGATACGACTCGACGGGTCAGCGCTGCACCGCGAGCAGCCGCTTCATCGTCGAAAAGGGCATCTATCCCGCCTTTGTGAAGGCGGTGAGCGAGGGGCTCGCCGCGCTCAAGGTCGATGACGCGCTGAAGCCGGGTACGGACATCGGGCCGGTCGTCGACGGGTCCCAGCTCGCTCAGGACCTCGACTACATCGGCATTGGCCGCGCCGAGGGGGCGCGTCTCGTCTTCGGCGGCGAGCGCCTGTCGCGCGAGAAGACCGGGCATTACCTGTCGCCCGCCTTCTTCGTCGATACCGATCCCGCGATGCGCATCGCCCGCGAGGAAATTTTCGGGCCGGTCGCCTGCGCCATCCCTGCGGACAACTACGAGCACGCGCTCGCCCTCGCGAACGACACCGAATACGGCCTGTCCGCGGGCATCTGCACGAGCTCGCTGAAGCATGCGTCGCACTTCAAGCGCAATGTCGAGGCCGGCATGGTGATGGTGAATGTGCCGACCGCGGGCGTCGATTATCACGTGCCCTTCGGCGGCCGCAAGGCGTCGAGCTTCGGCCCGCGAGAGCAGGGCCGCTACGCCGAGGACTTCTTCACGATCGTGAAGACGGCCTATACCGGCGCCTGAATCCAGCTCTCCCGCTCCGGCCAACAGTCGTAACCCCCTTCCTCCCAATCGTTGCCGGAGCTTCGCCGGCCCGGGGCCACCAATGGCCTCGGGCGGCTTTTTTTATCCCTTCAAAGCACGTTGCGGGCGCGTAAGGGAATGAAGGTGTCCTATCGACACTGCCGCTGGAACGCCACGCATTGAGAGCCGCATTCCTCCACGCCGCTGTTCCTCGTCTTCAGCCGCTCGCTCGTTCGGTTCAGATGGCGAGAAACATTTCCACAAAAGCATTCCTGCGTCGAAGATTTTCTTAAGTCGATTCGGATTTCCGGCGACATGGGAGTTGCCACCGAGCTGCACTATGTTGCAAATAAAGATTTGTAGAAAAGTTCTTTTGCTCCGCCGACTTGCATCATCCGCCATGACCTTGCCGCGCTATGCCAAGTGAAACACCCTTCTGCGAGCGATACTTTTTTTCGAATTTGATTGAAATCATTTTCCAAATTTCCGAGTACGTCCAAATTCGCGTCAGTTCACAACACACTGAAAAGGACGACGATGAAGCTGCTCAGTTTGCTCGGTATGTCGCTGCTATTGGCGGCAGGACCTCAGGTCTACGCTGCTGAAGAAGTAACGGGACAGGAAGAGGCCATCCTCACCGATGCCCCACAGGTGCCGCCACAGATCACCCGCAAGCATGCGACCAAGGTGATCGTGAATCTCGAGGTCAAAGAAACCAAGATGCGCCTGGCGGACGGCGTCGAATACGTCTTCTGGACTTACGGCGGGAAAGTCCCCGGGAAATTCATCCGGGTGCGCGAGGGCGATGAAGTCGAGTTTCACCTGAACAACCATCCGTCATCGAAGGTTCCCCACAACATCGACCTGCACGCCGTCACCGGCCAAGGCGGTGGTGCCGGCGCATCATTTACCGCGCCTGGCCACTCCTCGGTATTCTCGTTCAAGGCCCTGAATCCGGGCCTCTACGTCTATCACTGCGCGACGGCCCCGGTCGCCATGCATATCGCCAACGGCATGTACGGGTTGATTCTGGTCGAGCCGAAGGAAGGCATGTCCAAGGTCGACAAGGAACTCTATGTCATGCAGGGCGACTTCTATACGAAGGGCCGCGCCGGCGAACCCGGGCTTCAGCCGTTCGACATGGAAAAGGCGGTCGACGAGCGTCCGTCCTATGTCGTCTTCAATGGCTCGGTGGGCTCCATTGCCGGCGACAACGCGCTGAAGGCCAAGGTCGGCGAAACCGTGCGCATGTATTTCGGCGTCGGCGGCCCGAACCTGTCCTCCAACTTCCACATCATCGGCGAAATCTTTGACAAGGTTTATCCGGAAGGCGGCACCAAGTTCGTCAATGAAAACGTGCAAACGACCATCGTCCCGCCGGGTGGTGCGACCGTGGTGGAGTTCAAGGTCGATGTGCCAGCCACCTACGTCCTGGTCGACCATGCGCTGACCCGTGCCTTCAACAAGGGCGCACTCGGCATGCTGAAAGTCGACGGCCCCGAGAACAAGGTGATCTATTCCGGCAAGCAGAACGACGCGGTTTATCAGCCCGAGGGCTCCGGCATCCAGGAGATGGACGGCAACGCGCCGGCGCCGGTATTGGCCAAGAACACCAAGGACCGCATCAAGTTCGGCGAACGGATCTTCGGCAATAACTGCCTCGCCTGCCACCAGGCGAACGGTGGCGGCATCAAGGGCGCCTTCCCCCCGCTTGCGAATTCGGACTTCCTGAATGCCGACAAGAACCGCGCAATCCAGACGGTGGTTCACGGACGTGCGGGTGAAATCGTGGTGAACGGCGACAAGTTCAACGCCGTGATGCCGGCTCAAGTGCTGAGCGACGAGGACATCGCCAACGTCTTGACCTACGTGTATGACTCCTGGGGCAATTCCAAGAAAGTCATCACGCCAGCCGAAGTCAAAGCCATCCGTGCAGTCAAGCCGGAGCCGGTCAAACAGTCGAGCGCCGAGCACTAAGCCAACCGGCACCGCGAAAGCCGATCTGCGAGCGAAGGAAGTCAGTACATGAAAAAAGCATTGGTCTTCCTTCTGCTCCTGCATGGCGGCTTCGCCATCGCGGATCAAGTCCGGATCGACGGCGGCGTATTCACGCCGCTGTACGGTTCGGCAAAGCAACCGGTCGGCGTCGATTCCTTTGCAATGGACGTCACGCCGGTCACGAATGCCGAATTCCTCGGCTTCGTGGCACGCCACCCCGAGTGGCAAAGATCGGCCGTGAGTCCGCTTTTTGCGGAGGCCAATTACCTGCACCACTGGCAATCGGGGAGCGAACTGGGCACCCAGGCTCCGCCCGATAGCCCGGTGGTCAATGTCTCGTGGTTTGCCGCCAAGGCTTATTGCGCCTCCCAGGGCAAGCGATTGCCGACGGTGAACGAATGGGAGTACGTCGCCTCCCGGCCGATTCCGGGGGCCGATATTCGTCAGGTGATCCTGGACTGGTATTCGGAGCCCACGCCTGAGGTATTGCCCGCGGTCACCTCCGGCTTCAAGAACAGCTCCGGTGTGATCAGCATGCACGGGCTGATTTGGGAATGGACGCAGGACTTCAACTCGGCGATGGTGACGGGCGAATCGCGGGCCGACGGATCGCTCGACAAGACCTTGTTCTGCGGCTCTGGCGCCGCCAACGCGGCCGACAAATCGGATTACGCCGCCTTTTTGCGCTTCGGCTTCCGGAGCAGCCTGAAGGCCAAATACACGGTCAGCAACCTGGGCTTTCGCTGCGTCCAGGAATCGAGGAAAGAATGATCAAGGCGCTGATTCTTCTGTTGTTGAACCTGTCGGTCGGATTGGCTGGCGCGCTCGCCGGCGACCTGCCGAACGATTCGATCTACCAGGTGAAATCGAAGTGGGTCGATCAAACCGGAAAGACGGTTGAACTGTCGTCGCTGGCCGGCAAGCCGGTGGCGATTTCGATGATCTACCTCTCCTGCAAGTTCTCCTGCCCGACCACCGTCGCCCGCATGAAGACGCTGGAGCGAATGCTGCCCGAGCACATGAAGAACGACATTCAATTCGTTCTGGTCAGCTTCGACCCGAAGCATGATACGCCCGCAGTGATGAAAGAATATGCGGCAAAACACTCGCTCGAATTTCCGAAGTGGCGCTTTGTCACGGCAAGAAACGAATCCGACTTGCGTGAGTTGTCGTCGTTGATCGAGTTCAAGTACCGAAAGATCTCCAACGGCGACTTTGAGCATTCGTTCGGAATCGCCGCGCTGGATGCCGAGGGCCGAATGATCGGCAGCACCATCGGGGCGGCAATGGAGGAAAAGGACTTGATTCCGCTCTTCGAAAAAGCATCTCGACCAATCCCGGCTATCCAATAGCGGGGAAGATTCTCCGGATTGTTGTACGCCGGGGCAACGATCACTTCTTCGGTGTCCGCGGAATCACGACGACGAAAGTTGTCCCGTCCGCTTCGGTCGACGTGACGCTCACGGTCCCGCCGTGTGCCACCGTTACTCGGCGGACAATGTAAAGCCCGAGGCCCAGACTTCCGGATGCCCGTGGCGGCTCGGATGCAGCGCGGTGCAAGGGTTCGAAGATGTCTTCGAGACGGGCCCGATCAATCTTGGGGCCCTCGTTATGGACCTCCACGCGCACATGCTCCTTGTCGCCCTGCACGCTCACGGAGATCACGCCAAATGGACTTCCGTGCTGCACGGCATTTCCTACAAGGTTGGAAATCAACTGACCGATACGCTTACGATCCACGACAGCACCGGTATCGCCCGATTCGGCGAACCTCAACGTACACGGCAGATGCATGGCGGCGATTTCGGCGATGACATCTCTGCATATCTGCGCCACGCTGACATGCTCAAGCGACAGATGGAGCAAGCCGCCGAGGCGACTGCGCGAAAAATCCTGTAGCTCGGCGAGCATGCCAGCCATGCGGAGTGCCGAGCTGGCAATCCGTTTTGCTGCAGCGCGCTCGGCATCGGGCAACAAAGAGGACTGCGCCAGCATTTCCGACGACGATACGATCGAGTTCAGCGGGTTGCGCAAATCGTGACCGATCGACGCGGTGAACAGGTCCGACTCATTTTCCAGTGTCGCAGCGAAGCGGACCACTGATTCGGCGAGAACCTGATCTACCGCTTCGTTGAAGCGCACGAGCTGGTTGACGCTCTCGGAGTCGACGCCGGCCGAGTCGAGCCACATGTGTGTGACCGCAGCGCGCAGCGCGCGGTACTCGGAAACCATTTCCGAAAACGTAAAGTGGTCAACGGCACGCGCTTTGCCGTGGTCGTGTGCCGCACTGTCGTCCCCGTCGGCAAGTTGCGGTCCCCGACCGACCGATTTTTGCTCCTGCTGGGCCTGCGATTGCACCGTCTCGATGTCTGCCGCAATGAACCGGAGCATTTCCTCTGCGTCATCGCGAAGGGCAGCCACCGTCATGAGTCGCCCCGGTTGCAACGAGCGCGCAAAATCCTCCCATTGCTTCAAGATGGGCTCGATGTTATCCAAGATGAAGGTCGCAAGTCTCATGCTGCAAACCTCGTCAGAACGCACGCGCTTTCTGGGCGCGAAATCAGTGGACCGCCGTCAAGCTTGGCGGGAACGTGTTTTGCATGTCCAGGGGACCCGGCCAAATCAGCTGCTTAGGAGTTACAGTGCGTATTCTCGTGATCGATGACGACGTAGACGGCGCCGACGCCCTGGCAGCCCTGCTGACGCAATCTGGCCATGACGTCGAGGTCGCCTACGAGGGCTCTCAGGCGCTCGGGCTGTCCTTCGCGGCAGAGGCGGCCATCGTGGACCTCACGATGCCGGCCATGGACGGCTTCGAGGTCGCGCGACGGTTGCGGCAAGCCTATGGAGCCAGTCTACGCTTGATCGCTTTCTCGGGTCACGATGACGATGTAACCAAGCGCCGCGTCAAGGTTGATTTCGACGGCTATCTGCGAAAGCCGGCAAGCCTTGCCGACATTTACAAGGCTTTGCAACGTTGAGACTGGCGCCTTAATGTCGGAGTTCATGGCGCTTCGACGTGTACTATCTGGCTTTGCCCACTCACGAGACCGAATCTCCTAATGCAAAGCGAAGTCCAGGGAAAGCCCACGTACGCGGTCGTCGCGGCCGTACAACTGCCGAATGTGAGCGATGTCGAGTTCGAGGCGTCGCTGACCGAGCTACGCGAACTTGCGAAGACATTGGGGCTGACGGTCGTCCACACCTTCATCCAGAAGCGTTCCGGCTTCGACACGAGCGCCTACCTCGGGACCGGCAAGCGACAGGAGATCCACGAGTTCGTCAATGGCGCCAACGGCACGGCTCACGAGATCGACATGATCCTAGTCGACCACGAGATCTCGCCCTCGCAGGCGCGCAACCTCGAGCTGGCGGTGGGCTGCGAGGTGATGGACCGGACGATGGTCATCCTCGAAATCTTCCATCGCAACGCGCGCTCCCGCGCAGCACGCGCGCAGGTGGAGATCGCGCGCCTCGGCTACATGGCACCGCGCCTGCGCGAGGCGGCCAAACTCGCGGGACCGCAAGGACGGCAGCGCAGCGGCACCGGCGGCCGGGGTGCCGGCGAGTCGCACACCGAGCTGGATCGGCGCAAAGTGCGGGACCGCATCGCCGAACTGCAGGAGGACATCGATGCGATGGAGGTCGAGCGCAAGACGCAGCGCGCGCGCCGGCAAGGGCGCCAGAGCCTCGCGGGCGTCGCGCTCGTCGGTTACACGAACGCCGGCAAGTCGACCTTGATGCGGGCGCTCACCGGCAGCGAGGTGCTGGTCGCCAACAAACTGTTCGCGACGCTCGACACCACCGTGCGCGTCCTCTACCCGGAGAGCGTGCCGCGGGTGCTCGTCAGCGACACGGTCGGCTTCATCAAGAACCTGCCGCACGGACTCGTCGCGTCATTCAAGTCGACGCTCGACGAAGCGCTGGATGCATCGCTGCTGCTCCACGTCATCGATGCCAGCGATCCCGGATTCGAGCGCCAACTGCATGTCACGGACCACGTGCTTGAAGAGATCGGCGCCGATGTGCTGCCGCGCCTGCGCGTCTTCAACAAGATCGACCACGTCGGCGATGCCGAGGCGCAAGCCGAACGCGAAGCGGCGCTGCGGGCGCAGTACCCGGACTGCGTCGTGATGAGCGCCCGTCGCCCGGAGGATGTCGCGAAGCTGCGCCAGAGGATCGTCGCGTTTTTCCAGCAGGACCTCATCGCGGCCGAACTTTTCCTGCCGTGGTCGGCACAGCAATGGCGCAAGGAAATCTACGCGAACTGCGAGGTGCTGGAGGAGCGGGCGGAGGACGAGGGCGCGTTCTTCCACGTGCGAGGGGAACGCGACACCGTGGAGAGCCTGCGCGAGCAGTTCGAGCAGGTGCGATGACCGAGCGTATGGGTATCGCCCCATCGACTCATGTCTGGGGCGACGGTCAGGCCAAGCGGCAGCGGACGTCGGCCCGCGCCATGTGCAGTTTCTTGTAGCTATCGATCAGGCGCTGGTGCCTGTCGAGCCCTTCCAGTTTCATGCTCGTTGGGGTCAAGCCGAAGAAGCGCACGCTGCCGTCCACTGACCCCATCACCGCATCCATCCGCGCGTCGCCAAACATCCGGCGGAAATTGACCAGGTAATCCTCCAGTTCCAGCTCGTCGTCCAACAGCACCTCCAGCACCACGTTCAAGGCCTGATAAAACAATCCGCGCTCGACCGTGTTCTCGTTATATTGCAGGAAGGTTTTCACCAGTTCGTGCGCTGCTTCAAATTGCTGCAAGGCGAGATTGATCAGCAGCTTCAACTCGAGAATCGTGAGCTGACCCCAGACCGTATTTTCGTCAAACTCGATACCGATCAACGTGATGATGTCGGTGTAATCATCGAGCTCGCTATCTTCCAGACGCTCCAGCAATGCTTCCAGGCTCGCGTCATCCAGGCGGTGCAGGTTCAGGATATCTTCACGGAATGCCAGCGCCTTGTTGGTGTTATCCCAGATCAAGTCTTCCAGCGGATAGATTTCCGAATACCCCGGCACCAGGATGCGGCAGGCCGTTGCGCCAAGTTGATCATACACCGCCATGTACACTTCCTTGCCCATGTCTTCCAGAATGCCGAACAAGGTTGCGGCTTCGTCGGCATTTGAGTTTTCACCGTGACCGGAAAAATCCCACTCGACAAAATCGTAATCCGCTTTGGCGCTGAAAAAGCGCCACGACACCACGCCGCTGGAATCGATAAAGTGCTCAACGAAGTTATTCGGCTCGGTGACGGCGTTACTTTCAAAGGTGGGCTGAGGCAAATCGTTCAGGCCTTCAAAACTGCGCCCCTGCAGCAACTCGGTAAGACTGCGTTCCAGCGCCACCTCTAAGCTCGGGTGCGCCCCAAACGAGGCAAACACCCCGCCAGTACGAGGATTCATCAAGGTGACGCACATCACCGGAAACTCCCCGCCCAGCGACGCATCCTTCACCAGCACCGGAAAGCCCTGCTTTTCCAACTCTTCGATGCCGGCCAGAATGCCAGGATATTTCGCCAGCACTTCGTGCGGTACATCGGGCAGCGCGATTTCGCCTTCCAGAATTTCGCGTTTGACCGCGCGCTCGAAGATTTCCGACAGGCATTGCACCTGCGCTTCGGCCAGCGTGTTACCGGCACTCATGCCATTGGAGAGGAACAGGTTGTCGATCAGGTTGGACGGGAAATACACCACCTCGCCGTCCGACTGACGCACGTAGGGCAGGGCACAAATGCCGCGCTGCACGTTGCCGGAGTTGGTGTCATAGAGGTGCGAGCCGCGCAATTCGCCATCGGCGTTGTAAATTTGCAGACAGTATTCATCGAGTATTTCAGCCGGCAGCGCATCTTTGCGACCCGGCTTGAACCAGCGCTCGTTCGGGTAATGCACAAACGCCGCGTTGGCGACGTCTTCCCCCCAGAATTGGTCGTTGTAGAAATGATTGCAATTCATCCGCTCGATAAATTCGCCCAACGCTGATGCCAAGGCGCTTTCCTTGGTCGCGCCCTTGCCGTTGGTAAAACACATCGGCGAGTGCGCATCGCGGATATGTAGTGACCACACATTGGGAACAAGATTGCGCCACGAGGCGATTTCAATCTTGATGCCCAAGTCCGCCAAAACCCCCGACATATTGGCGATGGTTTGCTCCAGCGGCAGATCCTTTCCCGCAATATAGGTGCTGGTTTCTGAATCCGGATTCAGCGTCAGTAAGGCCTGAGCATCGGCATCCAGATTTTCCACCTCCTCAATCACAAACTCAGGCCCGGTTTGCACCACCTTTTTCACCGTGCAACGGTCGATGGAGCGCAAAATGCCTTCCCGGTCCTTGGCCGAAATATCCGCCGGCAACTCGACCTGGATCTTGAAAATCTGCTGATAGCGGTTTTCGGGATCGACAATATTGTTCTGCGACAGGCGGATGTTCTCGGTAGGAATATTGCGAGTGTCGCAGTACAGCTTCACGAAGTAGGCCGCACACAAGGCCGATGAAGCCAGAAAGTAATCGAACGGCCCAGGCGCCGAGCCGTCGCCCTTATAGCGGATAGGCTGATCGGCGATTACCGTGAAGTCATCGAACTTGGCCTCAAGACGAAGCTTGTCGAGAAAATTGACCTTGATTTCCATGGGGGAATCCTGAAATGGCGCTCAAAACGAATTGGCCGCCATTATCGCCGTTTTCCCAGTGGAAAAACCGTGCTTCTCAGGAGTTCGAGGATCCGAGGGGGGCGTGCCGGCAACAGTATGGCCGGTCGGCATGGGCTTCACCCCGGCCTGTGCGCGAACTGCCGACCCGTCTATGAATCAATGCGATGGCTTGAGGCTCAACGCCGCCCACTCTTCGGTGGAATAAACACGGGAGCGAGTCTGTAGACGCCCACCATCCAGGTCTCCGAGCGAGAGGGATCCGCCTTCGCCAATCTGGGTCATCACATCGACGATAAGCTGATGGTATTGCCAGTATTCATACTGCGACTCGGTGATATAGAAACGGCAACCGCCAATTTCCCCCAGTATCAGATCTGCGGTGCCCGCAATGAACTCTCCTTGAGGAAGGCAGTTGGCGGCTCCGTCCTCCCGGCATGCGCCGGCTTGACAGAGCACAAGGGGACCGTGCTTCAGCATGAGTCGCTCGATAAATGCCAAGGCACTATCCGTGGCGACGATACGTTCAACCACGCTCATAATCTCCGAAGGAAGGCGGCCAAGCCGCCCTCGAGACTGCGCATGCGATGCAGCTCAGCGATCGACGACGTCGCCCTTGAGGCTGCCCAAAAGGCCCATGACTTCATCCTTTTCACCGGCGGGCACTTTGAACTTGTCGAGCGCTTTGACGGTATCTTCGGCGAGGGCGTTGAAATCGGCCTCGGTCAGCTTCATGCCGGCGTGGGCGCTCTTCATGTCCTTGCCCTGATACTTGCAGGGGCCACTGCTCGCCTGGCACAGGAAGTCGACGAGTTGGCCGCCGAAGACTTCCGGCTTGGTGTTGGCGAAGAGGGCATTGATCCGCTTGTCGGCGGATACGACTGCCCACAATTCATTGACCACGGCGGTCAAAGCCGGCTTGCCGCCCAGACGCTCATACAGGGTCTTGTCGGCGGCGGCAGCACCGCAGGAAATGCAAAGAGCCAACAGGCCGGCGGCAGTGCAGCGCGAAATCAAAGTCATGGTGGTAGTCCTGACGGTAGATTGATATGGAATGAGTAGCTGAGAACGACAGCGCGGATATTAGGGAGGGCGACCTAAGGCCGTCTGTAACCCAGGTCACTCAGACGAGGTATCGTTTTCTGCCGGGCATGAAGAACGCCGTGGGAGTAACAATGGGGAAGCCGCCGTTCACCGGTCTTGCCTCTGACGGGCAGGTCTACAGCTCTCTGCCGACCGATATGTCCCTCACATGACCGGCGCCCCGGCCGAATCGCCGTCGTACAAGCCTCAGCCTGTGCTGTAAGCCCGATCCCCAGTGTCCGGTTTGCCGCCCGGCCGGTGTACTGCCTCCACCGGCAGTACACCCCGCGCCGTTCATCTCCCCCGTGTATCTGTAAGCGCATTTGCCTCCGACTTACTCTTCACTCACGGCAATTCAATCCCGTCAGAGGGTATGGAGAAGAGGCAATGACAAGAAAGGTCGATCCGATCACCCTGGCCGTCGTTCGCGGCGTGCTGGAGACCACGCAGCGCGAGATGACGCTGACGCTCGAAAAGACGGCGCGTTCGAGCGTGTTCAACGTTGCGCACGATTACAGCAACGCGATCTTCAATCACCGGCCGGAGATGATCCTGCAGGGACAGGACATCCCGATTCACCTCGGGAGCCTGATCCCGGCAATGAAATTCGTCGCCGCATACTTCGGGGACGACATCCACGAAGGCGACGTGATCTATCACAACGACCCGGGCAGCATGGGTAGCCACATCCTCGACTGCTGCATGTACAAGCCGGTGTTCTACCAGGGCGAGCTGGTGTTCTGGACGGTGTGCAAGGGCCACGTGACCGACATCGGCGGGCCGGTGCCGGCGGGGTACAACCCGGACGCGAAGGAGATCTACGCGGAAGGCCTGCGCATCCCGCCGGTGAAGTTCTGGGAGAAGGGCCGCCAGCGCAAGGACGTGGTCAATTTCTACCTCGCCAACGTGCGCTCGCGCCGCGATCAGGAAGGGGACCTGCGCGCGCAGTTGGGCGCGGTGACGGTCGGCGAGCGGAACCTGATCGCGTTGCTCGACAAGTACGGCGTGCAGACGGTGCGCGACTGCATCGACGAGCTGATGAACATGGCGGACCGCCACATGCGCGAGATCATCCGCGCGGTGCCGGACGGCACCTACGCCGCGAGCGCCGTGCTCGAGGACGCGGGCCATGGCTTCGGCGACATCACGATCTCGGCGTCGGTGACGATCAAGGGCGACGAGTGCGCGATCGCGATCTCCAGCCCGCCGCAGATCCCGTACTTCATCAACTCCTACGAGGGCAACTCGATCTCGGGCGTGTTCCTGGGCCTGATGATGTTCACGCAGGTCGATCCACCCTACAACGAGGGCCTGTACCGCTGCATCACCGTTGATCTCGGCCCAAAGGGGACGCTGTGCAACGCGGTGGAACCGGCGCCGCATGTGAACTGCACGACGACGCCGATGGAAACGCTCGCCGACGCAGTGCGCCTCGCGCTGGAGAAGGCGGCGCCGGAACGGGCGGTCGGGTCGTGGGGCCACGCGAGTGGCATCAACATCGCCGGCTTCGATGCGCGCAACAATGAGGAGTACGTGACGATGGTGCTCGCCTCGCTGATCTCCGGCGCGGGGGCGACGGCGCACATGGACGGCTGGCACGCCTGCGGCCCGCAGTGCTGCTTCGGCGCGCTGACCTCGGGCGACATCGAGATCCTCGAATACTCCTATCCGATCGTGATCCACCGCTACGGCCTCGTGCAGGACAGCGGCGGCGCGGGCAAGTATCGCGGCGGGTGCGCGACCGAGTGGGAAGTCGAACCGATCGGGCACGAGATGACCGTCGTGAGCTTCGGCGAAGGGCGCAAGTACGCATCGCTCGGCGCGAACGGCGCGCACAACCACGTGCTCGAAAGCAAGCTCGCGCGCATCGACCTGAAGGTCGGCGAGAAGGTCACCGAGACGCTGCGCAAGAACGTCGTGCTGAAGATCCAGGACGGCCAGCGCGTCTCCGCGATCAACCCGGGCGGTGGCGGCTGGGGCAATGCCTTCGACCGCGATCCCGAGCAGGTCGCGTCCGATGTGCGCAACGGCTTCGTGTCCTTCGAGGCGGCGCGCAAGGACTACGGCGTCGCCGTGTCGCCCGAGGATTTCAGCGTGATGAGTGATGAGACCAAGCGCCTGCGTGCTGCGGCGATCTGACAAGAACACAGAGGAGAACAGCAATGAGCAAGCGTTTCCGCCTGGGCATCGATGCCGGGGGCACTTTCACCGATTTCGTGCTGGCCGACGAGCAGGGCCAGGTCCGACTCTTCAAGGCCACTTCGACGCCGGAGGACGGCACGAAGGCGATCGCCGACGGATTGCAGCAGATTTCCGAAGCGCTCGGACTGCCGGTCGCCGACATTCTCAACAACGCCGACCTGTTGGTGAACGGCACGACGGTCGCGCTGAATGCGCTGATCCAGTTGAAGGGCGTGAAGACCGGCCTGATCTGCACCGCGGGCCACGAGGACTCGATCGAGATCCGACTCGGCCACAAGGAGGAGGGCTACCGCTACGACGCGAAGTATCCGCCCGCGACGATGCTCGTGCCGCGCCATCTGCGTCACGGGGTGCGCGAGCGCGTGCTCTCCGACGGCACGGTGCAGACGCCGCTGAACGAGGACGACGTGCGCGCGGCCTGCGAGCGCTTCCGCGCCGAGGGCGTCGCGGCGGTGGCGCTGTCCTTCGTGTGGTCGGTCGCGAATGACGTGCATGAGCGCCGTGCGGCGGAGATCGTGCGCGAGATGCTGCCAGACGTGTATGTGTCGGTCGGCATCGAAGTCTTCCCGCAGATGCGCGAGTACACGCGGACCTCGACGGCGGTGGTCAATGCCTACCTCGGGCCGGTGCTGGAGCGCTACGTGCGCCGCATCGACGACTTTTTCGTCGGTCTCGGTGTCACGGCGCCGATCCGCTATTACCAGTCGAACGGCGGCATGGCGTCGCGCGACGTGATGGCTTCGCGGGCGGTCAATGCGATCAACTCCGGGCCGGCCTCGGCGCCGACGGCGGGGATGCATGTCGCAGGGCCCTTGGGCATCAAGAACATCATCACCGTCGACATGGGCGGCACCTCGTTCGACATCACGCTGACGAAGGACGGCAAGACCAACCTGAGCAAGAACATCGACTTCCTGCGCTACCGCATCGGTACGCCGATGATCCAGGTCGAGACGCTGGGCGCGGGCGGCGGCTCGATCGCGTGGATCGATTCGATGGGCCTGCTCAACGTCGGGCCGCAGAGCGCCGGCGCGAATCCGGGACCGGTGTGCTACATGCGGGGCGGCGAGCTGCCGACGGTGACGGACGCGAACGTCGTGCTGGGCTACCTCAACCCGTCCTACCTGCTGGGCGGGCGCGTGAAGATCGACGGCGCGGCGGCGCGGCGGGCGATCGAGGAGAAGATCGCGAAGCCGCTCGGCATCTCGATCGAGCACGCGGCGCACGGCATCTTCAACATCGTCAATAACAACATGGTGAACGGCATCCGCCGCGTGTCGGTGGAGCGGGGCTACGATCCGCGCGACTTCGTGCTGGTCGGCGCGGGCGGGGCGACGGCGCTGCATATCGCGTCGCTCGCGCGCGAGATCGGCGTCAAAAAAGTGCTGGTGCCGAAGCTGGCGTCGGGGCTGTGCGCCTTCGGCCAGATCCTGTCGAACGTGAAGTACACGAAGATGTCGGCCTGCCCGATGCGCGTCGGACCGCATGCGGATTGGGAACGCATCGACCAGCGCTTCCACGACCTCGAACGCGAGGCGATCTGCGCGCTGCAGGCGGAAGGCTTCAAGACGCGCGACATCCGCATCGAACGCTCGGTGGACATGCGCTACCTCGGTCAGGTCCATGAATGCACCGTCGATATCGGGCTGATGTCCGTCAATGTCGAGAGCTTCAAGGAGATCCGCCGGCGTTTCGACCAGCGGCACCAGGAGCTTTTCACGTACTGCGAGCCGGACGGCGTCGTCGAGATCGTCAATATCGAGACGACCGTTTCGGGTGTCGTCCCGCCGTTGAGGACTGCGACGGCTGGCGCGCGGAATCCTTCTGCCGCCGCACCGGTGAAGGAGCAGCGGAACATGGTGTTCGGCCACGGCGCCGCGATCCGCAGCGTGCTTGCACCCGTCTATGACGGTGAAGGGATCGAGCCCGGGATGCTGATCCAGGGGCCGGGCGTGATCGAGGAGGTCACGACGTCGATCGTCATCGAGCCCGGATGGATCGCCTCGCTGGACGCGAGCGGCGTATATGTGCTCGAGGACAAGCAGGTCGCCGAAGCGAGTTCAGGCCTCGCGGCGGAAGAGGAAGCAGTAGCCGCCTGAAGCAGCCGCGCGACATAGCGCATCGCGGACAAAAGCCCCCCAAAGCGACACACATGAAGCAGCAGGAACATGCGGCTCGGGCCGCCACGGGGACGCTTTTGCCTGCGATTTCGCGAGGCTATCCAAACTAAAAAGGAGACAGCTGTGACGAACAAAATTGAATTGAGTCCCGACGAGGACCACGAGGACTTTGCGGCGATCCCTGTTCCCTACGACGAGCGAATGGGTAAGTTCGGGCTGACGATGGCGTGGTGGGCCCTGTGCAGCGCGATGTTCTGGCTGATGGTGCCGGCGACGCTGGCCCTCACGCTGGGCACGAAGAACGTCCTCATCGGGCTCGCGCTGTCCACCGTGGCATTTTCGATCATCAACGCCGCGATCACGAGATTTTCCATCCGCACCGGCTTGTCCGTCGCGCAGTTCTCCCAACTCGTGTTCGGCAAGGTCGGGGCGCGGCTCGCAACGCTGATCTTCTGTGCGACGGCCATCTACTACGCGGTATTCGAGGGATCGGTGATCGCGGTCGCCATCAATGCCTACTGGCCCGGCCTGGAGCTGAAGTGGGCCTACTTAATCGTCGTTTGCTACAGCGTGCCGCTGGTGTTCGGCAGCGTGCAGCACTTTCTCGACAAGTTCAACGGAGTGCTGCTGCCGCTCTACTTGATCGGGATTGCGCTGGCCGTCGGGATGACGCTTTCGGAATACGGATACAGCGATGCCTGGCTGCGACTAGGGCCTGCCACCGGTGCGCCGGAGAACGGCTGGTGGCAGTGCTTCACCTACTTCATGGGCGTCTGGATCCTGATGATGTACACCTGGGACTTCGCACGCCTGGGACGCCGCGAGGACACGGAGTACCACGCCAAGGTCAATTTCGGCATCGTGTTCTATGGCTTTACGTTCCTGATCAACGCAGTTGTAGGCATCTTCATCGCCGGTACGATTCCCCTGGAAGGCGGTGTCAGCGAAGTATCGGCCGTGCTTGGCTTGCTGAAGCTGATGGGGCTGGCGGGGCTCGCCTTCGTATGGGTCAGTCAGACACGCATCAACACGGCCAACTTCTATCTTTCGTCCGTCAATATGGAGGCCTTCTTCCAGTCGGCATTCGGCGTCTATCTGCACCGCATGGTCTGGACGGTCGTTGTCGGCGTGATCGTCTACTTCCTGATGCTGCAGAACGTGTTCAGCTTCATCCTGCAGGCGCTGGCATACCAGGGAACCTTCGTCGTGGCCTGGGTGGCGATCGCGCTGGTCCATATCTACTTGATGCGCGACGCTCGTGATACCCCGGCGACTTTGACCGATCAGCTTGGCCGGGCTCCCTTGGCCGAGAACTTCGCGCTGGGAACCTGGCTGGTCTCGTCAGCGGTCGGGATCCTGATGCTTCAAGCGTCGGCACCGATCGCGGCATGGTCGGCGCCCATTACCGCAGTGGTCGGCGGCGTGCTCTATGCGCTCAATAGCCGCGTCAAGAGCGAACCCGCGCACTCCGTTGTCAGCTGACCGGACTCCATAACGGGCGCGATCGCCTGCGCAATGCCGGCGGACGATGAACTCGTCCGCACTTGAACCCCGGCCTGGCTCCGCCTCCCGCTTTCCACCACCGATTCCCTCGCTCCACTCGCCGCGGCGAGTGGGACGGGGCCCCCTTTTTCCCAAAAAAGGGCCGCAAAGGCCCGTATGACATCCGCTCTAGGAGGAGAACATGAAGAAGATCAACCGCTTGAATCGTCCGATGATGAAGGCGGCGGCAATCGCCGCACTGACCCTCGGTGCCGCCGGCGCGGCCCAGGCGCAGATCGTCCTCGGCCACCATTACCGGCCGCACTACTGGGATCTGCCGAACCAGTTCGACCAACCCTTCAACTTCCCCGGCCAGACGCTGCTCTACAACTCGACCAGCAAGGCCTACGACAACGACGGCAAGCGCAGGGACACCGGTGTCGATACCGACACGATCTTCGGCTTCACGATCCTGCCGCACTTCTTCAAGTTCGATCCCGCATCGACCTGGGCCTTCGCGTTCTCGCTCAACACCTACGAGCTCAGGATCAAGGACTCGAACGGCTTCGATCTCTCCGGCGTCGGCAGCGTGATCCCGGCCTTCACCGGCTGGACCAAGCCGACCCCCGAGAGCACGATCGGCTTCGATATCCTGATCGGCACGCCGTTCTCGATCAGTTCCAAGCTCGACAGCCATATGTGGGATTACTACCTGCGCGGCTTCTACGACCTCAACGTCAACAACTGGAACATCGAAGCCGTCGTCGGCTACCACACGGCCGATCCGCGTTGGAGCTCGATTTCGAAGCCGAAGGACGAGTACCACCTGAACGGCCGCCTCGGCTACGACTTCAAGAACGTCACGCAATCGAACATGCGCGTGACGCCCTACCTGTCGACCGATTACCTGCGGAACGAAAACAACAGCTCCCACGTCTGGAACGTCGGCGCGGGGGTGATGGTCACGCACAAGGATGCGCTGACCTGGTCGGTCGGCTTCTCGCAAACGGTCGATGGCCGCAACGTTCCCGAGACGCGCGCACTGCTCGCGCAGGTGTGGATGCCGTTCTGAGATCGTCTCGGCCGCACTGCGGCTCTCGTTCGGTGGGCGCAACCTCCAGTGGATTTCCTCGGCCCCACCGAATTTTTCCGCCCCGGTGTCTGCAAGGTGCCGGGGCGGTTCTTTTGGGTTGCGAGGGGAAAGTTCACTGAATGTGGAAAATCATGCGCATGCGTGTCAATATGATCTTGTTGAGACGTGAGGCGCTTCCATGAGGATCATTGCAAAGCAGGGCCCCGCTCGAAAGGCTACCAACGTCACCCTTGGCGAAGGCCTGCTGGCCGAGGCAAAGGCGTTGGATATCAATATTTCGCAAGCTGCCGAGGCCGGTGTTGCGAGGGCCGTCGCCGAGCGGCGAGCGGAATTGTGGTTGGCGGAGAATCGGAACGCGCTGGAGAGCTCTAACGCCTACGTTGAGGCTCACGGGCTTCCGTTGGCGCGTTACCGGATGTTCTGATGTCCCGCTTGAACGTTTTCAAGAACCCTGACGGGGCCGGTTATTTGCTCGACGTTCAGGCTGATCTGCTCGATCATCTCAACACTCGCGTCGTCGTTCCCCTGCTGCCCCTGAACGATGCGCCACTGCCCGCAAAGACCCTCAATCCGGTTTTCGAGCTGGAAGGCGAATCGGTGGCGATGGTCACTCAGTTTCTTGCCGCGGTGCCTGCTTCGCTTCTGAGAACGCCTGTCACAACTCTGGAAGCTCGCCGCGGCGACATCACCGCCGCACTCGACCTTCTTTTCCATGGCTTTTGAGTAAAGCTGGAACGTATGTTCCAGCCAACGACCCGTCCGTCGGAAGAACGCGCTTAGTACGCCCCTTTGACGAGATTGCTCGGCCTGCCCGCGACGAAGTTCTCGATGTTGTCGATGAGCTGATCCGAGAGCGTCTGCTGCGCTTCGTCCGAGGCCCACGCGACGTGCGGGGTGAGGATCACGTTGGGGCGGGAAGCGATGCGCATCATCGGGCTGTCGGCAGCCGGCGGTTCGCCCAGCGTGACATCGAAACCAGCGCCGCTGATGAGCCCTTCGTCGAGCGCCTGCGCGAGCGCTTCCTCGTCGACCAGGCCGCCACGCGCGGTGTTGATCAGCAGCGGGCGGCGCGCCATCCTGCGGAACTCGGGCTGCGCGATCATGTTGCGCGTCTCGGGCGTGAGCGGGCTGTGGATCGTGATGATGTCGCTCGTCGCGAGCATCTCGTCCCAGGGCGTGTAGAGCATGCCGAAACCGCTCTTGCCCTTGTGTTCCGCGAAGAGCGGAATCATGCCGAAGGCGCGGGCGATGGTCGCGACGCTCTGGCCGAGCGCACCTTCGCCGATGATGCCCAGCCTCGCGCCGGCGAGGTCGTGGATCGCATGGTTGAAGAAGCAGAACTGGCCGGATTTCTGCCATTCGCCGTTGATGACGTCGTCGCGGTAGGCGACGATGTTCCGGCGCAGCGCGAGGATCAACGCGAAGGTGTGCTCGGGCACGGTGTTGACCGCATAGCCGCGGATGTTCGCGACGCCGATGTCATGGCGCTGGCAGTAGGCCTTGTCGACGCAGTCGGTGCCGGTCGCGGCGACCGCGATCAGGCGCAGGTCGGGGAGCTGCTCCAGGACTGCGGAGCTCAGCGGGACCTTGTTCGTGATCGCGATGCTTGCGCCCTTGAGGCGTTCGACGACCTGGTCGGGGCGGGTGTGCTCGTGGACGACCAGTTCGTGTTCGAAGGCCGGGCTGCGGAGCCGAATTTGCGGCGCGATGGTCGCGCGGTCGAGGAAGACGATCTTGTGCATTTTGTTCTCTCGGAGGTCGGGGTCAGAGGTGGCGCTTCGCCTCGGCGGCGATGGCGGCGGGCGTGATGCCGAAGTGCTCGTACAACTGGTCGGCCGGGCCGGAGGCGCCGAAGCCGGGCATGCCGACGAAGCCGCCGCGGTTGCCGAGGTATTGGTCCCAGCCGAAGCGCATCGCCGCTTCGATGCCGATGCGTACGGTGCCTTCGCCGAGCACGGCGGCGCGATAGGCGGAATCCTGGGCGTCGAAGAGTTCCCAGCAGGGCATCGACACGACCGCGGTCGGAATGCCGTCGGCCTGCAGCAGCTTGCGCGCTTCGAGGGCGATGGAGACTTCGGAGCCGGTCGCGAGCAATGTGACGGCGCGCTTGCCGCCCTCGGGTTGGCCGAGCACGTAGGCGCCGCGACGCGTGAGGTTGTCGTCGACATGCGTCGTGCGCAGTGTCGGCAGGGCTTGGCGGGCAAAGATGAGGCTCGCGGGGGTGCGGCGCTGTTCGAGCGCGATCTCCCAGCATTCGGCGGCTTCGACCGCGTCGGCCGGACGCATCACGAGCATGTTGGGCATTGCGCGCAGCGACGCGAGGATCTCGACCGGCTGGTGCGTCGGACCGTTCTTGCCGACGCCGATCGAATCGTGGCTGAACACGAATTTCACCGGCAGGCCCATCAGCGCGGCCATGCGCATCGCGGGGCGTTCGTAGTCGGAGAACGCGAGGTAGGTCACGGCGAGCGGGATCACGCCGCCGTGGGCGGCCATGCCGTTCGCCATCGATCCCATCAGGTGTTCACGCACGCCGCAATGCACGTAGGCGCCGCTGCGGTCTTCGCTGGTGAAGGCCTTGAGGCCGCGCTTGTGGGAGGTCGGCGCTTCGAGATCGGCGCAGCCGACGACGCGTTCGGGGAGGATATCGACGAGGAGGTCGTTGATCTCGGCCGATGCGAAGATGCCGGGCTTGGCCTCGCCTTCCTCGGTGACGCGGCGCTTGTAGGCGAGCAGCACGTCGCGCCAGCCTTCCGGCAATTCGCCTGCCTGGATGCGCTCGAACTCGGCGCGCTCGGCGGCGGGCAGTGCCGCGAGCCGGGCCTGCCATGCGGCGTGCTCCGCGTCGCTGCGACGGCCGGCTGCGCGCCACGCGGCGAGGATTTCGTCCGGCACGACGAAGGGCGCGTGCGGCCAGCCGAGGAGTTGGCGTGCGGCGTCCGAATCCTCGGCAAAAAGCCGCGCGCTGTGCCCGCCGCGCTGGCCCTGCACGCGCGGGATGCCGCGGCCGATGACGGTGCGGCAGGCGATCATCGACGGGCGCGGGTCCTTCTTCGCCATCGTGATCGCGGCGGAGACGGCCTCGATGTCGTGACCGTCGACTTCGACGACGTGCCAGTCGGCGACGCGGAAGCGCGCGGCGACGTCTTCGCTGATCGACAAGGAGGTCGCGCCGTCGTCGGTGATCTGGTTGTCGTCCCAGAACAGGATCAGCTTGCCGAGCTTGAGGTGGCCGGCGAGCGAGATCATCTCCTGGCCGATGCCTTCCTGCAGGCAGCCGTCGCCGACGAAGGCGTAGGTGTAGTGATCGACGAGATTGGGGCCGAACTTCGCGTTCTGGTAGGCCTCCGCGACCGCCATGCCGAAGGCGTTGGCGATACCCTGGCCGAGCGGGCCGGTCGTGACTTCGATGCCGGCAGCGGGGTCGAATTCCGGGTGGCCGGCACAGTGCGAGCCGAGCACGCGGAAGGTCTTGATCTGGTCGAGGCTGATCTTCTCGTAGCCGGTGAGGTAGAGCAGCGAGTAGAGCAGCATCGAGCCGTGGCCGTTCGACAGCACGAAGCGGTCGCGGTCGGGCCAGGTCGGATCGGCGGGGTTGAACTTCAGGTGGCGCGTGAAGAGCGCGGTCGCGATTTCGGCCATGCCGAGCGGCACGCCCTGGTGGCCTTCGGTCGCATGCACGATGGCGTCGATGGAAAGGAAGCGGATCGCATTGGCCAGCGGCGTGAGATCGACGGGGGACATGGCAAAAGTTCTCCTGTGCGCCTCCCCGGGTGGGGAGGCGGCAATTCGATGCGGTTTGGGAGGGGGGAGGCGAGGTTCGGCTTACAGGAAGCCGATCGAGATCCAGGGCACGGAGGCCACGAGGATCAGGCCGACCAGCAGCGCCACCATGTAGCCGACGATGGGCTTCATGCCTGCGTCCGGGCGGATGCGGCTGATCGCGCAGGCGGCGTAGTAGCCGACGCCGAAGGGCGGGGCGAAGAGGCCCATGCCCATCGAGAGGATCACGACCATCGCGTACTGGACGTCGTTGATGCCCATCTGGCGGGCGATCGGGAACAGCAGCGGCCCGAAGAGGACGATCGCCGGAATCCCCTCGAGCACGCTGCCGAGGATGATGAAGGCGAGGATCGATGCTGCCATGAACATCGCCGCCCCGCCCGGCAGGCCCGCCATCGCCTGCGCGAGCTGGCCGGAGAAGCCCGACTGCGTCAGCGCCCAGGCCATGCCCGTCGCGGTGCCGATGATCAGCAGGATCGCCCCGGACAGTGCCGCGGTCTCGATCAGCATCGGCATCAGGCGCCGCCACTTGAACTGGCGATAGATGAAGAGGCCGGCGAGGATCGCGTAAAGGATGCCGATCGTGGACACCTCGGTCGCCGTGGCGACGCCTTCGACGACGGCCGCGCGGATGATGAAGGGCAGCGCGAGGGCCGGGATCGAGATCAGGAGCTTTTTGCCGATCTCGCCGCGGGTCGCCCGACGCACGTTCGACAAGTCGTCGCCCCGGTAGCGCCACCACACGACGGCGCACAGCGTCGCTGCCAGCACCACGCCGGGGAGCATTCCGCCGGTGAAGAGGGCGGAGATCGACACCCCGGTCACGGAGCCCAGGGTGATGAGCACCAGGCTCGGCGGGATGGTCTCGGTCTGAGCCCCGGTTGCCGCGAGCAGCGCCACGAGATCCCCTTCCTTGGCGCCCCGCGCCTTCATCTCGGGGAAGAGCACCGGCGCCACGGCCGCCATGTCCGCCGCCTTCGAGCCCGAGATGCCGGACACCAGATACATCGCTCCCAGCAGCACGTAGGACAGGCCGCCGCGCACGTGACCCAGCAGGCTCGCGAGGAAAGCCACCATCGCGGTCGCCATGCCGGTCATCTCGATCAGCAGGCCGAGGAAGACGAAGAGCGGCACCGACAGCAGGATCAGGTGGGACATGCCCTCGTCCATCCGGCCCACCACCACCAGCAAGGGCGTGTCGGTCGTCAGCGCGAGATAGCCCAGCGTCGCGAGGCCGAAGCAGAAGGCGATCGGCGCCCCGGACAGCACCCCCAGCGCAACCAGGCCGACGAAGAAGATCAGCAGGTTGAGGTTGCCCAGATCGCGCAGCACGGGTTCGAGCAGCATCATGATCCCCGCGATCGCCGCAACCGCCGCGACCGCGCCGACGGCGTAACGCCAGTCCTCGGTGCCCAGCAGCCGCAAGCCCGCCATCACCAGCATCAGCACCGAGCCGACCGGCAGGGCCGCGGCGCGCCAGGAGTTCGGCAGATCGAGGGCGGGGGTGGTGACAAAGGCTTCCTCCTGGGCGAACTCCACCGCAGGGTGGATGAGCAGCAGCAGGAAGACGACTGGGGCGGCGATGGCGAGCGTTTCGAGGAAGGTGCGCACCTTGGGCGGCACCATCCCCACCAGGGCCGTCATCCGCATGTGCTCGCCGCGGCGCAGCGCGACGACCGCCCCCAGCATCGCCAGCCACAGGAACAGGATCGAGGCCAGTTCGTCGGTCCAGACGATGGGAGTATGGAACAGGTATCGGCTGGTGACCCCCGTCAGCAGGACGCAGATTTCCGCCACCACCAGCAGCGCGGCAGCCATCTCGACCGCGCGGCTGACGGTGGCATCGACGATGGCAAGGGCAGGGTGCCGATGCGCTATCGCATGAATTTGCAGAACGGCGGCCATGGTATTAACCCAGCTTCCCGGAATACTTCTCGAGCAGGCTCCAAGCCTGTTCACCGTACTTCGCCTTCCAGTCGCCGTAGAAGCTCGTCTTGGCGAGCGCGGCGCGGAAGGGTTCGCGATCGACGTCGAAGAAGTTGATGCCCTTTGCCTTCAGGTCTTCGCGCAGCGACGCGGACAGCTTGGCGATGTCGGCACGCTGGTCGGTCGTGGAGCGGTCGAATTCCTTCTCGACGATCGCACGCAGGTCCGCCGGCAGTTTTTCCCAGGCGCGGCGGTTGCCGAGGATCCAGTAACCGTCCCAGACGTGGCCGGTCAGGCTGATGGATTTCTGCACCTCGTAGAGCTTGGCCGTGGCGATGATCGCCAGTGGGTTCTCCTGGCCTTCGACGACCTTGGTCTGCAGCGCGGAATACAGCTCGTTGAAGTTGATCGGCGCAGCACCCGCATCCAGCGCCTTGAACAGCGAAGTCAGCATCGGCGCCGGCGGGACGCGGATCTTGAAGCCCTTCAGGTCGTCGGGCTTGCGGATTTCGCGCGTCGAGGAGGAGATGTGGCGGAAGCCGTTATCCCACGCGCGGGACACGGTGATGATCCCGCTCTTCGCGATCTGCTCGCGGATGTGGGCGCCGAGTTCGCCGTCCATCGCCTTCCATACCGTGTCGTAGTCCTTGAAGGCGAAGCCGGTGTTGACGATGCCGGCGATGGGCGCAAAGGTCGCGAGGATCGATGCCGACAGGTTGAAGAATTCGACGCCGCCGCTACGCACCTGAGACAGCAGGTCGGTGTCCGAGCCCAGCTGGTTGGCCGGGAAGAGCTTGATATCGACGCGGCCGTTGGTCGCTTCGCGGATGCGGTTCAGCGCTTCCTGCGCGCGGATGTTGACCGGATGGGTGGGGTCCTGGCCGGTCGCGAGCTTGTAGTTGAACTCGGCAGCGAAAGCCGGGCGCGTGGAGATGCTGAACAGCGGCAGCGAGGCGGCCATCGTTGCGCCGGCCTTCAGGAAGGTACGGCGGTTGATGCCCTTGCGGTCGTTAGCGTTTGTCATGATGTGCTCCTCCTTCTGGATGTGTCGTCGTATCGAATCGTGTTATCGATTCTCTGTAGTGCTTTGGCGGTTGAGGGCCTGATAGGCGCGGATCACCTGGCTGTCGTCGGCCGCGCCGTCGCCACGGCCGGACGTGGCGAGGAACATCTGGTGGGCGACGGCCGCGAGCGGCAGCGCCGCCTTGGTGTCCCGGCCCGCTTCAAGGACGATGCCCAGGTCCTTGACGAAAATATCGACTGCGCTCGTCACTTCGGGTTGGGCCTGGATCATCCGGGGCCCGCGGTCGCGCAGCATCCAACTTGAGGCCGCAGAGCCGCCGAGTACGTCCAGCATCACTTCGCGGTCGATGCCGACCTTGCCGGCGAGTGACAGCGCCTCGGCGGCAACTGCGATATGCACGCCGCAGAGGAGCTGGTTCACCGTCTTGACCATCGCGCCCTGGCCGGGATGCTCGCCGACATGGACGACCTTGCTGCCGAGTGCATCGAGCACCGGCCGCACGGCTGCGAGCGTGGCCGCCGGGGCGGCCGCCATGATCGTCAGCGACCCGGCGATGGCGCCGACCATGCCGCCGGACACCGGGGCATCGACGAAGCGCCGGCCAGCCCCGGTGACGCGCTCCGCGAGTTTCTCCACGGCGGCGGGCGGGCAGGTGGACATCAGCACCACGGCAGCACCTTGGGGCAGGGCTTCGAGGCCGCCCTGCTCGAAGAGCGCCGCTTCGGCCTGGGTGGCGTTCACCACCATCAGGACCAGCGCGTCGGCCTCGCGTGCCGCTTCCGCGACGCTCGCGGCGCCGCGGCCGCCTTCGGCGACAAGCGCCTCGCGGGCGCTTTGCCGCAGGTCGTAGCCGCGCACGGAAAAGCCGCGGGCCACGAGGTTCTTGGCCATCGGCAGGCCCATCGCGCCGAGGCCCACGAAGCCGACCGTGCTGCCGGATGCAATGTTCGCCATGATCAGTGGATCAACATGCCGCCATTGACGTCGAGCGTGATGCCGGTGCAGTACTTCGACAGCGGGCTCGCAAGGAAGACCACGCAGCCGGCGACGTCGTTGGGCTCGCCGATGTGGCCGAGCGGGATCGATTCCAGGATCGCGGCGCGGCGATCTTCGGGGATCTTGCCCTTGTTGATGTCGGTCGCGATCAGGCCCGGGGTGATGCAGTTGACGCGGATGTTGTCCGCGCCGTATTCGCGCGCCATCGCACGGGCGAGACCCAGCACGCCGGCCTTCGCGGCGGAGTAGTGCGGGCCGCCGAGGATGCCGCCGCCGCGCTGCGCGGAGACCGACGAGATGCACACGATCGAGCCGCTCTTCTGCTGCTGCATCGTCGGCACCACGGCCTGCGACATGTAGAGCGTGCCGCGCAGGCTCACGTCGAGCACGGCGTCGTAGTCGGCGCCGGTGATGTCGAGCATCTTGCGCGGCTGGGTGATGCCGGCGTTATTCACCAGCACGTCGATGCTGCCGAGTTGCTTGACCACTTCGGCGGCGGCAGCTTCGCACGAGGCCTTGTCGGTCACGTTGGCGACGAGGCCGATGTGTTGCGGGCCCAGTTCGGCCGCCGCACCGGCGGGGTTGGCTTGCTCGAGGTCGAGGATCGCGACGCGGGCGCCCTGCGCGGCGAGCATCTTGGCGGTGGCGAAGCCGAGGCCGTTGAGGCCGGCGCCGCCGGTGATGATGGCGACCTTTCCGTCGAGGAGAAGGGACTGCGACATGTGTGTATTCCTTTGTTCGTTGGAGGTTGGGGTCGGGAGTGCAGTGGCTCAGCCGAGCCAGCCCTTGATTCGTGCGCTCATCGTCTCGGTCGAGATGCCGTAGCGGTCGTGCAGCGTGGGCAGCGCGCCGGCGTCGAGGAAGGCATCGGGGAGTGCGATCTGGCGGAACTGCGGCGTCACGCCGGCCGACAGCAGCGCGGTGGCAACCGCCTCGCCGAGCCCGCCGATCGTCGTGTGGTTCTCGGCGACGACGACGAGGCGGCCAGAGCGACCCGCTTCGCGCAGGATCGTCGAGACATCGAGCGGCTTGATCGTCGGCACGTGCAGCACGCCGACATCGACGCTGTCCGCTGCGAGTGCCTTGGCGACTTCGAGCGCGCGCATCGTCATGATCCCGGACGAGATCACGAGCACGTCGCGGCCGTCACGGACGAGCTTGGCCTTGCCGAGCTCGAACTTGTAGTCGTACTCGTCGAGCACCAGCGGCACCTGGCCGCGCAGCAGACGCATGTAGACCGGTCCCTTGTGCTCGGCGACCGCCGGCACCATCTGTTCGATGTCGAGCGCGTCGCACGGATCGATCACCATCATGCCGGGCATTGCACGCATCAGCGCGAGATCCTCGGCGGCCTGGTGGCTCGGGCCGTAGCCGGTCGTCAGTCCCGGCAGCGCGCAGGCGATCTTCACGTTGAGGTCGTCCTCGGCGATCGTCTGGTGCATGAAGTCGTAGGCGCGGCGCGTCGCAAAGACCGCGTAGGTCGTCACGAAGGGCATTGCGCCTTCATGCGCAAAGCCGGCCGCCGCACCCATCAGCAATTGCTCGGCCATCCCCATCTGGTAAAAGCGGTCGGGGTAGGCCTGCGCGAAGATGTGCAGGTCGGTGTATTTCGCGAGGTCGGCCGTCATGCCGACGATCTCGGGGCGCTCGGCGGCGAGCTTCACGAGCGCGTGGCCGAAGGGCGCGGCCTGGGTGCGCTGGCCCTCGCCTGCGATCGACGCGATCATCGCCGAGGTCTTCAGCTTGGGCTTCTGGGCGGTGGCAGCGCCGCCGCCGGGCCGTCCCAAGGCGGCAGCCGCCCCCTCGGGGGGCAGCGAGTCTGCTTGCAGGCGAGCGTGGGGGCTGTTTGCTTTCATTTGTTCCTCCCGGCTTCCAGCGCTTCGAGGGCGAGCTGCCACTCGTTGGCTTCGACTCGGATGAAGTGATTCTTTTCGCGCGCTTCGAGGAAGGGCACGCCGCAGCCCATCAACGTGTCGGCGATGATCATGCGGGGCTTGGGTTCGGGGTGATTGCGTGCGGCGTCGAAGGCGGCGATCACGGCGTCGAGATCGTTGCCATTCACGCGCTGGGTGAACCAGCCGAAGGCTTGCATCTTCTCGGTGAGCGGCTCGAAGGCCATCACTTGGGAGGAGGGGCCGTCGGCCTGCTGGTTATTGACGTCGACGATCGCGATCATGTTGTCGAGCTTGTGGTGCGCGGCCGACATCAGGCCTTCCCACACCGCGCCCTCGTCGAGTTCGCCGTCCGAGAACAGCGTATAGACGAAGGACTTCGAGCCCTTGCGCTTGAGGCCCAGGGCACGGCCGACGGCGATCGTCAGGCCCTGGCCGAGCGAGCCGCCCGACATCTCCATGCCCGGGGTGTAGCTCGCCATGCCCGACATCGGCAGGCGGCTGTCGTCGCTGCCGTAGGTCTCCAGTTCCTCCTGGGGGACGATGCCGGCCTCGATTAGCGCCGCGTACAGCGCGATCGCGTAGTGGCCGTTCGACAGCAGGAAGCGGTCGCGCTCTTCCCACGCCGGATCCTCCGGCCGGTAGCGCATCGCATGAAAGTAGGCCGTCGCCAGCACGTCGGCAATGTCCAGCGCCTGGGCGATGTAGCCCTGGCCTTGCACTTCGCCCATCAGCAGCGCATTGCGGCGGATGCGGTAGGCGTGCTCGGCGACCTTGGCGCGGGTGGCTGAAACGCTGATATCCACGCAGTTCTCCTTGTCGTTTGCTCTCGGTTGGAGAGGGGGCTCTCCGCCTTCGCTGGGGCCGTCTTCATGACGTCCGGCGAGTGAGAGAAAGCGTATTCCCTTGATCTTCGTGGCTCAAACGAATAATCATGAGAGATAGGTGAACTGAATTCATGTGAGTGTTGCAATGCAAAATCGGGTTCCTCTCAAGGCGGTGCAAGCGTTTGAGGCTGCTGCGCGCTTGTCGTCGTTTGCGCTTGCAGCAGACGAACTGTTCGTAACGCCCTCCGCGGTGAGTCACCAGATCAAGCTTTTGGAGGACCAATTCGGGGTGCAGCTCTTCCATCGGGTGCATCGCGCGGTGGTGCTGACGGACTCCGGCCGGCGCTACGCAGAAGAGGTTTCCGCGGCCTTCGCGCGCATCGACATGGCGACGCGCGAGCTCGGGCGAACGGCGAAGAGCGACATCCTTACCGTGCATTCGACGCCGAGCTTCGCGACCCAATGGCTGATGCCGCGCCTCGCGCGCTTCAGTTCGCTGAACCCGGATGTCGACGTGCGCCTCAACGCCTCGACCGAAGTCGCCGACCTCGTCGCCCAGGCCGTCGACATCGACATCCGCTACGGACTGCGGCGGCTGCCGCCGGCCGGCACGATGGTGCTGACCTTCCCGCCCGAGACCATCGTGCCGCTGTGTGCGCCGGCGCTATTGGAGGGGGACAACCCGATCTGCAGCCCCGAGGACCTGGCACACCACACCTTGATCCACAGCGAGGTGTGCCTGGTCAGCTGGCGCGACTGGATGCGCCAGCATCGCAAGGTGAAGCTCGACATCGCGCGCGGCCTGCGCTTCGACCGTTCCTTCATGGCGATCAGTGCGGCGGTCGATGGCCTCGGCGTGTGCCTGGAAAGCCTGCTGCTCGCGCAGCGCGAGCTCGATTCCGGGCGCCTCGTTGCGCCGTTCGGACTCGATGGTCCGAAGGTGCAGGGTTATACCTTCAACCTGCTGAAATCCCGGGCCGAGCTGCCCAAGATCCGCAGCTTCCAGGACTGGCTGTTCGACGAACTGGAGAGGGAGGGAGGCTGACCGTCAAGCCGAGGGCTTGTCTTCGTCGATCTCCGCATGCGGTGCGACGAGCGGCAGCACGACGTCGAAAGTCGTGCCTTGCCCTGGGGTGCTGCGAAATGCGATCGTCCCGCCGAGGAGGCCAGTCACGATGCCATGGACCGCATACAGGCCCAGCCCCGTACCGCGCTGGCCGAGCGAGGGCGCAGAGAAGGGTTCGAAGACGTGGCGCGAGACCTCGGCAGTCATGCCGATGCCGTTGTCCGAGCAGGTGAGACTCGCATGCGTCGCGTCAATGCGATTGCAGCTGACGTGTGCGATCCCCTCGGTGCGATTCTCGAAGCCGTGGACGAGTGAATTCACGGCCAGGTTCGTCACGACCCGGCAGAGCGGTCCGGGGAAGCTGTCCATTACGATGCCGGTTTCGAGCGTCGTGCGCAGTTCGAAGGTCGTGCGCTTGAAGCGTGGCCGTATCGTTTCCAGTGCCTCGTCGATGACGGTCGCGAGGTCGAAACCGCTTCGTACGTCGCTCGCCGGATCGATCGCGAGCTGGCGGAAATCCCGCACGAGATCGGCCGCCCGCGTCACGTTGCGATGGACCAGGTCGAGGCCGCTCAGCGTCGTGTCCATCACGGAAAGCAGGTCGCTGCGACGAAGCTGGTTGCCATGGACCAGCGCCTCCAGCTCCCGGTAGCGTTCTTCCAGCGACGACAGGACCGTCATCGCATTGCCCAGCGGCGTGTTCAGCTCATGCGCCACCCCCGCCACAATCCGGCCGAGCGACGCGAGTTTCTCCGATTGCACGAGCTGCGCCTGGGTCTGGCGCAACTGCGCGTTGAGATCGGTCAGCTCGACGTTGCGGTCCAGCAGCTCCGTCTCGATCCGCTTGAGTTCGGTGATGTCGCGCCCGACGCCGACGATGCCGATGATGTGGCCTTCACGGTCGCGCAAGGGCATCTTCGTCGTCTGCAGCCAGCCGGTCTGGCCGCAGCTCAGATCCGGCACCACCTGTTCGAAGGCGATCAGGGGTTCGCCGGAGCGAAGCATTTCCTGCTCGACGGCAAAGTACTGCGACGCGATTTCTGCCGGGTAAAAATCGAAATCGGTCTTGCCGATCATCGCCTCAGGCGTCGTGCCCATGTAGAAGGCCACGCCCTTGTTGGCGAAGACGAAGCGGCTGTGGCGGTCCTTGGCGTAGATGCGGTCCGGCACCATGTCGACGAGCGTCCGGAAGACCAGCTCCTGGACGTTCCACGAGGTGTCGACCTCGGGGGGATCGGACCGGTCGCCGTCTCGCTCGGTGCCTCGGTCGGTGTTCATGGCTGCTCACTCGTCATCCATCCGTCGGTAGTGACAGTATGGATGACGAGCGACGCAGTTGCCGGACTGCTCGAAGGCGGGGAATAAGGGGCATTTGCGACCTGTCCTCGACACATTGCGGGCAGGTGCGAAAGTTAGAATCTTCTCTGCCGTAATAACGACAAGAATAGATCGCGCCCCTGGAGCCCCAACATGAACAATCTCAAAATCGCGACCAGGCTGCTGCTTGGCTTTGCGAGCCTCGCGTTGTTGCTCGTCTTCATTGCCGGTTCCGGCTTCTTCGCCGTGTCCCGCTACGAAGGCCAGGTCAGCCGTGTCATCGACGATCACCTTGTAAAGCTCATGCTGATCAATGATCTGTCGTTCGCGGTACTCGACAGCTCGGGGCGCATGCGCACCACCGTCCTGATCGACGACGCCGGCCAGGTCAAGACACAGCTCACCGAAATCCGGCGCAACCGCGACGAGGCAGCCGACGCCGTCGCGAAACTCCAGGCGATGAAGTTCGCCGGCGAGGATCGCCAGACCTTCGAGGAAGTCCTTTCCGCAAGGCAGGCCTACCTCGGCCCGGAAGAGGAGTTCCTCAAACTGGCCGAAGCTGGCCAACTCGCGGAGGCGAAGACGGCGCTGCTGGAAAAGGTGCGGCCGACCCAGATTCCCTACATCAAGGCGCTTCAGGCCGATATCCACCAGCAGGAGCAACTCGCCAAGAAGGACGCGGCCGACGCCACCGCGACCGGCAACTCGGCGCAGAAACTCATGTTGGCGATTGCGGCCGCGGCACTCGTCGCGGCGGGATTCATCTCGATGCTGATATCGCGCTCGATTACCGCTCCGCTGCGGGCTGCCGTCGAATTCGCCAACCGTATCGCCCGCGGCGACCTTACCGGCGAAGTGCGTGCGACCGGGCGCGACGAAGTCGGCGCGCTGATGAGCGCCTTGGGCACGATGCAAGACAGCCTGCGTGATCTGATCGGCAAGGCCAAACGCAATTCGGACGAACTGGTGAGCGCCTCCCGGCAGTTCTCGCACAGCGCCGAACGGGTCGCCAGCGCGTCCGAACGCCAGAGCGGGGCAGCGGCTTCAGCGGCCGCGGCGATCGAGGAACTCAGCGTCAGCGTGAATCACATCTCGGCGTCTGCCAAGGAGGCGGACGAAAAGACCGACTCGTCCCGTACCCTGTGCTCCGATGGCGGCAGGACCATCCGTGCCTCCGGCGAAAAGGTCAGGTCGATTGCCGTCACGATCAATAATTCGGCCTCCGTCGTCCAGGGGCTCGTGAAGCAGTCCGAAGCGATTTCGTCGATCGTCAACGTCATCAAGGAAGTCTCCGATCAGACCAACCTGTTGGCCCTCAATGCGGCCATCGAAGCGGCGCGCGCCGGCGAGGCGGGCCGCGGCTTCGCAGTCGTCGCCGACGAGGTCCGGAAACTCGCGGAACGCACCCAGGGCTCGACCAAGGAAATCTCGGAGCTGATCGAGCACATCCAGCAAAGCTCGCTCGAAGTCTTCGCCGCGATGGAATCCAGCGTCAAGGAAGCCAACGAAGGCGTGAGCCTTTCCGACGAAGCGGGAGATGCCATCAACCGCATCAACCAGAGCTCCGAATCGCTCGTCCGCATCGTCAACGACATCTCCTCCTCGCTATCCGAGCAGGGCGTCGCGAGCCACGAAGTCGCGACGAAGATCGAGCAGATCTCGCAAATGATCGACGCCAACAACGTCGCCGTAAGCGAGGTCCGCAACTCGGCGGTCCAGCTCACCGAACTGGCAGAGAACCTGCGGTTGAGTGTCGATCGCTTCCAGGTTCGATAAGGCACTAGCCGTCTATCGCCGCCTTCTTCAGTGCGGCAAACGTGTCGTCGTCAACGAAGTCCGTCATTTGGATGCCTGCTTTGTCCTGGAATTCGTTCATTGCCGAACGCGTGAAGCGGCCCATGATGCCGTCGACGCCTTGCGGGTCGAAGCCGAGGTAGGTGAGGTACAACTGCGCCGCACGAATCTGCAGATCCGGCAGGGCGCCGCGCTCGAAGCGCTGGAAGGTCGCGGCGAGGCGCGTGTCGTAGTTGTTGATGCGGTAGTTCGGCCCGTTGTATCCGGCCGCGAAGCGTCCCCAATCGTGGGTGCGCAGCACGCCGTCCAGTTTGGCCGCACGGATGAAGGCGGCCAATGCATCGAACTGCGCGGTTTCCGAGGCCGACATCGCTTCGATCATTTCTTCGGCGTCTGCATAGCCGGCCATCGCCGCGTTGTATCCCATCACCTGACCGATACCCCAAGAGGTGCTCCGCAGCGCGGCCTGCCGATCAAGGGAAATCGCCGAGGCGAGGCGCTCGTACTGGTGACTCCCGGCCGCACCGTAGCCGCCCGCGTGCCGGTTACTGATATCGCCGTGCTTGGCGTCGAATCGCCGTTTCGTCTCCTTGCTGAAGACGTGACGTTCGAAGAGGATCGTCGGCCGCCGGTCCGCAAGATATCCGCACCCGCTCGTTTCGACGCCGACCACCGTCCATAGCTCCGCTGCGCGTATGCCGAGTTTCTCGGCCGCTCCTTCGAAACCCTCGCTGTCGATCGGACGCGCCATCCCCGCAAATTCGAGTGCCATGATTTGTCCTCCTCGTGAATCGTGCATTCACCTTCTCGGATCGGCAGCAATGCAGTCCTTGCACGCTGCCCCTGCGGCAGACGGCTACTTGATCGTCAGTTGCACACGCCCACGGCTATTACCGTAGCAGTTCCAAGCATCATTCGCGTAGGCATAGAAGTAGCCGGACTTCTTACGGAACGCCCAGCCCTTATCCAGCCAGATCCTCGGCCTCGTAAGGCGCTCATGATAGGCGCGTTATACAGGCGCACTACGTCGTCGGTCGGCGCCGCGATGCCATCCTTCTCGTCCGGAGTGTTCCAGGTTCCGTCACAGCAGATCACGATTTCCCGAAACGACGACCCGGCCTATTGCATGTATTTATAGATCATGCCCACTTCGGGCATACTCCCGCCAAAAAATACCTTTAACCTCCCCAACACCGAGCGCCCATATGAGCGACATCACGATCTACCACAACCCCAAATGCGGAACCTCGCGCAATACCCTGGAGATGATCCGCAACAGCGGGACCGAGCCCCAAGTCATCGAGTACCTCAAGACCCCGCCGACGCGCGAGCAACTCGTCGCCCTGATCGCCGCCAGCGGCCTGCCGGTGCGAGAGCTCATCCGCAGCAAGGAGGCGCTATTCACCGAACTGGGCCTCGCGGACCCGACCAAAACCGACGACGAGCTGATCGACGCGATGATCGCGCACCCCATTCTGATGAACCGGCCCATCGTCGTCACGCCGCTCGGCATCCGGCTCTGCCGGCCTGCCGAGGTGGTGCGCGAAATCCTGCCGCAGCCGCGCTAGGGCGGGATTTCCAAGAAGGACGGAGCGTCCAGTGGCCAACACGCGCGAACAGGTCGTTGCCGCAGTCGAAGCGGTCTTTCCTCAGGCAATGTGGAAGACCGTCCTCGAACTCCTGGACTTCTACGGCGTCGAGCCGTATGAAAGAGAGAAGGAGCGCGTACAACTCGCGATTGTCGCGCTCAGCCGCGGGCGTGAAGACGAGCTGCTGAACCTGATCCAGACCGCGAAGGTCGATTATCGGGATGTGCTGCTGTGGAACGACCACGGCGGCATGTCCGAAGCAGACGGGCAACGCGCCCGGCAAGCGGTGCAGGAGATTCTCAAGCGCTGGGGCAGGGACTCGTGAGCCGTCTCAGTCTCGGCGCAAGTGGTGAGGGGTGAAGCGATAAGGCGGTCAGGCGGCGATGGCGAAAGCGGTGCGTTGGAGTTTCTTCATTGGACGTGGCTGCGGATTGCCGAACGGGGCGTGATCGCGCAGCACGGCGAAGCAGATGCGGGCGAGTTTTCTGCTGTTGTCCGACGAACTTCGGCGTCAGCCCGATCCAACTCGCGAAATGTCGGGCATCCTTGAAGTGGATCACGTCGCCACCGGTGGCGGCCACCATCGCGGTGGCAGTGAGCAGGCCGACACCGGGCACCGACATCAATTCCGTGCATGCCGCACTGTGCCGCGCCACTTCGGTGAGTTCCCGTTCGAGTTGTGCGATGCGCTGTTCAAGCAGGCGGTTCTCCTCGACGAGCAGGCGACCTCGGGAGGTTCGGACCGGTCGTCGTCTCGCTCGGGGCCTCGGTCGGTGTTCATGGCTGCTCACTCGTCATCCATCCATCCATCGGTACTGACAGTATGGATGACGAGCTCGCTTCTTACTTTTCGGCCAGCTCGCGAATGAAGCTTTCCGCAAGCGGCCATTCGCCGAAGCCGGCCGCGGGGTTGAGATGGCCGACGGCGCCAACGTTTTCGAGGCGGCTGCCCCAGGCCTTGGCGAATTCGGTCACGCGCTCGAGCTTGCCGAGCGGATCGTTTTCGCTTGCGGCGACGATGCTCGGGAAGGGGAGCAGCGTGCGGGGAATCGGCAGCCAGCCATTCTCGCGCAGCGCGTCGGTGGTCGGATAGCCGGCCGGGAAGGGGGATTCAAGGTCCGCCGGTGCGGCGAGCAGCGCGCCCATGATCGGGCGTTGGTGCTGCTGCGCCCAATGCACGGTGATCATCACGCCGGCGCTGTGGGCGACGAGGATCACCGGGCCGTCGATCTCGGCCAGGGCGCGGTCGAGCGCGGCGACGCGCGCATTGCGGCTGAGTTTGTCATGTTCGAGCGGTGGCACCCAGCGGGCGTCGATCCGCTTTTCCTGGAGTTTCTTTTCGAGGATGGTCTGCCAGTGTTCTTCGACGTGGTCCCGCAGGCCGGGGACGAGCAGGATCGTGGGGGAGGTCTTCATCGTTGTTGTGCGTGGAGTGGGGTGGAAAGTGGGGCGGAAAGTCAGCCTTGCATCGCCTCGATGCGCTTGAGGTCTTCGGCGTAACGGCGCTTCCCGATCGCGAACGCGGCGGTGGCGCCGAGGGCGACGAGCGGCACGAGCTGCATCGCACCCATCAGGCCCATGCGGTCTGCGATGAAACCGGTGACGAAGGGGCCGGGGGCGAGGCCGAGCAGGTTGTTGGCGAGCGTCAGCGTCGCAAAGGCGGTGGCGTGGATCGACGGGTGGATCAGGTTCGCGACCATCGCGCCGGCCGGCCCGGTGGTGCCTGCGACCATCGCCATGCCGGCGCCGATCACTGCGAGTTGTGCGGGGCCGGGGGGGAGCTGGAACGCGATCAGAAGCAGGCTCGCTGAGCCCAGCGAGTAAGTCATCGCGATCGTCCACTTACGCTCTGGCGCCTTGCGGCTGAGCCGGTCGGTGACGATGCCGCAGACGACCATGCCGATTGCGCCGATCAGGATGAAGACTGCCGCACCCACGCCGGCCTTGTCGGTCGGCAGTTCGTAGTAGCGGTTCAGGAAGCTCGGCAGCCACGCGAGCATCGCGGCCATGATGAAAAGCTGCAGGCCGCTGCCGACATAGGCGGCGATCACCGAAACCGACGAGAAGAGGCCGGAGAAGATCGATTTCAGGCCGGGACGAGCAGCGGACTGGGCAACGGGCCGGGTCGTGCCGGGGGCGCACAGGCGGCTCTCGCGCACGATCAGCGCGTAGAGCACGACGAGCATCAGGCCGAATGCGGCCATCGCGCCGAAGGACCAGCGCCAGCCGAACTTCGCGGCAATCACGCCGCCGAAGGCCATGCCGACGACCGATCCGACGGGGCCGCCGGCCATGAAGGCGCTGCTCAGCGTCGAGCGCAGGTGAGCGGGGAAGATGCTCAGGATCAGCGCGATGCCGACGCTGCCATAGGCCGCTTCGCCAACGCCGACGCAGAAGCGCGCGATGAACATCTCGTTGTAGCTGGCGGAGATCGCGCAGCCGAGGGTCGCGAGGCTCCATAGTCCGGCCATCAGCGTGACGCTCCTGACGCGTCCCCAGCGGTCAGCGACGACCGACAGCGGGAAGGTGAGGATGCCGACGAGCAGCGCGACGATGCTGGAGAGCGAGCCGAGCTGGGTGTCGCTCAGGCTCCATTCGACCTTCAGCACGGGGAATACGGCGTTGAGCACTTGGCGCGACATGTAATCGGACAGCAGCAGTCCGAAGGTCAGCGCGAAGACGATCCAGGCATAGGTGCGTGGCGCGGTCGGGGCAGCGGGCGTTGCCTCCGGCAGGGCCTGGGCGATGTAGGCGGCCAAGCGTGTCTCCTTTTATCTTTTTTGGCGGGCAAGGGGCGATGATGGCCCCTTGCCCGTACTACCTCACAGCTTACGCCGCGTGTTGCAGAAAGCCGATCTGCCCCGGCTTGCGGTTGGGCGCGAAGCCGTTCTTCGCCAGCGTCTCGTCGGCGTTCTTGTAGAAGGTGCCGATCCTGTAGATCTCGCGCGCCTCCTTGCCGTTGGCGACGTCGCGGCCGAACTCGCGCGACAGGCGCACGAGCTGCTCGATCTGCTCGACGGTGCCCATTTTGCGGTCGCGGCGCTGGGTCCAGATGTTGTCCTCGATGCCGCAGCGCACATGCAGGCCCATCGCGATCGCCATCATGTTGAGCGGCAGCACGTTGAGCATCGACGTTTCGAGCGTCAGCACCGAGCCGTCCGGGCAGGCGCGGACGAAGTTCGCCAGGTTGTAGAGGTTCGGCGCATCGAAGCCGCCGCCGATCGCGACCCAGGTCAGGATCAGCGGCACGTTGCAGACGTTACGGCGCATCATGCGCTCGACCGTCTCCAGCTGCGAGATCGTCGCGAGCTGGAAGTGCGTCTGGATGCCCTTCTCGGACAGGCGGCGGATGTGCTCCTCGACCCAGCCCGGACCGGCCGGGATCGTCATCTCGCGGTAGGCCTGGTACATCGCCGGATCGGCGAGCGAGGTGCCGGCGATGTCGCGCTCGCACATCTGCTCGACGACGTTCATCTGGTTCGAGTTGATCGCGATCGTGACTTGGTCGGGCGTCGGGGTCAGCTCGGCGAGCATGTGGCGGGTGTCGTCCGAGAGCCACTTCGCGGCTTCACCGTCATTCTCGGGGGCGAAGGAAATCGAGCCGCCGACCTGGATGATCATGTCGGGCACGCGGGCGCGGATGCCGGCGATCAGCTCGTTGAACTTCGAGAGACGCTTCGAGCCCTTGCCGTCGAGTTCCCGCACGTGCAGGTGCAGCACCGTGGCCCCGGCGTTGTAGCAGTCGACAGCCTTCTGGATCTGCTCTTCCATCGTCACCGGAATGTCTTCCGGAAAGTCGGCAGGCATCCATTCGGGGCCATAGGGGGCGGCGGTGATGACGAGTTTTTGCTGGTTTTCGGGGAACAGCGATCCGTCGAGGAAATTCATCTGGATACTCCTTTGGGGTGGGTCTGTATGGGGTGAATGCTTTTGGCGAAAGCGCGCGTATCAGCGGGCGGCCAGGGCTTCCAGGCCGAAGGGCACGTCGCCGATGATCCCGGCGCGTTCCATCTTGCGGTGGCAGGGCGCGTAGTCCATGACGGCGTAGTGCTGGGTGCTGCGGTTGTCCCAGATCGCCATGCTGTTGGGCTTCCAGCGCCAACGCACCTGGTACTCCGGGATGAAGGCCTGGCGGATCAGGTACTGCAGCAGCTCGGCGGCACCCGGCGCGTAGTCCTGGCCGTAGCGCACATGGGCGGGGGTGTGGAAGTTCGTGAGGTGGGTCGTGAAGGCATTGACGAACAGCACCTTCTCGCCCGTTTCGGGATGCACGCGCACCACGGGATGCTCGGGATCCGGGTACTGCGCCTTCAGCGCGAGGCGCTTTTCGATCGGCATCGCCGCGCCGAAAGTCGCTTCGATGCTGTGGCGCGCACGCAGGTTGGCGATCTTGGCCTTGATGTCCTCGGGCAGCCGCTCGTAGGCGAGCACCATGTTCGCCCACATCGTGTCGCCACCGACCGGCGGGCATTCCACGCAGCGCAGCACGCAGCCCATTGGCGGCGCGTCGCGCCAGGTCGCATCCGTGTGCCAGGCGTTCTCGTAGCGGTCCATCGGCTGGTCGGGCGACTTGTAGATCTGCACGAGGCCGGGGTGATCCGGATGGCTGCCGGCGACCGGGTGGTCCTCCAGCTTGCCGAAGCGCTCGGCGAAGGCGACGTGCTCGCCACGCGTGATGTCCTGGTCGCGCAGGAAGAGCACCTTGTACTCGAGCAGCAGGGCCTTGATCTCGGCGAAGAGCGCCGGGTCGCGCGAGGCGTCGCCGATGTTCACGTTGAGCAGCTCGGCGCCGATGCTGGCGGTGAGCGGCTCGAACTTGACCGAGCTGTTCAGCACGCTCGGCCGCACGAAGGCCGGCGCCGCGGGTCTTTCCTGGGTCGTCTGATTCATGAAACCTGTCTCCTGTCTGTCCGTGGGTTTTTCGTTATCTCTCTGCGGGACTTTTTTTCTTGTATTCGTTTAGACGGTGAAGATCGACGATCCGATCGTCTTGCCGGCTTCCAGATCGCGGTGCGCCTGCACGGCGTCCTGCAGCGCATAGCGCTGGTTGATCTCGATCTTGATGCGGCCGGCGGCAACGTGGTCGAAGAGCTCGCCGGCGAGCGCGTCGCGTTCTTCCTGCGTGGCGATGAAGTCCGCCAGCGCGGGGCGCGTCAGGTAGAGCGAGCCCTTCATCGCGAGCAGCTGCGGATTGAAGGCGTCGATCGGGCCGGAAGCGGTGCCGAAGCACACCATCAGGCCGCGGCGCTTGAGTGAATTGAGCGAGCCTTCGAAGGTCGTCTTGCCGACGCTGTCGAACACCACGCTTACGCCCACTCCGTTGGTGATCTCGCGAACGCGCGCCGCGACGTCTTCCTTGCGATAGAAGATCACGTGGTCGCAGCCGTGGGCGCGCACGATCGCGGCCTTTTCTTCCGACGACACGGTGCCGATCACCGTCAGGCCCAGGAGCTTCGCCCACTGGCACACGATCAGCCCGACGCCGCCCGCCGCCGCGTGCAGCAGGATCGTGTCGCCCGCCTGCAGCGGCCAGATGCGGCGCATCAGGTAGGCCGAGGTCAGGCCGCGCATCGTCATCGCCGCCGCGGTCTCGCACGAGATCGCATCCGGCAGCTTGATCAGCGGCGCGGCGGGGATGATGCGGGCGGTACTGTAGGCGCCGAGCGTGTTGACGAAGCCCGTGTAGGTCACGCGGTCGCCCTCGGCGACGTTGGTCACGCCTTCGCCGACCGCTTCGACAACGCCCGCGGCTTCGACGCCCAGCCCGTTGGGCATCGGGATCGGATACAGGCCGGTGCGGAAGTAGGTGTCGGCGAAGTTGAGGCCGACCGCCTCGTGGCGCAGGCGGACCTGGCCCGGGCCGGGGACGCCGACTTCGACGGACTCCCAGCGCATCACTTCCGGACCGCCGGTCTCGTGGATTCGAATGGCATTGGCCATGTTGTGCTCCTCTATGCGGCGCTGCGAGCGGGCCGCGTGTTGTTTGAAGTAAAGCTCTTTATTTCGTATCCGGCGATGACGCCAGATTCACGATGCGCGAAAAGAGGCGCTTGAACTCGGCGTCGGTGTCGCCGCCGAAACGCGGATCGCCGTTTTCCGAGAAAACCGCGTTGATCTCGTCCCAATCGGCCGGTGTCAGGTAGCGCTGGGCCGCGGGGAGGATCACGCCTTCCTCGCGCCCCATGTGTTCCCAGATGAAGAGCGCGTAGCGGCTCACCGCGTCCTTGACCGCGGCGACGTCGGTTTCGCCGGCGAGGTGCCGTTCGACCGCCGCGGCGAGCTCGTCCACCAGCTGCATGTCGCGCTCGTGCTGGCGCTCGAGTTCGTCCAGCTCGGCATTGCAGCGCGAGGTGCGTTCGCGCAGCTTGCGGAACAGGTATTCCTCTTCCTTCGGATGATGCAGCGCGAGCGGGAAGGCCTTGATGTAATGGATCATCGCGCGCATCCGCGCGTCGCGGGGCGGGTCGTGCGGCCCCTGTTCGGTGCCGAGCAGGTGGAGCCACGCATGCAGCACGGCAGCGAGCGAGCGGTGCTCGTCGCGGATGATCCCGATCGCCTGCGAGGTCGCCGGCGGGTTCGTGGTGGCGGCGACCAGTACCGGCATGCCGGCGTTCACCAGCACCTTCAGCGTCTGTGACCCCAGCATCATGCCGATGCTGCTGCGCCGGCCGTGCGAGGCCATGTAGATCAGGTCGCAGCCGGCGTCCTGTGCGGCGGCGATGATCGCGCGGTAGGGCGAATCGCTGACCGTCGTCGAGGAGTCGCAGGGGACGCCGAGCGCTCGCGCTGCCGATTCGGCCTTCGCTAGCAGCTCGCGGGCACGTCCCTGATACGCGTAATCGTAGTCGGCAGGCGAGGTCAGGCGCACGATCTCTGCATCGCCGCTGAACGCTGCCGCGTGGTTCGGTTGCGCATGGAAGAAGGTGATGCGGGCGCCGAGGGTGCGGGCCAATTCGACGGCATTGCTGATGGTCTCCGTCGAGAGGTCGGTGCCGTCGATGGGTACGAGCAAATGGCGGTACATGGCTACTCCTGGAAGGAAGTCAGATGGGTTATCGGGTTGCGTTCCCGATCCCGATGCGCACTCTGCCGGCGACGATTTCGACCGGGAATGTCGGGACCGACAGGCCGGGGGCGATGTCTTCGAGCGCGCATACATCCACCAGCTGCATTCCGTTCTCCTCGTATTCGGGCTTGGAGTTGATGTTAGTCAGGGGGTGGAGTGCATTCCCCCTTCGTGCAGGAGGGGGAGGGGGTGGGCGAGGCGCAGGCTTATAATTGCGTCTGGTTGCTGCGTAAGCGGCGAGATTCGCACGGGCGCTTGTTGCGACCGATGTTGGGTCCATATCTGGTGGGATGACAATGACCACTTCGAGCGGAACTCCGCTGCCGGCACTCATGCTGAAGACGACTCCTCCGCGGGCCCCGCGGCATCTGCTGACGCGCGTCCGGCTTGCTTTGGATGAGCAACGGTTCAGAGACCGTCAGGTGATCGTGGTGCAAGCGCCGCCGGGGTTCGGCAAGACGTCGCTGCTCGCACAGTGGCGCCGTGAGGTGCTGGCGCGTGGGGCTGCGGTAGCGTGGACGTCGGTCGACGAGCACGTCGATCCGCAGCGCTTGTTGCAGAGCCTCGTGCATGCCGTGCGCTTCGGCTGCGGCCGGCCTGCGTTCGGCCGCACCCTGCTTGAAGGGGGAGCATCGGTCGGCGCATTGGAAGGTGTGACGGCCTGGTTGGCAGAGGTGGCGCACACGTCGCTGGACCTTGTCCTGATGGTCGATGAGGCGGAGCGCCTTTCGGCGGAGGCTTTGTCCGCACTGTCGTACCTGATGCACAACACGCCGCCCAACCTGCGCGTGGTCGTCGCCGCGCGCAGCGGCCTGGAAGCCGAAGTGGCCGATATGTGCGCCTACGGGCACTGTGTGCTTGTCGGACCGGAATTGCTGCGTTTCCGCATGGAGGACACGCTCGAGCTGGTTCGCAGCCGATTCGATGGAAAGATCGATGCGGATACCTGTGCGCGGATTCACGAGATCGTCGAAGGTTGGCCGCTGGGCCTGCAGCTTGCACTGGCCGCGCTGGAAAGGGGCGGAGACCCGCGCGCCGTTGTCGCGACGCTTTCAGCGCGTGATGGTATTCAGCAGGAGCAGCTCCTGGGCGGCTTGCTGGCCAAACTCGCGCCTGAAGACGCCGATTTTCTGACTCGGATTTCCGTAGCGGACCTTCTGCATCCCGAGCTCTGCGCGGCGCTCACCGGTATGGAGCGGTCAGCCGAACATCTTGCGCGCCTCATGCGCGACCTGCCGATCTTTGCCGTTGCGGACGATAGCGAGTGGTGCCGACTGCACATGCTCGCACGCGATGCCCTGCGTGCCCGGGTGGCCGAGTTGCCGGCCGCCGAGCAGGAGCAGCTGCACCTGCGCGCCATGCGATGGCTCGAAGGACGGGGAATGCTCGAAGAGGCCGCCCGGCATGCGTTGGCCGCGGGCAACCGCGAGGTTGCCTACAATCTTGCGGAGCAGTGCCTTTACGATGCGGCGATGCAGGGGCAGGTCGGCACGGTGCTCGAGTGGGTTGAACTTCTGCCGGCATCCGAGCTCGACAAGCGGCCCCGGTTGCGTCTTGCAGCCGCGTGGGTGCTGGCGCTCAGCGAGCGTCATGTCGAGGCTGAAAGGTTGGTCGCGCATATTCTGGAGGGGGCGGATGTCGACGTCGGCTTGCGCTATGAATGTGCGCTGATCGGTAGCGGCGCAGCCTATTACGCGGACGAACCCGATCGCTGCCTCGCCTTGTTCGAGCCGTGGGCTAATGCGCCGCCGTCAAGAGATCCGGCGTTGCTGCAGATGCATGCGAACCGCCTCTCGGTGCTGGCGATCCTGCGGGGAGATCCTGCGCTCGCGCGTCGTCATCAGCAGGAGGTGCCGCGAGGTGCACATGGCGCAGGATTCGCCTATTCGTCGCTGTGGGGCGAATTCATCACCGGTCTGAGCTATTTGTGGGAAGGGCAGGTGCAACTGGTCGAGCAGATGATGCAGCCGGTGCTTGCAAGAACCGACGAATCGCTGGGCAGGCGTCATCCGTTGTCGTGCATGCTTGCGGCTCTGCTTGCCGCTGCCGCCTACGAGCGTGACCGTATTGACGAAGCTGCCGCCCTCCTGGCCAACCGGCTCGATGTGCTCGAGCGCACCGGTACGCCTGAAACGGCGCTGCTTGGCTACCGGACAGCAGCTCGTGTCGCTGCCGCACAGGGGGCGGAACATCGTTCACTGGACCTCCTGGAAACGCTGTTCGCGATTGGCGCTGCGCGCAGCATGCCGCGCCTGTGCATCGTAAGTCTCACGGAGCAAACGCGCATGCACGCCGGGAGGTTCCGTTCGGAAACCTGCCGTATGCTCGCTGCACGCATTGATGAGATTGTTGCGCGCGAAGAGGAGGGGTACGGACCGGTATGGCGACGGATGGTCGAGCTGCAGCGGACGACGTCCCATGCCCATGCCGCAATCGCGGCACAGGATTGGCGTGCGGCGCGCGATGCGCTGGAACGGGCCTCGCCGTTTGCGCAGGGGATGAAACTCGGTCGCGCGTGGATCGAGAATATGGCGCTGCGGGCTTACGTGCTCGACCGCAGCAGCGAGGATGGCCGTGCGCTGCTGCGAGAGGCGATGGACCTTGCACGTACCTACGGCTTCGTGCGGGTGTTCGTGGATGCGCACCCGGCCATTGCCGATTGGGCACGCAGCCTATCGCTCGATGGCGCGGGCCATGCCGAGCCCGACAAGACAATCGCCGTCGCCCGGGTGATGCGGCCCGAGCTGCCGCGCGAGGGGGGCGGGCCGCGCGCGATTCCGAGCATGGTGCTGACCCCGAAGGAGCGTGAAGTCCTTGAGCTTCTTGCGCGCAATCTCTCAAATAAGGAGGTTGCCCACGCGATGGGGGTTGGCGAGGTGACCGTCAAATGGCACCTGAAGAATCTCTTCGACAAACTGGATGCCGCCAACCGCAAGCATGTTGTGCGCCGCGCCCAGCTTCTGGGCTTGCTGGAAGGCATCGAGTAAGCCCCTGCGAGGACCGTATCAACGGCGCAAGCCAAACGGACGCCTAGTGCGCCCGCCGTAACGCTGCCGCCCCGATTCATCCCCCTCCAGCCCAAACCCGCACCCGCCTCCCCCGCCTCCCCCGCCTCTGAGAAGGGGAGGCGGGTGCCTTGGCACAGATAAGCTTCGTCATACCCGCGCCGGACGCAATCATCCGGTCCTGCGCCGCTTAACGTTAAGCAACCATGACGGAGACAGCCATGCCGGAAAATCCCATCGACGCGACGCGCTCGGCGTACGCCTACCCGCTGCTGATCAAGCAGCTGCTGCTGAACTCGGTCACCGTGCACGGCGACCAGGAGATCACGTATCGCGGGGAGTTGCGCTACAGCTTCCGCGAGTTCCGCGCACGTATCGGCAAGCTCGCATCGGCACTGAGCGCATTGGGCGTTCGGCACGGCACCACCGTCGCGGTGATGGACTGGGACAGCCATCGCTACTTGGAGAGTTACTTCGGCATCCCGATGATGGGAGCGACGATGTTCACGGTGAACGTGCGCCTGTCGCCGCAGCAGATTGCCTATACGCTGAACGACTCGGAGGCCGAGGTCGTTCTGGTCCATGCGGACTTCGTGCCGCTGCTGGAGCAGCTGAAGCCGGAGCTGAAGGCGGTCCGCCAGATCGTCGTGATGGCCGACGGCCAGCCGTTGCCTGGCACCTCGCTGGAACTGGCGGGAGAGTATGAGGCTTTGGTGGGGGAGGCGTCGCCCGGATACGAATTTCCCGAGTTCGACGAGAACACCAAGGCCGCGACCTTCTACACGACGGGCACCACGGGCGATCCGAAGGGCGTCTGCTATAGCCACCGCCAGATCGTGCTGCACACGCTGACGACTGCAATGAGCCTCTCTGCTCAGCGCGACGGGCAGCGGCTGCATCGCGAAGATGTCTATATGCCGATCACCCCCATGTTCCACGTGCTCGCGTGGGGCATTCCTTACATCGCGGTGTTGCTCGGGCTGAAGACCGTTCTGCCAGGACGCTACGTGCCGGACATGCTGCTGAAGCTCAAGTGTGACGAGAAAGTGAGCTTCTCGCATTGCGTGCCGACGATCCTGCAGATGCTGTTGCAGGCCTCCGCGGGGGCTGAGCGGGATCTTTCCGGATGGAAGATGATCATCGGCGGCTCCGCGCTGTCGGCCGCCTTGTGCCGGGCAGCGGTCGAGCGCGGAATCGACGTGTTCGCCGGATACGGGATGTCGGAAACCGGGCCGGTCGTCGCGCTCGCCCAGCTCTCGTCCGATGACCTGAGCGGCGATGTCGACGATCAAGTCCGCCTGCGCTGCCTGACGGGCCGGCCCGTGCCGATGGTCGACTTCCGTGTCGTGGATCCCGACATGCAGGACGTGCCCCGCGATGGCAGGACGCAAGGCGAAATTGTCGTTCGCGCGCCGTTCCTGACCCAAGGGTATTTCAAGAAACCCGAGGCGTCCGAAGAGTTGTGGGCGGGTGGCTACCTGCACACGCAGGATGTCGCCGTAGTGCGGCCGGACGGCTTCGTGCAGATCGTGGACCGTATCAAGGACGTCATCAAGACCGGCGGTGAATGGGTGTCGTCGATCGAGGTCGAAAGCCTGATCGGCGAAGTGCCCGGCGTGCAGGAGTCGGCCGTCGTTGGCGTTCCCGACGAGAAGTGGGGCGAGCGGCCCCTGGCCTATGTCGTCTGCAAGCCAGGCGCGACACTCGACGTCGAGCGGATCCGCGCACGGTTGCTGCATCACGTCGAGTTGAAGCGCATCAGCAAGTACGCCGTACCGGATGCCCAACACATCGTCTTCGTTGGCGAGATTCCGAAGACCAGCGTCGGCAAGATCAACAAGAAGGTACTGCGCGAGCGTTCGGTCTGATTCTTCCCCCTCTCCCCCTCCGTTGCGCAGGGGGCGTGCGGGGGTGGGATGCGGACAATGAAACTGTGTCCGGAGTGAGAGTTTCCGGACAGGCGAAGTTGCTCGAACAAACGATAAGAGAGGGCTTACGGAGATGGAGATGAGGAAATGCGGCGGGGCTCCGGCGCGCAGGCAGATGACGCTTGTGGTGACGGCGGCGCTGCTATCGATGGGCGGCAACGCGCAGGCGTTCGAGTTCGACACCGGCAATGCGGATCTTCAGGTGCGCTGGGACAACACGATTCGCTACAACCTTGCGAGCCGCGTCGAAAAGCGCGACCGCAAGATCGGCAATTCTGCAGTGGCCGACGAGGGCACCTACAGCTTCGACCGGGGCGAGCTGGTGGCCAATCGCTTGGACCTGCTGTCCGAGCTCGACGTGGTCTACAAGGGCAACATGGGCTTTCGCGTGAGCGGGGCGGGCTGGTACGACGCGGCTTACGGCGACGACAGCCATGGCAACCCGAACGCGCCGCTGTCGGGCATTCCGAGCTACACCAATCACGAGTACAGCCATTACACCAAGCGTCTCTACGCGGGCCCCTCGGGCGAGCTGCTGGACGCCTTCGTGTTCGGCAACTTCGACGCGGGCGAGGTGCCGGTGCGCCTGAAGGCCGGCCGTCACGCGGTGTTCTGGGGCGAATCGTTGTTCCTGGGCGGGTCGATGCACAGCGTTTCCTACGCACAGATGCCGCTCGACCTGCAGAAGGGCTTCGCGACGCCGGGAGTAGAGGCGAAGGAGTTGTTCCGCCCGCTCAACCAGATCTCGGGCCAGGCGCAGGTCACCGACACGCTGTCGGTCGCGGCGCAGTACTTCCTCGACTGGGAGGCCTACCGCTATCCGGAAGGCGGCACCTACCTCGGGCCGGTCGATTTCGCCTTCAACGGCCCGGACCGCCAGTTCCTGAGCCGCGGGCTGGGCTTCGCGACGAACGGCAAGCCCCTGGAACCCCAAAAGACGGGCGAGTACGGCGTGTCGCTGCGCTGGTCGCCCGAGATGCTCGACGGGACGCTCGGCCTGTACTACCGCCGCTATGCCGACAAGCTGCCGCAGGTGCTGCTCACGCAGGTCGGCCCGGGGGTGAGCCGCTACAACATGATCTACGCCGACGGCATCGACCTCTTCGGCGTGAGCCTCGCGAAGAACATCGCTGGCATCAGCGTCGGCGCCGAGTTCTCGTATCGCCGCAACACGCCGCTTAATGCGCAGGTGCTGGGCGTCGCCCCGGGCGTGCCCGAGCGCGGAGAGACCAACGGGCCGCGCGGCGACACCTTCCACGGGCTGGTGAACTTCCTCGGCGTGGTGCCGAAGACCGCTGTGTTCGACGCCGCGAACTGGGCGGCGGAAGTGACCTGGAGCCGTTGGGACAAGGTGCGCAGCGGCGAGAACCTCTTCTACGCCGAGGGCTTCGCCCCCTGCCGCGGCCGCGACAAGTGGGACGGCTGCACGACAAAGGATTTCTGGGGCCTGGGGCTGTCCTTCACGCCGACCTGGTACCAGGTGCTGCCGGGGGTCGATCTGTCGGCGCCGATGTCGATTGCCGGGGGGATCTCGGGTAACGCAGCCACGGTGTTCGGCGGCAACGAGCGCAGCGGCAACTACAGCGTCGGCCTGTCGGCCGACATATTTCAGAAATACCGGATCGACCTGAAGTACGTCGACTACTTCGGCCGCTACCGCGACAACGGCACTGCCGTGACGACACAAAACGGCTTCACTACGCTGCTCAAGGACCGCGGCTTCGTGAGCCTGACATTCAAGACCACCTTCTGAGAGGAGACAAAGTCATGCATATCATCCAGACCATGCTCGCTACCGCGATCGCGGTAGCGTTGGGAGGACAAGCCGCGGCGGCCGTTCCGGCCGACGAGGCGAAGAAGCTCGGCACGAGCCTGACCGTGATCGGCGCCGAGAAAGCCGGCAACAAGGACGGCACGATCCCCGAGTACAGCGGCGGCACGACCCAGGCGCCGGCGGGCTTCAAGGCCGGCGACGGCATTCGGCCGAACCCCTTCGCGAGCGACAAGCCGCGGCTCGTGATCGACGGCAAGAACATGGCCCAGTACGCCGACAAGCTCACCGAGGGCACCAAGGCGCTGCTGCAGAAGTACCCGACCTTCCGTGTCGATGTCTATCCGACGCACCGCAGCGTCGCCTTCCCCAAGTTCGTCGCCGACAACACGGCGAAGTGCGCGGTGTCGGCCAAGACCGGCAATGACGGGCGCTCGATGGAAGGCTGCCACGCGGGCTTCCCGTTCCCGATCCCGAAGACCGGCTACGAGGCGATGTGGAATCACCTCGTGCGCTACAACGGCCAGGCTTATGAGGTGAAGTACCGCAACCTCAACGTCGACGCCAGCGGCCGTACGACGCTCGCCACCGAAGGCAACAACGTCCAGGAGTATCCGTTCTGGGACAACAGCAAGAGTTCGGCGGAAACCTATTGGCGCCTGAAGAACACCTACACCGGCCCGGCGCGGCGCGCGGGTGAGGCGCTGCTGATCGTCGACCCGCTTGACATCGGCACCAAGGACCGTCGGGCCTGGACCTACCTGCCGGGCCAGCGCCGCGTGAAGGTCGCCCCCGATCTGTCACACGACACGCCGAACCCCGGCACGGCTGGCGGCAATACCTTCGACGACATCTTCCTCTTCACTGGCTCGATGGACCGCTTCGACTTCAAGCTCGTCGGCAAGAAGGAGATGTTCGTGCCGTACAACGACTACGGTGCGGTGTATCAGGCGAAGCAGGACGATTTGCTGAAACCCAATCACCTCAACCCGGATCTCGTGCGCTGGGAGCTGCACCGCGTGTGGGTCGTCGAGGCGACGCTGCGCGAGGGCAAGCGCCACGTGTATAGCAAGCGCGTGTTCTACCTCGACGAGGACTCGTGGGCGGCGCTCGCGTCGGACCAGTACGACGCCCGCGGGCAGATATACCGCGCCGGCTTCGCCTACATGGCCCCGAGCTACGACCTGCCGGCACCTTACACCGACATGTTCGGCCACTATGACCTGATCGCGGGCATCTACTCGCTGACGGGCTTCAGCGCCGAAACCGGCGGCATGCGCCAGACCAAGCCGCTCAGCGAGCGCGATTGGTCGCCCGACTCGCTGGCCGGCGCGGGCATCCGCTGAACGACCCACAAGGTCTCCTCCCCGGGCCCCCGGTGCGGCGGCAACAGTGGCCGCACCGGGCGACCCGCCCCCCCACAGAGGAATGACAATGAAAGTGCACCGAATCGGCGGCATCGTGGTCGCGTTCGCGTTGGCAATGCCGGTCGCGGCCCCTGCGGCCGACTTCCAGGATGTACTCGACACACCCGCGATGGCGAGCCCGCTCGCGGCGAAGGGCCTGATCAACGGGCTCGCGCTCGCCGGCCAGCGCATCGTCGCAGTGGGCCAGCGCGGCCACATCGCGTATTCGGACGACCAGGGCAAGAGCTGGCGCCAGGCACGCGTGGCGGTGAGCTCGGACTTGGTGGCGGTGAGCTTCCCGACGCCGCAGCGCGGATGGGCAGTGGGTCATGATGGCGTCGTGCTCGCGAGCAGCGATGCGGGTGCGACCTGGAGCAAGCAGCTCGACGGCCGCAACGTCGGTGCCATGATGGTTGAGTACTACAAGGCGCAGTCCGGCGCCGAGTCCGCGAAATGGGTGACTGAGGCCGAGCGCTTTGCGGCACAGGGCGCGGAGAACCCCTTCCTCGACGTGTGGTTCGCTGACGACAAGACCGGCTTCGTCGTGGGCGCCTTCAACCTGATCCTGCGCACCACCGATGGCGGCAAGCGCTGGGAGCCGTGGCTCGATCGCACCGACAACCCGCAGGCGCTGCACCTCTATGGCATCCGTGCGGCGGGCGGCGACGTCTTCGTGACCGGCGAGCAGGGACTGGTGATGCGGCTCGACTCGGCCGCCGGGCGCTTCGTCGCGATCCCGACGCCCTACAAAGGCAGCTATTTCGGCGTCACCGGCACGCGGGACGCGGTGATCGTCTATGGGCTGCGCGGCAACGCCTTCCGCAGCACCGATGGCGGGGCGAACTGGCACAAGATCGAGACCGGATTGCAGGAAGGGCTGACGTCCGGTGTGGCCGTGGGCCAGCGCGACGTGTTCCTCGCGAGCCAGGCCGGGCGCCTCCTCGTGAGCCACGACGACGGTGAACATTTCGCGCCGGTCAAGCTCGAGCGGGCGACGCCGGCCTCGGCGATCGTGCCCTTGGGCGCGGACGCGATCGTCGTCGCGGGTGCCCGCGGCGTACGCGTCCAGCCGCTTCGCTAGAACAAGAAAGCTTAGGAGACAGACGCGATGGCCGTCTCAATCGATTCGCAGGACACGACGCCAGTCGTGCGTTCCCTCTCGGAGTTCGATCGTAACTCGGGCAACCGCCTCGAGCGCTTGATCTTCAATCATCGCTTGGCCGTGGTCGCGCTGTGCGCGGTCGTCACTGTGGTGCTGGCGCTGGTCGCGGCCGCGAAACTGCATCTGAATGCGAGTTTCGAGAGCATGCTGCCGCAGGGCCAGCCCTACATCAAGAACTACCTGGAGAACCGCAAGGAGCTGCGGGGCTTGGGCAACGTGCTGCGGGTGGTGGTCGAGAACCCTGCAGGCGACATCTTCGAGCCGGCCTATCAGGACGCGCTCAAAAAGATCAACGACGAGTTGATCCTCACGCCGGGCGTCGACCGCGCGTGGGTGAAGTCCTTGTGGACGCCCTCGGTGCGCTGGACCGAAGTCACTGAAGAGGGCTTCCAGGGCGGCCCGGTGATGCCGGATTCCTACAACGGCTCGCCCAAGGCGACCGAGCAGTTGAAGCTCAACATCGCCCGCTCGGGCATCGTCGGGCGCTTTGTCGGCACCGACTTCCGCTCGAGCATGATCTTCGTGCCGCTGATGGACAAGGACCCGGCGACCGGTGCGGCGATCGACTATCGTGCCCTGTCGGCCACCCTTGAAGCGAACATCCGCGCGAAGTTTGAGCAGTCGGGCGCGCCGGTGCGTATCCACATCATCGGTTTCGCGAAGCTCGTGGGCGACCTCATCGACGGCGTGAGCCAGGTGATGACCTACTTCGCGGTCGCGGCCCTGATCGCAATCGTCGTGATCTTTGCCTATACCCGCTGCCTGCGCAGCACCGCGCTGGTGGTGGCCTGTTCGGTGATCGCGGTGGTGTGGCAGATGGGGCTCATTGCCGCCTTCGGCTTCGAACTCGACCCCTTCTCGATCCTCGTGCCCTTCCTGATCTTCGCGATCGGGGTGAGCCATGGCGCGCAGAAGATGAACGGCATCGTGCAGGACATCGGCCGCGGCACGCATCGCCTCGTCGCCGCCCGCTTCACCTTCCGGCGGCTGTTCCTCGCCGGCATGACGGCGCTGGTCGCGGACGCGGTGGGCTTTGCGGTGCTGATGGTGATCGACATCCCGGTGATCCAGGCGCTGGCACTCGCGGCGAGCATCGGCGTGGCGGTGCTGATCTTCACCAATCTGATCCTACTGCCGGTGCTCTTGTCCTATACCGGCGTGAGCACCCGGGCGGCCGCGCGTAGCCTGGTGGCCGAATCGTCGGCGAGCAGCGGGCTGTGGGCCTGGCTCGAACGCTTCACCGAGCGGCGCTGGGCGATCGGCGCGATCGCGGTGTCGGCGATCCTCACCGTCGCGGGCTTCGTCGTCTCCTTGCACCTCAAGATCGGCGACCTCGAAGCCGGGGCGCCGGAACTGCGCGCGGATTCGCGCTACAACCGCGATAACGGCTACATCACGGCCAACTACTCGCTCTCGTCCGACCAGTTCGCGGTGATCGTGAAGACTGCGACCGAAGGCTGCCTCAAGTACGAGACGCTGGTCGAGGCCGACCGCCTCGCCTGGACCCTGCAGCAGGTGCCGGGGGTGCAGACCACGGTCTTTCTCGGGGATGCGGTGCGCCAGATCACCGCCGGCTCCTTCGAAGGCAACCCGAAGTGGGTGACGCTCGCGCGCAACCAGGACGTCCTCAACTACGGCGCGCAGCAGGCCTCGGTGAATAACCCGGACCTCTTCAACAACGACTGTTCGGTGATGCCGGTGATCGCCTACCTGACGGACCACCGTGCCGAGACGCTCGACCGCGTGGTCGCAGCGGCAGCGCAGTTCGCCGAAGAACACAGTTCGAGCGAGCGCCAGTTCCTGCTCGCCGCAGGCAGCGCCGGGATCGACGCGGCGACCAACATCGTCGTGAAGGAAGCCAATCACACGATGCTCTTCTACGTGTATGGCGCGGTGATCGTCCTGTGCTTCATCACCTTCCGCAACTGGCGCGCGGTCGTCGTCGCGGTCGTGCCGCTGATGGTGACCTCGATCCTGTGCGAAGCGCTGATGGTGGTGCTCGGCATCGGCGTGAAGGTCGGGACCTTGCCGGTGATCGCGCTGGGCGTCGGGATCGGCGTCGATTACGCGCTCTATCTGCTCTCCATCCAGCTCGCGCAGCAGCGGGCGGGGGCGTCCCTGGCGGCTGCGCATCGGCGCTCGGTGCAATTCACGGGCAAGGTGGTCGCGCTGGTCGGCGTGACGCTGGCCGCGGGCGTCGTGACCTGGATCTGGTCGCCGATCAAGTTCCAGGCCGACATGGGCATCCTGCTGACCTTCATGTTCGTGTGGAACATGGTTGGCGCGCTGATCCTGATCCCGGCGCTGTCCCACTTCCTGCTGAAGAATCCGGCTCCGGCGCGCAGTTTCCGCGTGCGGCCCAAGCTGCGTTTCGCGGCCCGCTAACGATACGATATCTGGACCAACACGATGAGCATCCAAATGCGTGCAACCGCGATGTTGAACTTCCCGGCCTGGGCGCAGTTGTGGCCCGGCGTCCTGACGGCGATCACGATCTCGATGGCGGCGACTTTCGTCTCCGAACACCAGGGCGGACCGCAGCTGCTGTATGCGCTGTTCTTCGGCATGGCCTTCAACTTCGCCGCCAACGGCGAGAAGATCCACCGCGGCATCGAGTTCGCGTCGCGCCAGATCCTGCGCTTCGGCGTCGCGCTCCTGGGCGCGCGGATCACCGCCGAGCAGCTCGCGGGGCTCGGCGCGGAGTCGATTGCGATGGTCGCGGGGGGAGTGGTCTTGACGATCCTCTTCGGCGCGCTTGTCGGCCGGCTGCTGGGTCGTCCGGGAACGGAAGGGATACTGACCGGCGGGGCGGTCGCGATCTGCGGGGCGTCGGCCGCGCTCGCGATCTCGGCGGTGCTGCCGAAGAACGAAGCCAATCAGCGCTTCACGCTCTTCACGGTGGTCGGCGTCACGGCCTTGTCGACGGTCGCAATGATCATCTACCCCACGCTCGTGAAGATGCTTGGGCTCGACGCCAACGCGGCGGCGGTCTTCCTCGGCGGCACGATCCACGACGTCGCCCAAGTGGTGGCCGCGGGCTACCTGATCTCGCCCGAGGTCGGCGATGCGGCGGTCTTCGTGAAACTGTTCCGCGTGGCGATGCTGCTGCCGGTGGTCGCGGTCGTGTCGGTGCTCTTCCGCGACGGCGGCCCCGCGGGCCAGAAGCCGCCGGTGCTGCCCGGCTTCCTCGTCGGCTTCGCGGTGCTGGTGCTGATCAACAGCCTCGGACTGATCCCGAAAGAGGTCACGCAGGCCGCCTCCGGGCTGTCGCGCTGGTGCCTCGTCGTCGCGATCTCGGCACTCGGCGTGAAGACTTCGTTCCAGCAACTCGCGGCGGTCGGATGGCGGCCGGTGGCGATGCTGACCGCGAACACCGTCTTCCTGGCGGCGCTGATCCTGGGCGGGCTGTGGTGGTTGCATTGAGCTTGAAGCGCTGAACGGCACGGCTCCGACCCCAAAAAATACAAACGTAGACGGCCTCGATTCCTGCCCGACAAGAACGGGCCGGGAGGGGGAAGTGCCGTCTGCATCGAGGAGACAGAAGAATGGCTTTGGACAAGCAGGTGGATTGGTCCGAGATCGGACCGCTCTTTCGGGACGGCATGAGCATCATGTTCGGCGGCTTCATGGCCGTCGGTACGCCCGACGGGCTGGTGTCGGTGCTGCGCGAGCAGGGCACCAAGGACATCACGCTGATCGGCAACGACACGGCAGCGCCGGAGACGGGTGTCGGGCCGCTGATCTCGGGCGGGCAGGTGAAGCGGGTGGTCGTGTCGCATATCGGCACGAATCCCGTCACCGGCAAGAAGATGATCGCGGGCGAGCTCGACGTCGAACTCGTGCCGCAAGGGACGCTCGCGGAGCGCATCCGCTGCGGCGGGGCAGGGCTCGGCGGCGTGTTGACCCCGACCGGCGTCGGGACCGTCGTCGAGGAAGGCAAGACCAAGATGGTCGTCGACGGCAAGAGCTTTCTCGTCGAGCTGCCGCTGCGCGCCGACGTCGCGATCCTGAAGGCCAAGCGCGCCGATCGCGCGGGCAACCTCGTCTATGAGCGGGCCGGGCGCAACTTCAACCCGATCATGGCGCTCGCCGCGGATCTCGTGATCGCGGAAGTCGATGAGATCGTCGAGATCGGCGAGATCGACCCCGACCTCGTGATGACGCCGGCGGCGCTCGTCGACAAGATCGTTCTCCGGGGGCAATGACATGCAAGCAAAGGAAGTGATCGCACGGCGCGTCGCCCAGGAGTTCCACGAAGGCTATGTCGTCAATCTCGGCATCGGGTTGCCGACCATGGTACCGCGCTACCTGCCGCAGGGCATGCACATCACCTTGCAGTCCGAGAACGGTTTTCTGGGCCTCGCGCCGCTCGAAGGCGAGCCGATGCCGGGGGTCGTCAACGCCGGGGGCATTCCCTGCGGGCTGATGCCGGGTGCTGCGATGTTCGACAGTGCGATGTCCTTCGCGCTGATCCGCGGCGGGCATGTGGACGTCACCGTGCTGGGCGGGCTGCAGGTCGACGAGGAGGGCAATCTCGCGAACTGGATGGTGCCGGGCAAGATGGTCCCGGGCATGGGCGGCGCGATGGATCTCGTGACCGGTGCGCGCAAGGTCATCGTCGCGATGGAGCACTGCACGAAGGAAGGCGAGCCGCGCATCCTCGACCGCTGCACATTGCCGCTGACGGCCAAGGGGCGGGTGGCTATGGTCGTCACCGAACTGGCGGTGTTCCGCATCACGCACGGCGAGTTCGTGCTCGTCGAGTACGCGCCCGGCGTGTCGCTCGATGACATCCGCAAGACCACCAAGGCCCGCTTTGCGGTTTCGGACGAGATCAGGGAGATGAATCTCGGCCTGTAGACCGCGGGCTAGCGTTTTCGCAGGGGTGTCCAACGGCCACCTGATATTCCTCCTCTCCAGGATTCGGACACCCCTCTTTTTATCAGTGGCTGTGCGGGTGCAGCATGCGCATCCGCGCCAGGTCCGCCTCGTAATGCCGATAGCCAACGGCAAAGGCGACCGACGCCGCGACGGCGGACAGCGGCATTAGCTGCATGGCCGGGAGCAGCCCGATGCGATCGGCGAGAAAGCCCGTGAGGAAGGGCCCCGGCGCCAGCCCGAGCAGGTTGTTCGCGAGCGTCAGCGTCGCGAACGCGCTGGCGTGGATCGACGCATGCGTCAGGTTTGCGACCATCGCGCCCGCAGGGCCGGTCGTGCCGGCGACGAAGAACATGCCGAGTCCGATGATGACGAACTGCATCGGGCCTGCCGGGACGTGAAAGCCCACTAGCAGCAGCGCGCAGGAAGCGACCGAGTACGCCATCGCGATCAACCATTTGCGTATCGCGAAAGTGCGGCTGAGGCGGTCCGTGATGATCCCGCAACAGGTCATTCCGATCGCGCCGATCAGGACGAAGGCCGCGGCCACAAGGCCGGCCCGGTCGGGGGGCAGGTCATAGTAGCGATTGGCGTAGCTCGGGAGCCACGCGATCAGCGACGCCATGACGAATAGTTGCAGGCCGCTGCCGATGTAGGCGCACACGACCGAGACGGAGGAAAACAGCGCGCCGAAGAGCTTGCGCAAGCCCGGGCAGGGCATACGGCCTTTGGACTCGGAGGCACCGCTTTTCGCCGCTCCGACACTTTCCACCGACAAGCGCCGTTCGGTGACGATCAGGGCGTACAACACCACCAGCCCGAGCCCGAACACCGCCATCGCGCCAAAGGCCCAGCGCCAGCCCAGATGGGTGGCTACGACCCCGCCGAGCGCCATGCCCAGTACCGACCCCATCGCACCGCCGGCCATAAAGGCGGCGGTCAGCGATGAACGCAGGTGGGGCGGAAAGACGCTCAGGATCAGTGCAATGCCGACGCTGCCATAGGCCGCTTCGCCGAGGCCGACGAAGAACCGCGCCACGAACATCTGCGCGTATCCCTCGGCCAGCGCACAGGCCATCGTGGCCAGGCTCCACAGGCCCGCCATCAGCACGATGCTGCGCACGCGCCCCCAGCGGTCGGCGAGGACAGACAGCGGAAAGCTGAGCATTCCGACGAGCAGCGCAACGATGCTGTTCAAGGAACCGAGCTGCGTGTCCGACAGCCCCCATTCGGCCTTCAACACCGGGAAGACTGCGTTCAGCACTTGCCGCGACATGTAGTCGGAGATCAGCAGTCCGAAAGTCAGCGCAAAGACGATCCACGCGAAACTGCGGGACACGCTGGGGGTATACGGGATCGTGCTGGCGTCAGCGACGTAGGTTGCCACGGATGTCTCCTCCGAATGCCGGTGTCCGGCTTCTTTTATGTTCTGCCGCGGGGCAGGCGAATGCTTGTCAGGCAGATATGGCAGGCTCGTTGTTCATGCGCACATAGATCGTGCCCACGTCGGGCACGACGACCCTCGGCCCTGTCCGACGCACCGGGGACGACCCCGAGCCACAACTGCCCGAGCCGCAGCTCGCGGTGCTGGCGGAACTGCAGGAACCCGGCCCGCAGCCACCGATCGGAGCGGGACCTGAGCCGTCATCGCCATCGTCGATGTAAGGGACGACCTCGACCTCGTAGCCCTTGGCCTTGTATTTCGCGACCAGTTCCGAAAGTCGCGGCTCGCCGATCTGCATCATGCGCATGTAGCCCTCGCGCTCGAGTCGATCGTGCAGGGCATCAATTTCGTCCGGCCTGTCGGTCCGCATCAGGCTGAGGTGGATGACCTTCTTCGTCGTCATGATTGCGCTTCCTTATATTCCGCCGGTCGTTAAACAATGAACCGTCCGGAAGAATTCACGGGCGCTCGCAGGCACCCGGAATGCAGGCCATTCCAGGTCATGGCGGTGTCTCCTCCGTCACTGATTCGTTCTTTTGTGCGACCACGTTAAGCACTCTGGCGAGGTCGCGATTGACCTGCGGGGACATTGCCTTGACATTTGGTGCTAGCGACGGCGCCACGCCCTGCACGCGCCAAGGCCATCGCCACGACTCGCAAGGGGATGACCGCTCCCCACCCATCCGGTGGGGGCCACGCGCCGGGAATCCGCCCTCACAAGACGCTTCGGCGGGAAGCGAAATCTGCCCCGGACCCAGTCCGGGCGAGCACTTCGAGGGAATCCACGATCGGTTGCGGATTCGATCCGTAAGGCTCACGGCCTCGACGAGTGGTGAGACGTACGGTCAAGAAATTGGCGCGCCGGGTCAATCGGCGGCCTCATTGCAAAGCGCCTAATCGATTCCGCCAAACGACGTGCGGCCGACCGTGCGTTCCTCGGTCGCCGCACTCCAATAACGGATATCAGGTGCCTTTGTATGGATACTCAAGTCATGACGGCGGACGCGCCCGAGGCGAGCCGCTGCGGGATGCAGACAGTCCGGCCGATAGAGGAAGTCAAAAGTGTCGTCATCCGATTCGTCGGGGATTCGGGCGACGGCATGCAGCTTACCGGTAACGAATTCTCGAAGGCGATCGCGCGAGCCGGCCACGATTTCGCGACGCACCCGGACTATCCGTCCGAAATCCGCGCCCCGACCGGCACGCTGTTCGGGGTGTCGGGCTATCAGATCCAATTTTCGTCGGGGCAGGTCTTCACCTCCGGCGACGCGCCCGACGTCCTGGTCGCGATGAACCCGGCGGCGCTGAAAACCAATCTGTCCGATGTGAAGCACGGCGGCATGATCATCGCCAACAGCGGAGCCTTCAACAAGGTGAACCTGCAGAAGGCCGGCTACCAGAGCAATCCGCTGGAAGACGGCACGCTGACCGATTTCCGGCTCTACACGATCGACATCTCGGATCTGACCGCGCAGGCCCTCAAGAACACCGGGATTGCGAAGAAGGAAGTCGGCCGCTGCAAGAACTACTATGCCCTCGGCCTGATGCTGTACCTCTATAGCCGGCCGATCGAAAACGAAGAAGAGAACATCCGCGCGAAGTTCGCGAAGAAGCCCGACATCGCCGAAGCGAACGTCATCGCGCTGCGCGCCGGTTACGCGTATGCCGAATCGGCCGAGATGTTCGTCAGCACCTACCAGGTGCGCGCGGCCGACATCCAGCCGGGGCGCTATCGCAGCCTCACCGGCAACCACGCCGCGGCGCTGGGGTTCGTCGCCGCGTCGGAACTCGCGAAGGTGCCGCTCTTCCTCGGCTCCTACCCGATCACGCCGGCGACCGACATCCTGCACGAGCTCTCGGGCCTCAAGCACTACAACGTCACGACCTTCCAGGCCGAAGACGAGATCGCCGGCATCTGTTCGACGATCGGCGCGGCCTATGGCGGCGTGCTGGGGCTGACGACGACGTCCGGCCCCGGCATGGCGCTGAAGACCGAGGCGATGGGGCTCGCGGTGATGCTCGAACTGCCGCTGGTGATCACCAACGTCCAGCGCGGCGGCCCGTCCACCGGCCTTCCGACCAAAGTCGAGCAATCCGACCTGCTGCAGGCCGTGTATGGACGCAACGGCGAATGCCCGATCCCGGTGATCGCGGCGCGTTCGCCGGCCGACTGCTTCGACTGCGCCATCGAGGCCTTCCGCATCGCGGTCAAATACATGACGCCGGTGATCTTCCTGTCCGACGGCGGCATCGGCAACGCCGCCGAGCCGTGGCGGATTCCCGATCCGGCCGCGCTGCCGCCGCTCGACGTGAAGTTCCGCACCAACCCGGACGGCTTCGAGCCTTATGCGCGCGACGAACACCTCGCACGTGCCTGGGTGCGCCCCGGCACGCCCGAAATGGAGCATCGCGTCGGTGGTCTGGAGAAGCACTTCCTCACCGGCAACATCTCGCACGACCCGCTCAATCACCAGCGCATGGTCGAAGTGCGCGCCGCGAAGGTCGCCGGTATCGCGAAAGACATCCCGCCGCTCGAGGTGGAAGGCCCGTCCTCGGGCGATCTGCTGATCGTCGGCTGGGGCAGCACCTACGGCTCGATCGTGCAGGCGCGCGAGCAGGCGGAACTGGCCGGCAAGTCGGTCGCCCACGTGCATCTGCGCCATCTCAACCCGCTGCCGGCCGAGCTCGGCGACATCCTCGCCCGCTACAAGACCGTGCTCGTGCCGGAACTGAACCTGGGGCAGCTCGCCCGGCTGCTGCGCGAACGCTACCTGCGCGATGTGATCGTCATGCCCAAGGTGCAGGGAAAGATGTTCAAGGTATCCGAAATCTACAACCGCATCCTGGAGCTGTGCTGAGGAACCGACCATGAATCAGATGACTGAAATCAAGCCGCTGACCCGAAAGGACTTCGAGTCCGACCAGGATGTGCGCTGGTGCCCCGGTTGCGGCGACTACGCCTTGCTCGCCCAGGTGCAGAAGCTTCTGCCGACGCTCGGCATTCCGCGCGAAAACTTCGCTTTCATCTCCGGCATCGGCTGTTCGAGCCGGTTTCCGTATTACATGGAAACCTATGGCATGCACAGCATCCATGGCCGCGCGCCGGCCATCGCGAGCGGATTGAAGCTCGCGCGCCCGGAGCTGTCGGTGTGGGTCGTGTCGGGCGACGGCGATTCGCTCGCGATCGGCGGCAATCACTTCATCCATGCGATGCGGCGCAATATCGGGCTGAAGATGATCATGCTCAACAACCGCATCTACGGCCTGACGAAGGGGCAGTACTCGCCGACTTCGGAGTTCGGCAAGAAGACCAAGACCACTCCACTGGGCAGCATCGACCGCCCATTCAGCCCCGTTTCGGTGGCACTGGGAGCTGGTGCGACCTTCGTTGCGCGCACCGTCGATAGCGATCATACGCACCTCCTGGAAACGCTCAGACGCGCCGCAGAACACCCGGGAACAGCCTTCGTCGAGGTGCTGCAGAACTGCCTCGTCTTCAACGACGGCGCCTACAACACGCTGGCCGACAAGGAGACCCGCGACGACGCGCGCATCCTGCTCGAACACGGCAAGCCCCTGCGTTTCGGCAAGGACGGCAACAAGGGCATCCGCATGCGCGGCTTCGACCCCGAAGTGGTCACGATCGGCGAAGGCGGCGTCACGGAGGCGGATCTCGCGGTCCACGACGAATCGGCCCCCAACGGCGGGCTCGCCTTCTTCCTGTCGCAGTTCGCGGCGCCGCTACCGGTTCCGCTCGGCGTGTTCCGTTCGGTGGAAGCGCCGGCCTACGAGGCGCTCAGCACCCAGCTCGCGGCCGACGCCCGTGCGCAAAAAGGCCCCGGAACGCTGGAAAAGCTCTTCAACAGCGGCGATACCTGGACGATCGCTTGATAACAACAACGAGGAGACGACAGACCATGAAACATGCATTTCATCCAGTTGCGGCGGCGTTCCTGATGTGCGCAGGAATCGGGTCGGGCTGCGCCGAAGAGGCGGCTGGCGGACAGCGGGCGAGCGATCCGGACCACTACGCCTATATCGACGCCTTCTATTCGGGCCCGGAAAACTATCCGATTTCCTGGTGAGACCGGAGGTCTGGCCGATCATGAATACCTTGTTGAAGGGCTTCTGCCTTGTCGTCTACGCACTGGCAGTCGTTGGAATCTTCATCCCGCTTCCCGGCAACACGGCCACGATCCAGTATGCGGCGCTCATCCTGCTGGGCGGCCACGTACTGGAAATCTTCATCGCCTTCAAGAGCGTCCGCCTCTACAAGGGGCCGCTCGCGGTCAGCGTCCTGCTGACCGTGCTGTTCGGCTTCCTGCACTGGATCCCGCTCGCCAAGGAAGAAGCCAACGCCTTCAAGTGAACCCTGGAGAACTATCAAGAATGAATATGCTGAAAAAGCTGGTCGTGACGAGTGTTCTGATGAGCGTACTCGCCGCCGTCGCAGGTAGCGCCGTGGCGGCACCGCTCAAGCCTGACGAGCAGATCAAGTTCCGCAAGGCCGGTTACGGCTTCATGGCCTGGAACATGCGCAAGATCAAGGGCAACCTCGAAGGCTCGTATGGCAGTGAAGAGGTCGCGAAGGCCGCGGCAGCGGTCGCGGCGGTGTCGAACTCGGGTCTGGGCGCGCTCTTCGGTGCCGGCACCGACCAAGACATCGGCGACGTGAAGACGCGCGTCAAAACGGAGTTCTTCCTGCAACCGGACAAGGTCAAGGAGTTGGCGCAGGCCTTCAACAAGGAAGCCAACGAGCTCGCAAAAGTCGCTGCGACAGGGGACGCCGCCGCAGTGAAGGCACAGTTCGGCAGGACGAGCGACGCCTGCCAGGCCTGCCACGACCGGTTCCGTACGGACTGAGCGGCAGGGCAGGGGAGCGCCCGATGCCGGCGCTCCCTGACGCTAACCGCATTTGCGCAGTCTTCGAGTGAATCAGCGCTGGAAGTGATTCCAGATCACATCCAGCCCGGAATGCGGAACCGCGAAAGGCTCCGGCTGGTAGGAGGCGACGATGGCGCCCCTTGCATCGTGCGAGGCGAGGGGCGTGTCGTCTGGCCGCGACGGCCTGGCGACGTCGAAAAGCATCCCGCCGATCAAGGCACCCGATGCCACCAGAAAAGCGCCGGTCATCAAATGCCGTGGTGGCGGGGCCGCGGCCTCTACCATCACCCCATCTTGATCTGTATTATGTACAAAATTCTGCAACTAAAGACAGTGAGGCTCGCTATGTCGATCTCTGCCAGTGACGTCATTCCCTTCTCACAAGCCCGCGCCAATCTCTCCGACCTAGCAGACCAGGTCAAAGCTGGTGCCGAGAAGATCATCACCAAGAATGGTGAAAGCTACGTGGCCCTGATCGATTCGGACCGACTGGACTACTACCATCAGCTCGAACGGGAACATATCCATCTACTGCTCATCAATGAAGCCGGCAAAGGGCTGGACGATATCGCGGCTGGCCGCACCAAGAATGCGCGCACCACTCTGCAGGCCATCAAGCGCAAGCGTGCCGCCAACACGGGAGGCTGAGCGTGGCAGGTAAGGCTTCATCGCCGATCGCAGTCAAGCTCACCGCAAACTTTGAGCGCAACCTGGAGGAAATCGAGCAATTCCTGATCGATGCGGAGGCTGCGCCGGCCTACGACGGCTTGCTCGATGAGCTACTTGAAACCGTCATCCCCAATCTTGAACGTTTCCCTGCGATGGGGCGTTCATTCATGGATCGCCCGGTTCGCTCGGTTGAGACCACCAACGGAATCGACACGCTGCAGGGCAAATTGAGCAAGATCGGTCGAAATGCCGAAATTCGCGAGTACGTGCTGCAGCACTACTTGCTGCTGTACGCATTCACCGGCGAAGAGGTTTTCCTGCTCGCCATCCGCCACCACAAACAGCTTTCGTTCGATTTCAAAGCATTGTGGTAACCGCGGTTCCGGAACGTCTCAAACGCCCCTTTCGATACACCTGTTTCTCGCCGGCAGATTGCGCAGTTTCACACTGGCACCGACATCGCTGGTGTTGCCGCTGATGGCGTACCCGTCGACGAATCGCTGTTGGCGCGCAGTCAGGCCGGGTACGTCATCAAGCTGTTTCATCAGCGCAATGGAGTTGTCAAATAGGGTGCAGTAGCGCCTAGTTTTTCCTGCCCTTTCTTGACTTCAATACGGGCGATATTTTGCAGATGGACTTCATCCGGGCCGTCAGCGAAGCGCAAAGCGCGGCCCCAGGTCCACATGTCAGCCAGTGGCGTATCGGGACTGATACCCATGGCCCCGAATACCTGCATCGCACGATCGCATACCGCGGTATAAACCCCAGGTACCAGGGCTTTGATCATGGAAATTTCCTTGTGCGCATGCTTGGCGCCAAACTGATCAATCATCCAGGCTGTCTTCAACACCAGCAAGCGCGCCTGATCGATCTCGATCCTTGATCTCGCGATCCACTCGCCGATCGAACCATGTTGATGTAGGTACTTTCCGAACGCGCGTCGCTCCAGGCTTCGGTCAATCATCATTTCCAGAGCAAGCTCGGCAGCACCGATCGATCGCATGCAGTGGTGAATACGCCCGGGACCGAGACGCGCCTGGGCCAAGGCGAAACCACTGCCTTCCTCACCGAGCAGATTGGATACCGGCACGCGCACATTACGGAAGACGACCTCGCAGTGGCCTTCCGGCGAATGGTGGTTCACGATATTGATATTGCGTACAACTTCCAGGCCCGGCGTGTCCCGAGGCACCAGGATCATGCTCTGTTGCTTGTGGCGCTCTGCGTCCGGGTCAGTCTTGCCCATGACGATGAAAATACGGCAGTGCGGATGAGCGGCGTTGGTGATGAACCATTTGCGACCATTGATGACGTATTCGTCGCCTTCCCGCCGGATCGAGGTGGTGATGTTCGTGGCGTCCGAGGATGCTACGTCAGGCTCTGTCATTGCGAAAGCCGAACGAATTTCGCCCTCGAGCAGTGGACGCAGCCAAGCCTTTTGCTGCTCCGGGGTGCCGAACATGTGCAGAAGTTCCATGTTGCCGGTGTCCGGAGCATTGCAGTTGAAGACTTCGGACGCCCAGCTCACACGTCCCATAATCTCGGCCAGTGGCGCGTACTCCAAGTTGGTCAGTGGGGTCCCGGGTTCGTCAGCGTGCAGGCTGGGCAGGAACATGTTCCACAAGCCTTCCGACTTGGCCAGCGCCTTAAGATCCGCCATGAAGGAGACTGGAAACTGGTCGCGATGCACTTCCTCAAGCCACTGGCGCTGGCGCGGCACAATATGGGTGTCCATAAAGCGGCGCACGCGTTCCCGAAGATCTTCGACTTTGGACGAGTAGGCAAAATCCATGATATTTCCTTTCTATCGATCCATCTTTTAAAGAGTCATGCCGCCGTCGACGACGATGCAGTCGCCGTTGGTATAGCTGGCGGCGTCAGATACAAGGTAAAGCACAGCGCCCGCCATCTCGCGCGGTTCAGCGTGACGGCGCAACGGAATGTTGGAGACCCATTCGCTGTAGAGCTTTTCGTCATTGAATAGCGCGGTCGAAAATTTGGTCTTGGTCAGCCCGGGCAACAAGGCATTGACGCGGATTCCCAACGAGCCGCATTCTCTGGCGAAAGCCTTGGTCATATTGACGATCGCCGCCTTGGTGATCGAATAAATGCCTTGATTCGCCCCGGGTCGCAAAGCATTCACCGAGGCGACATTGACGATCGAGCCCTTACCCTGCTTCTTCATCATCTTTCCTGCCTCTACCGACATGAAGAAGTAGCCGCGAATGTTGACTTCGACAGTTTTGGTAAAAGCGGCAAGATCCGTGTCCAGCACATGCCCGTAATAGGGGTTAGCCGCGGCGTTGTTGATCAGAATGTCGAGGCGGCCGTGAAGGTGTTCAATTAGTTCAAATGCAGCAGCGATGTCTTCCATCTTGCCGACATTGCAGGCAAGCACACTCGCGCTTCCACCTGCATCACGAATAGCGTCGGCTACTCTTTGGCAGTCTTCCGCTTTTCGGCTGGAAACGATCACATGCGCTCCCTGTTCCGCCAGCAGCTTGGCGATCTCTTCACCGATGCCGCGACTTGCCCCCGACACCAGGGCGATTTTTCCTTCAAGGTCGAATAGTTTGGTGGTCATGACATACTCCTTTCCCTGTTTCGCTCAATTGATGAACCAACCGACGTTTCTTTTTCATTCGCTGCGGCAAAGCCCATTGCGGTGAGCGGTACAACCATCTCTCCGACTCTTTGCGCATGCAGGCTGGACGCATTGCCGTCGATGGCACGCTTCCTTACCCCTTGAGCGATAGCAGCAAGGCGGAAAAAACTAAATGCAATGTAAAAATTCCAGTTCTCTATTTTTGGGATGCCGCGCAACTCACAGTAGCGCTGGACTATTTCAGCTTCTTCGGGCACTCCAAGAACGCCACGATTTTTGCTGCCCAGGCCGGCGACGTAAGCATCCGCCGGCAATCGCAGGCACATGCAGAAATATGCGAGATCCGCCAGGGGATTGCCCAGCGTGGAAAGCTCCCAGTCCAGGACAGCCAAAACGCGCAGGTCTTTGGGATGGAAAATGAGGTTGTCGAAGCGGAAGTCGCCATGAACCAGCGCTGGCCTAGCGTCTTCCGCCGGGCAATGCTTCGGAAGCCAATCAATTAAGGCCTCCATGCATTCCAATCGCTCGGTTTCAGAAGCACGATATTGCTTTGTCCATGTGCCTATTTGCCGCTCGAAATAATTTCCCGCGCGGCCATAATCACTCAAGCCGACCTTATCGACATCGACGTCATGCAGTGACGCTAGTGCCGTTATCAATGCATCGTAAGCTGGTTTGCGCTGATCAATATCGAGGTCGGGAAGCGACGGATCCCAAAAGATGCGCCCATCAAGATAATCCATGATGTAGAACATGCTGCCGATTACGCTCGGATCGGTGCAGAGATGATGTGCATGCGCAACGGGCACTTTCGACGATGACAATGCCGTGATGACGCGATATTCACGGTCCACCGCATGCGCCGATTTCAAGAGCTGGCCTGGCGGCTGGCGGCGCAGGACATAGTTGCCGCTCTTTGCCCGCAATAGAAATGTAGGATTTGACTGACCGCCCGAAAACTTCTCTGCGCTCAATGGGCCGGCAAACCCCTTGACATGGGTTTCCAAGTATTTGCACAGCCCGTCGACATCAAGTTGGTTGATTTCTCTGGTCACAATCATGGCTACCCATAGGTAATGAGGTTTAAACGATCCGCATTGTCGAAATACGGAATGCTGTTGAAAGTTGCTAGATGAAATGAATCTGCATTGAAGAAATATCGGCAAAAGCTACAGTTGTGAATTTGCAGGTTGAGCGATATGACTGTTTCCCTGGGGGCGCCAAGTGTCTGCTGCGTTATTGCAGCCATGACTCCCCCCGAGCTCACTGCTAAGATCCGTTGTCCTTTCAGTCCCTGGATATGGTTCTTGGCATCAGCCACACGCTGCTGAAACTGCGACCATGTCTCCGGAATAGGGCCTTCGATACGATCTTCCATCCATAACAGCAATACTTGCCTTAAGGCCCTATAGAAATCCTTCTTGCCTTTCTTTGCCAGCAGCTGCAATTCATGGTGTTCATCACCGAGACCGTCAAATAGCGCGCCAAAGTCGTACTCGTTGAGTCCTCGATGTTCCTTAAGGCTCGCAACTTCAGGTGAACCTTGGAATATGGCCTCCACGGTTTGCCGGTGCCGATTCATCGTCCCGAGCAATACGTGATCGAAGACTATTTCTCGCTCAGCAAAGTATTCCCCGAGCAGCTGCCCCTGTTGCTGTCCCAACAATGAAAGCTGGTCATAATTGTCGGCTCCGAAACTTGCCTGACCATGCCTGACGAGATATAGCTCTGCCATGACTTGCGCTCAATGCCTCAGGATATGGATCGCTACCACGGCTTCCTCGACGCCCTGCAAGCCGCCGCCGTTCTCCTGCATGGCATGGCGGGCGCCCTCGACTTGGCGCGCGCCGGCCTCGCCGCGCAATTGGGTCACCAGTTCGTAGAGTTGGCCGATACCGGTAGCACCCAGGGGGTGGCCTTTTGATTCAAGGCCGCCCGAGGGGTTGATCGGGATCCGGCCGCCGATGGTGAAGTCACCGCGCTCGGCCGCCGGGCCGCCTTCACCCGGGTCGACGAACCCGAGGTTTTCGGCCTGGATGATCTCGCCCATCGCCGAGGCGTCGTGGACTTCGGCGACGTCGATGTCGCCGGGTCCGATGCCGGCGATCTCGTAGGCCTGCAGCGCCGCCAGGCGGCCAACGGCCTTTTCTGGCTCGTCGATGCGGCGGTGGCTGAAAGTGCGGATCACGCTGGCCGCGACCTCGACCGTGCGGCTGCGGTCGGCGCCGATCCGCTTCAGCCCCTCCTCGGTGCAGACGATGGCGGCGGCGGCACCGTCGGACAACGGCGCGCACATCGGCAGTGTGATCGGATAGGTGATCGGCGGCGCCGCCAACACTTCGTCGATGCTGAAGGGCTTGCGGAACTGCGAGTAGGGGTTATGCACCGAGTGACCATGGTTCTTGGCGCAGACAGCGGCGATCTGCCGTTGCGTGGTGCCGTAGGTCCGCATGTGCCAGCGGCACATCGCAGCGTAGATGGCCATGAAACGGCTGTAGGGGCGGTCCGATTCCGACCCCGGCGGCGGCGTGACGCCTTCGCCCATCCTGATCAGGGTGGCATAGTTTTCTTCGACGCGCGAGACGTCCCAGCCGCCCTCGAACAGCGCCATCGCGCGGGCCTTGTCGGGGATGTTCATCTTTTCGGCGCCGATCGCCAGCGCCACGTCGGTGGTGCCCGCCTTCAGGCTCTGCAGCGCGAGATGAAAGGCGCTGCTGCCCGAGGCGCAGGCGTTCTCGACATTGAATACCGGTATGCTGTCGATTCCGATCTTGCTGAAGATCACCTGGCCCGGCACCGAGATCTGCCCCTGCAGCGCGCCGTTGGTCATGCCCGAGTAGTAGGCTGCGCCGATGTCGGCGGCGACGCAGCCGGCATCCTCGAGCGCGCCGGCGAGCGCTTCGTCGGCCAGGTCGTGCAGGCTGCGCTCGAGGTGGCGACCGAAGACAGTCATGGCGATGCCGGCGATGTAGAGTCGTGTCATTGTTTTAAATTCTCCGCTCGGTGGTGCGCCAGTACTCGGCGCGCAAGTCCTTCTTCAACACCTTGCCCGCCGCGCTGCGGGGCAGGGCAGCAATGAAGTCGACCGTCTTGGGCGCCTTGACCGAGCCCAGCTTCTGCTTGCACAGCGCGATCAGTTCCTCGCCGCTCACGCTCTGGTCGGCGTTCAACTCGACCACCGCCTTCACCGACTCTCCCCACTTCTCGTCGGGGACGCCGATGACGGCGCAGTCGCGCACTGCCGGGTGAGCCCAGATCACCTGCTCGACTTCGCTGGGGTAGACGTTGAAGCCGCCGCTGATGATCATGTCCTTCTTGCGGTCGGTGATGTGCAGATAGCCGCCGGCGTCGAGGTGGCCGATGTCCCCGGTGTGCAGCCAGCCGTCGACGATGGTTTCCGCGGTCTTGGCCGGGTCCTTGTAATAGCCCTTCATCACCAGGTCGCCGCGGACGCAGATCTCGCCCGTTTCGCCCTGGGGCAGGACTCGGTTGTCGTCGGAGAGGATCTCGACTCGGATCAGCGGATTGGGTCGTCCCACCGACGACAGCTGCTCGTCGCTGGCCAGCGCCGCGCCGTCGAAATGCTCGCCGGGGCGCAGGCAGGCAATGGCTCCCGGGGCTTCGGTCTGGCCGTAGCTTTCCGTCATGACCGGTCCAAACACCTCGATCGCGTGCTTGAGCTTGTCCACCGACATCGGCGCCGCGCCGTAGAGGAAATACTTCAGCGACGAGAAGTCGACCTTCTTGTTCAGGTCGGGGATGTCGAGCAGGCGGTAGATCACCGTCGGCGGTAGGAAGAATTCGGTCACCCGGTGTTGCGGGATTGCCTCCAGCAGCAGCGCCGGATCGGGCTTGGGGAGGATGACGACGGTACCTCCGCGAGCCGTGCACGGCAGCGACAGCAGCCCCGAGGTGTGGGTCATCGGCGCTGCCGCCAGATTGACCGGGCGATCCTGCGCGCCATAGCTGCAGCCGATCATGAAGTGGGCGACGAAGGTCTGAATACTGCGGTGGGTGTTCATCACCCCCTTGGGCAGACCGGTGGTTCCGCCGGTGGGTGAGATCGCGACCACATCGTCGAGATCGACCGTCAGACCCAAGTCGGTATCGGCGTGGCCTTCGACCCAAGTGGCCAGTGAGACGGCACCCTCAGCCTCGCCGTCTATGCAGACGTAGAGTTTGATTTTCAGCAGCTGCGGCCGCAGTGCGGCGATCGTTGCCTCAAACTCCTTCTGGAAGAACAGCACGTCGCAGTCGAAGGTGTCGAGGACGTAGCGATTTTCGTCGGCGCCGTTGCGCGCGCCCACCGGGATCCAGGCCATATTGGCCCGCCACAGTCCGAGCGCGCAGGTCCAGGCGGTGGCGTCGTTGCCGGCCCAGACCGCGCCCTTGCTTCCGCGCCCGAAACCGGCGGCCAGCAGCGCGCGGGCGATGCGGCAGCTCAGCCGTCCGACCTCGTTGAAGCTGAAGGAACGGTCTCCCTGGATGTAGGCCGCACCTTCGGGGTTGGCGCGCCAGCCGCGGTCGAAGAAATCGATGATCGCCATGGTCGGGCCCTCAAAGCACAGTGACGCTGGCGCTCGCCAGCCCGCGCTGCTCCAGGAAACCCAGGAGATAGCGGTGACCGAAGGCCTTGCAGGCCGAGGCGAATCCGACTCTCGCGGTCTCGCCGTCGAGCAGCTTCATTACAGCGGCCGTCTGCAGCGCGCCGGTCGCAATGTAGGGCGTGACGCCGCGTACCGTCGCGCGCACCGCGGCGAGCTGGCCTCGCCCGACGGCGGTGTCGACCGTGCGTGTCAGGGTAGTGCGCTCGCGCGCCGGCATGGACGGCGTCGTCGAGTCGACGAGGCCCTTGACCACCTGGTCTTGCGCCTCCTTGGACAGATCCTTGTATTCGCTCTCCCACTTCTGGCCCACGGCATGCACGAACTTCATCACCTCGTTGTCGTAAAAGCCGACGCTGGAGACGCAACTGCGCACGCGCGGATCGTTCTCGAAGAAGACGGGCAGCGACGTGCCGCCCCACGGGATCGTGAACACGGGTTGCAGGAGGTCCGGAACGGCGACGGTGTACGAGGCGTTGGCCGCATGCGGAACCAGCTTCTTCTCCCAGAGGTAGCAGGCCTCATGGCGGAAGATCTCGAAGATCGATGCCGTCGAACCCACCGTGACACCCGACCCGGCGCCACGCGGCCCGCGACAAAGCGTGGCGGTCTCGAGCGCATCGACCCCGGGTGTCTCCAAGGCCAGTTCAGCGGCGATCTCCGAGAACGAGTACATGTAGGCCGTCGACGGTGCGAGCAGCAGGCCCGCCTGTCGGAACGGCGCATCGAAGCGCTCACGGGCCGCCCGAATAAAGCTCTGCTCACCCGTGGTGTCCAGGTAATGGCAGCGCGCCTGGAGCGCTGCCTCGACGGTCGTCAGACCAAAATTGACGAAGGGGCCCACCGTGTTGCAGACGATCTTTGCGCCTTGGAACGCCCGCGCCAGCGATTCGACGTCATGGTTCGCCTCGACGATCTCGTAGACGGCCGACTCCAAGCGCACGACGCGCTGGGCCATCATCTCCTGCGTCCGTTTGGCGTTGCGCACGACGGCCGTGAAGGGGATGTTCTGGTCGATCAGCCAGTCCATGATCAGCATGCCGGTGTAACCACTGGCGCCATAGACGACGACGGGATATTTGGCCATTTTGAATCCTTAGGAAGATTTTCAGTTGTTCGACCAGCCATCGGCGTAGAGCTGCTGTGCGAGCAGGCCCAGGCGCATGGTCAGGACATAGTTTTCGCCGTCTTCGATCTGCGCAGAGCGCGCATCGCGGAACAGCTTTTCGATCGGGTACTCGCGCGAGGTGCCACTGGCGCCGAATAGCTGGAACGCTTCGGTTGCGACCTTCATCGCTTCCTCAGTGACCGTGACCTTGCCTGACGCCGTCGCGTACGGGTGTCCGGCCGGTGAGAGCCGGGCATAAGTCAGCGAACGGCGGGCGACGGCGCGGCAGAGTTCAACGCGACGCAACATGTCGCCCAGCCGCCAGCGGGTGAGTTGGTGATTGATCAGCAATTGGCCACCCTGCTTGCGCTCGTGGCAATACTGCAGCGCCATCTCGAAGGCGGCGCGTGCCAATCCGGTCATGATCTGGCCCATGTGGCAACCCGCAAAGGCCCACACGGAAGCCAGATTGCCGTAATACTCGTCCTTGAGCGCAATCGCGAAACGCTTGGGAACGCGAACGTTGTCGAAATAGATTTCGCCCTGGGGCAGCGCGCGCTGCCCGATCTTGTCCAGCGGCTTGCCCTTCGAGACACCGGGCAGATCGAGGGGGATGATCACCACCAGGCCGTGCGGACGGCCGTTGGCGTCAAAGAACCCGTCGCCATAGTCAGCGTTAATGTAGGCCAGCGCCACCTGGGCGACAGCGCCGTTGGAGACCCAGGCCGAACATTGGCCGTTGATGACCATTTCGTCCTTACCGACGACGCCCCAAACATTGCCCTTGTTTCCCTGACCGCCCTTGACCGGCCATTCGCTCGCCATGTCGAAAATCTGGGCATCACTGCCCCTGTCGGGCTGGGTAATCATCCAACAGCCGATTTTGTCGCGGCAGAGGTCGACCAATTCGGAATTGCCGGCGGCCTTGGCCATTTCCAGCGGAAAGGTGACGCAGGCCAGCGAGACACCCAGGCCGGCGTCGCCCCAGCCCATTTCCTCGCCGATGATGGACTCGACCCGGATGGCCGTTTCCGGCGGCATTTGCTCCAGCAGGCTGGAATCAAGGCCGAGTTGCGCGGCTTTGGCCAGAACCTCGTAGTAGGGAGAACCGGGGGCAATCACCTGCTCCGCGCTCATCTTGTCGAGTTCCTGCCCGGCGGGCCGAAGCACGTCCTTGGCGAACTTGTGCAAGGTGTCCTGGATCGCCAGTTCGATGTCGTTGAGCGGTGCTTCGAAGCCGGTCAAGCCCACGGCCGGCAGCGTCAGTTCTGTCTTCAGGTTGATCATTCAAGTTCTCCTGTCGATGATTTGTTTAGTGAGCCAGCGCTTGGGCGCCGGCCACTGCCTGGATGCCGACCTGGCTACGTTTGAGGTCCTGGACACACAACCGGCTCACCCAGAGGAGATAAAAGAAGAATGTGATCCAGACGAAATACATATTCCAAAGACCGTCATACGAGAAGATGAAGGTATGGTCGAACGGAATGAGCGCGAGGGTCACATAGCCGACGGCGAGCACAACGCCAATTACGCCGGCCGAGCGCGGGAATAGCGGCTCCTTGCTGTTGTCATAGAGCCCCATCAGACCAATGGCGCCAAACTGGGCGATGGTGACCCAGTAGGTGCCATCGAACACATACCAGGTCATAACGTGAAAGAACTTGACCATGGCAGGATCCAACTGAGTGGAAAACTCAGCCAGGGCGCACCACATCATGGGGGCCATCATCCCGACCCAGCCTGTCAGCAGACCGCCGACGAGCTGCACCGTTGACAGCACGTGGCTATTCTTTTCCCTGCGCCGCATTTGCGTGGCGATCTGGGAAACAAACAGCATGAAGACGCCGGCATCGAAGCTGGCGATCGTCATTCCGATCATGATGCGGGTGCTGTGATCCCGGTAAAAGTCGAAGTGCTCCTGGGCAGTCCATGCGGGGCTGGCCATGAACGGCTGGATACACATGCCGAGAATTCCCCAGCCGATGACGTAGCCAATGATGCAGAACATTCCACTTCTGGCCAGCCACAGCTCAATCTTGTTTGTCGCGCTTTCCGAAACCATGTCGTCTCCTCGACTAAAAGTTATTATGGAATTCCTGTTGTGCTACGCGTTCGCGGATCTTTATTGGGACTTGATCAGGATCATTTATTGGGTCTGATCTTGATGCTGAGATTAAGCACCTCGAACGAGACGGGCTTGACTATTTGGGACATCAACTTGACCGTTCGTGCTACCAAGAAACCGCATCGAAGCACCTGTCTGACCCACTTCGTGAAGCTGGCGCAGGTGCTCAACATCTCAGTGCTGGACAAACGATAAAGCCCCCATTTCTGGAGGCTTTGTCAGCAGTCTGAGCGCGGATTTTGAGATCCGCGCCAAGCATGCGTGGAGGATAGCTTTGCTTAAGCTGCCTTCTCTTCGCAGCCGGTAGGTGCCTTGATGACAAGCGGCAAGCGTTCCCGGAAGGCGCGTGCGAAAAGGGCGATTTCGTTGCCGTCGTAAAAGGGCAGCGCGTGTTCCGTCATTTGAGGCTGATCCAGTAGGCGAGAAGAATGAGGCCGCCCACCAGGATGAGCCAGCTTTCGAGAAGAAGGCGCCACATCAGGGGGGCGCCCCGCAATTCCATGAAATCGAGGATCACCAGACGGCCCTTGACGAATGCGACGGCCAGCATGGCAATGATGGCAGCGGTGCCGGCGGCACCCTCTTCTCCCAGCCACCAGGTAATGCCGGTGGCGATGAGGAGGACAAGCCAGGCCCGATGGGCGGAGTTCAGGAAAAAAGCCTTCATCGCATCACATAAACCAGAGGAAACAGCACGATCCACAACAGATCCACCATGTGCCAGTAGGCCGCCCCGCTTTCCAGGCCGTGGGCATCCCGGCTGCTGTAGGCGCCTTGGCGGGTCTTCATCCAGAGGATGGTGAGAACCACCATGCCTAAGATCACATGCATGAAGTGGAAAAACGTCAAGCCGAAATAAAACCTGTAGAAGATGTTGGTGGAGAGGGATATCCCTGCCCCGAATTTGGCGGCGTACTCGAACACCTTGATGACCAGGAAGCCGGCGCCGCAGAGAAAACCGAGGGCGATGTTGCGGCTGGCCTCGCGGCTGTCGTCCCGGTGGGTCGCCTGAGCCGCCAGGACGACGAACCAGGAGGCGGTCACCAGCAGCAGGGTGTTGATGGCCCCGGCGTTGCGGTCCAGGGTCTGCTGGTAGAAATTGAACATCTCCACGTTCTTGGCCCGGTCGAAGGCGTACGAAGCGAAGAGCACTGCGAAAATCAGCATTTCGGCCAGGATAAAGGCCCAGATGATCAGGTTGCCGGGTAGGCGCTTGGCGGCAGGGGCTTCGGCGGGTAGGGCAGGGGCGATGGCAGTCATGGTCAAATCCCCAATGCGGGGCGGAACACGAATATCCAGACGGCGCCCCAGCCCGCACAGGCCAGCCCGACCAGGAGGAGCCGAATTGCCGCGATCATGCGAGCGCTCCTCCGGTCCGGGCGCACCGGTCAGGATGCCGTGCGAAGGTATTTTTCGTGCAATTGATCCCGGCTTTCCCGATAGGAGGGATCCGGGAAGATACAGTCGGACAAGCAGACCGTTACGCATTGCGATCTATCGTAATGTCCGACGCATTCCGTGCATTTGGACGGGTCGATGACAAATACACCATCTCCCGGGGAAATGGCCTCATTGGGGCATTCCGTTTCGCAGATGCCGCAATTGATGCAGTCCGAATTGATGATCAGGGCCATGTCTTCCTCCTGTTGTAGTAGAGAGCGGTGATGGCGGCTGACGCAGGGAGAAGGGCTTAATGCTCCGAAGCGCAGACCGACTTTTCACTTGTCGCTCTTGGGCGGTATTTAGCGCTTCGGGGAGATGCGGGCTTTTGACGATTCAGGTCATCGACTTGACAATATGGGACAGGGGCGGCGCGGCGATTACTGCAGGAATGGGGGGCTTTCGCGGAGCTGGTGCTGACGCCAGGCCGAGGCGGTACAGCCGAAGCGGCTCGAAAACCAGCGCGAAAAGGCCGACGGCTCGGAAAAGCCGAGCAGTTCCGCGAGGTCCTTCAGCGACCGCCGGGAATTGCTCAGGTATTTGACGGCGAGGTCTCGCCGGGCGGCGTCGAGGATGTCGGAAAACGTCTGGCCATCCTTTTGCAGATGGCGATGCAGGGTGCGGCGATCGAGTCCGAGGTGCTGGGCGACGATTTCGACCGAGCAGCGTCCGGTGGGCAGCAGCAGCCAGACGAGTTGCCTGACGTTTTCTGCTGCCGACTTGACGGGTTCGGTATCCACCACTTCCAGCAGTTTCCGCACGTAGCGCGCGGTTTCCGGGTCGTAACTCGGCAGCGGGTCGTCCAGGTTCGCGGCGCGGCAAATGATGCCGTCGATATTGCTGTTGAACTTCAGGCGCGTGTCGAACACCCGTTGATGGACGCGCAGATCGACGGGCGCCGGATGGCGGAAGCAGACCGTCGTCGGGTGCCAATCGCTGCCGAGCAGCACGCGCAAAGCCCGATACAGGACGCCCAGGGACATTTCGGTGGCCTGACGGGTCGGTTCCGCCCGGTCCGCTATTAGCTCTTCGCGGATCACCAGCACTCCGTCGCTTTCCTCAAAGAGGAACATCACTTCCTCGGCCTGCAGATGGGCGTAGCTCTGGATCGCCTCGAGTGCCTTGCGCATCGTCGGCTGGCTCTTGATCACGAGCGCGAGCGGGCCGAGGTTCGACAGCTGGCGGCCTTCGGCCATGCGCAGCCCGAAGTTGTCGATCCCCGCGGCCTGGGCGGAATTCTCGAGCAACTGGAACAGGGCGGAAACCGGAATTTTCGTGTCCGGATTGGTCAGGCAGGCCGGGTTGATGTTGACCCGCCGCAATTCTTCGAAAGGCGAGATGTGCAGCGATTGCGCCAGCTCCACGTAATTGGTCAGGCACGCGCTGCGATGCAGCCTTTTCATCGCCATGGCGATGTGTCTCCGTATTAATTGTTTGATTTCCACTCTATCAGCGTGTCTCCAAATGTCAAGACGGTGTCTTTGCATGTCAAGAGCGCCGACGTCGAACGTCCTAATGTTGCGTGGCAGATCAAATAAAGATTTCCATTTGGAGGAGCCTGCAAATGAGCGAAAGCAGTTTTAAGATCGCCGACGTGATCGATCCGAGGAAAATCCCGGAATTGCAGCCGGTGACTACCGTCGGTATCGATATCGGTTCGCGTCAATCCAAGGCAGTCATGCTGACCGCCGAACATGTTCACACCGTAATTACCGCCAGCGGCGTGCATCCGCATGAAACGGCACAGCGTCTGGTCAATAAATTGCTGAAATTGGCGCAACTGCCGCGCAGCGACATTTCGATGATTGCCGGCACCGGTTATGGCCGGATTGCTTTGCAATTTGAGGATATTCCCGCGGAAGTGATTACCGAGATCACCTGTCATGCGATGGGCGCGCATTACCTCAACGCCGATACCCGCACGATCATCGATATCGGCGGCCAGGACTGCAAGGCCATCAAGCTCGATACCAGTAACGGGCGCGTCACCGAGTTCGCGATGAACGACAAGTGCGCCGCCGGTTCCGGCCGCTTCCTGGAGAAGACGGCGGAGATGCTGGGCTACTCGCTGGAGGAGCTGGGCAGCCGCGCCATGGCGTCCACCAAGGCGCTGCAGATGAGCAGCCAGTGCGTGGTTTTCGCGGAGTCGGAAATCGTGTCGCTCAAGGCCACCGGCGAAAAGGGTGAGGACATCGCCGCCGGCGTGCATTTCGCCATTGCCCGCCGCGTCTGCAACCTGGTGAACCGCATCGGCCTCGACCCCGAGCTCGCCTTCTCCGGCGGGGTCTCCAACAACATCGGTGTCAAGCACGCGCTGGAGAGCCTGCTCGGGCGGCCCTTCGTCACGCCGCGGCTGAACGCCGTCTTCGCCGGTTGCCTCGGGGCGGCCGTCATCGCCCAACAGAAGGTCTGCGGCATCGCCGATGTCGACGCGGCGCCGCAGGAAATGGAGGTGGAGGCGTGAACATGAGACACGAGAACATTCCCGCAGAGCGCAGCCTGCCCTTTACCGAGGTCATCGACCCGAAACTGGTCCATGAGCTGACCGGCGTCACCTCGCTGGGCATCGACATCGGCTCGCGCAACTCCAAGGCCGTGCTGCTCCACGACGGCCGGCTCTACACGGCGCTGTTGCCCACCGGCCTCAACATGCAGGAAACGGCGGCCGAGCTCCTGGAGGAGCTGTACGAGAACGCCAACATCACCATGGAAGACATCGACTTCATCGTCGGTACCGGCTACGGTCGCGTGTCGCTGAAGTTCGAGACGGTGCCCAGCGAGATCCTCACCGAGATTTCCTGCCACGCGATGGGCGCGCATTACCTGAACGCCGGCACGCGCACCATCATCGACATCGGCGGCCAGGACGCCAAGGCGATCCAGGTCGATCCGGAGACCGGCAAGGTGGTCAAGTTCCGCATGAACGACAAGTGTGCGGCGGGTACCGGGCGCTTCCTGGAGAAGGCGGCCAACCTGCTCGACCTCACGATGTACGACGTGGGCCCCGAGTCCCTGAAGTACACCAAGGACCTGGAAGTCAGCAGCCAGTGCGTGGTGTTCGCGGAATCCGAAGTGATCTCCCATCGCGCCAAGGGCGAGACGGCGGCGGACATCGCGGCCGGGATACACATGGCTTCTGCCAAGCGGGTGGTGAGCCTGCTGCGGGCCATCCCGCTGGAATCGGACATCGTCTTCACCGGCGGCGTTTCCAACAACGCGGGGATGAAGCACGCGCTGGAGCGCCTGCTCGGCCAGACGATCGTCCAGCCCAAGCTGGACATGGTCTTCGCCGGCTGCCTGGGCGCAGCGATGTATGCGCAGCGCCTGGCGGTGGAGAAACGCAATATCAAGACCACGATGGTGGCCGAGCGCTGCGACCTGTCGGACGTGTCGCGCCGCATCGAGGACGCCGAGGTGTCGCTGATCGAGCGCAAGGACGTGAAGAAGGTCGGCTACCTCTGCACCTATACGCCGCCCGAGATGCTGACCGCCGCCGGCGTGGCCTTCGGCCGCATCGACAAGTGCGGCTCGCCGTCGGTCGTGGCCGAGGGCGAAGTGATCGTCAAGAGCGTGTTCTGCGACATGAGCAAGAGCGTGCTCGGCCACTTCCGCACCAAGGATCCGTTCCACGACGCCCTCGACCAGGTGGTGACCTTCTACACCTGTGACACGATGCGCGCGACCTCCAACGCCATCAACCACTACTTCAAGCCGTCCTACGGTTACGTGGTGCCCCGTACCAGCGACAAGCCGAGCGCCCGGGACTTCTTCCGCGAGGAAATGAAGAACTTCGGCAAGGACCTGGAAAAGCTGACCGGAAAACCCATCGACGAAGACAATCTGCGCGCGTCGATCAAGTTGCATAAGAAGCTGCGCCAGACGATCCACAAGATCTCCGACCTCAGGAAGCGCAACCGTCCGCCGTTGTCCGGCGCCGACTTCCTGGAGATCACCCGCGCCTACCGCAGCATCCCGGCCGAGGAGCAGCAACCGATCCTCGACGAGCTGTACGAGCGCCTGGCGGCCGTCCCCGAGGACGACAAGCCGCGTCTGCGGGTGATGGTCTGCGGCGGCATCATGGCCGACGGCGACCGCCGCCTGATGGACCTGCTGGAGAAGGACATCGGCGTGAACGTGGTGGTCGAGGACCACTGCACCGGCCTGTCGCCCTTCTACTACGACACGCAGGAAACCGACGACCCCTACCGCGACCTGGCCAACGCCTACCTGGACCAGGCCCCCTGCGCCCGTCAGTCGCCGCTGAGCCGCCGCATCGACTTCTCAGAGAAGCTGGCCCGGGAATACAAGGTCGACGCCGTCATCTACTACACGCTCAAGTTCTGCCCGTCCTTCTCGCAGACCAAGGGCCTCTTCATGCGGCGCTTCCACGAGATGGGCTTGCCCGCCCTGGAACTGGACACCGACTACTCGCAAGGGGACACCGGCCAGATCAAGACCCGCCTCGAGGCCTTTATCGAAGTGCTCAAGGAATCGCAAGGAGAGAAAGAATCATGCACGCAGTAATGGAAAAGGCCGCATCTGCGAACACGATCGGCAACGCAGAGCCGCAAAACCAGATCGAATACATCCAGCAGAGCCGGGAAGCCCACCACTACTCGCCGGGCATCCAGAAGCTGTACGACATGGCGCTTTCCTACTTCCCGGACGCCGAGAAGGGCAACCAGGAAGGCACGCCGGCTGTGTGGTCCACCGGCCTGATGGAAGCGCCGCTGCTCTACGCTTGCGACACCATCCCGATGGCGGTGTATGACTTGGGCCGCCTGGGTTCGGCGGTGGAAGCGGCGGAGCTGTCGGAAGACATCTTCGACATGCCCAAGGAAACCTGCTCGATGGTTTCCGCCCTGATCGGCGAGTGGTACCTGCGCCGCAACAACTCGGTGAAGAAGGTCGTCGCCCTGTCCACGGTCTGCGAGCCCCTCAACATGGGCTACGAGATGATCAAGGAGTTCGGCTTCGACATTCACCGCGTCGAGCAGGTGATCCGCCCGGTGCAGGGCGGCGACGAGCGGCTGGAGCAGATGATCAAGTTCCTCGCCAGCGAGCTCGAGGATGTGGCGATGTTCCTTACCGGCAAGCCGGTGGACGAGGAGAAGATGCGCGCGGAAATCAAGCGGTTGAACCGCCTGATGGCCAAGTTCCGCGAGATCCTCCAGCTGCGCCTGAAGAACCCGCTCTACATCAAGAGCCTGCCGACGCTGTTCCTGCTGATGGGCTCCGCCCACTACTTCGGCAAGCCGGCAGAGTACGAGGCGCTGCTCGACCAACTGATCGACGAGCTGAAGACCGCGGACTTCGTGCCCTCGCCGATGGGCAAGATCATCCCGCTGACCTGGGTCGGCGCCCGTGGCCTGGAGTTCGGGGTGTACAAGGCGGTCGATGACCTGGGCGGCGCGCTGCTGTCGTGGTTCACGCCGAACCCCTACGACCGCGTGTGGAACGAGGACATTCCGCCGCTCGAGTCGATGGCCCGCTTCATCCTCGATTACTTCGTCACCGGCTCGCCGGTGAACCAGATCAAGTACATCGAAAACATGATCGAGGAGTCCGGCTCGAAGGGAATGCTCTTCTACACCTACATCGGTTGCCCGTACGGCGGGATGCACGTCGAGCTCTTCCGCGACCACTTCCACAAGAAGGGCGTGCCGAGTTCGGGCCTGGAAGGCAGTTGGCAGGTTGGCGCGCCGTCCGGCCAGCTCATCACCCGCGTACGCGCCTTCATCGAAATGTTGTCCTGACGGACAGCGATTCCGCAACGGTTTGCCGGACGCGATTCCGTTTCGCGTCCGGCTGCGATAGTCTTTTGTAATCCTGTCCGGCGAACCTTTGCGCTAAATGACGACTGAAACCGCCGATGCCGAATTCGTTCTGAAAAGCACGCCGCCGCGCGTGACCCGAGACCAGCTGCTGCGGGCTCGTCTTGGGTGGGACGTTGAGGATCTGCGGAACAAGACGATCGTCGAGGTCGTCGCGCCGGCCGGCTTCGGCAAGACCTCGCTGCTCGGCCAGTGGCGGCGCGAGGCCTTGAACCTGGGGGCCCTCGTCGCGTGGCTGACCCTCGACGAGCGGGACGACGTCGCGCGCTTCTCTGGCGGACTCGCCTATTCGATGCGGGTCGCGAGTGGCCGGCCGACCTTCGAGCGTGCCGTCGCCCAGACGATGCGCCAGGGCGGGGGCGCGTTCGAAGGGCTGACCGCCTGGCTCGCGGAAGTCGCGAATCTGGGCGCGGAAACGGTGCTGATCCTGGACGAGGTCCAGTTCGCGTCCGAGCCTGTGCTGCAATCGCTGCTCTATCTGATCCTTAATGCGCCACCGAACCTGCGCGTCGTGCTCGCTTCGCGCAAGGCGCTACAGCTGCCGCTGTCGAACTTCCTTGCGCGTGGGCTGTACGCAATCGTCGGCACCGAGCGGCTGCGCTTCACGCGCAAGGAGACAGCATCGATCCTGAAAGCGCGCTTCAAGGACCGCATCGATGCGGAGTCCTGCATGAAGCTGCACGACAAGGCCGCCGGCTGGCCGCTGGGCGTGCAGCTGGCGATGGCGGTCATCGAGCGGCAGAGCGATCTCAAGGGCGCGATCGCGACGATGGATGCCGCGACGGGCGATCTCGAGCGCTATTTTCTCGAAGGCCTGCTCAACAACCTGGAACCGCGCATCGTCGAGTTCCTGATCCGCGTGTCGATGCTCGATGCGTTGCAGGACGGGCTGTGCGCGTTCGTCAGCGGCTACGAGGACGCCGCGACGCTGTTGAAGCAGGCGCGCGAAAAGTTGCCGATCTTCATGGATGGGCCAACCGCCGAGCGGGCGAGGTTCCACCCCATGGTGCGGGAGTTCCTGTTCGGTCAGCTGCGCAAGCGGCCGCAAGACGAGCGGAATGCCTTGCACGGCCGTGCCGTGCGCTGGCTCGCCGATCACGGCTTGCGCGAAGCGGCCGCCGACCAGGCGCAGGCAGCGGGCATGGACGAGCTTGCGCATGCCCTGATCAGCGAATGCTTGTATGGGGCGGCGCTCGAAGGGGATCACGTCCGCTTGCTTTACTGGCTGGAACGCATCCCTCCCAAGGAACTTGAGCGCCATCCGCGCACCTTGCTCGGCGCCGCGTGGGTGTTGGGGCTCAGCGATCGGCACCGGGATGCCGCGCGTCTGATCGAGAAGGTCCGGGGCAATCCGGCCGCGCCCGTCGAGGAGCGTTTCGAGAGCACATTGATCAGCGGTGCGTCGGCCTATTTCGTGGACCGGATCGACGACACCGAAAGCCTGCTCGCGCCCTGGGAGGATCACGTGCGTTTCGCCCCGCCGGCCTTACGCGCGATCTATGCCAACTGCACCGCAGTCGCACACCTCTACCGCGGCACTCCGGAGCGGGCGCGGCACCTCATCCGCGCGGCCTATGGGGCGGTGCCGCAGGGATTGCATGCGGTGAAGGGCTGGTGCGAGTGGGTGATCGGATTCAGTTACCTGTGGGAGGGACAGGTCAAACTCGCGCAGGAGTGGCTCGCCGAGCCTTCCCGCCGCGCAGATGACGTGCGTGGGCGACGCAACGGCGTCAGTGCGATGCTGGCGTCGGCGCTGGCGATGGCTTCGTGGGAGCTCGGCGACATCGATGCGGCCGAGGACATGCTGCTCGATCGTCTCGACGTGCTGGAGCGCGTTTCCGCGCCCGAAGCGGTCGTCATGGGTTACCAGGTGGCGGCGCGCGTCGCGCGGCTGAAGGGACAGCAGCGGCGCTCGCTCGACCTCCTGAACAATCTGTTCGCGCTGGGTGAAGTACGGAAGATGCCGCGCTACTGTGTCGCGAGCCTCTTCGAGCAGGCGCGGATGCACCTGGTGCAGGGGCGGATGCGCTCCAGTATCGACGCGTGCGATCGCCTCGAGAGACTGGTGCCCGATCTCGATGCGAACACGCTGCTGGGGCGCGTGCTGTTGTTGCGCATCGCCCAGGCCCGCGCTTATGCGGCGATTGCCGCGGGCAACTGGGATGACGCCCAGGCGGTCCTTCAGCCCTTGCTCGATGAAGCCGACGAACTCCGGAGGGGGAGGGAAGGCGTCGAGACCAGGTTCCTGCTGGCGATTGCCCGCAAGCATTGCGGCCTCGAATGGAGTGCCCTCCGTCAGGAAGCGCTCGACCTCGCCGAGGTCTACGGCATGCAACGCGGATTGCTGGAACTGGAGTCGCTCGCCGGTGAGCGCGGCGACGAACACGTCGGAAAGAAGGAAGTGCCGCGGGAAAGAGCCGATGTTCAGGCGGGCCGCGCAACCGTTGCGCACAGCCCCGTCGTCAAGACCGGCGGCTTACTGACCACCAAGGAGGAGGAAATCCTCCAGTTGCTCGGCCACAACCTGTCGAACAAGCAGATCGCCTCGGCGCTGAGTATCAGCGACGAGACCGTCAAGTGGCACGTCAAGCACCTGTTCGTGAAGCTTAATGCGGCCTCGCGCCGGCATGTCGTGGACCGGGCGCGCATGCTCGGAATCCTCACCGACCCTTATTGAAGTCGAATGCCACGGAAAGTGATCGTGCGCACCTCGACTACCTGCATTCCAATCCGGTCGAATATGGGCATGTCAGGCGGGGCGCAGACTGGACTCATTCGACGTTCCGCGTCTGGGTTGCGCCCCGGCCTCGCGTGGCGCACGCTGCGCCGCCTGGCGCTGCCCTGGCTGCTGCAGGCGCTGCATGCGGCCGGCGCCAGCGCGGCCACCTTGGCCGGCGGCCCGATGGCCGGGCCGGCGACGGCCGCGCGCGTCGGCGTGTGGCTGATGACCGACGCTCCGGCGCAGGTGCAGCTCGAGTACTGGCCGCAGGGGCAGCCAGACGCTGCGCGGCGCAGCGCGCCGGTCGCCGTCAGCCCGGAGCGCGGCCACACCGCGCGCGTCGACCTCGACGGTCTGCGGGCCGCCACCCGCTACGCCTACCGCGTGCTGCTCGACGGGATCCCGGTCGAGCTCGGCGAGGTGCCCGCATTCACCACCGCGCCCGCGGATCCGGCCACGCCTCGCGAGCTGGTCATCGCCACCGGCTCGTGCAGCTACCTCCCCGACCCCCCTTACGAGGTCATGCAGGACTCCTTCGGCGCCGGCTTCGAGATCTTCGATACCGTCGCTGCACGGCGACCCGACGTGATGCTGTGGCTCGGCGACAGCATCTACTACCGCGACGACGACCTCGCGCCAGCGGACAAGGCCACCGCGCGGATGCACGGGCGCTGGGCAACCACGCGCAGCTTTGCGCCGCTCCAGCGGCTGCTGCGTACCGGCCAGCACGTCGCCATCTGGGACGACCACGACTACGGCCCGAACGACTCGAACCGCGACTTCGCCCTCAAGGCGACCGCGCTGGAACTGTTCCAGGACTACTGGGCAAACCCCAGCTACGGCCTCCCCGGCGTCACCGGGATCTTCGCCCGGGTACCGCTCGGCGACGTCGAGCTGTTCCTGCTCGACGACCGTTACTACCGCGACGACGATGCCTCCGCCGACCCGGCGCGCACGATGTTGGGCGCAGCGCAGCTCGAATGGCTGAAGGGCGCCCTGCGCGACTCGCGCGCCACCTTCAAGCTCGTCGCCAACGGCAGCCGCATGCTCAGCGACCGCCCGTCGCCCGAGAAGCGCGGCGGCGAGGGCTGGCACAACTTCCCGCGCGAGCGCCAGGCGTTCCTCGACTGGCTCGCTGCGGAGCGCATCGATGGGGTGTTTTTCCTCTCGGGCGACATCCACTACACCCACCTGACCGAGCGCGAGCGCCCCGGCACCTACCCGCTGACCGAGCTGACCTGCTCGCCGCTGACCTCGCGCGTGCATCCTCGCCCGTTCCCGGTGCGCGAGGTGCCCGGGACGCTGGTCACGCAGCGCAACTTCTGCACGCTGGAGTTCTCCGGGCCGGCCGGTGCGCGGTTACTGCGCGTCGCCGCGTGGAACGCCGCGGGCACGCGCCTGTGGCAGGAGGAGTTTCCGGCCGCGCGGCTGCGCACGCCGTGAGCGCGCCCACCCGCTCGGCGACTCGTCTAAGCAGTCGGCCACCGATGCTCGGCGAACATTTCCCGCAGGCGTCCCTTGCGGACCTTGCCGGTGGCCGTGTGCGGAAACTGTTCGACGAAGGCCACGTCGTCGGGCAGCCAGCGCCGGTCGAGCTTCGCGGCGAGGTACAGCAACATCTCTTCGCGGCTCACATCAAAATCGGTTCGCGGCAGGATGACGAGCAGACGGTGGGTCGGGCGCTCGCCCTGTGGCAGGGCGATGACGGCAGCCTCGGATACGGCGGGGTGTCCGGCGGCCGCATTTTCGAGTGCGACCGACGACATCCATTGGTCGCCGGACCGGATCGCGTCGGCTGCGCGATCGGTGATCTGCAGGTAGCCGTGTTCGTCGATCGTCGCGATGTCGCCGGTATCGAAGAATCCGTCGGCGTCGAGACGCGAGCCTTCCGCCGACTTGAAGTAGGCGGAGGCGACCCACGGGCCGCGGACCAGGAGATGGCCGGGCGTCCGTCCGTCGTGGGCGACGGCTTTCCCCGAGTCGTCGACGAGCCGCATCTCGATGCCGAACGGCGCGCGTCCTTGCTTGATCTGGCCATCCGGCGCATCGGCGTGCATCGCGGACGACGGACAGATCGCTCCGATCGGCGACGTTTCGGTCATCCCCCACACCTGCGTGACGCGGGCGCCAAAGGTGGTGGCGAAGCGCTCGACCAGCTCGCTCGCCGGGGCGATTCCGCCGACGACGACGCGCTCGAGCGAGAGCTCCTTGCGCGGATTCCGGCGCATCCCGTCCAGGTACTTGAACAGCGGAGCCCAGAAGTAGGGCGCGCCGAGTGCGAGCGTCACCCGCTCCTCGCGCAGCAGTTCGTAGATGCTCCGACCGTCGTGGACCGGCCCCGGCAGCACCAGCTTCATGCCGCACATCGCCGCGGCGTACGGAACGCCCCAGGCATTGACGTGGAACATCGGCGCCGCGAGCAGCGCCGATTCCCGCGCGGACAGTGAGAGGCTGTCGGCCGCGCACAGGGCGAAGGCGTGCAGGACCGTCGAGCGGTGCGAGTACAGCACGCCTTTCGGCGTTCCCGTCGTTCCCGCCGTGTAGCACAGCGACGAGGCCGTCGTTTCGTCGAAGGATGGCCACTCGAAGTCGGCGCTGGCCTCCGCGATGAGGTCCTCGTAGCACAGCAGGTTCGGAATGTCGCTCAGGGGGAGATTCTTGCGGTCCGTCATCGCGACGAAGCGCTTCACCGTCTTCAGCGCCGGCGCGAGGCGCTCGATCAGCGGCGCGAAGGTGATGTCGAAGAAGAGGTACTGGTCCCCGGCATGATTGACCACGTATTCGATCTGCTCGGGAAACTGGCGCGGATGGATCGTATGCAGGACGGCGCCGACGCCGGACACGCCGTAGTACAGCTCCATGTGCCGGTACCCGTTCCAGGCCAGCGCCCCGATCCGGTCGCCCGGCTTGACGCCCAAGGCGGTCAGCGCCGCGGCGAGTTGTCTTGACCGCCGCCCGATGTCGCCGTAGGTGCAGCGGCTGATCAATCCTTCAGCGGTTCGCGACACGATCTCGGTTCCCGGATGACAGCGGGCTGCATGTTCGATCAATGAAGAAACGAGCAGGGGGCGGTCCTGCATGAGTCCCTTGAGCATGGGCGATCTCCTTGGGGGGCCGAGGACTAGTCGCCGGCGCTATCGGACGGGGCGAGGTTTACGATGCGCGAGAAGATGCGGCGGAATTCCGTGTTCGTATCCCGGCCGAAGCGTGGATCGCCGCCGTCGGAAAAGGCAGCGTTGATCCCTTCCCAGTCTTCGGGCGTCAAATGGTTCAGCGCACCGGGAAGGATGCTGCCTTCGACCCGCTGCATGTGTTCCCAAGTCGATTGCTCGCAGCTCGCAACCGCCTCGCGGATGTCTGCCAAGGGCGCCGAACCGGCGAGATGGCGCTCGACCGCGGCTTCGAGTTCGCCGATCAGCCGCTGGTGGTCGGCATTTTGGTGCTCCAGCTCGGAGAGCTCGGTGTCATAACGCGTGCTGCGGCGGCGGAGGCGGCTGAAGAGATATTCGTTTTCCTTCGGGCGATGCATGCTGACCGAAAAGGTCTTGAGATATTGGATCATCGTCCGCATCAGGTCCGCGTCGGGCTTTCCGTCCATCTCCTCTTTCCTGTCGAGCAGGTTCAGCCAAGCGTGCAACACGGCGGCGAGCGAGCGGTGCTCGTCGCGGATCACGTCCATCACCTGTGACGGGACGGGCGGATTCGACGTGGCCGCTACGAGCACCGGCATGCCGGCATTGACCAGCACCTTTAGTGTCTGAGATCCCAGCATCATGCCGATGCCGCTGCGTCGGCCATGGGACGCCATGTAGATCAGGTCGCATGCGGCGTCACGCGCGGCGGCGATGATCGCCTTGGCGGGCGAGTCGCTGACGGCGGTCGCCGAGCCGCAGGGCACGCCGAAGGCGCGCGCGGCCGCTTCCGCCTTTGCCAGGATTTCGCGCACCCGTCCTTCGTACGCATAGGCGAACTTGGCCGGCGAGGTCAGCCGCACGATTTCGGCCTCGCCGTCGAGCGCCGCGGCGTAATCGGGCCGGGCGTGGAAGAAGGTGATGCGGGCCCCGAGCGTGCGGGCGAAGTCGATGGCGTTGCTGCTGGTTTCGGTCGAGAGGTCGGTGCCGTCGATCGGCACGAGTAGATGGCGATACATGGCGACTCCTGGAATCCGTGGAGCGGATATGACGGATTCTAGGCAGGAAGGAGTGGCCGGCGCCCCCTCCACGACGGGGGGCTAAGCAAGGAATTTGCGCTGCATCCGATCGCGATGTCAGCGCGGCGCGCGCCAGTCGGACTGTTTGGGGGCACGCACGCAAAATCGTGACAGTCACGTCATGCGTGTCATCGGCGCCCATCTGTCCATGAAGGCCCGCCCGTATGGATGGTTCGGTTCCCTTCTCAACGCGAACGCCGCCGCCAGATGAACGCTCCCGCTGCCATTCCCAGCACTGCCAGTAGCGCGATCAGTGCCCACACGATGGTCACGGTGAACAATGGTGGCGACAGTTTCAGCTCCGTGATCATGGTCAGCACAGCGCCGTCTGGCAGGCTGAAATTCTGGTTCAGCAATGGATTGAAGCCGGTGAAATTCACCACCGGGCGCACGGTCAGGGGCGGATAAGGTGGCGACTCGGTTAGCGAACTGGCCTGCGGCGTGCCCTGGAAATAGATCACTGTACTGCCCTCCACGGTCAATCCGTTCAGATCCGGGACCTCGAGTGAGGTTTGGGTTGGCTTGAAACCCATGCCGGCCAACTGGACCGAAATTGCACCGCCCGACTTGTTGTGGATGTCCACCTTCTCGGAGATTCGGGACGCTCCGCTGCCCGTTGCACCGCCATTGACGGAGTAGACGACGGCGCCCGTCACGGTGCCGGTCGTTGCTCCGCTGCCATAGCCTAGGAGGGGGCCCTGAGCATGGATCTGATTGGCGCCGACATGGGCGCCCGGGTGGATGTGACCGATATCCAGCATGGTGAAGGGACCGGACGGATACACGAGGATGCGTCGGCCATCGACGGTCCATTCGACCGTGCGCGGCAACTGCACCGGGTCGTTGGGAACATTCAGGTTGAACGTGGGGTCGTCGATCGTGAATTTGAGGCTGGAGTTCTGCTCCGTCACCGTAAAGGAAACGGCTTGCGATTGGCAGGACAATGAGGCGAGCAACACGGCCGCAAGTAGCGCTCTCATGATGGACCTCCGTCGATTGCATTCTTCTCAGGATAGTCAACGGACGCTTTTCGGCCTCGGCGGAGTCGCTTTGGACGCTAGACGACTTCATCCTGCGCTTTGCACGGTACATGCCAGCGTCGGCGTGTCCCAATGACACACAGCTTCGTTTCTGTGACTATAAAATAATAGGTGTTTCAACAACTCTCCAAAATAATCGCGCGCTCTTGGAGGTCGGCTTTGTCGACCCGCGTCGCGTAAGTCCCCCGACATCTTTCTGTTTCGGCTTCCCACCACCCCTGCTAGGGGGGGAAAAAGTGGGCGGCCATGCGCACAATGAAATCCATCCGGCGTTCACGTGCCGGAGACGCAAAACAGATCAAGCCAACCAAAAATAGGGGCTGACGAGGATGGAGACGAGGAGAAAAGGGCTGCAATTCGCCCGCAGGAAGTCGGCGCTCGCCGTGGCCGCAGCAATATTGGCGATGGGCGGTAACGCTCAGGCGTTCGAATTCGACACCGGCAATTCGGACCTGCAGGTCCGTTGGGACAACACGGTGCGATACAACGTCGCCACGCGTGTCGAAAAGCGCGACAACAAGATCGGCAATTCGGCGATCAGCGATGAAGGGACTTACAGCTTCGACCGGGGCGACATTGTCGCCAACCGCCTCGACCTGCTGTCCGAGTTGGACGTCGTGTACAAGGGGATGACGGGCTTCCGGGTGAGCGGCGCCGGCTGGTACGACGACGCTTACGGCGACGAGAGCCAGTCGAATCCGAACGCGCCGTTCTCGGCGATTCCGAGCTATCGCAACCACGAATACAGCCACTATACGAAGCGCCTCTACCACGGGCCGTCGGGCGAACTGCTGGACGCCTTCGTGTTCGGCAACTTCGACGCGGGCGACGTGCCCGTGCGGCTCAAGGCCGGCCGCCACGCCGTGTTCTGGGGCGAGTCGCTATTCCTTAACGGCGCGCTGAACAGCGTCTCCTATTCGCAGATGCCGCTCGACCTGCAGAAGGGGTTCGCGACGCCGGGCGTCGAAGCGAAGGAACTCTTCCGCCCGCTGAACCAGGTCTCGGGCCAGGCGCAAGTGACGGATACGCTGTCGGTGGCGGCGCAGTACTTCCTCGATTGGGAAGCCTACCGCTACCCGGAAGGCGGCACCTATCTCGGTCCGGTGGACTTTGCCTTCAACGGCCCGGATCGCCAGTTCATCCCCCGCCTCGGTTTTGCCGCCAACGGCAAGCCGGTGGAGCCGAAACATGACGGCGAATACGGGCTCGCGCTGCGCTGGTCGCCCGAGGTGCTCGACGGCACGCTCGGTTTCTACTATCGGCGCTACGCCGACAAGCTGCCGCAGATTCTCCTTACGCGAGTCGGAGCGGGAGTCAGCCGCTACAACCTGATCTATGCGGGCGACATCGATCTGTACGGCGTCAGCCTCGCCAAGAACATCGCGGGCGTCAGCGTCGGGGCGGAATTCTCGTATCGCCGCAACACGCCGCTCAATGCGCAGGTACTGGGGATTTCGCCCACGGGACTGCCGGATCGGGGCGAGACCACCGGTCCGCGCGGCGACACCTTCCACGGGCTGGTGAACTTCCTCGGCGTGGTGCCGAAGACGCCGGTCTTCGATGCCGCGAACTGGGCGGCCGAGGTGACGTGGGCGCGTTGGGACAAGGTGCGCAGCGGCAAGAATCTCTTCTATGCGGAAGGCTTCGTGCCCTGCCGTGGTCGCGACAAATGGGACGGCTGCACGACGAAGGATTTCTGGGGCCTGTCGCTGTCCTTCACGCCGACTTGGTACCAGGTGCTGCCCGGCGTCGATCTGTCTGCTCCCGTCTCGGCCTCCGTGGGGCTCTCGGGCAACGCGCCGACCGTCTTCGGCGGCAACGAGGGTAACGGCAACTACAGCATCGGCCTGTCCGCTGACGTGTTCCAGAAATACCGGATCGACCTGAAGTACATCGACTACTTCGGTCGCTATCGCGACAACGGCACTGCCGTAACGACGCAAAACGGCTTCACCACGCTGCTCAAGGACCGCGGCTTCGTAAGCCTGACACTGAAGACGACGTTCTGAGGAGATCACAATGCGCATTATCGAGACAATGATCGCGGTCGCACTGGCGGCGGCAGTGGGTACGCCGGCGGTGGCGGCGATTACGGCGGACGAGGCGAAGAAGCTCGGCACGAGCCTGACGGCGGTCGGCGCGGAGAAGGCCGGCAACAAGGACGGTACGATTCCCGAGTACGGCGGCGGCACGACCCAGGCACCGGCCGGTTTCAAGACCGGTGACGGCATCCGCCCGAACCCCTTCGCCGGCGACAAACCGCGCCTGACGATCGACGGCAAGAACATGACCCAGTACGCCGACAAGCTCACCGAGGGCACCAAGGCGCTGCTGCAGAAGTACCCGACCTTCCGTGTCGATGTCTATCCGACGCACCGCAGCGTCGCCTTCCCCAAGTTCGTCGCCGACAACACGGCGAAGTGCGCGGTGTCGGCCAAGACCGGCAATGACGGGCGCTCGATGGAAGGCTGCCACGCGGGCTTCCCGTTCCCGATCCCGAAGACCGGCTACGAGGCGATGTGGAATCACCTCGTGCGCTACAACGGCCAGGCTTATGAGGTGAAGTACCGCAACCTCAACGTCGACGCCAGCGGCCGTACGACGCTCGCCACCGAAGGCAACAACGTCCAGGAGTATCCGTTCTGGGACAACAGCAAGAGTTCGGCGGAAACCTATTGGCGCCTGAAGAACACCTACACCGGCCCGGCGCGGCGCGCGGGTGAGGCGCTGCTGATCGTCGACCCGCTTGACATCGGCACCAAGGACCGTCGGGCCTGGACCTACCTGCCGGGCCAGCGCCGCGTGAAGGTCGCCCCCGATCTGTCACACGACACGCCGAACCCCGGCACGGCTGGCGGCAATACCTTCGACGACATCTTCCTCTTCACTGGCTCGATGGACCGCTTCGACTTCAAGCTCGTCGGCAAGAAGGAGATGTTCGTGCCGTACAACGACTACGGTGCGGTGTATCAGGCGAAGCAGGACGATTTGCTGAAACCCAATCACCTCAACCCGGATCTCGTGCGCTGGGAGCTGCACCGCGTGTGGGTCGTCGAGGCGACGCTGCGCGAGGGCAAGCGCCACGTGTATAGCAAGCGCGTGTTCTACCTCGACGAGGACTCGTGGGCGGCGCTCGCGTCGGACCAGTACGACGCCCGCGGGCAGATATACCGCGCCGGCTTCGCCTACATGGCCCCGAGCTACGACCTGCCGGCACCTTACACCGACATGTTCGGCCACTATGACCTGATCGCGGGCATCTACTCGCTGACGGGCTTCAGCGCCGAAACCGGCGGCATGCGCCAGACCAAGCCGCTCAGCGAGCGCGATTGGTCGCCCGACTCGCTGGCCGGCGCGGGCATCCGCTGAACGACCCACAAGGTCTCCTCCCCGGGCCCCCGGTGCGGCGGCAATCCAGGCCGCGCCGGGCGACCCGCCCCCATAGAGGAATGACAATGAAGGTGCAGCGATTGGGTGGCGCATTGATCGCGCTGGCGCTGGCAATGCCGGCCATGGCCCCTGCGGCGGACTTCCAGGACGTGCTCGACACGTCGGCGATGGCGAGCCCGCTGGCGGCGAAGGGCCTGCTGAACGGGCTCGCGCTCGCCGGGCAGCGGGTGGTGGGCGTGGGGCAACGCGGCCACATCGTGTATTCGGACGACCAGGGCAAGAGCTGGCGGCAGGCGAAGGTGCCGGTCGCCTCGGATCTGGTCGCCGTGAGCTTCCCGACGTCGCAGCAGGGCTGGGCGGTGGGACACGACGGCGTCGTGCTGCACTCGGGCGACGCGGGCGCCACCTGGACCAAGCAGCTCGAGGGCCGCGCCCTCGGCGGAGTGCTCGTCGCCCACTACCAGGCGCAGGCTGCCAAGGCGGGCGGGGCCGCGGCCGAAACGGCCGCGAAATGGGTGAGTGAGGCCGAGCGCTTTGCCGCTCAGGCTGCGGAGAACCCCTTCCTCGACGTGTGGTTCGCGGACGACAAAACCGGCTTCGTCGTCGGTGCCTTCAACCTGATCCTGCGCACTGGCGACGGTGGCAAGACCTGGCAGCCGTGGCTTGACCGCACCGACAACCCTCAGGCGCTGCATCTTTATGGCATTCGCGCCGCGGGTGGCGAGGTGTTCGTCACCGGCGAGCAGGGCCTCGTGATGCGGCTCGATGCCGCGGCGGGCCGCTTTGTCGCCGTGCCGACGCCCTACAAGGGCAGCTACTTCGGCGTCACCGGGACGCGGGACGCGGTAATCGTCTACGGGCTGCGCGGCAACGCCTGGCGCAGCACCGACCGCGGCGCCTCCTGGCACAAGCTCGACACTGGCGTGACCGAAGGCCTCACCGCCGGCGCCGTGGTGGGCGAGCGCGACGTGTTCCTCGCGAGCCAGGCGGGGCGCCTCCTCGTGAGCCACGACGGCGGCGAGCATTTCTCGCCGGTGAAACAGGAACGGGCACTGCCGGCCGCGGCCGTGCAGCCCCTGGGCGCGGATGCGGTCGTCCTCGCCGGTGCGCGCGGCGTGCGCGTGCAGCCCTTGCAGTAAAGAACGGAGACCTTCGCGATGGCCCTCGCCCTCGATTCCCAGGACCAGACCCCGGTCGTGCGTTCCCTCTCGGACTTCGACCGCCACTCGGGCAACGCGCTCGAACGGATGATTTTCAACCACCGCCTCGCCGTCGTCGCAATCTGCGCCGTGGTGACCGTGGTGCTCGCGCTCGTGGCCGGCTGGAAGCTGCATCTGAATGCCAGCTTCGAGAGCATGCTCCCGCAGAGCCAGCCCTACATCAAGAACTACCTGGAGAACCGCAAGGAGCTGCGGGGCCTGGGCAACGTACTGCGGGTCGTCGTCGAGAACCCCGCGGGCGACATCTTCGATCCCGCCTACCAGGACGCGCTGAAGAAGATCAACGACGAACTGATCCTCACCCCCGGCGTCGATCGCGCGTGGGTCAAGTCCTTGTGGGCGCCCTCGGTGCGCTGGACCGAAGTCACCGAGGAAGGCTTCCAGGGCGGGCCCGTGATGCCAGACTCCTACGACGGCTCGCCCAAGGCGACCGAGCAATTGAAGCTCAACATCGCGCGGGCCGGCATCGTCGGGCGCTTCGTCGGTACCGATTTCAAGTCGAGCATGATCTTCGTGCCGCTGATGGACAAGGACCCGGCGACGGGCGCGGCGATCGACTACCGCGCCCTGTCAGCGACGCTCGACGCGAACATCCGCGCGAAGTTCGAACAGTCCGGCGCACCGGTGCGCATCCACGTCATCGGCTTCGCGAAGCTCGTCGGCGATCTCATCGATGGCGTGAGCCAGGTGATGACCTACTTCGCGGTGGCAGCACTCATCGCGATCGTCGTGATCTTCGCCTACACCCGTTGCCTCAGGAGCACCGCGCTCGTCGTGGCCTGCTCGGTGATCGCGGTCGTGTGGCAGATGGGGCTCATCGCGGCGCTCGGCTTCGAGCTCGACCCGTTCTCGATCCTAGTCCCCTTCCTGATCTTCGCGATCGGCGTCTCGCACGGTGCACAGAAGATGAACGGCATCGTGCAGGACATCGGCCGCGGCACGCACCGACTCGTCGCGGCACGCTTCACCTTCCGTCGCCTCTTCCTCGCCGGCATGACGGCGCTGGTCGCGGACGCCGTGGGTTTCGCGGTGCTGATGGTGATCGACATCCCGGTGATCCAGGCGCTCGCGCTCACCGCGAGCATCGGCGTCGCGGTGCTGATCTTCACCAACCTCGTGCTGCTGCCGGTGCTCTTGTCCTACACCGGGGTGAGTGCGGCGGCCGGAGCGCGCAGCCTCAAGGCGGAGTCCAGCGCCAGCACCGGGCTATGGGCCTGGCTCGAGCGCTTCACCGAGCGGCGCTGGGCGATCGGCGCGATCGCGGTCTCGGCGCTGCTCACCGTCGCGGGCTTCGCCGTGAGCCAGCACCTCAAGATCGGCGACCTCGAGCCGGGCGCGCCGGAACTGCGCGCGGATTCGCGCTACAACCGCGATAACGCCTACATCACGGCGAACTACTCGCTCTCGTCCGACCAGTTCGCGGTGATCGTGAAGACTGCGACCGAAGGCTGCCTCAAGTACGAGACGCTGGTCGAGGCCGACCGCCTCGCCTGGACCCTGCAGCAGGTGCCGGGCGTGCAGACCACGGTCTTTCTCGGGGATGCGGTGCGCCAGATCACCGCCGGCTCCTTCGAAGGCAACCCGAAGTGGGTGACGCTCGCCCGCAACCAGGACGTGCTCAACTACGGCGCGCAGCAGGCCTCGGTGAATAACCCCGACCTCTTCAACAACGACTGCTCGGTGATGCCGGTGATCGCCTACCTGACCGACCACCGTGCCGAGACGCTCGACCGCGTGGTGGCCGAGGCGGCGCGGTTTGCCGACGAACACGGCTCGTCCGATCGCCAGTTCCTGCTCGCCGCGGGGAGTGCCGGGATCGACGCGGCGACCAACATCGTCGTCAAGGAAGCCAACCGCACGATGCTGTTCTACGTGTATGGGGCGGTGGTCCTCTTGTGCTTCATCACCTTCCGCAACTGGCGCGCGGTCGTCGTCGCAGTGGTGCCGCTGGTCGTGACCTCGGTCCTGTGCGAGGCGCTGATGGTGGTGCTCGGCATCGGCGTGAAGGTCGGCACCTTGCCGGTGATCGCACTCGGTGTCGGGATCGGCGTCGACTATGCACTGTATCTCTTGAGCATCCAGCTCGCGCAGCAGCGCGCCGACGCAACGCTGGCCGAAGCCCACCGGCTGTCCGTCCAATTTACCGGGAAGGTCGTGGCACTCGTGGGCGTCACCCTCGCGGCAGGGGTCGTCACCTGGATCTGGTCGCCGATCAAGTTCCAGGCCGACATGGGGATACTCCTGACCTTCATGTTCGTGTGGAACATGATCGGCGCGCTGATCCTGATCCCCGCGCTGTCGCACTTCCTCTTGAACGATCCCGCGCAGGCCCAGCGTTTCGGTGCCGCGCCGGCGATCGGCCTCGCGGCCTGAAGCAATGGTGGGAATGAAAGGATGAATACTCAGATGCGAGCAATGGCAACGCTGCGCCTTCCGATGCTGACGGAGCGATGGCCCGGCGTATTGACGGCGATCACGATCGCGCTGGCGGCAACTTTCGTCTCCGAGCACCAGGGCGGGCCGCAGCTGCTGTATGCGTTGTTCTTCGGCATGGCCTTCAACTTCGCCGCGAATGGCGAGAAGATCCACTGCGGCATCGAGTTTGCGTCGCGCCAGATCCTGCGCTTCGGCGTTGCGCTATTGGGCGCGCGGATCACTGCCGAACAGCTTGCCGGGCTCGGCGCGGAATCGATCGCGATGGTCGCGGGGGGAGTGGTCTTGACGATCCTCTTCGGCGCGCTTGTCGGCCGGCTGCTGGGTCGTCCGGGAACGGAAGGGATACTGACCGGTGGGGCGGTCGCGATCTGTGGGGCATCCGCGGCGCTCGCGATCTCGGCGGTGCTGCCGAAGAACGAAGCCAACCAGCGCTTCACGCTCTTCACGGTGGTCGGCGTCACGGCCTTGTCGACGGTCGCAATGATCATCTACCCGACGCTCGTGAAGATGCTCGGGCTCGACGCCAACGCGGCGGCGGTCTTCCTCGGGGGCACGATCCATGACGTCGCCCAAGTGGTCGCCGCGGGCTACCTGATCTCGCCCGAGGTGGGGGATGCGGCGGTCTTCGTGAAGCTCTTCCGCGTCGCGATGCTGCTGCCGGTGGTCGCGGTCGTGTCGGTGCTCTTTCGCGACGGCGGCCCCGCGGGCCAGAAGCCACCGGTGCTGCCCGGCTTCCTCGTCGGCTTTGCGGTGCTGGTGCTGGTGAATAGCCTCGGGCTGATCCCGAAGGAGGTCACGCAGGCCGCCTCCAGCCTGTCGCGCTGGTGCCTCGTCGTCGCGATCTCGGCGCTTGGCGTGAAGACCTCGTTCCAGCAGCTCGCGGCGGTCGGATGGAGGCCGGTGGCGATGCTGACGGCCAACACGGTCTTCCTGGCAGTGCTGATCCTGGGCGGATTGTTATTGCTGCGCTGAGTGGCTTGCCCTGCGTGGGACGAACCCACAAGAAATTGCGATTTTCCCCTGAGGTGTCCCCCGGCGTCACCGGAATTCCATCCTCCTCTCCCATGGATCGGGACACCTCATTTTTTTACCGGGCATACGGGGATTGCCGCATGGCGGCGCCACGATCTGCCCGCCGTAGCATTGAATGCTGCCGACGCCAGCACTAAGCTGTAGCGGAACCCCTTTTCCTGGAGGAGGCACCGTGAGGAGAATTGCGTATTTCGCGCTAACGACGGCGGTGTTTGCGACACCCGGATTCGCCACGCTTCCGGGCAACGCCGCGGAAGGCCAGCGCCTGCATGCCGCCAACTGCACCGGCTGCCACGATTCAGGCGTCTATACCCGCAAGGAGCGGACGGTGCGGTCGCTCGACGAGCTCAAGCAACAACTGGAAGGCTGCAGCCATCTCGCGAAGAAAGAGTTTTCGCCGGCCGAAATGCAGAGCCTGGTCAAGTTCCTGGACGATAAGTACTACCACTTCCGCTGACCGCAGTCCCCGCGAGGGGGCAGCTGCAGTCAGCGTCGCCGACGGTCGCGAAGCGCCGGCGGCCCCGCTCAGGCGTGGGCGCGCACCCCGACCTTGCTCAGGTCAGGCCAGGCGCCGCCGAACAGATGGGTGAGTTCGGCCGCGTATTTCTGCAGCGTCGGCACAATCGCTTCGAGCGCTTTTTCTTCGAGGCGGTACTTGGGACCGGAGACCGACAGCGCGCCGACGAGGCGCTGTTGTACGGCGAAGACGGGACAGGAGACGGCAGCCGTTTCCGGATCGCGCTCGCCGATCGAAATCGCGTAATAGCGGTCGCGGATCTGGTCGTATTTGCCGCCCGTAAGCCCGCTGAAGGCGAGCAGCACGTGGCCCGACGCGCCGGTGTTGAGCGGGAAGGCGTCGCCCTCGTGGATCGCGTCACGGATCGCGCGGGGCGAGTCGACGCGATGCAGACAGACGCGACGGTCGTCGTCGCGCACGAAGAAGGAGATCCCTTCGCGCAGCTCCTCCGACATGCGGCGCATCACCTGCGGCACGAAGTCGCCGGTGCTGAAGTGCTTCTGATACAGCGAACCGAGGAACAGCGGCTTGGGGCCGAGGCGGTAAGCGCCGTCGTCGAGCCGGCGCAGGTAGCCGAACTTTTCGAGCGACTCGGCCAGGCGCAGCGTGGTGCTCTTGTAGAAACCAGCGCGCTTCGAGATTTCCGTGAGGGTCAGACTCTTGTCACGGTCGGTGAACACGTCGAGGATGGTTAGGGCGCGTTCTACGGATGCGACGCCTTCGCTGCTCATGGTGGATGCTCCAAAAAATGAAACCTGGTTCTTGACTGCCAACCATGATAGCCGGGTTTCGGGAAATTTCGTGTGCAGACTGTGTCACGGCAAACGTCCCGAAAGCCCTTGCAGACTAAGGTGCGGACCACATCCTGGTGCGCGACGGGGACTTGCCCGATCCGGGAACTATGCTGTCAAATGTTAGAACGGTGTTCTGTGCGGTGCAATATCGTTCGCGTCGGCGTGCAGAAAGATGTTGGGTAAGGCACCAGCCCTATGATAAAAGTGTCATTGCGCACCATTTCGTGTCGCGTTGTTCAAATTCGCATGTCCGCTGCCGCTCGGCAGTCAGGAGCCAAAGGATGCAAGACCCCTTTTTTTCGACGTCTGACGCTTCAAGCAACGCTCTTCAGATGGACGGAATCGAATTCGTCGAATTCGCTTCAACCGACCCCGCGGCGCTCGCTGCGCATTTCGAGCAGTTGGGATTCTCGGCGGTGGCGAAGCATCGATCGAAAAACGTGGTGTTGTACCGGCAGGGCGATATCAACTTCCTGATCAATGCCGACGAGGAAAGCTTCGCGCAGACTTTCAACCGCGCCTACGGGCCGGGCATCTGCGCGATCGCGCTGCGCGTGAAGAACGTTGCCGCCGCCTACAAGCGGGCGCTGGCGAGCGGCGCTTGGGACGTCCCTGCCCACGCCGGTGCGATGGAGTTGAACATCCCGGCGGTCGTCGGCGTCGGCGGCACGCATATCTACTTTGTGGACCGCTACGGCGACCATACGATCTACGACGTTGATTTCCTGCCGCTGTCGCAGGACAAGCCGCCGGTCGTGCCGCTCGGCCTCAAGCGCGTCGAGCACGTCAGCCTGAATGTCTGCGCCGGTCGTGAGCAGGAATGGGTCGAGTTCCACGAACAGGTCTTCGGCTTCCGTACGACCGGTACGACGAAAACCGGAAAGGTCTGGATGGAGAGCCCCTGCGGCAAGCTGCGTCTGGCGATCTGCCCGGGGGCCGATAGCGAAGAAGGCGTCGATCCGACGAGCGTCGAAGGTATCGCCGATATCGGCATCGAGACTGATGCACTGGCCGCCGTCGCTGCCGGACTGCGCGGGAATGCCGTGCCGCTCGCACGCGAACCGGAAGCGGACGCCGAGCGACCGGGCGTGACGCGTCTTGTCACGACACCGGTCGTGCCGCCGTTCTACTTCGAGATCGTGCAGGCCGCCGCCTGAGACTTCCGCCTCCCTTACCCTTTGCCGACGCCGCTCATGGATATTCGTAGAATCGGGATCAACAGCGCGACGCTGCCCGGTACGCTGCAGGACAAGATCGACGCCGCCCGGGCCACGGGTTTCACGACCGTCGAGCTGAACGCGAAGGACCTGCTGGCGCACCCCGAAGGGGCGGCAGTGGCTGCGCGCAAGGTGCGAGAGAGCGGGCTCAAGGTCAGCGCTTTCCAAGTGTTGCGCGAGATCGGCGGCAACACCGAGCGCGAATTCGAATATCGCATCGAGGCGGCGAAATCGATCCTGGAACTCGCGGCTTCGGTCGGCTGCCGCCTGCTGATCGTGTCCTCCGCGACGGCCCCGACGGCGATCGCGGACCCGGAAGTCCTCGCGCACAACCTGTCGGTGCTCGGCACGCTCGCGACGCCGATGGGCATCCGCATCGGCTACGAGGCTTTGCCTTGGGGACGCTGGGTCAGCGAATACACCGACGCGTGGCGCGTCGTCGAACTCGCGAACCGAAAGAACGTCGGCCTCGTCGTCGATTCCTTCCAGATCCTGATGCGCCAGACCGCGATCGAGCCGCTGCAGGCCATCCCGGCCGACCGGATCTTCCTCGTGCAGATCTCGGACTACAAGTTCGACTTCATCTCGGAGATCGAGGACTTTGTCGAAGTGTCGCGCCACGAGCGGGTGTTCCCGGGCGAGGGCGCACACGGCCAGATGATCTCGGAGCTCGTCACGGGGCTCGAGCGCAACGGCTATCGCGGCGACTACACGCTCGACGTCTTCAGCGACGACAACCAGCACAGCGAACTGCCGCGCGTGATGACCCGCGCGCAGGCCGCGGTACAGTGGCTCACCGATAAGGCCACCCGCGTCTGATTTCACGAGGGCGGCGCTGACCGCCGTCGTTCACTACCTTTTCCCTTGGCTTCCGGCTGCGCCGCCTTCGTGTTGGCGGCGGCGCGGTGTCGTCCGTTCGTTTCATCCTCTCGTCGAAGTTCTCTCAAAATAAAACCGCGTTTCAAAAATAGTTGCGCAGGAGAGAATTGCGTTCTATTATTTCTTCAACGAGACGGGGTCGGTGTCGATCCCTAGAGAACGAAGGAGTGGGACATGACTGCAGCGCTTTCCGGAATCCGCGTGTTGGACCTCACCAATGTGCTGGCGGGTCCCTTCTGCGCGTATCAGCTGGCGCTGCTCGGTGCCGAAGTGATCAAGGTCGAGGTGCCCGAGTCGGGCGACCTCGCGCGTCAGCTCGGTGCCGATCCCGCGCTGAACAAGGCGAAGATGGGCGCGTCCTTCCTCGCGCAGAACGGCGGCAAGAAGTCGCTGACGCTGAATCTCAAGTCCGAGGCCGGCAAGGAAGTGCTGTTCCGCCTTGTGCGCACGGCCGATGTGCTGGTCGAGAACTTCCGGCCCGGCGTGATGGATCGCCTCGGTCTCGGTTACGAGGTGCTGAAGGAAATCAATCCGAAGCTCGTCTATTGCGCGATCTCGGGCTTCGGCCAGCAGGGCCCGATGCGCCATGCGCCGGCCTACGACCAGATCGTGCAGGGCATGTCGGGCGTGATGAGCATCACCGGCGACGACGAATCGGCGCCGTTGCGTGTCGGCTACCCGGTCGCCGATACGATCGGCGGCATCACGGCGGCCTTCGCGGTTTCGAGCGCGCTGGTGCGCCAGGCGAAGACCGGCGAGGGCGAATTCATCGACGTGTCGATGCTCGACTCGACGATCGTGACGATGGGCTGGGTGGTGTCGAACTACCTCATCGCCGGCAAGGAGCCGGTGCCGATGGGCAACGAGAACTTTACCGCCGCGCCGTCGGGCACCTTCCGCACCGGTAGCGGGCTCCTGAACATCGCCGCGAACAAGCAGGAGCAGTTCGAGGCGTTGGTGGTCGCGATCGGGCGGTCGGAGCTTGCGAGCGACGAGCGTTTTGCCGAGCGCGAGGCACGGAAGCGCAACCGCAAGGTGCTGAAGGTCGAGATCGAAGCGGGGCTGGCCGCAAAGTCCGCCGAGGAATGGGAAACGATCCTCGCCAAACTCGGCGTGCCGGCCGGTCGTGTACTGAGCGTGCCGCAAGTGCTCGATCATCCGCAGGTGCGCAGTCGCGATCTGCTCGCGAAATTCGACGATGTGCCGGGCGTGGGACGCGACATCAGCCTCGTCCGCGCGGGCTTCAAGATGGCGGGCGCGAACCCTGACGTGGCGACGCCGCCGCCGGTGCTTGGTGAGCACACGGATGCGCTCCTCGCCGAACTGGGCTACACGGCGGCCGAAGTTGCCCAACTCCACGAACAGAAGGCGATTTGATCATGAAGAGTGCCGACGACATCGTCCGCGACGCACAGGCGTGGTGGACCACCGAAATCATCGACATCGAGCCGGGCAAGATCGCGATGCGCGGCTACCCGATCGAGGAGCTGATTGGCAACGTCAGTTTCCCGCAGATGATCTGGCTGATGGTGCGTGGCGATTTGCCCAATGCCGAGCAGTCGCGTCTGCTGGAAGCGGCGCTGGTGTCGGCGGTCGATCACGGCCCGCACGCGCCGTCGATCGCGATCTCGCGCATGGCGATGACCTGCGGCGTCGAACTCAACAACGCGATGGCCTCGGCGGTGAATGTGCTCGCCGGCATCCACGGCGGCGCGGGTCAGCAGTGCATGGAACTCTACGCCGATGCGGCGAAGCGCATCGAGCAGGGCACTTCGCTCGAAGCCGCGGTGGAAGCTGCACTCGATGCCTATATTGCAGAAAACGGCAAGGTGATCCCCGGCTTCGGCCACCGCTTCCATCCGATCGATCCGCGCTCCGGCAAGCTCCTCGCGATGGTCGAAGAAGCGCGTGCAAAAGGTGTCGTCGCCGGGCTGTATTCGCAGATCGGCCAGACGGTCGAAGCGATCCTCGAACGCCGCAAGGGCAAGCGCATTCCGATGAACATCGACGGCGCGACGGCCGTGATCTACGCGGAGCTGGGCTTTGCGCCCGAGCTCGGGCGCGGGCTTTTCATCCTGTCGCGCTCGGTCGGCATCCTCGCCCACGCGTGGGAGCAGTCGCAGCAGGGCGGGCGCATCAAGGGCCCGATGCCCAAGAACATTCCTTATACCTATGCGGGACCGGCGCGCCGTGCCGTACCCGGGAAGAATCAGGCGTAGCCCCGGCTTCGCAATCGATACGGCACTCACATTCATATCTGGAGGCGACGCCAAATGAAGCAACTGATTTCCCACCAGCTCGTCCGCTACCTCGAAGACCGCGGCGTCGAGCACATCTTCGGCCTGTGCGGCCACACCAACATCGCGGTGCTCACCGCGCTGGAAAACAGCAAGATCCGCTTCATCAACACGCGCCACGAACAGATCGCCGCGCACGCCGCCGACGGCTATGCCCGTGCGACGAAGAAGGCCTCGGTCATGCTGTCCCACCTTGGGCCGGGCCTCACGAACGCCGCGACCGGCGTCGCGAATGCTGCGCTCGACTCGATCCCGATGGTCGTGATCGCCGGCGACATCCCGAGCTACTACTACGGCAAGCACCCGCACCAGGAAATCAACCTGCACGCGGACGCGTCGCAGTGGGAGATCTACCGTCCCTTCGTGAAGCGTGCCTGGCGTGTCGATACGCCGGAACTCTTCCCCGAGATCCTCGAGAAGGCCTTCCAGCTCGCCGAAAGCGGCCGTCCCGGCCCGGTGCTGGTGAATGTGCCGATGGACATCTTCTCGCGTGAGATCGACGTCTCGCTCTTCACCCGCCTGCGTCATCACACGAAGGCGGTGCAGAAGCCCTCGATCGACGACGTGACCGCGAAGAAGATCGTGCAGGCGCTGCTCGACGCGAAGAGCCCGGTGATCTACGCCGGCGGCGGCGTGATCCTGGCCGATGCGGCGGAAGAACTGCGCGCCTTCGCCGACCACCTGTCGCTGCCGGTCGCGCATTCGCTGATGGGCAAGGGCGTGCTGCCGGACGACCATGAACTGGTGCTGGGCATGACCGGCTTCTGGGGTACGAAGCTGGTGAACGACAAGTGCCGCAACGCGGACTGGATCATCGGCCTCGGCACGCGCTTCTCGGAAGCGGACTGCAGCTCGTGGGAAAACGAGTTCACCTTCAGCTTCCCGCCGACCAAGCTGATCCACATCGACATCGATTCGAACGAGATCGGCCGCAACTATCCGGTCGAGATCGGCGTCGTGACCGACCTGAAGAACGCGCTGACGGTGCTGAACCGCGTCGCCCGCGAGATGCTGCCGGAAGGCCGCAAGAACGATGCGCTGCGCAAGGAAATCGCCGCGTTCCGCGAGACCTTCGTCGCCGGCAACCAGAAGTTCGTGCAGGACGACTGCTTCCCGATGATGCCCGAGCGCATCCTGTCGGTGGTCCGCGAAGTGCTCCCGCGCGATGCCTTCATCACGACCGACGTAGGCTGGAACAAGAACGGCGTCGGCCAGCAGTTCCCGATCTTCACGCCGGGCTCGATCCTGACTCCGGGCGGCTACTGCACGATGGGCTTCGGCGCCCCGGCTGCGCTCGGCGCGAAGGTCGCGTTCCCGGATCGTGTGGTCGTGTCGCTGGTCGGTGACGGCGGCTTCGGCCAGAACCCGGCGGTGCTCGCGACCGCGGTCGAGGAGAACATCCCGGTCGTGTGGGTGATCATGAACAACTTCGCATTCGGCACGATCGCCGGCCTGCAGAAGGCGCACTACGGCACGACGACCGGCACGCTGTTCCGTAAGGACGGCGAGCCCTACCAAGCGGACTTCGCGGCGGTGGCGCGTGCCTACGGCGCGGAAGGCGTGAAGATCGAATCGGCAGCGCAGTTCAAGGAAGTGCTCGCGCAGGCGGTGAAGTCGAACAAGCCTTTCGTGATCGACGTCGCGATGAAGAACAACCCGGTGCCGACGACCGGCCACTGGAACATCCTCGACATCTACTCGCCGAACGCGAAGGTGTCGCACGTGAGCACGGACTAAGCTTACCCCCAACCCCAACAGACAGCGTTTTCAAGCATCGAACAAGAGAAGGAAGCTTCCATGGGCAATGCAGGACAGAACCCGCTGTCGATCACCGGTTCGACGCTCCTTTACCCGGTCATCGGCTATCCCGTCGGCCAGGTGAAGGCGCCGATCCTCTATAACAAGCTGTTCGCCGCGATCGGTATTGATGCGGTGGTGGTGCCGCTGGAAATCGCGCCGGCCGACTTCACAAGAGTCGGTCCGGCGCTTTTTGCCGTTTCCAACGTGCGCGGCGCGATGGTCACGATCCCGCACAAGCCGGCCTGTGTCGACTTCCTCGACGAGGCGAGTGCAACGGTGAAGGCGGCCGGCGCGTGCAACGCGATCGTCAAGCGCGCCGACGGCACGCTCTTCGGCGACCTCTTCGACGGCGTCGGCTTCGTGCGCGGCTTGAATCGCGCCGGCATCGACCCGAAGGGCATGCGCTGCCTGGTCGTCGGCTCAGGCGGCGTCGGTGCGGCGATTGCCGTCGCGCTCGGCCAGGCGGGAGCAAGCGCGGTCGGCGTCAGCGACATCAACACCGACAGCGCCGGCAAACTCGCAGGCCGGCTCGCAAGCTTCGGCATCTGCCGTGACGCTTTTGTCGCGACCAACGCCCCCGAAGGCTACGATCTCGTCGTCAACGCCACGCCACTCGGGCTGAAGGAAACCGATCCGCTGCCGATCCCGGTCGAGCGCGTTGCGGCGCGCACCGTGGTCGCCGACGTCATCATGAAGATCGATTACACCCCGCTGCTGCTCGCGGCCCGCGAGCGCGGCTGCACGATTCATATGGGGCGGGAGATGTTCATCGAGATGGCGCCGCTGTATCTTTCGCTGTTCGGCTACGAGGGCTATACCTCCGACGGCATCCGCAAGCTCGTCGGCTATCAGGATTAATGAGAGGAATCGATTCATGGCAATGACCCGTCCCCTGGAAGTGAAAGGCCAACCCATCGCCGGCGGCAAGGAGCCGCTGGTCTGCGCGCCGCTCGTCGGCCGTGACGAGGCCGGCGTGCTCGGCGAGCTCGACGCGATCGTCGCGAAGAAGCCCGATCTGCTCGAATGGCGCGTCGACTTCTTCGGCGGCATCTCGGACAGCGGTCGCGTCGTGGCGCTTGCCGAGGAGATCCGCAAGAGTGCGGCCGGCATCCCGATCATCTTCACGCGCCGTTCGATCCGCGAAGGTGGCGAGACGATCGGGATTTCCGAAGAGCAGGTGCTTGATATGTACCGCGCGGTCGCGCGTTCGGGCTCGGTCGATTTCCTCGACTACGAACTCTCGTGCGAGCCGAAGCACTTCGCGGCCGCCGTGGAACTCGCGCGCGAGACCGGCACGAAGCTGATCGCCTCCTTCCACAACTTCCAGAAGACGCCGTCGGCCGAGGAAATCGTCGCGAAGTTCGTCGCGATGGAGAAGGCTGGTGCCGACGTCGCGAAGGTCGCGGTGATGCCGCAAGGCCTCGAGGACGTGCTGACGGTGCTGCAGGCGACGCTGCAAGGGCAGAAGGCGATCTCGCTGCCGATCATCAGCATGTCGATGGGCGCCTACGGTTCGCTATCGCGCCTCTTCGGCTGGGTGTTCGGTTCGTCGGTGAGCTTCGCCGTCGGCCAGAAGGCCTCCGCGCCGGGCCAGGTGCCGATCGAGGACCTGCGCAAGGTGCTGGAAGTGCTGCAGCGCTCGCTCAACCCGTAACATCCGGCGGAGCGCGCCTCATCTAGAATGCCGCTCTGCTCACGACTCCGCCGCATCCGGCCCGACGGCTCGATGCGGCTTTTGCTTTTTCCGGATACCCGATGACTTTCGACACCGTTGGCTGGATCGTCGCCGGCATCGCCGTGCTGCTCACCGGCATCTCCAAGTCCGGCCTCGGCGGCGCCTTCGGAGGCCTCGCCGTGCCCTTCATGTCGCTGTGGATCACACCCGGCCAGGCCGCGGCGGTGATGCTGCCGCTCTTGTGCTTCATCGACTGGATCGGCATCCGCGCCTACTGGGGCAAGTGGGACAAGGAGGAGATCCGCCTGCTGCTGCCGGCGGCGGCGCTCGGGATGCTGATCGGCTCGCTGGTCTTCGGCTGGATGCCCGAGAAGGCGGTGAAGGGCTGCGTCGGGGGCATCGCCGTGCTGTTCTCGCTCGACCGCATCTTTGGTTTGCGGGCGCGGCTGAAAATGGAAGGGCCGCCGGGCAAGGGAACCGGCCTCTTCTGGGGCGCGGTGTCGGGTTTCACGAGCACAATCGCGCACGCCGGCTCGCCGCCGCTGCTGGTCTATCTGCTGAATCGCAACCTGCCGAAAGGCACTTTCGTCGCGACGACGGTGATCTTCTTCACCGCGGTGAATGCGGTGAAGATCGTGCCCTACATCGCGCTCGGCCTCTTCTCGTGGGAGACGCTGAAGGTGTCGCTGCTGCTTGCGCCCATGGCGCCGGTCGGCGTGTGGATCGGCCTGAAGGCGCTGGCGCGCATCCCCGAGCGGGTGTTCTTCGTGTTCGCGACGGTGATGCTCGGCGTATCCGGCGTGAAATTGCTTTGGGATGCACTCGTCTGAGTGGCGTCGTAGGTGTCAGTGGAATCGGGAGCAGTATATTTCGACGTGCCGTTCTCAAGATCAGATTCATTGTTGAACGTGAGTCGCAATAAATTGCTCAACTTCCTTCGACAAGGGAGTTACGGCCCTCACTTCATCGAATGTAGTACGCGTGACCACAAAATCGACGTCGGTCATAGCTTTGACGATCGGCATCCCCTCCGTGCGGGCCAGTATCACAACATATCCCGTTGCTTTGCCTCTAATCGGGAATGCAACGACCGTGGCGTCTGATTTCAAGGCATTCTTGAATAGTAAATACGGCTTATTGAATCGCCCCGGGTTTCGCGGAGGCCGTTTTGTTTGAGTCAGGCGGCGACCGCCTGCTCGCTGAGGTTGCGGTAGTAGTTTGCCTCGGCTTCGGCGGGAGGAATGTACCCGATCGGCTCAAGCAAGCGGTGATGGTTGAACCATGAGACCCATTCGAGGGTGGCCAACTCGACCGCTTCAACGCTCTTCCAAGGCCCTCGCCGGTGGATGACTTCGGCCTTGTACAGGCCGTTGATGGTTTCGGCCAGGGCATTGTCGTAGCTATCACCACGGCTGCCGACCGACGGCTCGATGCCCGCTTCTGCCAAACGTTCGCTGTATCGGATCGAGACGTACTGGGAACCGCGATCGCTGTGATGGACCAAGGCATTACGTTCAGGCTGACGAGCCCACAGGGCCTGCTCCAGGGCGTCGAGGACGAACTCGGTCTGCATGGATCGACTGACGCGCCAACCCACGATGTAGCGGGCGAAGACGTCGACCACAAAGGCGACGTACACGAACCCCTGCCAGGTCGAGACATACGTAAAGTCGGACACCCACAATTGGTTTGGGCGCTGGGCGACGAACTGGCGATTGACGCGATCGAGCGGACACGGCGCAATCGAATCCGGGCGGGTGGTCCGCAGCGCCTTTCCGCGCATTGCACCGCGCAAACCCTGGGCACGCATCAGCCGTTCAACCGTGCAGCGGGCGACCTCGACGCCTTCCCGCTGCAACTGCCGCCATACCTTGCGCGCTCCATACACCTGCAGATTCGCCTCCCAGATCCGCTCGATGTGCCCCTCCAGCACCTCGTCGCGACGGGCTCGCAGACAGCGCAAGGCGGGATCACGCCGACGGGCTACCGCGCGACGATAGGCCGACGGGGCAACCTGCAGCACCCTGCAGATCGGCTCGACCCCGAAGCGCTCGCGGTGCGTGTCGATGAAACTGTTCATCACTTGTTGCGGCGGTCGAGCTCCGCCTGCGCGAAATACGCGCTGGCAAGGCGCAGAATCTCGTTGGCCTTCTTCAGCTCGCGGACCTCGCGCTCGAGCTCCTTGATGCGGGCCGCCTCTGCAGTGCTGACCCCATCACGCTGCCCGGTGTCCCGCTCGTACCGGCGCACCCAGTTCGACAGCGTCTGCGCGCTGCAACCGATCTTGGCCGCGATCGATTCGATCGCCGCCCACTGTGATCCATGCTGGTCGCGCTGCTCGAACACCATGCGCACGGCCCGCTCGCGCACTTCGGGGGAGAACTTCGTCGTCTTCTTCATGGCTCCATCTTCTCAAGAGTTGGAGCCTCCGCGAAACCCGGGGCGATTCATATCGTTTTTTTCCTCCCGGTACTCGTATTCGTATGCCTGAAGAATCGAGTATTCGGACTTGTTGTTCGCCTCGTTTCTCATTGTATCAGTATCGCATGCACTGACGGAAAGCAGCATGAGTATCAAAAAATGACTGGCCACCATCTCGTTATTCACTAAATGTCGAAAGGCGATTGGAAATGGCTGCGCCAGTCCGGATTGCATACGTTTAGAGATAAATTCCTACTTGCGTAATTCGACAGAGTACTCCGGTATCATAATAAGACATTGCAGACTCGCGATTGGATCTGCCAGAAAATGCCTGAGACCTATAACGGTTGGAATTAACCGCTTACTGGCGCCGAACTTGAAATCGTAGAGGTACCCCGCCCTGTCGTCTGGAAGGGCAACATGAAAAAAAATGTCCGATTTGTTATCGAAGCATCCCAGTGACAGTACATGGTCGCCAGGGTTTAGTTGGGTCAGCAAGGGCCTCTCTGCCAACGGGATGTTCTCCCGTGAAATGTAAATGGGGACTTGAGCATTTACCTGAATGTCAAACCCTGCTCCAACATACAACGAAACGAGCGTAGTCAGGAGGGCGAGGATGACGAGAGTTTTTGTTTTCACTTCCTTGATCCATACCAGTTGATGGACTTCACGGAACCGCTATTCAGCAGATCTTGCTGATACGATCCAGGCAAAATTGAAGGTGAAATGGGGATCCCAGCCTGAATGAGGCAAGCTTGAGATGGCGATGAACAGTTTGTCAGACCGTTATAGTCGTCTCCCGACATTGTTGACTTTGCATTGGACATGCATTGGTCGTACTGAGCATCCTGATCTTTATTGAGTTCAACGACCACCCCCAACCCGGTACGCTTGTTATTCGTGGTTTGGCGATCGATGTATTGATCGGCGGCTGGATAAGTCTTATCCCAGCCGTCAGGGCCAAAAGACTGGTTTTCTCCATTTCCGCCTCGCGATGAAACGTGGCCAAAGATTGAACCAGGGTGCGGCAACGGACTCCAGAAAATAACTTCTCTATCCAATCCAGCAGGATCAACGTATTTGGTTGGACTTCCCCTGACATAGAGGTACATATTGGGACCTCCCGCCACCCCAATCGGATCCGCGCTGAGATACCTCCCCAACTTGGGCGAATAATACCGATGCCAGTTGTAATGCAGACCCGACTCTTGGTCAAAGTACTGGCCGGGGAAGCGAAGGTTGATGACCGTTTTTTTGCCGTCGCCGTCCGGGTCCTCATTGGGTAGCGTCGTGCCGTAGCCATCGGAGTCCCAGCGCCAAACCACGGTGCCGGTGCTGGTTCGGGCGGTGCGCGGGGTGCCGAGGTGGTCGGTATCGAAAGTCAGCAGCGTGGGCGGAGTGGTGGCGTGGTCCAACTGCGCCAGGAGGCGTCCATCGTCCCAGACGTAGGTTTTGAGCGGCGTGCCGTCAGCCAGGGTTTCAGCCAGCAGGCGATCTTCCAGATCGTAATGGTAGACCACCACTTGGGCCCCTTGCGGTGCTCGGGACGTCGTCTCCTTGCGCGTCCTGCGGCTCTTGTAGTCATAGTAATAGGTGACCCACAGTTTGTTGCCGCGACTTACCGTCTTCAAGCGGGCGGCACCATCCCAAGTGTAGGTATTGACTCCATCCGACAGTATGTTGCCCGCGGCATCCAGGCTTACCGTGGTGCCGTTTACAGTGGCTAGGCGATCGCTGTTGGGGGCGTAGGTGGCGGTAGTGCCGACACCATCTGTGCTGCGATTACCGTTCGCGTCGTAAACATGATCTCGGGCCCCAGTCGGCCCGCTTTCCTGGTCCAGGCGGTTAATTTCATCGTAGGTGTAAGTGTGAACGCCGGTAGTGGTGGTGAGGACCTGAAGGTTGCCCAACTCATCATACTGGTACGTGCCAGCTGCCCCCGCGAGCATGGGAAGCAGGCCGATGAGGTAGGCCGGGAGCAGGAACGATCGGATGCACTGCATCGAGACGCCCCTACTGATTTGTAAAGGAGGTTGGGGCGTCGGCCGTCGTTCCGGTGGCCATGGTCCCGCACGACGTAGCGGTCGCGCTCGCATAGTACGTGGACGTGGTGCCTTGCGTCGCTTGCGCGGTCAGGGCCGAAGCATGGAGGCGCTTGCAAACTTCGAGAGGGATGCTCTTCCAGATGGTGTTGATGTTGCACAGGTTGACCCAGTCGCCGCGCCAGCTCGGTAAGACTTGCAAGCTGCCATCAGTGACGAGGCGCACTTGGTTGATGGTGCCGTTGCAAGTAAGAACGGCGGCGCCGGCTGGAGTCGCCATGAGGAGCGCGAACAGAGGGGAAGCCAGGCGGAGGAGCAGTCGGGACATGGGTGAGATCTCCAGGTCGGTGGATCAGGGGGTTTCGGTCAGGAGGAAGGGAGGCACGGCGACGAACACGGTGCGTTGGGCCGACGTGGCATCGACGAAGGGTGCTTGGGCGACATATCGAGCCCAAAGGCGATGGATGCCCCGGCTCAAGCTGGTCAGGGTGAACGGAGCCACGCCGTTAAGGACGGTTTGTTCGCCCAGGAGGTGACTGTCCAAGCAATCGCCCTCACACAAGACGATACTGCCGCTGGCTTGGGGGACGCTGAGGGTAGCGGTGATTTCCAAGCCCTCGCCAAGGCGTACATAGGGCTTGGCGACGGAGAGGTTGATCGTGGGCTGCTGAGGGGTGGTGTCGTCGGTGGTCAGACGGCCGTCGGTGTCGTAGCTCGTGAGCGTCAGGAGCTTGCCGGCAAGAAGTTCGCTGGTGACGCGGCCGGTGCCGTCGTATTCGATATCGGAAACGACGGTCTGGGTCGTGTTACCCACGGTGGCGGTGAGGCGAGTGGTGCGCCCGCCGGCATCGCGTCCTCGGTCGAGGAGCGCGCCAGTGGGGGTGATCAAAGCAACGTTACGCCCGACTGCGTCGGGAGTATACGCGGTGGTGTAGCTGTACCCCGCTTCGGTCCGAGTCGTGCCGAGCAGGTTGCCTTTCGGATCGTAGCGGTAGGTGGTGCTGCCCGCGCCATCACTCAGCTGACACAGTCGTCCGACACCATAGGTGCACCCTGGTGCCGCGTCCCATGTATAGGTCAGCGTTTCGTCGACCTGCCCACTGCTGGAGAGCTGCTGGACTTGGGTGAGGCGGTTGGCCGCATCGTACGTATAGTTGCTCTGACGACCACTGGCATCCCGCCGCGTCTTGAGGTTGCCGGCGCCGTCATAGGCGACGGCGAGCGTGCCACGGTCGGCGCTTTGTTCCTGCTTCATCTGGCCTAGGCCATCCACTGCGAAGCTGTTCAGGGCACCGTTCGGAGCGGTGAGGCTTACCAATTGGTGGGCCCCGTCCCAACCGAACTTGGTGTGCCCAGGGGTTGGAAGGGGATCAATGAGTTCGGCTAGCCGGCCCAGAGTGTCGCGGGTGTACGTTGTGGCACGACCCTTCGCGTCGATCAAGTTGTTCGCGGCACCCATCGCGTCGTGCCACATTTCGGTGATGTAGCCGCGAGCGTCGTAACGCTTCCACTGCCTGCCCAAGGCGTCAAAGTCGGTCTTGTCGCGTTGGGCCAGCCGCCCCTGGATGTCGCTGGTGTCGGCCACGAGGACGTTCCCGGCGGCATCCAGCGTGTAGTGAGTGACGTTGCCCACGTTGTCGGCGATGTCCGTGAGGCGGTGGGCCGGATCATAGGTGTAGATGGTATAGCTGCCATCAGGCAGGGTCACCCGTTCCAGGCCGCCCCAAGGCGTATAGCCGTAAGTCGTGCTCTTGCTATCCGCCGTATTGCTGGTCAGGTGTCGGCGCGGATCGTAGGTGAAAGTGATGGAGACGCCATTGGGATCGGTCATTTGTAGAACTTGACCGTGGGCGTTGTACTTGAGGTAGTCGATGCGATGGCCCACGGCATTGGTGATGCGCTTCAGTTCGCCCCGACAGCCCTTGTCCAGACCCGCGCCTTGCTCGGCTCCGGGGCAGACGGCGTCGGCAGGCCAGTATTCAAAGGTGGTGACATCGGAGACGTCGGTGCGCGGGCCATTGGCGTTGAGTACGTGGCCATAGCGATCGTAGGTGTAGGCCCACACCCGGGCGCCTCCATCGGCGGCGGCCGAGAAGCCCGCTGCGCCGGTGGCGTCGACGGTCGGTTGTTCGACCTTCTTGCACAACACAGCGATCGAACTGGTGCCCACCACGTAAGCGTCGGCCGGGGCGCAGCTCAAGATGGCTCCTCCCGCTGTAGGGTCGGATTGACCGTTGTAGACCCAGGTGGTGATCTTCTTCGGCTCTGCGCGGCGGGTTTCCAGGCGCCATGCGGGATGCCACTGGGTGCTCACCTTTCGCTGTCCCGCTGCGGGCGCGACGGCGCCGAGGTCCGAGGGGCAGGTAGCAGCGCCGTCCAGGCCTTCGAGTCGGACAGTTTCTAGGTTACGAGCCAGGTCATACCTGTAGCAGGTCTTGTGGTTGTTGAAGTCGCTGCGGCTCGAGACATTGCCGTTCGCGTCGTATGTGAGCGCCGACGACGACGCGTTGCAACCCGGACCACCAGGTTGCGAAACTCCGTTGTTTCTGGGGACGCCAAGAACCGAGATGAAGCTGTAGCTACGGACTGTCCCCAGGGCATCGGTGACCGACGTGCTGCTGTTCATGTTGTAATTCAGACCTACCCGGCTGGCATTGGCTGCATGAGTCGACAGAATCGCCCTGCCTTGGTCGTCATAGTCCCAGGTGGCGTATCGTTCGCCGATCTCGTCGCTGATGCCGGTCAGTGCATGGGGGAAACGGGCATCCTCGAAATGATGGGTGCGGACTGGGTTGTCGGTGTCGTCTGCAGGGGTGTCGTCAGGGTAGGCCACCGTAGCGAGGTTGCCGTTGGCATCATAGGTGTAGCGATAAACGCCGCCTGCCGGGTCCGTCACATGATCGAGCCTGCCTAAGGCGTCTAAATCGAGTGTCAGGCTGCGGCCGAAGCTGTCGGTAATGATGGTCCTAGCAGCGCTTGGGTAAGCAACCGCGAAGCCAAGGCCGCTGATGTGCCGAGAAGCAATGAACATACCATTGTCATCGAATACTTCGATTCTCCCTTCAGGGAAGGTGACTTGCCAGCCACTCCCCGACTGGGCAAGACGTTCTTGCACATCGGCATCGGCCTGCCATTGGCCGCCAATAAGGTTGAAGGCGATCACACGGCCGTCAGGGTAGGTCAGCGTCGAGGTTGTACCGGAAAGGAAGCTAAGACGGGGGAAGAGGTTCCAGTTATAGCCCGCGCCCCCTGCGACATTAGCTTGGCTGTTGTAGTGACGAATCAGGCTAAGAGGGAAGGAGCTCATCCCAACGTAATCGGCTTCGCGCTGGTATTTGTTGCCGGTGGCAACATTGACCGGATTGCCAACGCAGGTGTCGGGGGTGCCAAGAGTCTTCTCAGGCTTGTCGGGGACGGTGCATTGCTGCGACACTGAACAGTCCGGGTCAAGGGGGTCGTACTGCAGAGTGCCATCCAGCAAAGTTCGGGCGGTACATTTACCGTCGGACGGTTTCAGAGACGGCGGCCATGAACCCGACACGACAACACCACCTTTCCCCCAGTTTAGCAACTTGGCGCAGGTGTATGGCAACGGATTCCCCTCCGGATCATTGCCATTGTTGGCCCAAGCTTGAACAAGATATTTTGCACTTGGACTCGAGGCCGAGTTCTTGTACTCGACGTATACTGTACTCCCCTCTATTTGTGTATGCCCGCCCCACATATATGATCCCGCGGGGCAGGTGTAATAGCCGTCCCTTGACACTCCCATGCCAGAGTCAAAGTCGGAAGTCTTGTTGGGCTCCGTATAAGTAGGCCAGTCGGCGCCAGGGCAATTAGGTGGTTTAAATGCGCTGAACTCAAAACGCCATTCGCCACTTGTTGTATCGAATCTAAAGTCCGTAGCTCTTACGCCAAATCCGCCAAGTGCATTAGGATAGGTTGAACACCACCAATTAATCGCTCCAACATAATCATTGCCAAAGAATCGGTAATTATTTACGTCCCAGAAACCGACAACTATTATTTGCGCATCTAATGGATGAACCGTCAGACTGGGTTCCGGCTGACAATCTCCATTGGAGTCCGGGCTCCACCCATCTGGAGTAGGCCATAAATTTGATCCTTGACACTGATTTTGGTAGGGCAGTCTGTCACATTCCGCACCATGGACGGCAGTTGCGGATAACATCGTCATGAATCCGAATTGAATAATTAATGTTCGTTCCAAGATTAGTCCGCATTGAACAGTTTGTCTCACTCTTGATTTCCCCTGGGGCCCGATCAAGCAAATGACTTCTCCATCGGGCTGCCTTGCGATCCGTTCAGGATACGGCTACGCGTCTGTATGTATGAATATGGGCGGCGGGAGCGCCATTATCAGCGTTAGCCCGACACATCTACGGAACGTGGCGAGAATGACCCAGCCGACGCTGCATGGCCTTGATTATCATAGTCTAACGTCATCGATAATGGTGTGTAAATATGCAAAAGAGTCCCCCTGCCGCGGTGGCGAGGCAAGAGATTGAGGGTTGGGCGTGGGTCAGATCTGCAGTGCAGCGTTCCCTGACGGTCAATCAAAGGTAATTTGAGGGACGGGCTGTGCTGCTCGCATACGGCATAGGCGGGGGCGGATCGGGGAGACTCTCAATCAGCGCAGGGTGGCAAGAATCAGGATTGTGTTGCGCACCGACAGCGGCGACGAGTCCTGGCCATTCATCAACGAGGACCGTACCGGGGTCGGTTATTCGGCGAAGAAGTGTTTGCCAGGCCGACTCCAAGAAGACGGCATGCAACCATGGTTCCGCGTCGAGTTTGCGCTCAGCCGAGCTTCGGCCCCAGCATCCAGATCACCGCGCTGACCGAGAAGAAGGAGGTGATCGTCGCCGCCATCAGCGCCGCGGCGGGCAATTCCTCTTGTCCGAATTTCTGCGCGATGATCGGGAACATGCTCGCCATCGGCATGCACGCGAAGCAGATTGCCGCGATGCGCAGCTCGGGGGCGAGCGGCGGCACCAGCGCCAGCGCGATGAGCACGAAGAGCGGATGGAACACGAGCTTCCCGACGACGATCTGCGCCATCTGGCGCCGCATGCCGCGCACCTTGATGCCGACCAGCGTGCCGCCGATGACGAAGAGCGCCACGCCCCCGGCGGAGGCCGACAGTATCTCGGTGGCGCGCGCGACGGCGGACGGGAGGCGGATTCCCATCAGCGAAAGAGTGAAGCCGACAACGATCGCGATGATCAGCGGATTCTTGGCCAACCGCGAGAACGTGCCGATGACGACCCTGTGGATCTTCTCTCCGTTGCCGCCACTGCTTTCGGCGAGCGCCAACGTGAGCGGCATGATCAACAGGTTCTCGACGACGAAGCACAGCGCGAGCGCGATGCCGGCGGGCGCACCGACGACCTGCGCCACGATCGGATAGCCGATGAACGCGCTGTTCGACTGTGACACGCCCATGCCGTACACGACGCTCGCCTGAAACGGGCGCTTTTGCACCCGATGCGCGTAGGCGATCCCAGCGGCGAACGCTGCGATGGAGCCCGCCGCGTAGGCGGAGAGATAGCTGACGTTCAGGATCTCGACGAAGGGGCGTTCGGTCAGCACTTTCAGCAGCATCGCCGGAAGCGCGATGTTGACCGCGAACTTGCCGAGCACGCGCGTCTCGGCCTTGTCGAAGAGGCCTCCGCGGACTGCGGCGAAGCCGAGCGCGATGATCAGGAAGGCGGGGACGGTGATCCTGAAGACGTCCAGCATGTACTCAATCCATTAACGGCCCGCAGAAGGCGGTTCTGTGGAGCATAACACTGGTCTGCAGGCGGGAAATCCATGTAGGCAGAGGGGTGTGGTTTCCGCGCAGCAAGCAGAGCGCGGCTTACACAAGCCCGAACGCTCCGGCCGCGGCGCCGGCGCCGATGTACCACAGCGGATGCCAGCGGCGCGTGAGCATCAGTGCCGTGCAGACTGCGGTGAGCGCGACTCCTCGCGCGTCGAGTCCGGCCGACGCCGCGATCATCCAGCCGCTCGCGCAGACGAGACCGACCGCGAGCGGCGCGACTCCGGTCTGGATCGCGTCGCGCCACGGGGCGTCGCGAAAACGTTCCCAGTGGCGGAACAGGAAGAAGATCACGACGCTCATCGGCAGGCTGATGGCGAGCGTGGCGACGATCGCGCCGGCGATCCCCGCGACCTTCCAGCCGATCAGCGACACGACGAGCAGGTTCGGCCCGGGGGCCGCCTGCGCGATCGCGAAGAGGTGGGCGAAAGTCGTGTCGTCCATCCAGTGGCGTTGCTCGACGACGAGGCGGTGCAGCTCGGGCAGCATCGCCGTGATGCCGCCGAAGGCGACGACGGTCAGGATGCTCAACTGCAGGAAGAGGTCGGCCAGCAGCGCGATCATCGGGATCGGCGACGGTAGGCGATCAGGCCGGTGATGCCGAGCAGTGCCAGCATCAGCGGCGGCAGCGGCAGGCGCCACACGACCAGCGCGACGAGGACGAGCGCCGAGAAAGGCAGGTAGATCCAACGTTCCGGCACGTTGCGCGCCATCTTCAGAGCGGTCGCGAAGAGGAGCCCCGCACCGGCCGCGGCGATGCCTCGCAACATGTCCTGCACGACCGGGAGATTACCCCATAAACCGTAAGCCGTCGCCAGCGCCATCATCACGAGGAAGGGGCCGACGAGCAGGCCGGCGGTCGCCACGAGCGCGCCGCGGACACCATGAAAGCGCGCGCCGACGCAGACGGCGAGGTTGACGACGTTAGAGCCGGGGAGGAACTGGCATAGCCCGAGCAAGGCATTGAAGTCGGCGCCGCTCATCAGGCGGCGTTCCTCGACGAGGAGGTGGCGCAGCAGCGGCAGCACTCCGCCGAAGCCCGACAAGCCGACGCGGGAGCACGCAGCGAACAGTTCACCGAGCGAAGGCGTCGGTGTGTCGGGTGGGAGCTCAGTCGCGGCTTGTGATTCCGGCACGAGGATCAGCGGGGGAGATGCGCGGACAACGGCGAGGGAGGAGGAAGTGCCGAAGTCCGCGCGAAGGGCAAAGGGTGAGCTAAGGGTCAGGCCGACTTTCTGAGGAACTCGCCATGCAGCCCGTCGAGATAGGCCTCGGCGGCGCGGATCGAGCGGCGGGCGCGTTCTTCGGCGGAGACGGTCAGCGCGAGCGTATCGGTCGGGATTTCGAGCGAGTAGGGCATCTCGGGCATCGCGTCGAGGATCTTGCGGATGTCGATGCCACCTTCGCCGAGGAAGTTGCGTTCGCTGCGCGCGGTATGGATCAGGCCGTCGACGGTCGCCGGGATCTCGGCCGGCGCATCGCAGACCTGGGCGAAGTGGAACCACTCGGCGGGGAGCCTGGCGAGCTCGTCGACGCTGTCGCGGGCGCGATCGAAGTGCAGGGTGTCGACGAGGATGCCGGCGTTGGGGCGATTGACGGCGCGCACCACGGCCGCAGCCGATGCGAGGTTCGGCGTTTCGGTCCAGCTCGGATATTCGAGGTCGACGGTCAGCTTGTAGGGCAGAGCGAGGTCGCACAGCCGGGCAAAGCGCTCCGTGGCGCGTTCGCGATCCGCGTCCGGCAGCTGCGCGAGGATGTGGCGCGCCCCCAGTTCGGCGGCCGCTTCGAGCACCGGGATATAGGTTTCCGGCTCGATCTCGGCCGGCATGCGGCACAGCTCGATATCCAGCACGCGCACGCCCGTCGCGGCAAGGCGCGCTTTCACCTCGTTCATCATCGCGCGGTCGTTCTGCAGCGCAAAGACATGTTCGGTCGCGGTCACAGCCGTCAGCCGGAAGCTGACGAAGTCGTAACCCGTCTTCGCGGCGATCTCGACCATCTCCGTCGGGGACGTGGTGAGGACCGAGAGGTGGGCGAGGGAGAACTGGTGAGCCATGTTGGAGAGCCTCCGATAGTCAAGACAGGGGAGCGGCTGCACCGGTTCGCCGGGAATGCTTCATTAAAGCCCTTTTCGGGCCTATTTCCTGGCGGATGTTGCGGGGTCGGTTCCGGAATCCGGAGCCGGCTACACGCTCGACCGTGCGACCGTTCAATTCAATGATGAGGAAAATATAGAACACGGTTTTAGTAAACGCAACGATATTTCCCGATTAAAGCGATATTTATAGAACCGAATTGCGAACAGCAGATTTTCGTCTTGACACAAGCTGAATTGAATTCTAAAGTTGAACCAAGTTCAAGTTTTTTAGAGGTGCATCATGGCAGGAAGTCTTTTGGCCCGTGCGCTGGGGGCGCTCGAACTGCTGGTCGAGCATCCGCGTGGCCTGCCGCTGCAGGAAATCGCCGATCGGCTGGGGATGCCGAAGAGTGGGGCGCATCGGCTGCTCGCTGAACTGGCGCAGATGCGCTACGTGGTGCAGGACGAGGATTCCGCGCGCTACCTGCTGACGACCCGGCTGATGTCGCTCGGCTTCAAACAGCTGGGCTCCAGCGGTATCGTCGAGATCGTGCAGCCGGTGCTGAACCGCTTGGCCGCCGTCAGCGGCGAGCTCGTGCGACTCGCCGTCGTCGACAACCGCCGCCTGCCCTTCGTCGCGAAGGCCCAAGGTGCGCGTAGCGGCCTGCGTTTCGATCAGGACATGGGCGGGGAGGTGGCGCTGTATTGCGCATCGAGCGGCATCATCTGGCTTTCGACGCTGCCCGAGAACGAAGCGATCGAACTCGTCGCCAAGCAGGGATTCACGCTGCCTGAAGAGCGCGGTGCGAATGTGCCGAAGTCGATTCCGGAAGTCATGGCCCACGTCGCCGCTGCACGCGAGCGAGGCCACGCCCGGATGGTCGAAACCTGGGCGCCGGGCATGTCCTCGATGGCGGTGACGGTTCGCGACCCGCATTCGGGGCGCGTCACCGGCGTGATCAGCATCGCCGGGCCGACGGTGCGCCTCACCGAGGCCGCGATGGACGCGCTGGTGCCCGAGCTTTTCGCCGCGGCTGAAGAGCTCTCCGCCGTGAGCCCCCTTTCCGAATACCTCGCGAGCATCAACCCGGCCGCGGCGCAGTCTGCGACCGGCACTTCGCGCGCCGCCTGACGCGCTACCTCACCGCACACCGGGCCGCATTCGCGGTCCGGGACATCCCCTGGAGACACGCAATGGATCTGAACCTGACTTCAGAGCAGAAGATGCTCGTCGATACCGTTCGTCGCTTCGTCGAAAACGAGCTGCTGCCGCTTGAAGACGAAATCGAGGAAAGCGGGCGCCTCGCACCCGAGAAGGCCCGCGCCCTGTTCGAGAAGTCGCAGGCGAATGGCATGTACGCGATGAACATCCCCGAGGAATTCGGCGGCGGTGGCTTGTCGGCGGTCGACACGATGCTCGTCGAGGAACAGTTCGGCCACGCGAAGGACATCCTGATCCGCCGCGCCTTCGGCAACGTCTATGAAGTGCTGCTCAAATGCGACGCTGCCCAGCGCGAACGCTGGCTGCTGCCTACCGTGCGCGGCGAGCGCACCTGCTCGATCGCGATCACCGAGCCGAACGCCGGCTCAGACGCGGCGGCGATCAAGACTCGCGCGGTTGCGGACGGCAAGGGCGGCTGGAAGATCAGTGGCGGCAAGCATTTCATCAGCGACGGCGAATTCTCGGACTTCTTCGTCGTCTCCGCCGTCACCGACCCGACTGCGGGCGCGAAGGGCATCTCGCTCTTCCTCGTCGACAAGGGCACGCCGGGTTTCGTGATCGGCCGCGACCAGAAGATGATGGGGCTGACGGGTACGAGCCACGTCGAACTGGCCTTCGACGAAGTCCCGGTCGGCCCGGAGAATCTTCTCGGCGGTGAAGGCAACGGCTTCAAGCTGATCCTGCAGACGCTCGGCCGCGTGCGCCTCGCGCAAGTCTGTGCGCGAGCCGTCGGCAAGTCCGTGCGACTGCTGAACCTGATGATCTCCTACGCGCAGGAGCGCAAGCAGTTCGGCAAGCCGATCGGCGACTTCCAGATGATCCAGCAGATGATCGCGGACAGCGTGGTCGAGATCAACGCGTCGCGCATGCTGGTGTTGGACGCCGCGAACGACATCGACCACGGCGTCGACGCCCGCGACAAGATCTCGATGGCCAAGTTCTACGTCGCCGAAGTGCTCGGCCGCGTGGCCGACCGTGCGGTGCAGGTGTACGGCGGCATGGGCTACTGCGCGGATCTGCCGATCGAGCGCATGTACCGCGACGCGCGCATCTACCGCATCTTCGACGGCACCTCCGAGATCCACCGTACGGTCGTCGCGCGCAGCGCCATGAAGCACGGCGAAGCGTTGTACGGCACCGTCTGATCCGATCGGTAGAAGAGAACAGCCATGGCAATCAATAAATTCATGAGCGCGGCCGATGCCGTCGCGCTCGTCCGGGACGGCGACACCGTCGGCCTGATCGGCGGTGGTGGCGGCCTCGTCGAAGCTTCGTGCATCTTCGCGGCGCTCGAAAAGCGCTTTCTTGACACCGCGCAGCCGCGCAATCTGACCGTGGTCCACGCCCTCGGCATCGGCGACAAGAAGAGCCGCGGCATGAACTGCTTTGCCTACGAGGGTATGGTCAAACGCGTGATCGGCGGTCACTGGGTGTGGTCGCCGCGCATGCAGGAGCTGGCGCGCGACGAGAAGATCGAAGCCTACGTGTTGCCCGGCGGCGTGATCGCGCAGCTCTTTCGCGAGATCGGCGCGGGGCGCCCTGGTCTGCTGACCCACGTCGGGCTGGGCACCTTCGTCGATCCGCGCCTCGGCGGCGGCAGGATGAACAAGGCCGCGAAGGAAGACCTCGTCGAAGTCGTCGAGCTGGGGGGTAAGGAATACCTCCGCTACAAGCCCTTCCCGGTCAACGTCGCGATCATCCGCGGCTCGTATGCCGACGCGCACGGCAACATTTCGCTGGACCAGGAGCCGGCGAACCTCGATGCCTATGCGGTCGCGCTCGCCGCGCACAACTCGGGCGGCAAGGTCATCGCGCAGGTACGCACGGCCGTCGACGTCGGCACGCTGCCCGCGCGCTCGGTGCGCATTCCGGGGGCGCTCGTCGATGCGGTCGTCGTCGATCCGTCGCAATCGCAGAGCTACGACATCGTCTATGACCCGACAATCTCGGGCGAACGGCGCGGGCCGGTGCCGGTTGAATCCGCGCAGCCTCTGACGGTGCGCCAGGCAACCGCCCGCCGCGCGGCGGAAGAGCTGCGCGACGGCGCGGTGATCAATTATGGCGTCGGCGTGCCGGACGCCGTTGCAAAGCTCGTTGCCGCCCGCGGTGACCTCGACCGCTATTACCAGACGATCGAGCACGGCACCTACGGCGGCACGCTCCTCGACGGCATGCTGTTCGGTTTCGCGAGGAACGCCTCCGCGATGATCGACGCGCCCTCGCAGTTCGACTTCTACTCGGGCGGCGGGCTCGACATCGCCTTCCTGGGCTTCGGCGAGTTCGACCGGCACGGCAACGTCAATGCGTCCAAGCTCGGCGGCCTGACGGTCGGCCCCGGCGGCTTCATCGACATCGCGCAGAACGCGCGCAAGGTGGTGTTCTGCGGCAACTTCGACACCAAGGGCTCGAAGATCACGACTGGCCACGGCGAACTCGTCGTCGAGCGCAATGGCGACGTTCCGAAGCTCGTCGCCGACGTCGACCAGATCACCTTCTCCGGGCCGCAGGCGGTCGTGCGCGGGCAGGAGGTGCTCTACATCACCGAACGCGCCATGTTCCGGCTGACGAAGGAGGGTGTCGTGCTCGAAGAAATCGCCCCGGGCGTCGATCTGCAGCGGGACATCCTCGACCGCATGGGCTTCACACCGCTGATGCCGCGGCCGCCCAAGGTCATGAACGGCGAACACTTCAAGGAATAAGAGGAGATAGCACGAATGAAAGTACTGGTTCCGGTCAAACGGGTCGCCGACTACAACATCAAGGTCCGCCCGAAGTCCGACGGCTCGGGGGTCGAGCTCGCGAACGTGAAGATGTCGATGAACCCCTTCGACGAGATCGCCGTCGAGGAGGCGGTGCGCCTGAAGGAGGCGGGGGTCGCGACCGAGGTCGTCGCCGTGTCCTGCGGTGCCGCCGTCTGCCAGGAGACGCTGCGCACGGCGCTCGCAATGGGCGCCGATCGGGCGATCCTCATTGAAACCGATGCCGAGTTGCAGTCGCTGGCGGTGGCGAAGCTGCTGAAGGTCGTCGCCGAGAAGGAAGGCGCGCAGCTCGTCATCTGCGGCAAGCAGGCGATCGACGACGACTCCAATCAGACCGCGCAGATGCTCGCCGCGCTGCTCGACTGGGGGCAGGCCACCTATGCGTCGAAGGTGGCGGTGGCGGGCAGCAACATCGAAGTCACGCGCGAAATCGATGGCGGCCTTGAAACCGTCCAACTCGCGCTGCCGGCCGTCGTCAGTGCGGACCTGCGTCTGAACGAGCCGCGCTACGCGACGCTGCCGAACATCATGAAGGCGAAGAAGAAGCCGCTCGACACGCTGAAGGCCGCCGAGCTCGGCGTCGACGTCGCCCCGCGCGTCGCCACGCTCGAAGTCTTCACGCCGCCCGAGCGCAAGGGCGGCATCAAGGTCGGTTCGGTCGCCGAACTGGTGCAGAAGCTCAAGATTGAGGCCCGCGTGCTGTGACGCGCCGGAGAGGATCGAAATGAAAAGCCTGATCATTGCAGAACAGACCGGCGGCGCGCTGTCGCCGATGACCGCCAACCTCGTCGCCGCCGCACAAAAGATCGGCGGCGAGATCGATCTGCTCGTCGTGGGTGCCGCGGGTATCGCCTCCGTGGCCGAGCAGGCCCGCGCCTATCCCGGCGTCACGCGCGTGCTAACGAGTGAGGCGCCCGAATACGCCCATTTCGGCGCGGAAAACGTCGCCCCGCTCGTCGTGCAGCTTGCCGGCAAGGGCTATACGCACGTACTCGCGATCGCATCCGCCGCCGGCAAGAACCTGCTGCCGCGCGTCGCGGCGCTGCTCGACGTCGGCATGGTGAGCGAGATCGTCGACGTCATGGACGGCGATACCTTCGTCCGCCCGATCTATGCGGGCAGCCTGCTCGCGAAGGTCCGCTGCGCCGAGCGCGTGCGCGTGCTGTCGGTGCGCGCGACGGCCTTCGCGGCGGTGGCAGCGGGTGGCAATGCGGCGCCGGTGGAAGCCATCGCCCCGACCGGCGACCGCAACAAGTCGAAGGTCGTCGGCCAGCAGCTCGCGCAGTCGGCGCGCCCCGAATTGACCGGCGCGCGCGTCATCGTCTCCGGCGGACGCGGACTCGCTTCGGCCGAAAACTTCGCGCGGACGCTCGAACCGCTCGCCGACACGCTGAATGCCGCCGTCGGCGCCTCGCGCGCCGCCGTTGACGCGGGCTATGTGTCGAACGAGCTGCAGGTCGGGCAGACTGGTAAGATCGTCGCCCCCGAACTCTACCTCGCGGTCGGCATCTCCGGCGCTATCCAGCACCTCGCCGGCATGAAGGACAGCAAGGTGATCGTCGCGATCAACAAGGACGAGGAGGCGCCGATCTTCCAGGTTGCCGACTACGGTCTCGTCGGCGACCTGTTCCAGCTGGTGCCGGAACTGAGTCAGGCGCTTGCGGCGGAGCGCGGCTGAAACGCGGCGCGGTAAGGAACCGGAAATAAAAGTTGGGCCGACGGGACTCCATCCCGTACGGCCCATTGTCGTTTGAATCCAACGAGAGTCTTTCCCGCATGAACGCCTCGCCCGCCCATCACGCCGTCCGCGGAATCCTCTACATGATGGGCGCGCTTGCGCTCTTCGCCTTGCTCGACACCGTCTCGAAGACGCTCGCGTCGCGCCACCACGTCGCGGTCGTCGTATGGGGGCGTTATTTTGCGCACTTCGTGATCACGCTCGCGGTCTTTCTCCCGCGCTACGGCACGGCGCTGTTCAAGAGCGCGCGCCCGGGCCTGCAGGTCGTGCGCGGCCTGACGCTCGCCGGCACGACGGGCGCGATCGTCAGCGCCTTCCAGCACATGCCGCTCGCCGAAGTCACCGCGCTCGTCTTCGTCACGCCCTTTCTCGTGTCGATCCTTGCGGTGAGCTTTCTCGGCGAGAAGATGGCCGCGTGGCGCTGGATACCGGTCGCGGTCGGCTTCGGCGGCGTGCTGCTGATCGCGCGCCCGACCGGCGACGCCTTCAACATCGGCGTTGTCTTCGTGCTGCTCGGCGCATGCTGCTACGCGGTCTACCAGATCCTCACGCGCAAGCTCGCGGCCGTCGATCGCTCCGCGACCCAGCTCTTCTATCCGGCACTGATCGGCGCCGCCGTGACCTGTGTGCTGCTGCCGCGGTTCTGGGTGCCCGGCGCGTTCGACCTGCGCGACTGGCTGCTCGTCGGTTCGCTCGGCGTGCTCGCCGCGAGCGGCCACTTCCTGATGATCCTCGCGCTGCGGGCGGCGCCGGCCACAACGCTGGGCCCCTTCACCTACGCGCAGCTCGTCTGGGCGACGCTCCTCGGCTGGCTCGTGTTCGGCGATTTCCCCGACCGCTTGTCGCTGATCGGGATGTCGATCATCGTGGCGTCGGGCGTGGTGGTCGCCTATTCGGAGCGTTTCAACCGAAAAGGCTGACCGGGCGACACCCCGTCCGCCTTGGTCACGCGGATGTCATTGTTGTCGGCGCGATTTCACGAATTCGATCAGTTGGTCGAGCGCCTTACCCCAGCCTTCCTCGAAGCCCATCGCCGCATGCCGCTGACAGTCCTCAGTTGTGCCGTGCACGACGCGGGCTTCATAGAGCGTTCCGCTGTCCTGCGGCGTCAACGCGACGATGGCGGTGCAGAAAAAGAAACCCTCTGCTGCGCTCTAGCCGGTAACTTAACGTGTTGCTTTTAGGTAGCAGCGTCATTTACTTCGCTAGAAATCGAGCGTGTAATACCTTCGGATCGAGAGCTTCCAGAGTGTCCAACCGATCAACGCGGTAACATTTAATGGAAGCCGCTTGCTCTGTATCAGGAGATGAGAACTGACCATGGACCGACAAGAATGCGAAGAAGCAGGTGCCGGCGAAGAAACTCTGTCACGGTTCGCCGAAACCTTCGCCATCTGTGCGCAGAAGCTAATTCCTAGCACCGGCTGGGTGACCTACGTTGTTGGCCCAGAACTGAAGATAAAGCATTTTCTGGCTTGCAGTACAAATAATGCCGAACGGTGTGATTACGAGAAAAACTTCGCACAATTGGACCCGCTTTCTCCTCGGCATTGCATTTCTCACAAATTGTTTGTCGCCCGTCTAAATGAAGAGCTGTCTCTTTGCTCCGCGGAACATCTGGAGTATAGATCGAAGTTCATGACGAAGCATCGCATAGTTGATGCAATGGAGATATTCGTGCAGTCCGATTCAGGCATCTTCATGGGCGTTTCCCTGATTCGTCGCGATGATTCGCCCCGCTTCTCGGAGGACGACGTAACGCGAGCTAACGCATTGAGAATCCTCGGCGATTTCACAATGTCACAAGTGCTACCCAAGCATCTGACAGGTGTCGAGGTCATAGCAGAACGATTCCCTCTGGTGACGCCGCGAGAGGCTCGGCTGATACAACTGGTCGTCATCGGACTTAGCAACAAGCAAATTTGCCAGGAGTTAAATATATCGTTACCGACGGTCAAGAGTCATATGTTGAATATCTTTCGCAAAACCAATATCCGAAACCGAACAGAGTTGGTCGGAAAACTGTTTGGAATCTCAATAGACTCTGGCTTCTAAAATTCATGCAGCGCAAACTTGGCAAGTTACAGTTTTCTTTTGGCGCAATTTGATGTAATTCGAGGCGACTTGTTGTTCTCGCTCCTGTTCGGAAATATGAAATCGCAGCAATGGAAATCTGCATCACTTCGCGCTCACCTGTTAAGGAAAACGCAATGCAATCTCGGTCACGCAAGCATCGTTCACGAAACGGCCGAGAGTGGCTCCGGGACGAACAAGCCCCGCTTCATCACAAGGCGCGTCCATAGCGCCGAGGCAACGCCAACCGAGCCTAGAACGTAGCCGGCGATCACCACGGCTTCGCTCGGGCTGCTGGAAATGACATAGACCATTCCGCCGATACCGACTACTTGAGGAAGCGGAAACAGAGGCGAGCGGAAAGGGCGTTTCGCCTGAGGATAGCGCCAGCGTAGAACTATAAGGTTGATATGTGCGACGATATAGGCGATCAGCCACGCGATCGACGCAGCAATTACCAGATTCATGATCGTCTCAGGACGATCATCCATGAGCAGGATCGGCGTTCCAAAGGCGACTGTTATGGCCACAATGGCCGCCCACGGCGAATCATGGCGAGGATGCCGTTTTGCCAGGAATCCGAAGGCCTGACCGTTCTCCGCCATCCCCTGCAGCATCCGTGAGATGCCGCCTAGAACCGCGTTGACCAATCCGACCGTTGCCGTAATTGCAGTCAGCAGGAGTACTACCGCCCCAACTCTTCCGAAGACAAAACGAGCGTAGTCAAGGTGCGGATATTTGCTGGAGGTCAGCAGTTCGGGCGGGAGCAACTGCCTCGCGGTTAAGGAGTAGAGCCCGTACAGTATCGCCAGGACCGTAATCCCGCAGATCATGGCGCCAGGGATGTCCCGTCGCGGATTCTTCACTTCGCCGATCATCGGACAAACGAATTCGGCACCAACCAGGCACCAGAAGAATAGCCCGACCACCATGCCGAAGCTGGCGGCTGGCGCATGAAGCGCCGCCTGCTGCCCGGCAATGCCGGGCGTCGTATCGCTAGGGGCGAGCCAGAACATTGCCAGCCCGCTGACGAAGATCAGCCCACCTTTGATCACGGAGGTGCTGTTTTGCAGCGCCGCAAACACGTCGGTACCCCTAATATTGAGAAGTGCTAGGACAAGCAGTAGCGTCAGGGCGATCACCTTGGGTGGCAAATCGATACCCCCAACCTCGCGCACAACGCTGTCAAAAAGCATTAATTCGGCAGGAATTCCAAAAATGTTGACGACCACATACCCCGAGAAGGTCGCCATTAGCGCCGGGAAGTTGCCTATTGCAACTTCGGTATAGGTGCTCAATCCCCCGCTAGATGGCATCATCAACGCGAGTTCCGAAAAGGTCAGGGCGTAGCTGATCGCCAGGAGGTAGGCGCAGGCAAAGGCAATCCCGATCAGCCATAATGGCTCGCCGCCTGCCACTCCTACCCCTTGCAGGACACCGACCAACGCAAGTTGTGATACTGCGACCCCTACGCAGACCGCAGTCAACGTTCCCGCGCCCAGCGACCGCTTCTGCGAATGTGGGAGCTCGGTCAATTCCTGTTTCGTTTCCATCGCTGTTCCTTTTTACAATGCAGCGGACAGAGGGTTGGCGTCAGACTTCGGGAAGCACCGGTCAACCCATCGTCGTCGATGGCCCTCGAATCACGAAGCAAACGCCAAGGTGGGCACATCGACGATGGTCGCTCCGCCATCGGCAGTCAGCACGGCACCGGTTACCATGGATGCCGCCGGCGATACTAGGAAGGCGCATACCTCGGCAATTTCGGCCGGATCGGCGGGGCGCCGCAGCGGCACATCGGCCGTAACGCGGGCGTAGGCCTCGTCGAGTGTCAGGCCGTGCTGTACCATCAGCGCTTGCATTTCCTCATCGGCCATTGGGGTTCGCACCCACCCGGGGCAAACTACATTAGTGCGAACGCCGTATGGACCATAGTCTCTTGCCAGCGAACGCGACAGCCCGATCAGGGCATGCTTGAATGTCGTGTATCCGCAAACCTTTGGTCCGGCCGCCAGGGCGGCAATTGAGGCGACGAGAACAATTGCTCCCCGCTGTCGAATCAACAGCGGCAGGGACTCCTTGGCGCTGACGAAAGCGGTATTCAGATTCGCTTCGAAAGCCTTGTGCCAATCAGCGAGTTCCGTATCGCTGCAACTTCCCTGTCCGAAGCCCCCTGCATTGGCGATGAGCATGTCGAGGCGGCCATGACGATCGAGTACAGTTGCCATTGCCGTTTTCATGTCCTCCTCCCTGCCGGCGTCGGCGACCAGCGCAAAGCCACTATGCTCGGCTGCAACCGCTTCAACCAACGCACGACGGCGGCCCAGCACGCCAACGGTAGCCCCCTGTGCCGCCAAGCGACGAACGCAGGCGGCACCGATGCCGGTGCCGCCGCCAGTCACTACGGCGACTTTCCCGGCCAGAGAACCAGAAGATCCGGCGCTCATTGAGCCGGTACTACGGAGATTATGCGAACGCGCGCGCCGACGGTGAAGTTGCGTACGCGACCGAAATCGTTGGCTTCGTAACCGGCGATCTTGCCCGTAGTTTTCATCGCGTCGAGGTCAACCATAATGACGCCGAGTGTCGGAACGATCTTCTCCCGCCAGACGAACAGGTAGAGGTTGTCTTCGATCTTGTAATAATGGCACGCGTCGGTATCGGTCAGACCCTTTTCCGATCCCTCGATACAGCGCCACGTGTAGTAGCGATCGTTCAAATAGATGTGTTCGTAGTTCTCGAGCCGGCTGTACCGATACTCTACCCGCTTGCCCAACAGATCCCGGGTAACTTCAGGCAAGACCACATCCCCGGTCAGGGGCGAATTGATGGTCCCGCGCCGGAAGACTGCGTTAACGGAGGTTAACTCCTTGTCTTGCGCAATGCGGGTAATGAAGGGGGTCAGGGACTCCTCGGCCACGGGCAGCTCGCCGATCACGGCAATAAAGACGTTGCGACGCAGATCCATTACTAGGGAAACAGTGGTGGCACGCTCTCCGCACTTGATGAAATCAACGAAATAGATGTCTTCGCGAAGCCGGGTTGCCACGTAGCGTTCATCCCCCTGCCGCGAGTCGCTCTCCCCTTCGATCAGCCGCCACGACAGGCGGTCGCCGTCAATGAATCGATGCTCGATGATCCAGCCATCCTCGAAGTAAAGGGTGAAGCTACGTCCCGCCAGATCTGAAATCGGAGGCAAGCAGTTATTTTCGGGCAGGAAGGCATCACCAAGGGCGCCAACCGGGATCCATTCAGAAGCATTCGTCACGACAGTCTCCATGGCATCTCGAAAGATTCGGGTTCTCTAGAATTTCGCATCGCAATATCAATACTTGCACTTTGCGTTTCTTGCAGTTCGACGTAATTCGAGCCGATTCCAATATGGGAAAGGAGCGCCTATGTTTTCAAATATCGGGAGCGGCGAAAATCGACCAGAAGTATGAGAAATTCTTTCGAGCGCGGATGAAGCGAAATTATTCACGGTGCACTCTCATACTTTCGGTCGATAGGCAGTGATTCAGGGATTTCGGAGAATGGCGCTCAAGACTGACCATCCCCTCTAACCAAGGAGGATGGCAGCGAAAACAACGCACACCGATGCGAGGAGACAAGAGATGAAATCTGTACACATGTTGAGCGTGTTGTCGCTGGCCGTCGCTGCCAGCGCTGCGCTCGCGGCGCCCCACCAGGATGCCGAGCGGCTCGGCAAGGAACTGACCCCGCTGGGAGGGGAGAAGGCCGCAAACAAGGACAACACGATTCCCGCGTGGCAGGACGGTGGCGCTCTCAATCCGGGCTGGGCGCAAGGAAAGCCGCGCGTGAGCTTCTTCAAGTACAAGGACGACAAGCCGCTCTTCACGATTGACGCGTCGAACGCCGAGAAATACGCCGACAAGCTCAGCGAAGGACAGCACGCCCTGCTTAAGACGCTGAAGAGCTACCGGCTCGACGTCTACCCGACCCGCCGCTACTGCTCTGCGCCGGACTTCGTCCTGGAGAACACGAAGAAGAACACCGCCATGGCGAAGATCGGCAGTGACGGCTGGAGCCTTGCCGAGGCGATGGTCCCGGGCATTCCCTTCCCGGTGCCGAAGAGCGGCATCGAGGTCCTGTGGAATTCCAAGATGAAGTACGCCGGCGCAGGCATCACGTTCCCGTCCCTTTGGACCATGCTTTCGCCGCGTGCAAGTGGGGGAGACTGGATCGAGGCGAGGTCGACCCAAAGCTACCAATACCCTTGGGGAGGTAAAGGCACGCACAAGCTCAGTGACCTGCCACCGATCGAGTACAACACCTATTTCGCGTACACGTCGCCGACGGCCCTGGCCGGCCAAGCTTTGGTCGTGACAATGTACACGAACAAGACGGGCGACACCTTCTACTACTTCCCTGGTCAGCGCCGTGTGCGCCGCATGCCAAGTTATTCCTACGATGCGCCACAGATCGGCTTCGAAAACCAATACACGATGGACGAGCCGCGGGTATTCAACGGACCTCCCGATCGTTTCGACTGGAAGCTCGTCGGCAAGAAGGAGATGTACGTCGCCTACAACGCCTTCGGCATGTACGACCCGGCGGTCGACCGTCGCAAGGTCGTCACTCCGGATGGCGTCGATTCGAAGGCGACGCGCTATGAGCTCCACCGCGTGTGGGTCATCGAGGCCACGGTGAAGGACGGGGTGCGCCACGTCGCACCGAAGCGCCGCTTTTACGTGGATGAAGACTCGTGGGCGCTGATGTCGGCGGAAGACTACGACGCTCAAGGCAAGCTCTGGAAGGTCCGCGAGAGCTTCCTGATTCCGGTGGCCGAGACCGGCGCCTGCGACAACCCTGCCTTCGTCCAGTACGACCTCGCCTCCGGGCGCGTGCTGTACGACCAAGCGTCCCTCGGGGCTGGCCAGGACATGATGTGGGCGACCGAGCCGAACGATCCCAAATACCGCGACGACTTCTACACGCCGGACAACCTCCGCGCGATCAGCGACCGCTGACTCTTCCGCCCGTTCGGGCAATCCGACATAGGAAAAAAAGATGAGCATGCATCTGAAGCGGACGGTGCTGGGTCTCGCCATGGCGGGCCTCTGCGCCCCGGCGGCGCACGCGTTCCAGTTCGAGACTGATTCGGTCAAGGGATCTTTCGATTCGACCCTGACGCTCGGCTTCGGCCAGCGCGTCGAAAGCCAGCGTTGCGACCACGTCGGCGACCCGTCGACGGGCTGCGGCGCGCGAGCCAACACCGTGCAGTGGGGCAACGCCGATGACGGCAACCTCAACTACAACAAGGGCGATTTCTTCACGACGCACCTGAAGGGCTCGCACGAATTGCTGCTGAACTTCCCCGACGAATGGAAGTTCATGGGGCGCGTCGGCTGGCTCTACGACTTCGTTGCGGACGACACCGCGCGTACCGATCTCGACAGCGAGGCGAAGCGCGCGGTCGGGCGCTATGCGCGCCTCTATGACTTGTGGGTCAGCAAGGAATTCAACGTCGGCGACCAGCGCGGGCGGGTGCGGCTCGGGAATCAGGTCGTGAGCTGGGGCGAGAGCCTGTTCATGGTCGGCGGCATCAATTCCAACGTCGCGATGGACTTGCAGCGGCTGTCGTCGCCCGGCGTCCAGTTGAAGGAGGCCTTTTTGCCGTCGCCGATGGTGAGTGTGGCGAGCGGCCTCGGCCGGGGCGTGAACCTGGAGGCCTATTACCAGTTCCAATGGAAGCAGTACGAGTTCCCGCCGTCTGGCACCTACTTCTCGATGGGCGACACCTTCGACAAGGGCCGGGACAACCTGCTCTATTTCACACCGGACGCCGCGAGCCGTATCCGCACCGCGGGCGATCCGCTCTTCGGCCAGTCGCTGCAGGCTGCGCGCGCATCGATGCTGGCTTCCGGCGAGGCCATGCGGGTCGGGAAGGACATCGATCCGCGCAACGGCGGCCAGTACGGCCTATCGCTGAAGTTCCGGCCGGAAGGCTGGGACACCGATTTCGGCCTGTACTACCAACGCTTCCACGACAAGACGCCCAACTTCCAGTACTGGAATGCCCAGAACACGACGAAGGTGTACTTCCTCGAGGATAGGGAGCTGTATGGCGTCAGCGCGAACACGTCGATCGGGAACTGGGCCGTCGGCGCGGAGCTTTCGTACCGTCCGAAGGACGCCGTGTCGACGAGCGTCTGTCTCGACCCCGCTACCGGCGGGCTCGCGGCCGTCGATCAATGCAACGGATCGATCGACAAGGAACGCTACCAGTTCCACCTGACCGGCATTCTCAGCCTCACACCGAGCGACCATGGCTGGTTCCTCGACCTCGTCGGTGCGCAGACCGGTACCTTCCTCGGTGAGGCGGTCGCGATCGCCTATCCCGGCGTGAATTCGAACAAGGTCTTTACCCGCACACGCAACGGCGTGACCTATCAGCAGTTGCCGGCGGCGGGCGCGTGGACCTATCTCGATTCGAACGGCGCGTTCAAGGGTGTTGGCGACGAGCTCTCCTGGGGCTACATGTTCGATTTCAGCCTGACCTACGACAGCACGCTGATTCCAGGCTGGCAGGTGATTCCGGGCGTCTTCTTCTCGCACGCGGTAAAGGGCAACACGCCGAACTTCATGGCGAACTGGATGGAGGGCGCGAAGTCGGCGAACTTCTATGTGTTGTTCAACCGCAATCCGGCGACCTGGCAGGCGGGCATCAACTACACGAAGTTCTGGGGCGGCGACATGCCGGTCAGCTCGCCCTTCCGCGACCGCGACTTCATCGGCGGCTTCATCTCGCGCAATTTCTGACGCGTGGCGCCCCAAAACCCCACAGAGAAGCACTACAAGATCATGTTGAATCCACTCAGCGTCGACGAGGTCGACGGCTTTCTCACGCGCAGCTTGCGGCGGCTGGAGGCGGTCTGCTTCCGGCGTCGCCGCAGCATTCTCCTCGTGCTCGGGCTGTTCACCGCCCTCATGGGCTGGTTTGCGCTGCAGTTGCGCATGGACGCCGGCTTCGAAAAACAGATGCCGGTCGGGCACGAGTACATCCAGACTTTCAACCAGTACCGCGACGACGTGCTGGGCGCCAACCGACTGAACATCGTCGTGAAGGCGCGCAAAGGCACGATCTGGACGCAGGCCGCGCTAGGCCGTCTGTATGAAGTGACACAGGCGGTGAGCTTCCTGCCGAACGTCGACCGGCTGGGCGTGCAATCGCTATGGACGCCAAACTCCTTCGTCAACGAGATCACCGAGGAAGGCTTTCGGGCCGATCCGCTGATTGCCGGAACGATCACGCCGAAGGACCTGACTGGCGACGTCATCGCGGCTATCCAGCGGGCGGCGAGCCAGGGCGGCTTTGTCGGTACGCTCATTGCGCGCGATCAGACGAGCGCGATGATCGTCGCGGAACTGCTCGAGCACGACCGCGACGGCCATCGGATCGATTATGTTGCGTACAACCGCATTCTCGAAGAGCAGCTGCGCAGCAAGTTCGAGGACGCGGACTTCGAGATCCAGATCATCGGCTTCGCGAAGCAGATCGGGGACATCGCCGACGGGGCTTCCGCCGTGCTGGAGTTCTGCGCGATCGCACTCGTCCTGACCGCGCTCGCGGTGTACTGGTACTGCCAGTCCGTGCGATTCACGCTGCTGCCGATCCTCTGCTCGCTGACTTCATTGGTCTGGCAGTTCGGGACCCTGAAGCTGTTGGGCTACGGCCTCGATCCCCTGGCCGTGCTGGTGCCCTTCCTCGTGTTCGCGATCGGCGTCTCGCATGGGGTGCAGCAGATCAACTTCATCGTGCGCGAACTCTCGCACGGCAGGACGACGGAGGAAGCTGCTCGCGCGAGCTTCACCGGCTTGTTGATCCCCGGCACGCTGGCGCTCGTCACGGCCTTCGTCTCCTTCGTGACGCTCGTGCTGATCCCGATCCCGATGGTGCGGGAGCTCGCGATCACGGCATCGCTGGGCGTGGGCTACAAGATCGTCACGAACCTGGTGATGCTGCCGCTCGCGGCATCGCTGTGCCACTTCACGAAGGACTACGCCGACCGGGCAATGCTCAAGCGCGAGCGGCGCTCCACCTGGCTGCGCGCATTGGCGCGCGTCGCGGAGCCGCGCAACGCGGCAGTCGTCATCGGGATCACGGCCGCCGTGTTCGCCCTGGCCGTCTGGCAGAGCAGCGATCGCGTCGTCGGCACCGTCCAGCCCGGCGCGCCGGAGCTGCGGCCGGAGGCACGGTTCAATCGCGACGCGGTCGCGATCTCGGGCAGCTACGACACCGGGCTCGACTGGCTGTCGGTGATCTTCGAAGCGCCGCCCGAGTCCTGCGAGAACGTCTCCGTCGGCCTCTACCAGGATCGCTTCGTCGCGGCGATGCAGTATGTGCCGGGAGTGCTGTCGGCGCTGTCGTTCTCCGGCCAGCTTCGGACCTACAACCAGGGCTACAACGAAGGCAATCCGAAGATGTCGGTGGTGCCGATCGATCCCGGCAACTACGCGTCGCTCGCGACCGAGATCGGGCGGGTGCGCGGCTTCATGAACAAGGACTGCAGCATGACCGCGGTGCACCTGTTCCTGACCGATCACAAGGCGACGACGATCGAGCGCGTGATCCACGAGGTCAAGGCTTTCCGCGAGCGCGATCGCGAGGAGGGCATCCGCATTCGTCTCGCGTCGGGCAACGCCGGCGTGCAGGCGGCGGTGAACGAGGAAGTACACAAGTCGGAGCTGCCGATGATGCTCTACGTGTATGCGGCGATCGTCATCCTCGTTGCACTCGTGTATCGCGACTTCCGCGCCGTGATCGCGTGCTGCCTGCCGCTGACGGTGGGCACCTTCATCGGCTACTGGTTCATGAAGGAGCTGGAGATCGGACTGACGGTCGCGACACTGCCGGTGATGGTGCTGGCGGTCGGGATCGGCGTCGATTACGCCTTCTACATCTACAACCGGCTGCAGCTGCACCTCGCCCAAGGGCAGAACATCGTGAAGGCGCTCGAACACGCGATTCTCGAGGTCGGCACGGCCACGATCTTCACGGCGATCACGCTTGCCGTGGGGGTTGCGACGTGGATGTTCTCGGAGCTCAAGTTCCAGGCCGACATGGGCAAGCTGCTCGCCTTCATGTTCATGGTCAACATGGTGATGGCGATGACGGCACTGCCGGCGCTCGCCGTTTGGCTCGAACGGCTGTTTCCCCGTCGGGGGGCGGTGCGTGCGCCCGGTATCCTCGCGCACTGAGCGGAGATTCATGATGAAAAAATATCGAATGATGCTCGGTGCAACGTCGGCGGCGATCATCGCGGCACTGTCGATGGCGATGCCGGCGCTTGCAGGTGAAGGCGCAGGCGTCGTGCCGCGCGCGGCCGAACGGTCCGCGTCGGCGAGCCGATCAATGATCCTCGCGGCAACGCAGGCTGGCCAGCGCCTCGTGGCAGTGGGAGATCGGGGTGTCGTGTTGCTGTCGGACGACCAGGGAGGCAGTTGGCGACAGGCATCCAAAGTGCCGGTGAATGCGACGCTGACCGGCGTGTCGTTTGCCGACGAGCGCAACGGCTGGGCGGTCGGTCACTGGGGCGTGATCCTGCATACCGACGACGGCGGCGAAACATGGACCCGTCAGCGCGTGGAGACGTCCGAGGACCGGCCGCTCTTCTCGGTGCATTTCACCGACGCGCAGCATGGCACCGCGGTCGGACTTTGGTCGCTGCTGCTCAGGACGGTGGATGGCGGCAAGACCTGGGACAGGGTCAGCCTGCCGCCTCCGCCCAATGACACCCGTGCGGACCGCAACCTGATGCACGTCTTCGCGGATCGACGGGGCGAACTCTTCGTCGTCGGCGAACGCGGCACGGTACTGCACTCCAACGATCACGGGCAAACCTGGTCCTACCAGGCGACCGGCTATCGGGGCTCCTTCTGGAGCGGTACGTCCCTGTCCGACGGCACGCTGCTGATCGCCGGCCTGCGCGGCAGCCTTTATCGCAGTACCGACGGTGGAGACAGCTGGCACAAGGTCGCCACCGGCACGCAGAGTTCCATCACATCGATCGTCCCGCTCGCAGACCGGGTACTTGCGGTCGGGCTTGACGGCCTGACGCTCGAAAGCCGTGACGCCGGTTCCAGCTTCGAGGCGCGCCAGCGTGCCGACCGCCTGTCGCTTACCGCCGCCGTCGCCTCCGATCCGAACCACGTGGTGTTCTTTTCGCGTGCCGGCATTGTGGCCCCCCAATGAGACGTGACTGAACAAGATCTTCGACAAAACGAAGCGAGGAGATGCAATGCAAGTATTCGACATGATCATCGATGGCCTACCGGTGAAGGCCGAGAGCACTTTCGACGTCATCAATCCGGCAAGCGGGCAAGCGTTTGCCCGCGTCCAGGCAGGTGGTCCCGCACACGTCGATCAGGCGGTTGCCGCGGCCCGTGCGGCTTTCCCCGGCTGGAGCCGAACTTCCGACAAGCACCGGCAGGACCTGCTGCATGCGCTGGGCGTGGCGCTCGAAGAGGAAATGCCCGCCCTGATGGAACTCGTCACCAAGGAAAGCGGCAAACCGCTGGGCGGCTTGAACGGCATCGGCGCGGGCATGGAGGTCGGCGGCGCAATTGCCTGGACCCACGTCACGGCCGATCTCGAGCTGCCGGTCGAAGTGATCCAGGACAACGACGAGGCACGCATCGAGGTGCATCGCAAGCCGCTCGGGGTCGTCGCCTCGATTACGCCGTGGAACTGGCCGCTGATGATCGCGATCTGGCACGTAATCCCGGCGTTGCGCGCGGGCAACACCGTCGTCATCAAACCCTCGGGCCTCACGCCGACTGCGACGATCCGCTTCGTCGAACTTGCCAACCGCATCCTGCCGCCCGGCGTGCTCAACATCGTCACCGGCGAGAGCGGCGTTGGCTCGGCGATCGCCAGGCACCCGGACATCAACAAGATCGTCTTCACCGGATCGACGCCGACCGGCAAGAACATCATGCAGAACGCCGCGGGCAACCTGAAGCGGCTCACGCTCGAACTCGGCGGCAACGACGCGGGGATCGTGCTGCCGGACGTCGATCCGAAGGTGGTCGCGCCGAAGCTCTTCGGCGTCGGCTTCCACAACAACGGCCAGACCTGCGCCTGCTTGAAGCGCCTGTATGTGCACGACTCGATCTACGAGGAGCTCGTCGGAGAGCTCGCCCGCATCGCGCGCGATACCATCGTCGGCGACGGCCTTGTCGAAGGCACCCAGCTCGGCCCGGTGCAGAACAAGACCCAGATGGACTTCGTACACGAACTCGTCGAAGACGCCCGCGCGAACGGCGCACGCATCCTCTCCGGCGGCAAGGCGCGCGCCGGCAACGGCTATTTCTACGAACCGACCGTGATCGCCGACGCGAAGGACGGCATGCGAGTGGTCGACGAGGAGCAGTTCGGCCCGGTGCTGCCGGTGATCCGCTATTCGGATATCGACGAAGTCATCGCGCGCGCCAACGCCAACGAGAACGGCCTCGGCGGCTCGATCTGGTCGAACGATCGCACCAAGGCCGCCGCGCTCGCGCTGCAACTCGAATGCGGCACTGCTTGGGTGAATGAACACGGTGCGATCCAGCCCGATGCGCCATTCGGCGGCGTCAAGCAGTCGGGGCTCGGCGTCGAGTTCGGGCGCTACGGTCTGGAGGAGTACACGTCGATCCAGACGCTGAAAATCATGAAGAATTGAAAGGCAGTCGGCGCATTTTATCTATCGATAACCGCCTTTATCGTCGCTACCGGACTTTATCTCGTTGTCTTCAGGCTTCAGTCCAGCGCAATGCACGGCAGCGAAATCCGGCGGCGACCAGGTCCCGAAGCATGCGTGAGCCAGTCTGTGAAGTCGGTGCATTGCAGTAAATCTTAGCCGACGACCAGGAGTATCTAGCGCAGCGCGTCGCGGAGCCGATTCACTGAAATCTAGTCACAGAGCGACGTTGGGCCCCGCTTGTCCGAATTACAGTAACCGAAAGGAAATTGAAAAATGCTGATCGGGGTCCCTAAAGAGATCAAGAACAACGAATCTCGTGTCGGTATGACGCCAAGTGCCGTTCGTGAGGCCAAGGCTCATGGGCATCACGTGCTTGTCCAAGACGGCGCTGGACTCGGCATCGGATGTGACAACGTGGCGTATCACGATGCTGGCGCAGACATCGTTCCCGATGCTAGGTCGATCTTTGCCATGGCGGACATGATCGTAAAGGTCAAGGAACCGCAGCCCGAAGAGTGCATGCAATTGCGGCCGGACCGATTGCTCTTCACGTACCTCCACCTCGCACCTGATCCGCAGCAGACGGACCTGCTCCTGAAATCCGGTTGCACAGCCATCGCATACGAAACCATCACGGATAACGGTGGAGGATTGCCCTTGCTCGCTCCAATGAGCGAGCTCGCGGGCCATATGGCGATTCAAGTGGGTGCCGTGGCGCTGCAAACGGCAAACGGTGGGCGAGGCGTGCTGTTAGGGGGAGTCCCAGGCGTCGAAGCAGGCAAGGTAGTGATAATCGGCGGCGGCGTGGTGGGAACAAACGCAGCGAAAATGGCAGTGGGGCTAGGCGCGAATGTGACTGTCCTCGACCGCTCATTGCCAAGGCTGCGTTATCTCGACGATGTATTCCAGGGCCGCTTGACGACCCTATACGCGTCCATCGACGCAATTGAGAACGCCGTGCTGGATGCAGATTTGGTTGTCGGTGCGGTGCTACTTCCGGGGGCTTCGGCGCCGAAACTGATCAAGCGCTCGATGCTGACAAAGATGAATCCGGGGGCCGTGATCGTGGACGTTGCAATCGATCAGGGTGGCTGTTCCGAGACTTCGAAAGCGACAACTCACGCTGAACCGACTTACGTTGTGGACGGCATCGTTCACTATTGCGTGGCCAATATGCCAGGAGCTGTTGCCCGGACATCCACCTTTGAGCTGAATAACGCCACATTGCCTTTCATTCTCGCGTTGGCCAACAAGGGGTGGCGAAAGGCTTGTGCTGAGGACAGGCATTTGCGCGCCGGCCTGAATATTCACGCTGGATTGGTAACACACGAAGCGGTCGCGAACGCGCTCGGGCTTACGTATACGTCTGCGGACCAAATTCTGGCGTAAAGGGGGCTGGTAGCGGACGTTGCGGCGACAACCCCAGCTTGCGCAGCAGGCGCCCGACGCTCACCTCCGACATTGCGACCTTGAACTGGGTACGGATCAGTTCCCGAACCGTCGCCCGCGTCGACAGCGCGAACTCGAATTTGAACTGCTGCGGGTTCGACAGCGTGATCGTCCGGTACAGCCAGTCGAGCGCCTTGCCATCGAGCTTGGGCTTGGCGCCCGGCACCGGCTTAGCGCGCAGTGCCCCAAGTCCACCTTCGCGGTACAGCGCCAGCCACTCGTACATGCGCGGGCGGGAAAATCCGAGATCCCTCACGGACAGCACTTCGGCCTTATGCAAAGCTTTCCATAAGGCCGATTATGCAAAGTCGTCGATTATGGCAAGTCGTGAGAGCAACTTTATGTGAAGCGTTGGTCAGTGCGGCTCTGTTGATTGCTGACGGGGCAAAAGCTCAACATAATTTCGAGCGCCAACCGAGCCGACACGCGTCGCGCAGGTGACAGTCGCAAACCGCTTTCCGGTTTGCCAGACAACGCTCAACCTCGATTTGCCTGGTTCTCCCAGTGGCGGGCACAGCCCGGTCGATCCGGAACACAACGATATCGGCAGCGGTAAGCGTTGGTGGCTCCCCATGTAGCTACGGAATTATGGCAAGTATGATATGCGCCCGCCCTTCGCCTGCTCGGCCTTGGCAGCACATTTCGTGCAGTCAGGTTTCCATAATCGACGACTTTGCATAATCGGCCTGAACGGCCGTTGGCCTTATGGCCTGAGTCGGGCGGGAATGTGCCGGTCATCCGCCGTTCAGCCGCTGATGACGGTCAGTGACCGCTTCTCCGGGCGATGAACTCGAACTTTCGACCCCAAGCCGCCATCCGGTTTTCCCTGAAGCCGCCATTCAGGCGTGCTGTGCTTCTGTGAGTTTCGTTGATACAATGCCGCCGTTCGTGATCTAGCACACTTGGCCAGCAACGGACAGTCCTCGTGAATCTTTAAATAGCCGTTGTAGCAGGCTTTCGCATCTGGCTGAGTAAAATTCACCAGCATTGAGCGACTCACCTACAACGCTCCGTCCGGTTGATTGGCGTTAATTAAGGCAGCCGCAAACATGGAAAACTCTTTATCCGCTGCTCCCTCCTCTTTCAAGGCAGCAAGCAGCGTTGCTCGGATAGCCTCACTCGAAGTTCGATAGCAAGCGTCCAAAGCGTTTTGGAGTTGCGTCAAGCGAATGGCCCGCCTCTCGATAAGTTCGGGTCGATTTAGGTCCGTAGTGGCTATTGTGATAGCGCCGCGTTCGCTTCCTGCTTTGTGCCTAACAGTTGTCCCGAAAGCGAGAAGATGGGTGCCGGGATCTTCCGAGTAAGGGTCGACCACTGGACACGTTTCGTCAAACTGGTCCTTCTTTGCGTTGTTGCACCGCGCGCAGCAATAGCCCAGATTGGTCCACTCGAACTCCAGGTGAGGGTATTTCCCCTCGGCCTTTGGTCGAATGTGCTCAACATCTCCGAAGTAAATGTGTGCGACTTGGCTCTCGCAGTACATGCATTTTCCGTGCGAAGCACGCAGTAACGCGTCTTTGTTGTCAGGGTGCTTGTAATTTGTTCGCAGGGCGTCGGGGTTCGGACACGGGGGACGATGGAGCCGCCTCATTTACGTGCCTCCGCGACTCTTGCCACAGCATCTGGAAATAGTCTCCCAAGGCCGGCGTCCCTAAGCTCCGTGCGCAATGCCGCTAACGACTCGGTGGTGGGATCACTTGCCACATGCCTCGCAAGAATGCTGGAAAGCTTGCCAACAGCCCATGCAGGTATGGTCGTTGATACACCAAGTACCTCGTCTAGTACATCGACTGCGTTCTTGACTTCGCTCTTGAAATCCAACAGATGCGAGCGCACCTTTTTGGTGTGATCGTATCGAAGCGCATAAACATTGGCATCCTCTACCGAAGTCACGATTAGTGGACTGTGTGTCGTGACGATGAATTTTGCATGCGGAAATGCCTTTAGCAGATTCGGCAGCAACGTCCGCTGCATACTTGGGTGTAGGTGATTTTCAACCTCATCAATCACGACGGCAAATGGCTCTTTTGCGTCAGTGTCGAACATGAAGATCTGCCACGCGATGTCAATCAGTGCTGAAATTCCACCCGAGGCTGTCTCTAACAGAAATTCATCCGCACCGCCGTTGCAGCAAAAGACAATCTCGTAGTCCCTGACCTCGAGATCCTCGAACCCAAGCGATTCCGGCAATACAACTCTCAGCACGTCCCGAAAACCCTCGAAGTTCCTCACTTGTTGCGGATCCGGAGGCATGATGGTTTTAGTTGGACTGCGTACTCCGTAGCCGTTGATCATCCAACCCAAGAGTGTGCTCTTCATAAGAAAGCTGCTCGGCTCGACGCCGTTACCTGCATGCCGGTTTATCTGATTGTTTTGAATCTCGTCGAAGGCCGTCTGTCTCTCTTTGCGGCTAGTGTTAATTTGCCCAACACGTCTATAAGAGAAGGTCTGGCGATGCGACGGTATATAGAAAAACCTAGCTGGCTGTTGGTTCTGAATTTGCACCTGGTATTGAGCACTTCCCGCCTCAGGCACCGAAAACGTTGCGGTCGACTTATTTGTGTACGTCAGCGTTCCGATCGAGCGGTCTGAATTCTCATTCTTGCCGAAAAGTCTCGCCAGGGATAAATACTTGAGGGTCTTGCTGAATAAGTCGTTTTTAGGTGTGGCAAGCGAAAACTGCTGCCACCCTCGATGCCTCGCTAAGAAGGAGAGGATCGTAGTCTTGCCGCTGCCGTTTGCCCCTGTAATGATGGTCGCACGAGGATGGAAAGCAATGTCAATATCAGCAAACTGTTGCCAGCCCTTCAAAGTCATTCTTTCGAAATTCATATTCACCTCCCATTCCGTTAGGTCGCCGCGCGCGAAGCAACGTTGGCACGGAATTATTATCGCCCCGATGATTAACGGCCAACTCACGCGACCAACCGCGCGCGAGCGGTAGATCTTGGCTAGTCAGTCGACTGTAGGCTGGCGATTGGCAGCCGATAGGCCGTCCGGTTCGGACTTGTTAGATTTCATCTACGACCGCCCTGCGCTTGTCCAATGGCAAAGGTAACAAATAGAGCCATTAACACAGTAAAGAACGAATCTTGGAAAGTCTTTTCGTAAAACAACCAGACGGACGTTGCAGCGACCGGAATGCAGAAAAGATAGAAGACGAGCATCGTAGTCGCAGACCATATGCGCTCGTTGACAGGGCGAAAAGCATCGATGAGTGGATACAGCAGGGAGGTGATGAGTTCGGCGAGCATGAGCAACGGCCAATAAAGCACTGCTGTGACGCCAAAGAACGTCACTTGCAGGTAGCTCTTCCCGACGGGTATTGCTGGTAGCGATTCACCAATAACCCTCGCGTCACTCAGCATTACGTCAGTCTTTGCGAATAACGCCTTGAACAGTGGCGGCATAGTAACTGACAGATAGAGCGCCCCGAAAGTGGCCAAGTAAAAAATGAACTTATAGGCGGCGCGCTCTGCAGCTTGCCGATTCTTGGCGCGACGATCGGGTGTGAGCTCCTCTTCGTGTCGTTGTGGCGTTTGTATCGGCGGAGAAGGCGGAGGGCGGTTGCCTCGCCGATTCCACAGCCAGACGATGCCCGCGTAAATGAATGCCGCTACTAAATTAAGAAAGATGCTCCAAAGATCGTTTGACATACGGTACTGGCAATATGAAATCTAACTTGTTGTCAAGAGACAGTTTTTCTGCATAACTCCAGCGCCTGCTTCCAGCATCGGCACTCGGAATTGAGCTGCGTTGCGACGGACCTCTGGTTCCACGACCGCAGCCTCACTCGGGGACAACGCCTCGTCAAAAGCGGCCTGCTCAGTATAGGTCAGTTGCATACACAAAAGCGTACACATTAGCCGCTGTTGGGCACTTTTCTGGAAGACTGCTCTTGGCCGATGGTGCCAGTTCGGCCGTGTCGCTCCAAAGCCGCCGTTGCTAGGGCGGCCGCGATGACGAGCGGCAGCTTTCGACGTCCCTTCCGCAGTGCGTACTGCTGGCCATCTTCCGGCGCCCGACCACACCCGCATGTCGCGCCGGGCGGCGCAGCTTGCGGTGAAGATTCCCCGGCGCCCGCGCAAGGGGCCGGTTCATGTAAGTGCTCCCCGACCTGCTGGCGCAAGTCGATGGCGATCTGATCCACAGTCGTAAGGGTCTTGGGATCATGCACTTGTTGTGCCGCAAGACCTGACCCTCCGCTTCCCGTGCGACTACCGGTTCCGTGCTCCCCGGCTCCCGGCACAAGTCCTGCAGACCCGCGCTATTTCATGTCGGGAATTGGCAGGTCGATGACGCGTTGGGGCATGTTGTCGAAGAGCTTAGCGTCTACCGTCGCGAAGTGCGCCAGCCAACGCTTTAGCCATGGCACGCATGCAACCCACAGAGAATATGGAGGCAGACAATGAGCGAAAATCGCGGTGTTGTGTATCTGGGGCAAGGACATGTCGAAGTGCAATCCATCGACTATCCAAAGATGGTCGATCCGAGCGGTCGCGCGATCGGCCACGGTGTCATCCTTAAAGTAGTGACAACCAATATTTGCGGCTCCGACCAGCACATGGTGCGCGGCCGCACCACCGCCGAGGTGGGCCTGGTGCTTGGCCACGAGATCACCGGCGAGGTAGTCGAGATCGGCCGCGATGTCGAGACGCTGAAGATCGGCGACCTGGTGTCGGTGCCGTTCAACGTCGCCTGCGGCCGCTGCACCACATGTAAGGAGCAGCACACCGGGGTGTGCCTGAACGTGAACCCGTCACGCGCCGGCGGCGCCTACGGCTATGTCGACATGGGCGGCTGGATCGGCGGCCAGGCCGAGTACGTGATGGTGCCGTACGCCGATTTCAACCTGCTGAAATTTCCGGACAAGGACAGGGCGATGGAGAAGATCCGCGACCTGACCTGCCTGTCCGATATTCTGCCCACCGGCTACCATGGCGCGGTGACCGCCGGGGTGAAACCGGGCTCGACCGTCTACATCGCCGGTGCTGGCCCGGTCGGCATGGCCGCCGCCGGCGCGGCGAGGCTCCTGGGCGCGGCGGTGACCATTGTCGGCGACATGAACCCGGACCGCCTCGCCCACGCCCGTGCAGTCGGTTTCGAGACCGTCGATCTATCCCTCGACGCGTCGCTGGGTGAGCAGATCGCGGCGATTCTCGGGACCCCGGAAGTCGACTGTGCGGTCGACTGCGTCGGCTTCGAGGCGCATGGCCACGGTACCCATTCCCACGAAGAGGCGCCGGCCACGGTCCTCAATTCGCTGATGGAGGTCACCCGCGTGGCCGGCGCCATCGGAATCCCGGGCCTGTACGTGACCGACGATCCGGGCGCGATCGACGCTGCAGCCAGGCGAGGCAACCTTTCGATCCGCTTCGGCCTCGGCTGGGCCAAGTCCCACTCCTTCCATACCGGCCAGACCCCGGTGATGAAGTACAACCGCAATCTGATGCAGGCCATCCTGTGGGACCGCCTGCCGATCGCCGAGATCGTGAACGTCAACGTGATCTCGCTGGACGAGGCGCCGAACGGTTATCGCCAGTTTGACGGCGGCGCGCCGCGCAAATTCGTCCTCGACCCGCACGGCATGCTCAAGGCGGCCTGATCGCAGCCCGAAATCCGCGGAAGAATCACGACGCAGGTCGTGCCGCGGTTCGCCGGGGCGGCCGGAGTGGCCGTCCCGGTAACCCGCGGCACGAGCGCTTGATCACGCCGCGATTGCCGATCCGGACCGCGCGGCGGCCAAGCATGCGTTCGACGCAATGGAGCAGATGGGGAAGATCTCCTTCGCGGCGATTGAAGCGGCTCGCCGCGGCTGACGCTTCATTGAGCGCCGCCGGTCGGGACCGTCAGACGGAACCCGCCCCGCCCCCTCACCCGAATGGCACCACCCCGAACAACACCCCGTGCAGGTGGCGCGCAAACACGAACCACACCCCCGCCCCAACCCCAACCGCCACCGCATCCCAACCCAGCGCTCCGCCCCCCCGCACCACCCGCTGCGCCCGGTCGCGCCGCCGCGCGGCGAAGAAGCTCGCGATCGCCCACACCAGGAAGCAGCCGAACAACAGCAGGTCGGCGAGGGTGCCGTTGGCGAGCAGGTGCGCGAGCGCCCACAGCTGCACGCCGAGCACCATTGGATGGCCGAGCTTCGCCCGCAGTCGCGTGCCGGGCACATAGGCGGCGGCGATCAGAACGAAGGCAGGCAGCGTCAGCACCGCGGCCAGCTGCCGCGTCCACATCGGCGGCGGCCACAGCACGAGCGGGTCGAGCCGCGCCGCGCCATAGCCCCATACAATCAGGCCGAGGCCGATCGCGGAGGCCAGCGAGTAGGCCAGCTTCCACTTCGCCAGGCCATAGTGGGCGATGTACTGAGCGCGGTTGTCCTCGGCGAAGATGCGCGCCGAATGAGTGCTGAAGAACAGCAGCAGTCCGAGGATCAGGGCGGTCATGCGGGATTCTCCGGGCGGGTTGTAAGGAGCGCGTCGGCGCCGGGCGTCGCGGCCGCAGGCGGCGCCGCTTCGCAGACGACCGCGTCGCCGATGCGCAGCACGCCGCCAATAAGGACGCGCGCGACGACGCCGCCGTGGCCGCGCATCGCGTTGTAGCCGCCGGGGCCGAGCACGTCCTCCATACGCGAGCAGGGCTCGCAGACGCCGGTGAGCTCGAGCACGACCTCGGCGCCAATGCGCAGCACCAACGGCTGGTCGCGGAACAGCGTGCGCGCGGCGAGCAGGTTCAGGCCGGAGACCACTAGGTTGCGCCGCAGCAGCGCCGGATCGACCTCGTCGCGGCCCACCAGCGCCGCGATCGCCACCAGATGCTCGGCCTGGATTAGGCTCAGCTGGCGCTTGCCGCCGCCGCGGCCGGAGGCGGCGCAGTGATCCCCGGCGAGCCCGCGGCCGGCCAGCGCGCGCGCCTCGCCCACCGGCTGCGCTGCGGCCCGTCGCGCCGGGCGCAACAGGATCGCCTCGAGCCGGCCGGCGTGGGTGAAGCGGCCCGTCAGCGTGCGTAGGTCAACAGGCTCGGCAGCGGAGGCGGAACGGGCAGGCGGCATGGCGGTCAGTGTGGATGAAACACGGCGGACGCATCATCCTACCGCGCCTGCCGTCCCACGCCTGCGCACACCACGATTTCGATCCACGCCGGTAGCGCTGCGCGGCAGGTCACGGCGTGACCCTTGAGCCAGTACGCGTCGACGAACTCACGAACCGTCGTTTCACCTTCTTCGCCGACCCGATGGCCTGCCGCTGGAACTCTACGAACTCGCTCCTCGCTAATCGTCCTGCTTTGCCGAGTGAGCCCGGGAGCCTTGTCGTACAAGAACGCTCGTCGACGAGTAATGACGCGGCGGCGAAGTCACTTCGGCTACGTCCTAATTTTCAAGGCTACGCACAGTGTGTGCGGAAGTGCCTTCGGCCGGAAAGCGCGGGTGGCGGCGCTCGCCGAATGTACTTGCATCCACTTTCTGCGCAATGCGCTCGATTACTTGCCGCGCAAGGCCGACGACGACTGTCTGCAGGAGATGCGCTGATTCTACGATTCTGTTATTCAAGAATGGCCGCTTTGGGAGAGCGTTTCAGAACGACCGCTTTTGGCCGGTACGACTCAATCGGCATAGTGCCCGCAACCGGCCGCTGGTGCGCGGACGTTTGATCGCTGCCGCCCGTGCAGGAGGGACCGTCAGCGATTTCCGAAACTCGCCCGCCCAACCGCCGGGCCAAGGATCTCCATGCCATCGACGACGTTCGCGTCCGAATCGACCACCCTATGCAAGAGACCGTATGAAACTCGCCATTGCTGGTGCTCGCATTCGAGGGGCACCGTCTTATCGTTGAGCCGAATGATGCGACCGCTGCGCTCCTTGTGATCGCGGCCGACAAAGCCCACACGATCACCTATGGCCACTTCGTTGCGACCGAGCCCCTGCCGCGGCTTTTCGCGGATCTCGACGTCGGCACCATCAAGATTGATCGCGGCATAGGAAATCAGCCAGCGCTGCCCCGTCGTCTTGTCGAGCACGACCGCTTGCTTGCGCCGTAGCTCGAGAACTTGAGCGGCATGCGAAGCGTTGGCCTGCGGGTCAAAGTACTCGATGGTTTGCCCGACACGGAGCCGCGCCTGGACCGCGACCATCCAGGCCGGCTCGTCGAGCGCACGATCGATCGCTGCACGAAGCCGATAAAGATCGAAGGCGGAGGCCGCCTTCAGTTGCGCCAGAATTTCGGAGTAGTTCATCTGCCGGAGGTCGTTGTTGGAATCACTCGGATCGCTTGGCGCGGACGGCCCGGTAACAATCGGGTTCCGATCAACAGCCATGGAGTCTGAAATGGAATCCTACGAGCATCGGGAACCCTGGAACAAGGGAAAGCTGGTGGGCCAGAAGGCACCGCTGAAACCCAAGGACATCCGGGCGATCCGCATTCACCTTCAGAATGCCCACCATGTTCGCGATCTTGCGATGTTCACATAGCAAGCTTCGCGGATGCGACCTCGTCGCCCTGCGGGTTCGTGACGTCACGCATGGCAACCAAGTGCTGTCCCGTACGGCGGTCGTCCAGAAAAAGACCCAGCGGCCGGTCCAGTTCGAGCTGACGGAGCCGCCGCGAACGACGGTGGCAAATTGGATCGAGAAGGCGAAGCTGAAACCGGAGGACTTCCTGTTCCCAAGCCGGCTGCACGACTCGCCGCATGTATCCACCCGACAGTACGCACCGGAACCTGACCCGCGGCCTACTGAAGCAGCTGGGCCTTTCATAAAGCCGATCAACGGCCTCACACCCTCGGCTGTTGATCGGCCATGACTGAAGCTACCGGTTGAAGCTCAAAGTCAGCACCGTACGGGCCAGGAGGCATGAGCTTCTGTCAGACGGACGGCTAAGAACGCCCGAGTGCAGCGATCGACAAATGACGTTCATTCTTCCGTGTACTTGGGGTTTAATCAGAACTGATACACGTAGTCGACGTATACGCGGTGCTGCTCCCAGTCTTGCCGGGTCAATCCCTTGATCGTGGCAGCGGCGGTCCGATTGTCGATGCGAGAGTCGTAGTTCAAATACACGTATCGCACGCTCAGTCCTTTGGCAATGGGCAGTTCGTAACGAACGTCGAACTCGCGATAGCTTTCCGAGCCTTCGGCGGAGTTGTGCAGATTGCTGCTGCGCGCGCCCGTTCCATGGATGTATTTGAAGGCAGTCTTCAGGCCAGCGACATAGTCCTTCCAGTCATACGCGAGCCGAATCGAGCCGACCCGCTCGCCTTTGTTAGTGAAGTCAGGGCCCACGGTCGAAGACGTCGGGAAGGGGTTCGTACCCGGATCCTGCGTAAGTGCTCCCTTCCTGTTCGCGTCGACGGCAAAGTTGTCCTCGATCCAGAAGCCGTTGAATTTCGCGACGGCGGCTCCGATGGTGAGGTTGCTGATCTTCCAGTCGGCATCGAGGTAAGCGCCGAAGCCGTCGTTGCCGATGCGGGAGTGGCCGGTGCAATCCATCTCCCTTTCCGCGCCGCAAACGAAGAGCGACCCAGCATCGCGTGACCAGAAGGCGCCGCCGGAGAGCTTCAGCAAAGTATCCCGGACCTTCGCGGTATAGGCGCCGACGAATCCGTATTTGCTGAGATAGGGCTTGGAGTTGAGATATTCGGCCGTCAGCGCGTAAGGCCCGTTCACGTAGGAGGCGCCAAGGACGGCGACGTAATCGATCGCATTCTTGCCCACCGCCTCGGTGCGGAATTTCTCGAAGTCGTTCGTCGTCCGGGCGCGCCACTGATCGTAGACCGCACCTTGAATCCTGAGGCCCTCGACCGGTGTCAGCACTGCGTTGACGCCCGAATACGTGTCGGGCACGGCGCGGTTGTAGGTACTCTTCAACAACAGGCTGTCGTGCAGCTGCCGCCCCACCTTGACCAGCGCCAACTGGTCCCATTTGAGCTTGACGAAGGCCTGGCCAAGCGTCATGTAGCCGTCGGACAATTGGCCGTTGTTACCGAGCTCGGTGAGTTGGGACGTCGGTGTGCCGCTGTTGCTGATCCTCAACACGCCGTAGACGGACGCGTCGAAACCGATCAGTCCGCTCCAGTACGGCGACTTGTAGTTGAGTTCGCCACCCAGCGCACTCTGCTGGTAGGAAAGCGTCTTCGGATTCGGGCCCGCACCCCTCGGGTAGGCCATGCCCTCGTCGGCCCAGTACACGCCGTGGACCTTCAGTTCCAGTTCGTGCTGCCCTTCCGCCGCGAGTGCGATGGCGGGCAAGACGGCGCCGATTAGGCCCGCTAGCGCTCCGACGCAGGCCTGAGTGGGGTCGAACGCCAAGTTCTTCTTGGTCATATTTGTCTCCTTCACCATTTGTTGAGTCAAAACGATCCCTGCGCACCGTCCTGGCTGAACGGGCGCAAATGCAGTAATCCGGGGGATGCGGCGATCAGTGAGTCGCTGGGTGCGCCGCGAGAAGAACCTCGCGACGCTGAGCTTCGTGGAATGTCAGGGCGAGAGTTCTTCGAGCACCTTGCCCTTGGTCTCGATCGCGAACAGCAGGGTCACCAGGCCGCCGATGAACGCCACCGCGGCGAAGGCGGAGAAGACGTAGCGGATGCCGAAATTCCCGACGATCCAGCCGACCAGGATCGGACCGATCGCGGAGCCAGCCCGCAGCCACGCGCTGCCGAAGCCAGTGCCCACCGCACGCAGCCGAGTGGGATACAGCTCGGACGAGTAGAGGTAGAGTGAGAAGGACACAGTCTGCAGGATCGCATAGGCAGCCGTCGCGAAGATCAGCACCTGCATGGCCGAGGTCGCGCCAAACCACGTGAGCGTCAGAAGCGGTACGGTTGCGAGCATGAAGGCCGTCGCGTACCAGGGCTTGCGGCCAACCTTGTCGATGGACAGCGCGCAGATGATTGCGGCAACGACACCGATCCCTGACGTGATCCACCCGTAGGCCAGGCTCGTCTGCAACGGCAGCTGGAACACCTGTTTGTAGAGCGTCGGCAGCCACGTGATCATGCCGTTGATCACCATGTAGACGCACACCCACAGGCCCCAGATCGTGAAGGTGCGCCGGCGGTAGATCCCCTTGAAGAGCTCGCGCCAGTCGGAGCGGGCAGTCGCCTTGGGGTCCAGCGGACGCACGACGGGCTGGCGCAGCACGAAGCCGCGCTTGGTCGCGTCGTCTTCCAGCATTTTCACGACCTTGTCCGCTTCCGCGATACGCCCCTTCGAGGCCAGCCAACGCGGCGACTCTGGCATGAGCCAGCGCAGCGGGATGGTCAGGATGGACGGCACGAGGCCGACGACGAACATCGCTTTCCAGCCATAAATCGGTACGAGGAAGAATCCCGCCATGCCCGCAAAGGTCAAGCCGATCGGGAAGATGACCTCATACAGCAGGAAGAAGCGGCCGCGCTTTTCGGCTCCGATGAACTCGTTGATATAGGCGCTCGCGACCGGGACTTCTCCGCCAGTGCCCAGTCCCTGCATGAAGCGGAACAGCATCATCGAGGCAGCGCTCCAGGCGAATAGGCAGGCGACGTCCATCGACACGAAGAGCACGATGGTGATGAAGAGCGTCTTCAGGCGCCCGAGCCGTTCCGCGAGCGATCCGAAAATGACCGCACCGAACAGCTGGCCGACATAGCCTGCTGAAAGGATCATGCCGACCTCGGTCGGCGTCAGCTTCCATTCGGAGACGAGTTGCGGCATCGCGAAGGCGATGGCCAGCACGGTGTAGGCGTCGAAAAAGGTGGCAATGCCGACGATGACGCGGATCAGCATCAGCCGGCGGGTGATCGGAAGCCGCTCGAGGCGCGCAACCAGCTCGGCGTTGGCGGCGCTGTGCAGCGCGGCGCCGTCCGCAACAATGGTTGTCATGACGTTTGTCTCCTCTGGTTTTAGCGGCGGAGCTACGTCCTGCTCCGCCGTCCCTTATTTATGTCACCGCAGTGGGTGATTCAGGCTTCAGTCAATGATGCCTGCAGCGCGCAGCGCGTCGGCGATTTCGACGTCGGCACCGGGGGCAAGCGGCAGAAGCGGAGACCGGACCGTGGCGTGTTCGAGGATGCCACGCGCAACCAGCGCGTGCTTGAGCGCAACGGTCCCTTCCATGTGCGAGCCACGGTGATAGACGTTCTGGGTGACCGGCAGCAGGCGGTCATGGATCGCACGGGCGGCCTTGTAGTCGCGCGCCTTGCCGGCCTTGATGAGTTCGACGAGCAGTTCCGGCGCAACGTTGCCGTAACCGACCAGCAGGCCATCGACGTCGAACATCGTGTGCAGCAGGTATTCGTCATGGCAGCTCAGGATTTGCAGGTCGGGACGCTCACGACGGATGACGGGGATTTCGGTGTCCCAGCGGCGCATATTGCGCACACCGTTCTTCATCGCGAAGACACCAGGCTGCGCGGCGATGTCGAGCTGGGTTACCAGATCGTAGGTGCACTTGGTCGCATCCGGATACTGGAACAGGATCAGCGGCAGGCCACTCTTTTCATACACCTGGCGATACTTGTCCTGCGGCGCACCCTTCTGGTAGCCGAAGCGCAGCCAGCCGTGCGACGGATATAGCAGACCGGCGGTCGCGCCGGCGCTGATCGCGCGTTTGGCCTCTTCAGCGGCGACCTCGGTGCCTTCTAGCGTGATACCGGCGATGATCGGAATCTGGCCGTTCACCGCTTCGACAAAGGTTTCGATGACCTTCATCTGTTCTGCCTGCGAGAGGAAAGTGCCTTCACCTGCGTGGCCCAGCACAGTCAGGCTCTTCACACCGTCGATGCTGGCGAGCCAGGCACCGAGCTTCTTGCAGGCCGCGTAGTCGACAGCGCCGTCGCGAGTGAAGGGGGTGACCGGGGCGGGGTTGAGGCCGCGGAGATCGATGTCGATGTTCTTCATGTCAGTTCCTCTAGTGTGGTGTTTGCTTGCCGACGGATGCCGCATCTCTGCGTGCATGGGAGGCAGTCTAAGAACCGACGAGTCATGCTGGAAGACACAAAACCGACATTTCAGCTATGCTTAATTCGCATGGATAGGTCGAGGAAACAATGGACTACGCGAAGTGGAAACTCTTCATCGACGCCGTCGAACGGGGCAGTCTCAGCAAGGTCGCTGCCGCCCACGGCACCAGCCAGCCCCACGTCAGCCGGTTGATCGGCGAACTCGAACAGATGTGCGGCGGGCGCCTGTTCCAGCGCACCGGCCGCGGGGTCGTACTGACCGAACTCGGACAGCGCATCGCGCCCAAGGTACGGGCCTGGCTGGCCAGCACCGAACAGCTCACCAACGATATCCAGACATCATCCGGAACACCGATCGGCACAGTGCGGATCGGCAGTCTGCCCTCGACGGCCCATCCGCTCGTCACAACCTTGTACCACGAGCTCAAGGGGCGTTATCCGCTGATCCAGTTGATGGTGCGCGAAGGCCAGGGCGCCCAACTCGAAACCTGGCTGGAAGACGGCAGCGTCGACCTGGCTATCCTTTATCGCACCAGCCCGACCCCGAAGAATGGCGATACGTATCTAGTCGAGACGGCCACATACTTGGTCGGTGCAGCGGACGATGCGCTGACTTCACAGCCGACGGTACCGTTTTCCGTCCTTCACAATTTGCCGCTCGTCCAGTTCTGTCGGCCGAGCAGCTGGCGCAATCACCTCGAGCAGTTGGGTGGCGAACACGGCGTTTCCCTAAATGTCGTACTCGAAGCCGATTCGATCATCCTTCAGACGCACATTGTTGCGAGCGGTGGTCTCTACGCCTTGCTTGGTCCCTATGCCATCGCCGCAGCATCGAAAACCTTTCGTCTTCAGTCGTCGAAAGTGGTGAGTCCGACGGTCAATCGCTTTATCGCGCTGGCGATGTCACGCCATGGCGAACTTACGCTCGCATGCCGGACCGTCATGGAGGTAACGCGTGAAATTGCACGTTCCGGTGCTGGGGGACGTCCTGCAATCTAGGCCGCTATTCCAAAATTCGCGGACTCCCGGTTGAGACGGTGAGTTCAAGGAGATTAAGAACTGCCGTCCGCCCGCGGAACCGCCTGAGGGCAGGTGTAGGTGCAATGTGTTCCGTCATTTGGCGAAGGTCATCGGTATTGATGGCCGAGGAGCTCTCAGTCAGCGTCTGCTCGGGGCGACTACTCAGCTCAGGAATCTGACACTGGGCCGCCGAAACGTGGAATGTCTCTTTTGGGTTGGGCCCGGCCCATCGGAGACGGACTGCCTGGAAACCGGGCTAACTTGACGAGCGCTCATCGCCGACCTAGAGAAATTGGTCGTTTTCAGTACACGCGCTCGTCAATTCGATGATTGACCATCATTCAATGGCCCCGGATACTCTCAGAAATTGACATTGGAATTTCTATCCGTGAGGAATATATCGGGGGCGATCGGAATGCGAGCGAGGTGTAGCGCCTCCCATTGGCTCAGAGCGGCGGGGCGGCGGGCCGTGGTATTGGGCACGCTCAGCTGTTGTGTAGCGGGGGCATGGGCCCAGAATGGCGCCCAGAACGTGTCCGATCAAGTTCCGAATGCGCAGCGCCCGCAGCTGCCGCGGGCCGCCGATCCCTTGGCCGATATTTACGACCGGCTGGACGAGCAGCTGGTGCTGGGAGTGGGGCGCATCGGGGCCAGGCGCCGCCCCACCGCTAGCCCCAAGGCGCAGCCCACACAGCCGGAAGGCGATGGCCGCTACGTGCCCCGCACGCGCGAAGCCTACCGCCGCGAGCTGGACCAGCGCTTCGAGCGTGCCATCGAGACAAACCAGGCGGCCGAGCGCAATCGCCGGGAGTCCTTCAATGCCGACATCGTGGCCCAATGCGGCCCGCAGCCGCAGACGGGCGCGCAACTGGGGATGTCGCAGGAGCGGTTTGAAGCGTGTGGCCAGGAAATCCGCTTCGGTGGCGGGCTGACCCACGTCATTTCCCTGCGGGTGCGGGGGCTGGATGCCCGGCTGTATGTATTTGCCGAGGGTAATGTGTACAAGGTGTATGCGGTGGATCAGCACATCACCCGCATCGAGCCGCGTCCCTTGCATGTGGTGCAGGTCACGCTGCCACAGGTGGGCGGCTATCCGCCCTTTGTGAGCAACCCGCAGATCGTGGCCCTGTCGCAAGGCAACCTGTTTGGCTACGGACAGACGCATGCCGAAGACTGGTCGCAGCCCGCCGGGGCCGACTTGCCCCGTTGGGCCGACAAGGTGCGGCGCATCAACGCCTCGGTGCCAGCGCCGCCGTTCATGTGGGATGCCCGCCGCCAAGGCTGGGTGCAGCTGCCAACGCCTCCCGCATGCGCGGGTCTATGGCACCAGCACACGCTGACCGCCTTGGCCGACGACCGCGTCCTGGTTGCGGGCGGTCTGTGCGACATTCCCCGCCTGCTCAACGACATGGGCACTTTCGAGCCGCAAACGCGCACCGCGCTGTGGGATGCCCGCCAGCGCACCTGGCTCGAATCCCCCAGGCTGACGCAGCCGCGCATCTACCATACCGCCAGTGTGCTCGATGGGGAGCGCGTGATGCTGGCGGGGGGGCTGGATGACCCGCTGACGGTGGCTGGGGCGGGGCCAGAAGATCCACAGCAAAATGGGGCTTCTGCGCTTTCTGCAAAAGCAGTACGTGCTCTCGATTCTGTAGAAATGCTGGTCGACGGCCAATGGCGTAGCCTGCCGCCCCTGCGCACCGCGCGGGCCAAGCATACCGCCACGGTGCTGCCTGACGGGCAGGTGCTGGTGGCCGGCGGCGTCGGCAACGGCCTGCAGGCTATTGCCAAGGTGGAGCTGTGGGATCCGGTCCAACACCAGTGGCTACCCCGCGCAGCGCTCCACACCCCCCGCTACGGGCACACGGCCACCCTGCTGGCTGACGGACGGGTGCTGGTGACCGGTGGCATCAACGCACAGGAAGAGGTGCTCAACACCACCGAGCTTTACGACCCTGCCACCGACACCTGGGCCGATGGCGCGCCCCTGCCGGAGCACCTGCAAGGCCACACCGCGTTGCGCTTGGCCGATGGGCGTGTGCTGATGGCCGGGGGGCTGGTATCGGCGACGGTGCAAGGGCCTTGGATGCACAGTTGGCACCCGACGGAAGCAGCCTGGCGTGCCGAGGGTGTGCCCGAGGCGGGCGGCGCGGGCGCATTGACGCACCGGCCCACGCTGGTGGAGGCCATGCCCGGCCAGGTGCTGGCATTTTCCTCGCAAGCGGTGTACCGGTACCGCCTGCCTGGAGCCGTCCGGACCGCCGGGACACAACCGGGCGAACCAGGTCAAGTGCCCGCCGATGTGGCGGACTTGCCCAGTTTCCCGTTGGTGTGGTGGAAAGAACCGCCTCCTGCACCGGCCGCCACACCCGCGCCGCCTGCGCAGCCCATGGGCCAGCCCGGGCGGCTCGCGCGCTTCGGGCAGGACCTGTGGGCCGCCCGCGCGACGCTAGGGTGGCTCGCCGCCGGCTTGTTGGGGCTGGCGTTGTTGCGCCGCCGGCGGCAGCAGCGCGGCGAACCCGCATTTCCAGATACCTTGCCCTTGCAAGGTAGAGGGTCGACACGCAAAAGAAACGCGCCCCCCACACGCCAGACCTCCTGGAAAGGCTGGGTGGTGCGCGTGCTGGTGTACGGCGCATTGCTGATCGTCGCGGTCCCGAATCTGAAGGCCTATTGGGGCTTGCGCACAGCCGATATGGCAGAGGGGTGCCGCACCCGGCCAGCGGCGTGCCTCGACCCTGGTACCGGCTTGCTGGCCAGCCAACCGGCGGTGCCGGAGCGCAGCGCCTTGGCCACGCCCCGCATTCCATGTCCATTTGTAGGCAGCTGGGTCACCCGCCGGGGCAACAGCGAGTTCCACATCGATTTGCAGGCCGACGGCCGATACCACATGAACGGGAACACTCTCAGCGTGCCCGCCGACGACGGCCACTGGGCGGTGCAAGGCAAGTACATCCTGTGGCGCAGCACCACGCATCCGGTGGCCGAGATGGACATCAACCGTATTGTCAGCAACGATGGCAGCCACTTCGAGCTGATCGAGGCCAACGGCCTGCACAGCCACTTCGACCGCGAGGCCGATTTGCCATCCGGGCGTTGCGAGCCATGAGTAGGCGCAAGCCGTGGCGTTGGGCGTGGATGGGCGGGGTGGGGGTCATCGGGCTGGCCTTCGCTATGCGCTGGCTAGCGCAAGTGGATTACGACACCCACCCCAGCGCCGAGGTGCCCAGCCTACCCACCGCCCCCGTGTTCAACGAGGCCGACGAGGCGCTGGCCGAAGGCACGCGCTGGGCCGAGGCCAACCGGGTCGACAGCCACGAGACCTGCCGAACCGCGCTCGGGCCTGGCCTCCGAGCGCTGGGCTGCCACCGCTACGTGACCGCCCAAAAGCACATCCCGCCGCTGGCCAACTGGCGCACCCACCCGACCACCCGCAATTGCGTCGCTGGCGTGCATGCGCATTACGACCCGCTGTTTCAGGACATGATTGAGCAGGGCGACCACCACGCCGTGGCCGTCTGGCAGCGCAAGCGCATGGACCCAGACTTGCGTGAGTGCAACAACATCGACAACGTGCGCATCATCGAGGCGGTGCATGAGCCGTTGGCCCGCATCGAGGCCATGCTGGCCCATCTGCGTGCGGCGCAAGCGCTGTCAGAAGACGAGCTGGCCCAACTCAGGCACGACCTTCCGATAGTGGAAGGCTTTCGGGAGCATGACTTGCGCTCGCGCTACCTGGCGCTGGCCGACGAGTTGTTGGCGCTGGCGGGCGGGCGTGAGCGGGTGTTTCCGCTGGCCCGGCCGGGCAACGCCCGCGATGACCAGTGCGCGGCGCTAGCGCAACAGGTGTACGACCACAAGAGCGCATTTCACGAGGTCGTGGCCGAGCTCAAGCAGGCGCGCGGGCACACCGACAGCGCCCAGCAACAGGCCGCGTTGATTGCACGCCAAGACGAGTTGCTGGCCCTCTGGGTCCAAGCCGCCGATGACCGCCTGAAGGTGGGTTGCCCACCCTTGCGCTGAGCTGTCGGGGACGAGGTATACCGGCGGCGTTAGCAGAACTGTTCTGCAGCCACCGTCAAAGATCTCGCATTTCTTTGCCAGAATCACCCCCTGCTCGTTGATGGCGATGGCCCTCGCTGCGGATTCCGTGGGCCTGAGACCTGCCGTTCGACCGCGCTGAGCGCCGTGCGGCGGCTTTCCGCAACACTGCCGCCGCTCAATTGACGCAAGCTGGCCGGCGGCATTGGCCGACGGCCCCCCCTCAGACCTCGCATCGGCATGCCAATTTGTCCAAGATCCGGTGGTCGTCCCCGAGTTTGCATAGCGAATCGAAGTGGCGGTCCAGATCCCCTCGAACAGGATGTGTCCAGGCTGAAATCCTCCGGTCGCCGGAACATCCGGCGCTTGAGTTGTTCGATGATTTCCCGTTCGCGGGCGGCTGGCGCGACGAGGTACAGGTGATCTTCCCGGGCGTCCCAAGGGACTCAATCCGCCCCGTTCGCGTTCCCCGGCCCGCCCACCGGCTCCAGCTCCCCGATGGCGCAGCGCACCGCATCTTCGACGCGTTCCAGCCAGACGAACTCGAGCTTCTCCCGCGCCTCGGCGGGCACGTCCTCCAGGTCCTTCTCGTTGCGCCGCGGCAGCATCACGGTGCGGATGCCGGCGCGCAGGGCGGCCAGCGTCTTTTCCTTGACCCCGCCGATGGGCAGCACCAAGCCGCGCAGGCTGATCTCGCCGGTCATCGCCACGTCGGAGCGGACCGGCTTGCCGGTGAGGAGCGAGAGCAGGGCGACGAACATCGCCACGCCCGCGCTCGGCCCGTCCTTGGGCGTCGCCCCGGCCGGCACGTGCACGTGGAGATCGACCTTGTCCAGCGCATCGCCGGTCCAGATCTTGGCCAGCGTCAGGGCCGCCTGCGCGGACTCCTTCATGACGTCGCCCAGCTGCCCGGTAAGGATCAGCCGGCCGCTGCCCGGCACCTTGCTCGCTTCGATGAAGAGGATATCGCCGCCCACAGGCGTCCAGGCGAGCCCGGTCGCCACGCCGGGCACGCTGGTACGCAGCGCGAGTTCGCTCTCGAAGCGCCGTGCGCCGAGGATTGCCGGCAGGTCCGGCGCGTCGACCGTTACGCGCTGCGCCTGTCCTTCGGCAATCTGCATGGCGAGGTGGCGCAGGGTGGCGCCGATTTCGCGCTCCAGATTGCGCACGCCGGCCTCGCGCGTGTAATCGCGCACGATGGCCGCGAGGGCCGCGTCCGTGAGGCTCGCCTGATCGGTCTTCAGGCCGTTGGCCTCGCGCTGACGCTGGACCAGATAGCGGCGGGCGATCTCGACCTTCTCTTCTTCCGTGTAGCCGGGGAGTTCGATGACCTCCATCCGATCGCGCAGCGGTCCGGGAATCGAGTCGAGGACGTTCGCGGTGCAGATGAACATCACTCGCGAGAGGTCGAAGTCCACCCCCAGGTAGTTGTCGCGGAATTTGTTGTTCTGCTCCGGATCGAGCACTTCGAGCAGCGCGCTGGCCGGGTCGCCGTGGAAACCGCCGGCCCCCAGCTTGTCGATCTCGTCGAACATGAGGACCGTGTTGGTCGTGCCTGCGCGGCGCAGCACCTGGATGACGTTGCCGGGCAGCGCGCCGATGTAGGTGCGCCGATGGCCGCGGATCTCCGCCTCGTCATGCACGCCGCCGAGCGCGACGCGCTGGAAAGCGCGTCCGGTGGCACGGGCGATGGACTGGCCGAGGGAGGTCTTGCCGACGCCGGGAGGGCCGACGAAACACAGGATCGGGCTCTTGCCCTCGGGGTTGAGTTTGCGCACCGCGAGGTACTCGAGGATGCGCCGCTTAACCTTGTCGAGGCCGAAGTGGTCCGCGTCGAGCACGCGGCGCGCCTCGCCGATGTCGATGGGCAGCTGGGGTTCCAGCTTCCACGGCAGCTCCGTGAGCCATTCCAGGTAGGTGCGCAGCATGGCGTATTCGCCGCCGCCTTCGCCCATGCGCTGCAGGCGCTTGAGCTCCTTCTCGGCGTGCTTGAGCACGTCTTCCGGCATGCCGGCGGTGGCGATGGCCTTTTGCAGCGCCTCCACCTCGGCGGCACTCTCCTGGTCCTCGCCGAGTTCCTTCTGGATTTGCCGCAACTGCTCACGCAGCACGCTCTCGCGCTGACGCTCGTCGAACTCGGCGCGCGTCTTGTCGCCAATCTCCTTGGACAGCTTGAGCACCTCGACCCGGGCGGACAGCAGGGCAATCACCTTGTCCAGGCGTCGCATGAGGTCGAAGGTTTCCAGCAGGTCCTGCTTCTCTTCGTTCTTCACGTCGAGGATGTTGGCCACCAGGTCGGCCAGTGCGTCCGGCGAGTCGATGTCGCGCACGACGTTGGCCAGCGCGTCGGGGAGATCGGGCAGCAGCGCGATCGCCTCCAGCGCCTGCTCCCGCAGTTGCAGGAAGCGCGCCTCGATCTCCGGCCCCGCCGCGGGTTGCGGCTCGACCATGGCCACGCGGGCGACGAGGAAAGGCCAGCCCTCCAGGAACTGCAGCACCCGGAAGCGGGATTGCCCCTGCACGACGAGGTGATGGGCGCCTTCCGGGCCGGTGACGTAGCGGACGATGGGGCCCGCCGTGCCCACCCAGTACAGGTCGGCCGGCTCGAGGTCGGTCTTTTCCGGGTCACGCTGCAGGAGAAAACCCACGCGGTGCTCGTTCTTCACGGCGGCCTGGGCCGCCGCCACCGAGGCCGCGCGGCCCACCGTCACGGGCGAGAGCACGCCGGGGAAGACCACCGCATTGCGCAGCGGGATGAGGATCAGCGCGTCGTCGGGCACCGGCTTGAGGGCGCCGGCGGCTGGCGCCGCTGCCACCAGTCCGCCGCCGGTCGTCCGCGCGTCGTCGTCGGCGGACCACAGTTCCTGCTTTGTCGGCCAGTGTTTCATGATGCCCATCTCTCCTTTCCCAGCTCCAAGCCACAGGGCGCAGATGGGGCTGATGGAGGGGGATTCAAGGGCACATCCGCGATCCCCTAAAATCCCGGCGGCTTCGCGACCGGCGAATGCTTGTCGCCGTCGATGAGCCTGGCGCGCGCCTGTTCGCGGAAGGCGCGGGGCCCGATGCCGGTCTGTTTGCGGAAGAAACGGCCGAAGTAGGCTTCGTCGGCAAAGCCGAGGGCGGTGGCGATCTGCTTGATGCTGGTGCCGCCGTAGACGAGTTCGCGTTGCGCCTCGTGCACGATCCGTGCGTTGATCACATCGAGGGCCGACACACCCAATACGTCGCGGCATAGCCGCGAAAGCTGGCCGGCGGTGACGCCGAGCTCGTTCGCGTAGGCGTCGATCGACAGCCGCTTGCGGAAGTGCTTGTCGACCATCGAGCGGAATTTCTCGATCTGGCCGGCCTTGCGCGGGTTCGCGACGGCGGGGGTGGCGCCGAGCGCGTTGCCGATGCGCGCGATCTGCACGAGCACGGCAGTCAGCAGCGACATCCCGGCCGCGCTTTGCCCCACGGCGTGCATGCGCCATTCGCGCTCGATTTCGCGGAAGAGCGTCATCAGCGAAGCCGAATGTGAGTTTTCGCTGGGCATCGCGATCACGGCGGGCGTGCGGATCACCTGCAGCAGTTCGGGCATCACCAGGGCCGCGATCGATTCGAGCGGCTTTTGCGCGACGGTGACGGCCGGACCGTCGGTGTCCGGCGTGAAATCGATGCCGTGCACGGTTTGTGCCGGGATGAGCGCCAGGCATGGTGCGACGGCCGACCATTTGACGTCATTTAGCAGCAATTCCATCGATCCGCTCTGCAAATACAGGATCTGCAGGAATGCGTCGTGGATGTGCGGACGGATGTGCCAGTTGTAGGGCTTCGAGCGCTGCGGAATCCATTCGATATTGAACGAATCGACCCAGCCGGGCTGGGCCTGGTCGCCGTAGAGCGCGTAGTTCGGAATGTTGCGGCGCACCAGTGTCTCCTCATTTTTGTGCACGAATTGTCCTGCTTTTCGCCCGATTCCGCACCTCTTCGATGAGGCCCCCCGCGCAGAATCGTCTCCACTGAATGAACGTCCATTTCGTTGAATGGCCGACAAATTTCGGGCGAGGAGGAGACCAATAATGCAGCCGAGTGTAGTCAGCAACGTTGACGATCCGGCCCTGGTGGAGATGCGGCGCAGCCAGTTCGTGAGGGCAGCAGGCGAGTTGTTTGCGCGCAAGGGTTATCACAAGACCACCATCCGCGAGATCACGCAGGGCGCCGGACTCAGCACCGGGCTCATCTATTCATATGTGCGTTCGAAGGAAGACGTGCTCTTCCTCGTGCTGGAGAACGTGCTGACGTCCTACCTGCGCGAGATCCCGCGCGCGCTGGAGCACGTCGAGGGGCCGGTCGAGCGCTTTTGCGCGACGGTGCGGGCCTATTGCCGCGTGATCGGCGACAAGCCGCACGCGACCTTGCTCGCATACCGCGAGACGAAGTCGCTCAACGCGGAATACCAGGCGGTGATCAAGAAGATGGAGCTGGAGACCAACCAGCTGATCATCGACCGCATCGAGGAATGCCTCGCGGCCGGCTACTTCCGCCCCGTCAATGTCGAGCTGCTGAGCTACCGCATCGTGCTGCTCGCGCACGGCTGGGCGCTGAAGGCGTGGCGGCTGCAAGAGATCGTGACGCTCGACGAATACATCGAGGAAGGCCTGGACCTCTTCCTGAACGCGCTGATGACGCCCGCCGGATGGGGCGCTTGCCGGCAACCGGAACGGAGGACGGGCACGAAATGATCGCGATCCAGATTCTCAATGGCCTGGTGTACGGCTCGCTGCTGATGATCGTGGCGTCCGGCCTGGTGCTGATCTACGGCCTGCGCCGTGTGGTCAATTTCGCGCACGGCTCGCTGTTCATGCTCGGCGCCTATATCGCCTATGCGGCCTCGCTTCAGTTTGGTTTCGGTGGCGGACTCGCGGCGGCCGTCGCGGCGCTGGCGGCGGTCGGCTTCTGCCTCGACCGCTTCGGCTTCCGCCTGCTGCAGGACCGCGACCCGCTGACGGTGATGCTCGTGACCTTCGGGCTGCTGTTGGTGTTCGAGGATGTCGTGCAGTCGGTGTGGGGCAAGCAGAGCTACTCGCTGCCGGCGCCCGAGGCGCTGCAGGGCACGGTCGAGCTCTTAGGCTCGCCGTTTCCGGTGTATCGGCTGGCAATCGTCGCGGTCGGGGCGCTCGTCGCGGCCTGCCTCGTCGGGTGGCTGCGTTTCAGCCGCATCGGCCTCTTCATCCGCGGCGCGAGCACGGACCCTGTGACGACGGCGATGCAGGGGGTCAATACCGACCGGCTGTCGGGCGGCGTGGTTGCGGTCGGGGCGGCGCTGGCGGGGCTCGCCGGGGTGGTGTCCGGTCCCTTCCTGTCGCTGTCGCCGACGATGGGCAGCGACATCCTGATCGATTCCTTCGTCGTCGTCGTGATCGGCGGTCTCGGGAGCTTCGCCGGCGCATTCGCCGCCGCGATGGTCCTCGGCCAGGTCCAGGCGCTCGGCGCCGTCTATCTTCCCGACCTCGCGGCGCTGCTGCCTTTCGCGCTGATGACTGCCGTCCTGGTGTGGCGTCCGTCGGGCCTCTCGGGGAGCCGGGTATGAGCGCGATCATCTCTGCAACTGCGTTGGAAGAAACGCAAGTGAAGCCGAATCCCGGCGTGCTGCGCCTGTGTGCGATGGCGGCTGCGGCGCTGGCGGTCGGACTGGCGGTGAGCCTGTCGGTGGCGTCGAACGGGCTGATGTCGCTGCTGACGCAGGCGACCATCTACGCGGTGTTCGCGCTGGGTCTCGGTTTCCTGCTGAAGCAGAACGGCATGGTGAGCTTCGGTCATGCGCTCTTCTTCGGCCTGGCGGGCTACCTCGTCGGCGCGGCGGTGAATCTCACCGGCTGGCCGGTCGGCACCGTGATTGTGATGACGCTCGCGGCGATCGGAGTCTTCGCGTTCGGCCTGGCGCTCGTGATCGTTCGTGTGCCCGGCATCGCCTTCGGCATGCTGACGCTCGCGATCGGGCAGAGCTTCTACGTGCTCGTGTCGAAGTCGCGCGGTTTCACCGGTGGCGCGGACGGCATGAACATCAACTTCCCGGCGCAGGTGTTCGGGGTCGAGCTCGCGAGCTTCCAGAACCCGTCGAGCATGTTCCTGATCTGCTGGCTCACGCTTGTCGCGCTGGTGCTGCTGCTGGCGCTGTTGCTGCGCACCGGCTTCGGTCCGCTGACCGAGGCGATCCGCGAGAACGAGGAGCGGGTGCGCTTCATCGGCTTCCGCACGCTGCTGCCGCGGGCCGCGGTGTTCGCGATCTCGGCGATGGTGACGGCGGCGGGCGGCATCCTGTCCGCGCTCTACACCGGCTTCGTGTCGCCCGAGTCGCTGCATTGGTCGGTGTCCGGGACGGTGCTGATCATGGTCGTGCTCGGCGGCAGCCGCACGCTGTGGGGGCCGGCGGTCGGTGCGGTCGTCTATTACCTGTTCCGCGACTTCGTCGGCGAGCACACAACCCACTGGATGAGCATCTTCGGCGTGAGCCTGATCGCGGTGATCGTGCTGTGGCCGGCGGGCATCGCCGGCGGTGCGAGCCGTGCCGCCACTGGCGTGAAGCAGTTCGTCGCAAGGAGGCTCGCATGAGCACGACTTACGCACTCGAAGCGAAGGGGCTGTCTGTGCGCTACGGCGGCGTGACGGCCAACGACGGGGTGTCGATGCACCTCGCGCAGGGCGAGATCCGCGGCTTGATCGGGCCGAACGGGGCGGGCAAGTCGACCTTCATCGACGCACTCTCCGGCCGGCGCGCGACAGCGGCGGGAAGCGTGCATCTGGCGGGTACCGACATCACGACGCTCGGCGTCGTCGAGCGGCGGCTCCTTGGGCTGTCGCGCTCCTTCCAGCGCACCAGCATCTTCCCGGGCATGCGCATCGGGGTGCAGATGGAACTGGCGGCCTCGAAGATCCCGGACGCCGACCCGGACGAGGTGATGCGCGAGCTGGGGCTGGACCGCCTCGCAGGCCGCGTCGCCGACGAGATCAGCTACGGCGACCAGCGCCGCCTGGACATCGCGCTGGCGCTCGTCGGCCGCCCCCGCGTGTTGCTGCTCGACGAGCCGATGGCGGGGCTGTCGGTCGAGGAGTCGATGAAGCTCGCGCGCCATCTGCGCAATCTCGCTCGCAACTGGGGCGTGTCGGTGCTGCTCGTCGAGCACGACATGGAAGTCGTTTTCGGGATCTCGGACAGCATCACGGTGCTCGAGACCGGCAAATTGCTCGCGGAAGGGACGCCGGACGAGGTTCGTGCGCATCCGAAGGTCCGCGAAGCCTATCTGGGGAGCGCGGCATGACGAGACTGCTCAACTTCGAGGCGGTGAACGCGTATTACGGCCAGGCGCACGTGCTGCATGACGTGAGCCTGCACGTGGAGGCGGGCGAGCGGGTCGCGCTGGTCGGGCGCAACGGCGTCGGCAAGACGACGGTGGTCAATACCATCCTCAACCTCGCGTCGCTGCGCGGCGGGGTGATGCAGTTCAACGGCCGGCCGCAGCAGGGCCTGCGCACCTACACGGCAGCGCGCGCCGGCATCGCGGTCGTGCCGCAGGGGCGCCGGATCATCGCGAACCTGACGATCGAGGAGAACCTGCTGCTCGGCGGCGCGGTGAAGCGGCCCGGCCCGTGGAACCTCGCGAGCATCTACGAGCTGTTCCCGATCCTGCGCGAACGCGCACACACGCCGGGCACGGCGCTCTCCGGCGGGCAGCAGCAGATGCTCGCGATCGGCCGCGCAATGATGGCCAACCCTTCGCTGTTGGTGCTCGACGAGCCGAGCGAGGGCCTCGCCCCGGTCATCGTCGATCAGCTCGCGGTGATCTTCAACCGGCTCGCGGACGCCGGCACCGCGCTGCTGCTCATCGAACAGAACCTCAGCCTGATCGCGCGCGTCGCGCGCCGCCTGTACGTGATGGCGAAGGGTTCGATCATCGAAGAAGGCGCACTCGAAGGCCTCGATATCGAGCAGTTGCACAAACACATCGTCGTTTAAAGAGGAGTTCAAGGAGACATCATGAGAACAAGGAAAATCGGCAAGTTGCTCGTCGCCGCGGCGCTCGCGGCCCTGTCCGGCACCGCGTTCGCGCAAGCCAAGGAGCCGGTGCGGATCGGCATCGTGACTTCGCAGTCCGGAGGCTTCACGGCGCAGGGCGAGGATTCGCTGCGCGGCATGCAGTTCGCGGTCGACGAAGCGAACGCCGCAGGGGGCGTCGGCGGCCGTGCGATCGAGGTCCAGATCGGTGACGACGAGAGCACGCCCGAAGCGGGGCGGCGCGTGGCGGAGAAGTTCGCGCGCGGTGGCTACAACCTGCTCGTCGGCCCGATCGCGTCGTCGATCAGCCTCGCGCTCGGGCAGAACCTGCAGCGCTGGGACGCGCTGTATGTCAGCACGCTGAGCAAGTCCGACCGCATCACCGGTGACGCCTGCAACGCCCGCATGTTCCAGGCGAATCATTCGGACGCGATGGACCTCGCGATCGTCGAGCCCTGGCTCAAGGAGAACGCGAAGGAAAAGCGCTTCGCGATCCTCGCGAACGACTACGTGTGGGGCCGGGATTCGGCCGAGTCCTTCACGAAGGCGGTGCAGAAGCTCGGCAAGGAAGTGGACGTGACGCTGTACGCGCCGACCGGCACGAAGGACTTCGCGCCCTATATCGCGCAGCTGAAGAACTCCGGGGCGGAGGCGGTGTGGGTGGCGCTCGTCGGCCGCGATCTGATCGCGTTCGCGAAGCAGGCCGCCGAGTTCGGTTTGACAACGTCGAAGCGCATCATCGGCCATGCCTACATCATGAGCTTCGTCGTCAAGGCGACCGAGGGCGCGACCGACGGCGTGTGGGGGGTGATGAACTACGCGCCCGAGATCGACACGCCGCGCAATAAGGCGCTCGTCGCCGCCTGGCGTAAGAAGTTCGGCCGCGATCCGAACGAGAACGAGGTCGCGGGCTACAACGGCGTCCAGGTGATCCTGCAGGGTGTGGCGAAGGCGGGCAGCTCGAAGCCGACGGCGGTTGCGGCAGCACTGTCGGGCGCAACGCTCGACACCGTGTGGGGGCAGGCGACGATGCGCGCCGAGGACCACCAGCTCGTGAAACCGAACTACTTCGGCCGCGTAAAGCGTCTCGACGGCCAGCTGCGGCCGGTGATCGAGACGGCGTTCGACCCGGCGGTCGTCGCGCCTGCTCCCGGCGCCTGCAAGCTCTGACGGAGGACGATGCGATGTCCAAGCGTGTCCTGCTGACCGGTGCGAGCCGGGGGATCGGCCGCGCGATCTGCCTACGGCTTGCAGCCGAAGGGGCGACGGTCGCGGCCTGCGGTTCGGCGCATGGCGACGAGCTGGCGGCGGTGGTCGAGGAGGCCGACCGCGCCGGTGGCCGCGTCGTGCCGCTGCTCGGCGACCTGTCCGACCCGGCAACCCCGGCACGCCTGGTGGCCGAAGCGCAGGCCGCGCTTGGCGGGCTTGATGCGGTGGTCAGCAACGCCGGCGTGTCGCGCCCCTCGACGCTTGCCGACCTCGAGCTTGCGGACTGGGAGTTCCTCTTCGGCGTGAATCTGCGCGCGCCCTGGCTGCTCGCTAAGGCGGCCTACCCGGCGCTGCGCGAGAGCCGCGGGAGCTTCGTCTCGGTGGCGTCCATGTCGGGCGTGCAGCCCTACCCGGGCATGGGCGCCTACAGCCCCAGCAAGGCCGGGCTGCTGATGCTGATCCGCGTGCTCGCCCAGGAATGGGCCGCCGACGGCATCCGCGTCAATGCGGTGTCGCCGGGCCTGATCCACACGTCACTGACGGCCCGCGTGTATGCCGATCCGGCCCTGCGCGCGGGGCGCGAGAAGCTGATCCCGCTGCACCGCATCGGCGACCCCGCCGAACACATCGCCGGCGTCGTCGCCTTCCTGCTGGGCGACGCCGCCACCTACATGACCGGTCAGAACCTGCTCGCGGACGGCGGTCTGCTCGACGCCGTGCAGGGCCTGATCCCGGGACGTCCCGCCACGGAGCGATAACACCATGACGATTCACATGAAGCCCTCACGGGAGGCCCTCGCACGCCACTACGCGGCAGGGCACTGGCAGGAAAACTCGCTCGGCCAGCTGATCGCCGCGAGCGTCGAGCGTCACGCCGACAAGCTCGCCGTCGAGGATGCATCGGGCCAGTCCATCACCTACCGCGAGCTCGAAGACCTGGCGTCGCGCTTCGCCGGCTTCCTTGCGGCGCAGGGAGTCGGTGCGGGGGATGTCGTGACGATGCACCTGCCGAACTGGTGGCAGACGGTCGTCGTCACGTATGCGAGCTTCAAGCTCGGCGCGGTGATCAACCCGCTGCCGCCGACCTACGGCTGGAAGGATCTCGCGTTCGTGATGAACAAGTGCGGCGCGAAGGCCGTCGTGGTGCCGGGGCGCTTCCGCAGCGCGGACTACACCGAGCACCTCGACCGCATCCACGACGAACTGGTCGTGAAGCCGGCGATCGTCGTGATCGGCGAAGGAAACGCGGCGCTCGGCACGCCGTTCGCCGAAGCCGTCGCCGGGGCGCGGCTTGCGAATGATCACTACGCCGCGGCCGACGAGCCCGCGCTGGTGCTCTTCACGTCGGGTTCGGAGTCGAAGCCGAAAGGCGTCGTGCATACCCACAACACCGCGATCTACGGCGAACGGGCGCTTGCGCAGACACTGCGCCTCACCGACCGCGACATCTGCTTCATGGCGTCGCCGGTGTCGCATACCAGCGGCTTCATGCACGGCATCCTGATGACGCTGCTGCTCGGCTCGACGGTGTCGCTGCTCGACGTCTTCAGCGGCGAGGACGCGCTCGCGCAGATGGCATCGAGCCGCGCGACCTGGACGATGGGGGCGACGCCCTTCCTCGGCGACGTCGTCGAGGCGATGGAGAAGAGCGGTCGGCGCCTGCCCGATCTGCGCTACTTCCTGTGCGGCGGCGCGCCGATCCCCGAAGTCGTCGTGCGCCGCGCGCTGGCGGTCGGCGTACGGGTGCTGAGCATCTACGGCTCGACCGAGAGCCCGCCGCATACCGTGACCTGGCCGGACGACCCGGTTGAATGCGCGTGGCTCGCCGACGGGCGGACGCTGCCGGGCATCGAGGTGCGCGCCGCCGACGAGAACGGCCGGGCACTCGGGCCGGGCGAGGAGGGCGAGCAGTGGTCGCGCGGCCCGAACACCTTCATCGGCTATCTCGACGAACCGGAACTGACGGCGCGTTCGCTCGACGCCGAGGGCTGGTACCGCTCGGGCGACCTCGCGCAGGTCGGCGCCGACGGTTCGGTGCGGATCGTCGGCCGCATCAAGGACATGATCATCCGCGGCGGCCAGAACATTTCGGCGCGCGAGGTCGAGGACATCCTGCTCGAACACCCCGCCTGCCAGACCGTCTCGGTCGTCGGCATCCCCCATCCCCGCCTCGGCGAGACCTGCGCCGCGGTTGTCGTCTGCCAGCCCGGGCAGCGGCTCGATTTCGAGGACATGAAGCGCTTCCTGATCGACCGCGGCGTCGCGCGCTTCAAGTTGCCCGAAAAGCTCGTGCTGCGCGAGGCGGTGCCGACGACGCCCAGCGGAAAGATCCAGAAATTCAAGCTGCGCCAAGAACTTAAAGACCTCATGGAGTCCTGATCATGTTCAAGATCGAAAACCTCGGCCGTGTCGTGCGCGTGACGATGCAGCGCGCGCCGGTCAATGCCCTCAACAACGACTTCATCGCCGGCCTGGACCGCGTGCTCGACGACATCGAAGGCCGCCCGGACGTCGCGCTGCTGCATGTGCGTAGCGACCAGCGGGCCTTCTGCGCCGGTGCCGACCTCGCGCAGGTCGAGACGCGCTTCGCGATGGACGACGGCGCGAACGTGATGGTGCGCGACATCCGCGCCTTCCACCGCCTCTTCGACCGCATCGAAAACCTGCCCTGCGTGACGCTCGCCGAGATCGGCGGCACGGCCTTCGGCGGTGGCTTCGAGCTCGCGCTGTCGTTCGATCTGCGGATCGCGGCGGCCGAGGCGAAGCTCGGTTTGCCTGAAGCCCGCCTCGGGCTGATCCCCGGCGCCGGCGGCACGCAGCGCCTCACCCGCCTGTGCGGGCCTGGCACCGCGAGCCGAATCATTCTCGCCTGCGACGTCGTCGATGGCGCCGAGGCCTGCCGGCTCGGGATGGTGCAGTGGGCGGTGCCCGGCGCAGAGCTCGCCAATGAAGCGGCGGCCATCGCAGAGCGCATCGGCAGCCTGTCGGCCGCGTCCCTGCTTGTTTCCAAGCGCTGCATCGCCCGCGTCGCGCCGCTGTCGCGTGCCGGCTACGAAGGCGAGCTGCAGGGCACCCACGGACTGATGGCGCTCGAGGACACCCGCTCGCGCGTGAAAGCTTTCTTCGCACAGCGGCGCTGAGGCGCGCGCTTTTTCCATCTGCACCACTTGCAGCACCCCTCAATTACGGAGATCACATCATGAAGCTCACCAACAAGGTTGCAGTCGTCACCGGCGGCGGTTCGGGCATCGGCCGCGCGACCTGCATCGAACTCGCGAAGGCGGGCGCACGCGTATTCGTCGGCGACATCGACGGCGTCAAGGGCGAAGCGGTCGCGGCCGAGATCCGTGCGGCCGGCGGCGCGGCCGAGTTCGTATTCCTCGACATCACGAAGGATTCGGCGATCAAGGAATACGCCGACGTCGTCCATCAGCGCGCCGGCAAGGCCGACATCGTCGTCAATGGCGCCGGTTGGGACATCATCGAGTCGTTCGTGAAGAACACCCCGGAATACTGGGACAAGATCATGGCGATCAACTTCATGGGCGTCGTGAAGTTCACGCGGGCCTTCCTCGACAGGATGACCGAGGCCGGCGGCGGCAAGATCGTCAATATCGCGAGCGACGCGGGCCGTGTCGGTAGCGGCGGCGAGAGCGTGTATGCGGGCGCGAAGGGCGGCGTGATCGCCTTCACCAAGTCGCTCGCCCGCGAGATGGCGCGCTATTCGATCAACGTCAATTGCGTGTGCCCCGGCCCGACCGACACGCCGCTCTTCCGCACCCACACCGAGAAGGCGCAGCAGGCCCTGATCAACGCGATCCCCTTCCGCCGTCTCGCCAAGCCCGAGGAAGTCGCCGACGCCGTGACCTTCTTCGCCAGCGACCGCTGCAGCTACGTCACCGGCCAGGTGATCAGCATCAGCGGCGGCCTGACGATGGCCGGCTGAGCGCGCGAACCGGGACCGCAGCCATGACGACGCACAGCAAACAACGCAGCCTCGCGAGCGCGATCCGCGAGAACGTGCGGGCGGGTGACACGATCCACTTCGTGTTCTCGCACAACCGTTCGCACGCGGCGGTGTGGGAGGTCGCGCGGCAGTTCCGCGACCAGGGCAATCTGCGCCTGGTCGCGACCGGGCTGCTGGAGTACGCGACCGTGCTGTGCGCCGCGGGCGCGGTCGGCGCGCTGGAGAGCGCCTTCGCCGGCAACACCTATCCGTCGCCGTCGCCGTCGAAGATCCTGGTGCGGCACTTGGAGCAGCACGCCGACAGCGATCCGCACTGGACGAACCTGACGATGACGCTGCGGCTGATGGCGGGGGCGCTCGGCTGGCCCTTCGTGCCGACCGCGAGTCTCGCCGGCAGCGACCTCGAACGCGGCGCGGGACGGGCGAGGATCGACAACCCCTTCGGCGAGGGTGAGGCGATGCTGCTCGCACCGCTCAATCCGGATGTCGCCTTCGTGCATGCCGCGCTCGCCGACACCGACGGCAACGCGGTGGTGTATGGGCCGGATGCCGAGGAGTTGTGGGGCGCGTTCGCGGCGCGGCGGGTGGTCGTGACCGCCGAGCGCGTGGTGTCACCGGAAACCTTCCGCGCGCTCGGGCCGCGTCCGGGCTTGCCCGGTCACTGCGTCAGCGCAGTGGTCGAGGCGCCCTTCGGCGCGCATCCGCAGGCGCAGTTCGTGTGGAACGAGGCGGACGGCGTGGCGCCCTACGCTGAGGACTACGCGCTGCGCCAGCAACTGCGCAGCCTGTCGCGCGATCCCGAGGCGATGCGGGCGTGGGTCGAGGAATGGGTGTTCGGCCTCGATCACGCGGGCTACATCGAACGTGTCGGACGTGACCGGCTCGCTGCCTTGCACGACATGAGACCGCCGGCTGCGCAGTTCGTGCGCGCGGACGAGGTCACCGCCGAGGAACGGGCCGCGGTGGTGGCGGTGCGCGAGGCGATCGCAGCGGCGAAGTCGGGCTCGCACGACGCGTTCTTCGCCGGCATCGGCCTGTCGCATCTGGCCGCGTGGGCGGCGGAGGCCTGTTGCCGTGCGGCGGGTGTGCCGGTCGAGCTCGTCGCCGAAACGGGCATGTACGGCTTCCGCCCCTACCGCGGGGATCCCTATCTCTTCAACTATCCCAACGCGCGCTCGAGCCTGATGCATTCGAGCTTCTTGCGCATGCTCGGCGCACTGGCCGGGCCGCGCGCCGAGCGCGTGCTGGTCTTCCTCGCCGCGGCCCAGATCGATCGCCGCGGCAGCATCAACTCGTCGCGGGCGGCCAACGGACAGCTGATCGTCGGTTCGGGCGGCGCGAACGACCTGGTGAACGGCGGCGGCGACTGCATCGTCGTGACGCCGCTGCGCGCGGGGCGCCTGGTCGATCGCCTGCCTTTCGTGACGAGCCCCGTGGGGCGGCTCCGCGGGGTCGCGACAGACCGCGCGTGGTTCGCGCCGGCAAGCCCCGGCGGGGACCTGCAGATCGCCGCCGTGATGAGCGACGCGGGCGGCGAGATGCAGGCCGTGCGCGAGATCCGCGAGCTGTGCGGTTGGCCGGTCGAAGTGGCCGCCGACCTGGGCCGGATCGACCCGCCGTCGGCCGCCGAACTGGCTGCGGTGCGTGCCTTCGACCCCGGCCGAATCCTTCTTTCCTGAGTTCCACACCTGTTTTTTTCAAACGGAGACACACCATGAACTACGAAGACGTCAGCTACGAAGTCAGCGATGCCGCCGCGATCATCACGATCAACCGCCCGGACCGCCTCAATTCCTTCCGCGCCCGCACCATCGAAGAGCTGATCCACGCGTTCAAGCGCGCCTGGGCGGCGCGCGACGTCGCCGCGGTGATCCTGACCGCCGCCGGCAACCGCGCGTTCTGCGTCGGCGGCGACCAGAAGATCTTCAACGAGACCGGCAGCTACGGCACGAGCTCGAACGGCCTGTGGGAGATCGACGAGCTGCATACCGTGATCCGCAACATCCCGAAGCCGGTGATCGCGGCGATCAACGGCCATGCGATCGGTGGCGGCCATGTGATCCACGTGCTGTGCGACGTGACGATCGCCGCCGAGCACGCGAAGTTCGGCCAGGCCGGACCGCGCGTCGCGTCCTTCGACGCCGGCTGGGGCGCGGCTTATCTCGCGCGCACGATCGGCGAGAAGCGCGCCCGCGAGATCTGGTTCTTCTGCCGCCAATACACCGCGCAGCAGGCGCTCGAATGGGGCCTCGTCAACAAGGTCGTGCCGGGCGAGCAACTCCTTGACGAGGCCAAGGCCTGGGCGAAGGACGCCGCGGCGATGAGCCCGACCGCGCTGAAGGCGCTCAAGTACGGCTTCAACGCGGACAGCGCGCAGATCTTCGGCGGCGTGAAGATGGCCGCGGTCGCGCTGGAGCTCCTGGGCAACACGGAGGAGAGCGCCGAAGGCAAGCAGGCCTTCGTCGACAAGCGTCCGCCGAACTTCGCGCAATTCCGCTGAGCGCATGCCCCCGCCGCGGCGGGGGCACAACGACAACGATTCGGTGCAGGAGACGAACGATGAAGATCGAAGGCATGTCCGCGGTCGTGACCGGCGCGGGCTCCGGGCTGGGCGCGGCGACTGCCGCCGTGCTCGCCCGGGCCGGCGCGAAAGTCGCGCTGCTGGACCTCAGGGTCGAGGCGGCGGACGCGGTCGCGCAGGCGTGCGGGGGCGTCGCGTTCCAGTGCGATGTCGCCGACCCGGCAAGTGTCGCCGATGCGCTCGCGGCGGCGGCCGAACGTCATGGTGCGGCGCGCATCGTCGTCCACTGCGCCGCGATCTCGATCGGCCGCGTGCCGCTGGTCGGCGGCGATGCGGTCGCGCGGCTCGCCGCTTTCGCGCGACAGGTGCGTGTCAATCTCGAAGGTGCGCTGAACGTGCTGAGCGTCGCCGCGGACGCGATGCGGCGGCTCGCACCGCTCGAAGACGGCGAGCGCGGCGTCGTCGTCAATACCGCCTCGGTTGCCGCCTTCGAAGGGCAGGCGGGGAGCGCCGCGTATTCGGCGTCGAAGGGCGGCATCGCCGCGCTGACGCTGCCGGCCGCGCGCGAGCTGTCCGCCATTGGCGTCCGCGTCAATGCGATCGCCCCCGGCATCTTCGACACCCCGATGATCGCCGGGCTGCCCGACTACGTGCGCGAGCTCTACCTCGCCGACAGCGTGTTCCCCAAACGCTTCGGCGCGCCCGCGGAGTTCGCCCAACTCGCGCTCGCGATCGTCGCGAACCCGATGCTCAACGGCGAAGTGATCCGCCTCGACGGCGCGATGCGGCTCCCCGCCGCCGCCGATTTCCTCTCCCGCGCCGGCGTCCTCGCCGAGCCCGCCTTCAACGACTGACAAGGAATCCGTCATGAACAAGTACCATCTGACCGACGACCAGCTCGACGCCTGGGACGCCATCCGCCGCTTCGCACAGGAGCGCATCGCGCCGTTCGCGAAGGAGATCGAGGACAGCAACGAGTTTCCGCGCGAGCTATTCCGCGAGATCGCCGAACAAGGTTATCTCGGCGCGGCACAATCGCCGGATTTCGGCGGCGCCGGATGCGATGCAGTGACGCTGTGCCTGATCCTCGAAGAGATCTCGAAGGCCTCGGGCGCGGTCGGAAACTCCTTCAACACGCACGTGAGCCTCGTCACCGAGCTGATCGGCACGCACGGCACGCCAGCGCAGAAGGACAAGTACCTCGGCGCGCTGATCTCCGGGCGCAAGTTCGGCGCGTTCGGCCTCACCGAACCGTCCGGCGGTTCGAACGCCGGCGCACCGCTGACGCGCGCCGTGCCCGACGGCAACGACTGGCTCCTCTCCGGCTCGAAGGCCTTCATCACGAACGGCCCGATCGCCGACCTCTTCGTCGTCACCGCGAAGACGCCCAATGGCGTATCGGCCTTCATCGTCGAACGCGGCATGCCGGGCTTCGAAGCCGGACCGCCGGACAAGAAGATGGGGATGCACGGCTCGCCGACCTCGTCGCTGTACTTCGACGAAGTGCGCGTGCCGCAGGCCAACATGCTCGGCGCCGAGGGCACGGGTTTCCGCAAGTTCGCGCAGGCGCTCGACCGCGGCCGCATAAACGTTGCGTCGCTGATCGTCGGCATCGCGCAGGCCTCCTATGAAGCGGCCGTCGCCTATGCGCGCGAACGCGAACAGTTCGGCAGGCCGATCGCGGCTTTCCAGGGCGTGCAGTTCCCGCTCGCCGAAATGGCGACCGACATCGAGGCCTCGCGCCTGCTGGTCCTCAACGGCGCGCGCATGTATGACGCGGGGCTGCCGATCAAGCTCGAGTCGTCGATGGCCAAGTACTTCGCCGCCGAAGCCGCGCTGCGCGTCTGCGACACCTCGATCGCGATCCACGGCGGCTACGGCTACTACTGCGACTTCCCGGTCGAACGCTACTTCCGCGACGTGAAGTGCTACCACATCGCCGAAGGCACGAGCCAGATCCAGCGCCTCGTGATCGCGCGCGAGACGGTCGGACGCTATCCGCTGTGAGACGTCGGGCAATGATCACTGTGAAAGGGAGGGAGACGTCATGCCGTCGAGGCCACTGAGAAGACTGATGGTTCATCTCGATCAGGGCGAGCGCACCGCCACGCGACTCGCAATCGCCGTGTCGCTCGCGCGCTCGCATGGCGCGCGGCTCGTCGGAGTGTTCGGCCAGCGCGCGCAGCCGCATCGCGTCGGCGTCATCGCGAACTGGCCGAGCCCGGAGTATGCCGAAGCCGCAGCGGCGAGCCGGCGCCTCTTCGCGCAGGCGACCGAAGGCCTGCTGGGGGCGACGTGGCACGACGTGAACCGCGGCAGCGACGCCGAGCTGCTGCGCCAGATCACCGATTTCGCGCGCTATGCCGATCTCGTGATCCTCGGCCAGCACGACGAGCTGGCCAAGCCGCTGACGCCCCCCGACCTCGCCGAGGAGGTCGTGCTTGGCTCCGGGCGGCCGGTGCTGATCGTCCCCTATGCGGGCGAGTTCGCTGAGCTCGGCCGCCGCCCGCTGATCGCATGGAACGCGTCGCGCGAATCCGCGCATGCCGTCAGCGACGCGCTGCCACTGATCGCGGATTGCGCCGAAGCCTTCGTCGTGTCGCTCGACGCGCGCCACGAGCATGCCCAGGCGTGCTGCCAGCAGCTCGCGGCACATCTTGCATGCCACGGGGTGCATGCGAAGACGGAAGTGCTCGTCGTCGAGGACGTCGGCGTCATGGACGTGCTGCTGAGCCGCGTCTCGGACGTCGGTGCCGATCTGCTGGTGATGGGTGCCCACGGCCCGGCGGGCTTCCCCTTCGTCAGCGCCGGCGCGGGCACGCGCCACATCATGCGGCACATGATCGTGCCGGTGTTGATGTCGAATTGAACTGGAGTGAAGGCATGAAGATCCTGGTACCCGTGAAACGCGTGGTCGATTACAACGTCAAGGTGCGAGTGAAAGCCGACGGCACCGGCGTCGATATCGCGAACGTGAAGATGGCGATGAACCCGTTCGACGAGATCGCGGTGGAAGAAGCGGTGCGTCTGAAGGAAGCGGGCGTGGCGACTGAGGTCGTCGCGGTCTCGTGTGGCGTCGGCGCGTGCCAGGAGACGCTGCGCGCAGCGATGGCGATCGGCGCCGACCGCGGCATTTTGGTCGAGACCGATGTGGAACTTCAGCCGCTGGCGGTGGCGAAGCTGCTCAAGGTGCTGTGCGAGAAGGAGCAACCCCAGCTCGTGATCTGCGGCAAGCAGGCGATCGACGACGACGCCAACCAGACCGGCCAGATGCTCGCCGCGCTGATGCGCTGGCCGCAGGCGACCTTCGCGTCGAAGGTGACGCTGGGTGCTGGCGCGGCGACCGTGACGCGCGAGATCGACGGCGGTCTCGAAACCCTCGAGATCAAGCTGCCGGCAGTCGTGACCACCGACCTGCGTCTGAATGAGCCGCGCTACGCGACGCTGCCGAACATCATGAAGGCGAAGAAGAAGCCGCTCGACACCGTGAAGCCTGCGGACCTCGGCGTCGATGTCGCGCCGCGCGTGGCGACGCTGAAAGTGGCTGAGCCCCCGAAGCGCAGCGCCGGCGTGCGCGTCGCGGACGTCGCGCAACTCGTCGAGAAACTGAAGAACGAAGCGAAGGTGATCTGAGATGACTACCCCCACGTTTGCGGCTGGCGCCGCTGCACTGCCCCCCAAGGGGGCACATGCCCTCCTTGGGGCGGCCCTTCGGAGAGCATGATGGCGATCCTGGTTATTGCTGAACACGACAACGCGTCCCTGAAGGCCGCAACCCTCAACGCCGTCTCGGCTGCCGCGAAGATCGGTGCGCAGTTGGCAACTGAGATCCACGTGCTGGTCGCCGGCGCGAACTGCGGCGCCGCCGCGGAGCAAGCCGCCAAGGTCACTGGCGTGGCGAAGGTCCGCGTCGCGGACGCCGCCCACTACGAAGGCCAGACCGCCGAGAACGTTGCGGCGCTGGTCGTCGCAATGGTGGCAAATGAGGCCGCGGGCTACAGCCACATCCTCGCCCCGAGCACCGCGAACGGCAAGAACGTCGCCCCGCGCGTGGCGGCGCTGCTGGATGTTGCGCAGATCTCCGACATCGTCGCCGTCGAAAGCGCCGATACCTTCGTGCGCCCGATTTACGCCGGCAATGCGATGGCGACCGTGAAGTCCGCCGACGTCGTGAAGGTGCTGACGGTGCGCACGACCGCCTTCGAAGCGGCGGGGCAGGGCGGAGCAGCAGCGGTCGAAGCCGTCGCTGCCGGCCCCGACCTGGGCCTGACAACGCTGAAGGGCCGCGAGCTCACGAAGAGCGCGCGCCCCGAACTCGGCGCGGCGAAGATCATCGTCTCCGGCGGCCGTGGCCTCGGCAGCGGCGAGAACTACCACCAGCTGCTCGAGCCCCTCGCGGACGCCCTCGGCGCCGCGCTCGGCGCTTCGCGTGCCGCGGTCGACGCCGGCTACGTGCCGAACGACTACCAAGTCGGCCAGACCGGCAAGATCGTCGCGCCGCAGCTCTACATCGCGGTCGGCATCTCGGGCGCGATCCAGCATCTGGCCGGCATGAAGGACTCCAAGGTGATCGTCGCGATCAACAAGGACCCCGAAGCGCCGATCTTCCAGGTCGCCGACTACGGCCTCGTGGGCGACCTCTTCGAGATGGTGCCCGAACTGGGGCGCTCGCTCGCCGCGGCGTAAGTCCGCCGGCTCAGCTCCCCTGTCCAATCTTCAGCGGCGATAGGCTCCCTCTCCTCCGTGCCGCCGGAGTTCGTCCGGCTCGCAGGTCCTCACTTCGCGAGCCGGATCCTTTTCCCTTGCATTCCGATCGGGTCTTCGATCCGCCGACATCGGCCTGAAACGTCCGGTATTTCACCGCGTGCATAGGCAACGATGGATGCCGCGGGTGCGGTCATATGTTGCCACGATACGCGACTTTTACCCGACAAGACCCAGTCTAATTCGGGGCGTCGTGCCGTTCCGCTTGTACGGAAAACGCTCGCTTCATGATGCACGATTTGTCCCTGTTCCAGCCCGATTTGAAATCGGCGGTCTTCAGCATTCGAAACAGAATGTCTCCACTGAATGAACGTCCAGTCCATTCAGCGAGGAGACAAGAGACCCGCCACACCAAAGGGATGGAACAACATGAAAAGAGATCATTGGATTGCCGGATGCTCCGGCAGCACGCTCGCGCTGATGCTGGCCCTCGGCGCAACGCCTGCGCTCGCGGATGAGGCGGACAAGGCCCAGATCCGCGAGCTCGCGGCGAAGATCGAGGCCTTGCAGGCCCAACTGAAAGCTCTCGCCGACAAGACCGCCGCAGCGGCGTCCGCACCGGCCCCCGCTAAGCCTGCCGCAGAGGTGGTTACCGCCGGCGACATTCCGGGATCGATCAAAATTCCGGGTACCGACACGTCGATCAAGATCGGCGGGTTTGCCGCGCTCGACATCGTCAAGGACCTCAGCGGCGGCGGCATGGGGGGCGCGGTCGCGCAGCCGCAGTCCATCGCCTTCGACGGATCGGCCCAGTCGAAGCGCGACGGTCAGCTCAGCCTGACGGCGCGTCGCAGCCGCCTGAACTTCCGCACGCTCACTCCGACCGACTTTGGCAAGGTCACGACCTACATCGAGGGCGACTTCATCGGCGGCAGCGGCAACGAGCTCGTGACGAACTCGGCATCCTTCCGCCTGCGCCACGCCTACCTCGAAGTCGGCCCGGTGCTCGCCGGCCAATCCTGGACGAACTTCGCCGACCTCGCGACCTTCCCCGAAACCGTCGACTTCCAGGGCGGCCACGGCATGGTGCAGGCAATCCGTCAGCCCCAGCTGCGCTTCTCGAAGCAGTGGGACGGCCACGAGTTCGCCCTCGCCATCGAAAACCCCGAAGCGGACTTCGTCGGCATGTCGGTCGCGAGCTTCAACCCCGGTGTCGGCCCGGTGCCGACCACCCACGTCGACGAATATCCCGATCTGACCGCGCGCTACGCATTCTCCGGCGACTGGGGCCGTGTCGCAGTCGGCGCCCTCGCACGCAAGCTGACGATCGATAACCGTGGGGCAGCACCGATCGGCGGCTTCGTCGGCAAGGACAGCGTGACCGCGGGCGGCGTGATGCTCGCCGGCAAGCTCAAGACCTTCGGCAAGGATTCGCTGCAGTTCGGCGCCGAAACGGGGCATGGGCTCGGCCGTTATATCACCGGCTCGCCGATACCGACTGCGGGAGTCGTCGAGGACGGGGAGCTGAAGACTGTCCGCTCCTGGGGCGCGACGCTCGGCTACCAACACTACTGGAGCCCGACGTGGCGCTCGAACATCGTCTTCGGCCGCGTCGACCTCGACAACCCGCATCCGGCGATCGCACGCACGGCCGTCAGCCGCATCGACGCGCTGTTCCTGAACCTCTTCTGGCAGCCCGTGCCGCGTGCGCTGGTCGGCATCGAATACGTGCGCGGCGAGGTGCGGAACGACGCCGCGAAGACCGCGACACTTTCCAACGAAGGCAGCGCCAACCGCGTCGGCGCGACCTTCATCTACCAGTTCTAGCCGGCTAGCGTGCCTCGGCCCGCAACCCGAACCGCAAAGGAAACGTTCATGGATGAACATCGAACCATGCTCGATGCGACACGCAAGGACCTGGCGCTCGGCGTCGTCGGTGCGGGCCTGATGGGCCGAGGCATTGCGCAGATTGCCGCTCAGGGCGGACTGCGCGTGATGCTCTGCGACAGTCGGCCGGGCGCCGCGGCCGAAGCGCACGACGCGCTCGTGCAGACCTTCGCGACGCTCGCCGCGAAGGGCAAGCTCACGCTCGAGGAGGCGGAGGAGGCGGGCGCACGTCTGCATGTCGCCTCGGCGCTGCCCGAGCTCGGCGACTGCGCGATCGTCGTCGAAGCCATCGTCGAAGACCTCGACGCCAAGCGCCAGCTCTTGCGCGACCTGGAGGCGGTCGTGTCCGACGCCTGCGTGCTCGCGACGAACACCTCGTCGCTGTCCGTGACCGCCATCGCCGCGGCCTGCCGCCACCCCGAGCGCGTCGCCGGCTTCCATTTCTTCAGTCCGGTGCCCTTGATGAAGCTCGTCGAGGTCGTCGACGGCGCACTGACCGCAGCCTGGGTCGGCGAGGCACTGGCAACGCTCGCGCGCCGCATGGGGCACGCGCCGGTGCGCGCGCAGGACACGCCGGGCTTCATCGTCAATCATGCCGGCCGCGGCTACATCACCGAATCGCTGCGCGTGCTTGGCGAAGGCATCACAGACTTCGCAACCGTCGACCGCATCCTGCGCGGCGCCGTCGGCTTTCGCATGGGGCCATGCGAGCTGCTCGACCTGACCGGGCTCGACGTGTCGCATCCGGTGATGGAGTCGATCTACACCCAGTACTACCAGGAGCCGCGCTATCGCCCTTCGCCGATCACCCGCCAGCGGCTCGCCGCCGGCCTGCTCGGACGCAAGAGCGGGCGCGGCTTCTACGCGTACGTGGACGGCCGCGCGCAAGCCGTCGAAGCGCCCGCCGTGCCCGAAGTTGCCGCGAAGCCGCTGTGGGTGAGCCGCGCCGATCCGGCCGCGCATGAGCGCGTCGTCGCGCTGCTCGACAGGCAGGGAACGGTGCTCGACCACGGGGATCGCCCCGCGGACGACTCGGTCTGCCTTGTGCTGCCCATCGGTACCGATACGACGACCGCCGCGCTGAGCGAAGGGCTGGACCCGAAGCGCACGCTGGCCCTTGATCCGCTGTTCCTCGGCGCGCACCTGACGCTGATGACGAATCCGCTGACTACACTCGCGTCCAGCGACGCGGCCTGGGCCGCGCTGGCGTCGACCGGCAGAGCCGTGTCGGTGATCCACGACAGCCCCGGCTTCGTCGCCCAGCGGGTCGTCGCGATGATCGTCAACATCGGCTGCGACATCGCGCAGCAGCGCATCGCCACCCCGGAAGACATCGACTGCGCGGTGCGCATCGGGCTCGGTTACCCGCAAGGCCCGCTCGCGCTCGGCGACGCGTTGGGCGCCGCCACGGTGCTTGCGATCCTCGACGCGATGCACGCCTGCTATCGCGACCCGCGCTACCGGCCGAGCCCGTGGCTCGTGCGCCGCGCGCGCCTCGGCGTGTCGCTGCTGACCCCAGAAAACTGACGCCTTTCCCGTTTGCCCAAGGAGTTCCGATGCTCGACGCCTACATCTACGCCGGTCTGCGCACGCCGATCGGACGCCACGCCGGCGCACTCGCCGCGGTGCGCCCGGACGACCTCGCCGCCACGGTGATTGCCGAACTCATCGCGCTGTCGCCCTTTGCCGCCTCCGACGTCGAGGATGTCGTCCTCGGCTGCGCCGCGCAGGCCGGCGAGGACGCCCGCAACGTCGCGCGCCACGCCGCGCTGCTCGCGGGCCTGCCGCCGACGGTCGCGGGTCAGACCGTCAATCGCCTGTGCGGCAGCGGGCTCGCCGCGGTCCTCGACTGCGCCCGTGCGGTTACCGTGGGCGAAGGCGCGCTCTATGTCGCCGGCGGCGTCGAGAGCATGAGCCGCGCGCCCTTCGTCGTCGGCAAGGCCGAATCGGCCTACAGCCGCGAGTTCAAGGTGTTCGACACGACGATCGGGGCGCGCTTCCCGAATCCGCGTCTCGTCGAGCAGTATGGCAACCACAGCATGCCCGAGACCGCCGACAACGTCGCCGCCGAGTTTGGCATCACGCGCGACGAGTCCGACCGCTTCGCCGCCGCCTCGCAGGCGAAATACGCCGCGGCAAAGGAGCGTGGATTCTTTGCCGGAGAGATCCTGCCCATCGCCGTGCCGACCGGTCGCAAGAGCCCGTCGCTGATCGTCGCCGACGACGAGCATCCGCGCCCGCAGACCACCCGCGAGTCGCTCGCGGCCTTGAAGGCGCTGGCCCCGGAAGGCGTGGTGACGGCCGGCAACGCCTCAGGCATCAACGACGGCGCCGCGGCGATGCTGGTCGGCAACCGCCGCATCGGCGAAAAAGCAGGCAGGAAGCCCATGGCGCGCATTCTCGCCGGAGCGGTGGCGGGGGTCGAACCGCGCATCATGGGGGTCGGTCCGGCGCACGCGATCCCGAAGGCGCTCGCGCGCGCAGGGCTCACGCTTGCCGACATGGACGTCATCGAGATCAATGAAGCATTCGCGGCCCAGGTCCTCGGATGCCTGAAGCTACTCGGCCTCCCGTTCGACGATGCCCGTGTCAATCCGAACGGCGGCGCGATCGCGCTTGGCCATCCCCTCGGCGCCTCGGGCGCCCGTATCCTGCTGACGGCCGCACGCGAGCTCGAACGCCGCCAGGGACGCTACGCTGTCGTCAGCCTCTGCATCGGCGTTGGCCACGGCATCGCCGTCGTCATCGAGCGCGTTCCCGCATAAGCTCCCGTCTGCACTGTTTCCGCGCGCGTCTTCCGCTGTCGCGCGCGGCATCCCGCATCTGCCCCCTCCTGCGCCTGCCCATCGACAGATTGGCAACCGGTTTCATCGATCGGCGGCTTCCCCTGCGTCCCTCGTCCACAACGTCGCGCTCATGAGGCCTCTGCCAAAGCGGAGGCCTCAGTTTTGTGTGCAGTGCACAATAACGCATGTACTCGCAACAGAGTTGCGCCTGACGAAATAAAGTTCTAGTATTTGGTTCACCAAAAGTCGGCGTAGAAGGCAAATGCCTGCGCCTGCCTGATGATCATCACCGGAGACCTCTGATGGCCAGCATTACAGAACACGAGCCGCACGGCATGCACCAAACGAAGAAGGCAACTGCCAGCGGCTGGATCGGCTCGGTGCTCGAGTATTACGACTTCTTCATCTATGCGACGGCCGCGTCGCTGATCTTCCCGCAGCTCTTCTTCCCCTCGGAGAATCCCAAGGTTGCGATCGTCGCGTCGCTGGCCACCTACGGCGTCGGCTATGTCGCGCGCCCGATCGGCGCCTTCGTCCTTGGTCACTGGGGCGACACGCACGGCCGCAAGTACGTTCTGCTGCTGTGCATGTTCCTGATGGGTATCTCGACGATGGCGGTGGGTCTGCTGCCCACCTACAGTCAAGTCGGCATGCTTGCGCCGGTGCTGCTGGTGATCCTGCGTCTGATCCAGGGCTTCGCCGTTGCCGGTGAAATCTCCGGCGCGAGTTCGATGATCCTCGAGCACGCGCCCTTCGGCCGTCGCGGTTTCTTCGCGAGCTTCACGCTGCAGGGCGTGCAGGCGGGGCAGATCCTCGCCGCCGCGGTCTTCCTGCCGCTGGCGCACTACCTGCCGAAGGAAGACTTCAACACCTGGGGCTGGCGCATTCCCTTCCTGCTGAGCTTCGTCGTGATCATCGCCGGCTGGTACATCCGCCGCGAGGTCGCCGAGACCCCGGCCTTCGCCGAGGAAGGCGAACAGCGTGAAGTGCCGAAGGCGCCCGTGATCCAGGCCATCACGCAGAGCTGGCGCGACATGCTGCGCGTTGTGTGCATGGCGCTGATGAACGTGATCCCCGTCGTGACGACGATTTTCGGTGCCGCCTATGCGGTGCAGGCGGGCTACGGCGTCGGCTTCGACAAGGACGTCTATCTCTGGATCCCGGTGCTCGGCAACTGCGTTGCCGTGGTCGTCATCCCGTTTGTCGGCAACCTGTCGGACAAGATCGGCCGCCGTCCGCCGATCATCGTCGGCGCGCTCGGCTCGGGCCTGCTGTCCTTCGCCTACCTCTACGCGATCAGCATCCACAACGTGCCGCTAGCGATCGCCATGTCGCTGCTGATGTGGGGCGTGGTCTACCAGGGCTACAACGCTGTGTTCCCCAGCTTCTACCCCGAACTCTTCCCGACGCGCACCCGCGTTTCGGCGATGGCGATTTCGCAGAACCTCGGAACCCTGGTGACCGCGATGTTGCCGGCAATCTTCGCTTCGGTCGCACCTCCGGGATCGACCGACATCCCGCTGATGGTCGGCTCGATCACGCTGGCGGTTACCGTGGTCGCCGCGCTGGCCGCGTGGAGCGCTCGCGAAACGTACCGCGTCCATCTGAACGACCTCGGCGAACCCAATGCCGTGCCGGTGCAGAAGCAGGAATACGATCGGCTGTGGGCTGAAAGTGTCGCGCGGATGAAGAACGCCGCCTGATCCGGCACCTGCCTCGGTCCTGACGAAGACGCCCGGAGAAATCCGGGCGTCTTTTGTTTCAGCACGCGGAAATGCCCAGCGGCACGTCGCGCGGGACGGCCTTCGACTCTACATGCGGGAGACGGACAAGGCCGCGGCTTGCGATTTTGTCGAATAGAACCGAGTTTCAGGAATGATCGAGAGCAAGTCTTGCGTCAAGGCAGCTTGACGGCGGGGCCGTCGGCACGCTGACCCAGACGTCAAGCCGGCGTAAAACAGTGTTTCGGGGCGACTCGCGGTTTACACTCCCCGGCGCGGGCCTGCCTGCTGCGACCCCGCGCCTTTGCCGGATCAGATCATGAGAATCTCGCTCGCGCCGATGGCGTTCGCTGTGGCGCTGTCGGTCGGAATTTCGGGTTGCGCCGAATTTCGCCAATCGCCTGTCGAGAAGGAGCCGCGTATCGAGAAGGAGCCGCGTAGCTTCATTGGCACCGCGTCGTTCTATGGCAACGAGTTTCGCGGGCGGATGACCGCGAGCGGGGAGCGATATGACCCGACCAAGCTCACCGCCGCGCATCGGTCCTACCCATTCGGGACGCGCTTGCATGTCACGAATCTTTCCAACGGGAAGAGCGTCGTCGTGCGGATCAATGATCGTGGGCCCTACGCGCCGGGGCGAACCATCGATGTGTCCGCACGCGCGGCCCGCGAACTCGATATGCTCTCCCAGGGCACAACACGGGTGTCGATCTCGGTGGATGAGGACTGGGCGATTCCACGCGTGACTCCGGATTCAAATTGAGGCAATGCCTGGCGCCGTCGAACTCGTCGAAGCGACTGGGGCTCGACAAATGCGTCGCGTCGAACGGCCCGCGCGACAAGATCGAAACCTGCCTGCGGACCACGGGCCTGTTGCCGCATTTCACCGACCGCATCGTCAGCGCCTATGAAATCGGCTCATGGAAGCCCGAACCCCAGCTGGTCTGGCACGCCGCGGAGGTGATGCAGGTAGAGCCCGCGCGCTGTCTGCTGGTCGAGGACAGCCGTGCGGGGGGCGAGGCGGGGCTTGCAGCCGGCGTGCAGGTGGTCGGCTACCGGCTCGACCGCGAGCTGCGCGCGCATCTCGGGACACGCATTCACCATGCCGACGAGCTTGCGAAAGTCGGCGAAATCCTCGCTGGACGCTAGCGAACACCCGAAGGCAATACGTCGTTCATGACGCACGCGCCGGGGCAGGGCGCAGCCGGCGTTGCCGACGGGCTGGGGGTGCTCGTCGCACAGGCGGCCGAGGCCTTCTTTCTGTGGCGCGGGCTGCAGTCCGAGATGGCACCGGTCATCGACCAGTTCCGTAAAGCCTGAGGTATCGAAATGATTCGCATGGACGACGGCCAGGCACTGCCTGCTGCTGTCGATCCATCACCTCCTCATGGCGTGAACTCGCCAACGACGATAAAGCCCTTCAATAACTACAACACGATTCTGAATTGCGGTTGCGTGCAACAGAATTACGTTCTATAGTGTTCGTAACAACAGGTCTCCGACCCAGGATCGCACTCCGCACAACAAACGCCCGAATGCCGGCATTGCCGGCCAGGCGGACAACAGGAAGCGCGCCGGAGAAAACCGTTGCGCCAAGGATGCCATTGGAGGAGAAGCTCATGAGTTCACCCGAAGTCCCCGTGCCCATCGTGACGAAGATCGTCGATGGATATTTCCGATTCCTGAAGTTCGCCATCGCCGCGTGCCTCGCCGCCATGGTTGTGCTCGTGTTCGGCAACGTGTTCCTGCGCTACGCCTTCAACAGCGGGATCTCGGTCTCCGAGGAGGTGTCCCGCTGGTTCTTCGTGTGGATGACCTTCCTCGGCGCCTTGGTTGGCCTGCGCGAGCACGGCCACCTCGGCGTCGATGCGATGGTCAGCCGGCTGCCCGCGGCCGGCAAGAAAGTGTGCTTCATCCTCTCGCAGTTGCTGATGCTGTACTGCTGCTGGCTGCTCCTCTCGGGCAGCTGGGACCAGACGGTCATCAACATCGACGTCAAGGCGCCAACCTCCGGCTGGTCGATGGGCCTCTTCTACGGCGTCGGCATCGTCTTCGGTGCGACTGCGATGCTGCTGGTGCTGTACGACCTGTATCGCGCGCTCTTCGGCAAGCTGCGTGAGGACGAACTCGTGATGGTCAAGGAGTCCGAAGAACTCGCCGAGCTGCACGATGAAGAAGCGATCCGCGAACACCAAGTGCCCGCGCATGCGGTCGCCGGCGCGAAGCACTGAGGAAGGAGACCCATCATGACCGTTGCCGTTTTCCTCGGCTCCCTCCTCGGCGCGATGGCGCTCGGGATGCCGATCGCCTTCGCGCTGCTCGTCTGTGGCGTCGCGCTGATGTACTTCATGGACATGTTCGACGCGCAGATCGTCGCGCAGAACCTGATCAACGGCGCTGACAGCTTCCCGCTGATGGCCGTGCCCTTTTTCCTGCTCGCCGGCGAGGTGATGAACGTCGGCGGCCTGTCGAAGCGCATCGTCAATATCGCGCTCGCGCTGGTCGGCCACTTCAAGGGCGGGCTCGGCTACGTCGCGATCATGGCGTCCTGCCTGCTCGCGTCGCTCTCCGGCTCGGCGGTCGCCGACTCGGCCGCGCTCGCCGCGCTGCTGGTGCCGATGATGACCGCCGCCGGCCACGACAAGGCCCGTTCCTGCGGCCTGATCGCCTCGGGCGGCATCATCGCGCCGATCATCCCGCCCTCGATCGGTTTCGTGCTGTTCGGCGTCGCAAGCGGCGTGTCGATCTCGAAGCTCTTCCTCGCCGGCATCTTCCCGGGGCTGATGATGGGCGTTGGCCTGTGCCTGGCCTGGGCCTACGTGGCGCGCCAGGAGAACGTCAAACCCCTGCCGCGCAAATCGCTGAAGGAAATCGGCGCGATTGCCGCCGACGGCGTGTGGGCGCTGGTGCTGCCGTTGATCATCGTCGTCGGCCTGAAGTTCGGCGTATTCACGCCGACCGAGGCGGCGGTCGTCGCGGCGGTGTATTCGCTGTTCGTCGCGGTGTTCGTCTACAAGGAGCTCAAGCCGAGCGAAGTCTATGCGGTGTTCGTGAGCTCGGCGACGACGACCGCGATCGTGATGTTCCTCGTCGCCGCGGCGATGGTGTCGGCGTGGCTGATCACCGTCGCCGACCTGCCGGGCGACCTGATCGCGATCCTGCAGCCCTTCATGGACAACAAGCTGATGCTGATGATCATGATCCAGCTGCTGGTCGTCGCCGTCGGCACCGCGATGGACATGACGCCGACGATTCTGATCATGACGCCGGTGCTGATGCCGGTGATCAAGCAGGCGGGCATCGACCCGGTGTATTTCGGCGTCCTGTTCATCATGAACAACGCGATTGGCCTGATCACGCCGCCGGTGGGCACCGTGCTCAACGTCGTCGCCGGGGTCGGCAAGATCAGCATGGACGACCTGATGAAAGGCGTCTGGCCGTTCATGATCGCGCAGTTGCTGGTGCTGTTCTCGCTGGTGTTCTTCCCGGCCCTGGTACTGGTGCCGGCACGCTGGTTCGCAGGTTGAGCGTCGCGCACGCTCGGGTAGCAAGTCACAACATCCAAACGCAGGAGAAGGAGACAAGATGAAAAACGGGATCAAGAAGCTGGTCGCAAGCATGGTCGGTTCGTTCGCGCTGATGGCGCTGGGCTCTACGGTGTCGCTCGACGCGCAGGCGCGTGACCTGAAGCTCGCGATGCAGACCAACCCCGGCACCGCGCAGTACGACGGAGTCGAGAAGTTCGCCGCGCTGGTCAAGGAAAAGAGCGGCGGCAGCCTCAACGTCAAGATCTTCGGCGGCGGCGCGCTGGGCGGCGACCTTCAGGTCGTGTCCTCGCTGCAGGGCGGCACGGTCGAGCTGTCGCAGATGAACGCGAGCCTGCTCAACGGGCTCGCCAAGGAATTCTCGGTGCTCGACTTCCCCTTCCTGTTCGACAACGAGAAGGAAGCCCACGCGGTGATGGATGGCCCGATCGGCAAGAAGCTGATGGACAAGCTGCCGGAGAAGGGCATCGTCGGTCTCGCGTATCCCGAACTCGGCTTCCGCCACATCTCCAACAACAAGCGCCCGGTCAAGAAGCTCGAGGACCTCGCCGGCCTGAAGATCCGCGTGATCCAGACCCCGGTGTACGTCGACATGATGAATGCGCTGGGCGCGAACGCGACGCCGCTGCCCTTCCCCGAGGTCTACAACGCGCTGGAGCAGGGCGCCGTCGATGGCGCGACGAACCCCCTCGTGACGATCCCGGTGATGAAGTTCGACGAGGTGCAGAAGTACCTGACGCTGACGCGTCACCAGTACAACCCGCAGATCATCATCATGAGCAAGAAGGCCTGGGACAAGCTGACCCCGGCCGAGCAGAAGATCATCCAGGAATCGGCGAACGAGGCGCGCGACTTCGAACGCCAGGTGTCGGCGAAGAAGAACGCCGAGGCCCTCGACTACCTGAAGAAGAAGCTGCAGGTCACCGAGCTGCCGCCGGAAGAGATGGCGAAGATGCGCGAGAAGGTCAAGCCGGTGATCGAGAAGTACACAAAGGAAATCGGCGAGCCCTTCGTCAAGGACGTGTACGCCGAGATCGCCAAGGTCCGCGGCGCGAAGTAAGACGCGGGTGGCAGACCAGCACAGCATGGTGAAGCGATGACGGAAATGTTCCTCGACGGCGGCTGGCTCCTTGCCGTCGCCCAGATCATTGCGATCGACATCCTGCTCGGGGGCGACAACGCGGTCGTGATCGCACTCGCCTGCCGCAAGCTGCCGGAAGATTTGCGCAACAAGGGCATCTTCTGGGGTGTCGTCGGCGCGATCGCGCTACGCATCGTGCTGATCTTCTTCGCCCTGCAGTTGCTGAGCCTGCCTTACCTGAAGATTGTCGGCGCGGCGCTGCTGCTGTGGATCGGCGTCAAGCTCCTGCAGCCGGAGGAGGGCGACGCGCACGGGGACGTCCGCGCGAGCGACAGTCTGCTCGGCGCCATCCGAACCGTGATCGTCGCCGACGCCGTGATGAGCATCGACAACGTGCTCGCGGTTGCCGCCGCAGCGCGCGGCGAGATCGGCCTCGTCGTGTTCGGCATCCTCGTGTCGGTACCGATCATCGTCTGGGGCAGCCGCTTTGTCATGCTGCTGATGGACCGCTTCCCGGCCTTCATCGTGGTCGGCGGCGGTCTGCTCGGGTGGATCGCGGGCGAAATGTTCATCTCCGACACCGCCTTTTCGGGAATCTTCGCGGCCGGCGTCCCGGCCACGGCGAAGTATGGCGCAGCCGTCGTCGGCGCGCTGGGCGTGCTCGTGATCGGGCGCCTGCTCGCCGACCGGCCGGACGCGGAAGAAGCCGAGCCGGCGCTGTCGGTGCAGGGCTCCGAACGCGAGTCCTGAACGCCGTCCGATCGTCACGCCTTCAACAGTCGAGTCAGGAGTTGTCCATGTCCCCTTTCATCAGGCGAGCCCTTGCGGTCGTCGCCGCGCTCGTTTCAGCGGACATGCCGCCGTCCCGGCACTCAACGCCAAGCCGGTGGCTGCCGAGCGCGCCACGCCGTCCGCGCTGCGGTCGCGCCTCGCGGCCGATATCGAACGCTGGACCAAGGTCCTCAACTAAAGCCTCTCTTCAACATACCGCGGCACGGAGCCATCACGATGACTGCATCCCCCAAACAGCAATCCTTTCTATGCGGCCTGATCGGGTCCGGCATCCAGGCATCGCGGACCCCGCCGATGCACGAGCGCGAGGGCGACGAGCAGGGCGTGCGCTATATGTACAAGAAGATCGACACCGAGCTTCTCGGGCTCGGGGTCGATGAGCTGCCGGACCTGTTGCAGGCCGCCGAGCGGATGGGCTTTTGCGGCCTGAACATCACTTTCCCGTTCAAGCAGGCGGTGATCCCGCTCCTCGATGAACTGTCGGACGACGCGCGCGCGCTCAACGCGGTCAATACCGTCGTGCTGCGCGACGGCAAACGCTACGGCTACAACACCGATTGTTCCGGATTCGGCGAAAGCTTCCGTCGCGGCCTGCCGGATGCGAAGCGCGATCGCGTCGTGCAGCTCGGCGCCGGCGGTGCGGGCGCTGCGGTCGCGCACGCTGCCCTCAGCCAGGGCGTCAAGCGGCTGACGGTACGGGACGCCGACCCCGCACGCGCCGAAGCGCTGGTCGGCAACCTGTGCCGAGACTTCGGGGACGGCCGCGCCTTCGTCTGCACCGATCTCGCCTCGGCGATGGACGAGGCGGACGGCCTGATCCACGCGACACCCACCGGCATGGCGAAATTCCCGGGCCTGCCGCTGCCGGCGGAGCTGCTCAAGCCTTCGCACTGGGTCGCCGAGATCGTGTATTTCCCGCTCGAAACCGAACTGTTGCGCGTGGCGAGGGAAAAGGGCTGCCGCACGCTCGACGGTGGCGGAATGGCCGTGTTCCAGGCGGTCGATGCCTTCCGCCACTTCACCGGCCTCGAACCTGACGCCGAGCGCATGCTGCGGCATTTCGCCTCGATGGGAACGCGTTAGGCCCACGCGGCTTCTCCTTTGCGCCCGGCTGTTGGGGCGAAAGCGGGATGTCGTGACGATGAAGTTCTATTAGACGAATTACGGTTCCAAAAAATAGTTGCGACACACAAAAGTATGTTCTAGGATTCGGTTGTTGTCCCATGTTGCAATTCGTAAGCAACGAGACCAAACGATCACGACAGGCGAAGACACACAGAGCGAAATCGCCGTCTGACTTGGAAACCAGTGGAGGAGTGGATCAGATGAAAAAGACCCTTGTTTGCGCAGCGCTCGGATGCGCGGCCGTGCCGGCGTTCGCGCAGTCGTCCAACGTGCAGATCTACGGCATCGTCGATGCTGCATTCGTCAATGAGCGGAACACCGAGACCGGGGCGCATGGCAACGGCATCCAGAGCGGCATGTCGCGCTCGAGCCGCATCGGCTTCAAGGGCACCGAGGATCTCGGCAACGGCCTGAAGGCGACTTTCGTGCTCGAGAACGGTGTGCGCATCGACAACGGCAACGAGCAGCATGCGGGCAAGGCCTTCGGGCGTCAGGCCTTCGTCGCGCTGGCGAGTGACAGTTACGGCACCCTCGGCCTTGGCCGCCAGTACACGCCCGAGGACGGCTTCAACTCCTTCTATGATCCGTTCGACCATCAGTTCAGCGCTCAAGCGAGCAACGTGATGAAGGCCCTGTTGGTCCGTGCCGACAACTCGGTGAAGTACACCAGTCCGGTCATCGCCGGCGTGCAGGCGACCGTGATCTACGGCTTCGGAGAGCAGTCGAACGAAGGAAACAACTATGTCGGTGCCGGCCTGCAATACAACGGCGGGCCGTTCTCGATCGGTGCCACGGCGACGAGCAAGCGCGACGTAACCGACAGTTTCTATGCACGCAAATTCCAGCTCGGCGCGAGCTATGACTTCAATGTCGTGAAGCTCTACGCGTTGGGCCAGGTCAACCGCGACGTGGATGACAACGCGGCGAGCGTTGCGCCGACGCGCGGCGCAAAGTCCAGGCAGTGGCTGATCGGCGCCAATGCACCGATCGGCAAGGCTGATAAGGTGATGGTGTCCTACGTCCGCCACAATGACGATGCGACTGACAGGGATGCCGCGATGTGGGCTGTTGGCTACACGCACGACCTGAGCAAGCGCACCGCGCTCTACGCCGCCTACGCACGTCTGGACAACAAGGACAACGCCATCTTCTTCCTCGGCAGCCCGCAGAGCGGCGCGATGGTTCCGGGCGCCGACCGCGCGATCAACCTGGGCATCCGTCACTCGTTCTGATGCAGCAAAGCGGGGCGCCGAGCATCGTGCCCCGCGCTTTACCGCAGTTTCTCCTCAGTATTGCTTGAGCCAGGTGGCGTCTGCTGCCTGGCTTTTTTCTTTCGAAAAATCAGTCTTGAAATCGCCGGAACTTTGATTAAAATAGAACCATGTTTCGTTCGGTGCAACGATAGCTGGTCCGGCGGAGGCGCCGGCGGCTGGGGAAAGCCCCGCTGCGCACCGCCCACTTAGTGCGAATTCCTCGATGGAGCTCACGATGTCGCGTCTCGATTCCCTCCCCAAGTACGGCCAGTTCATCAACGGCGCCGAAGTTCCGCCTGCGTCCGGCGAGTACTTCCCGACCGAGAACCCTTATAGCGGCGAAGCCTGGGCGCTGATCGGCCGCGGCGGCAAGGCCGACGCCGATGCCGCGGTCGCCGCTGCGCACGCTGCCTTCGAGGAAGGCGTGTGGGCTTCGCTCTCCGCGAGCGAGCGGGGCAAGCTGATGCGCAAGCTCGCCGACCTGATCGTCGCGAACGCCGAACACCTCGCCGAAATCGAGCGCCGCGACAACGGCAAGCTCGCCGCTGAAGTCGTCGCGCAGGTGAAGTACATGGGCGACTACTTCCACTACTACGCGGGCCTCGCCGACAAGATCGAGAGCCACGTGATCCCGACCGACAAGAAGGGCGTGTTCTGCTACACGAAGTACGAGGCGAAGGGTGTGGTCGTGATCATCACTCCGTGGAACTCGCCGCTGACGCTCACGAGCTGGAAGCTCGCGCCGGCGCTCGCCGCCGGTTGTACGGTCGTCATCAAGCCCTCTGAATTCACCTCGGCCTCCGCGATCGAGTTCGCGAAGCTCTTCGCCCAGGCCGGTTTCCCGCCGGGCGTCGTCAACGTCGTCACCGGCTTCGGCCATGAAGTCGGCGCGCCGCTCGTCGAGCATCCCGACACCGCCCACATCGGTTTCACCGGCGGCGAGATCGCCGGCCAGAAGATCTACGAAGCGGCCGCGCGTGGCCTGAAGACCGTGACGCTGGAGCTCGGCGGCAAGTCGCCCAATATCGTCTTCGACGACGCCGACCTCGACCAGGCCGTGAAGGGCATCGTCTCGGGCGTGTTCGCCGCTTCCGGCCAGACCTGCCAGGCCGGTTCGCGCCTGCTGGTGCAGGAAAGCATCCACGACGAAGTGGTGCGTCGTCTCGTCGAATTCGTCAGCACCGCCAAGATCGGCGACCCCTCGCAACTCGACACCCAGGTCGGCCCGATCGCGACCCGCCCGCAGTTCGAAAAGATCATGAGCTACATCCAGATCGCGAAGGACGAAGGCGCGAAGTGCGTGCTCGGCGGCAAGTCGCGTCCGGATCTTGGGGCCGGCCAGTTCGTTGAGCCGACGATCTTCACTGGTGTGAACAACAAGATGCGCATCGCGCAGGAAGAGGTCTTCGGCCCGGTGCTGTGCGTGATCCCGTTCAAGGACGAGAAGGACGCGGTCCGCATCGGCAACGACGTACTGTACGGCCTCGCCGGCGCCGTGTGGACCAAGAGCCTGCATCGCGCGATGTACGTCACCGACAAGCTGAAGGCCGGCACCGTGTGGGTCAATAATTACCGCGCGACGAGCTACACGTCCCCGTTCGGTGGCTACAAGCGCTCCGGCATCGGCCGCGAGTCGGGCGCCGATGCGATCAAGGAATACCTGGAAACCAAGTGCGTCTGGATCTCGACCGACCTCGACGTGCCGAATCCCTTCATCCGTCGCTGAATCCTCCTCAGCGGGCAGGGCTAGATCCCTAGCGCTCTCCCTTTCCTGTCCGCCTTTTCGCAAGCTCCGCGGTTCCGCCGCGGGGCTTGTTTTTTATGTCCGATCCTGAGGTGACCCAAGGTGATCCGCAAACTGCAGGCCAGTTCCCATTTGTTCGGCGGCAATGCCCCCTTTGTCGAAGAAATCTACGAAAGCTATCTGGAAGATCGCGAGTCCGTTTCGGCGGAGTGGCGCGGGTACTTCGACGCCCTGCAGGCGCAGGCAGGCGCCGCGGTGCGCGACGTCGCGCACGGCCCGGTGATCGCGGCCTTCGCCGAGATGGCCAAGCGCGGCCCGGTGCGCACGGTCGCGGCGGGCGAGGGCGACGACAAGCGCCAGGTCAGCACGCTGCAACTGATCAACGCCTACCGCTTCCTCGGCAACCGCTGGGCGAACCTCGACCCGCTGCGCCGCACCGAGCGGCCGCACATTGCCGAGTTGGAGCCCTCGTACTACGGCTTCACCGAAGCGGACCTGTCGCGCTCGTTCAACACCGGGTCGTTTCACGGCTTCTCGACCGATCACGCGACGCTGCGTGAGATTTTGGAGGCCGTGCGCCAGACCTACTGCGGCTCGGTCGGCTCCGAATACATGTACATGGCCGACATCGCGCAAAAGCGCTGGATCCAGGCCCGCCTCGAGGCCGCGCGCGCGAACCCGAAGTACGACGCGACCAAGAAGAAGCGCATCCTCGAGCGCGTGACCGCCGCCGAGACCCTCGAGCGCTACCTGCACACCCGCTACGTCGGCCAGAAGCGTTTCTCGCTCGAAGGCGGCGAATCGGCGATCGTCGCGATGGATGAAGTCATCGCCACCGCCGGCCGCCTGGGCGGCCAGGAAATCGTCATCGGCATGGCCCACCGGGGCCGCCTGAATGTGCTCGTGAACACCCTGGGCAAGTCGCCCAAGATGCTGTTCTCGGAGTTCGAAGGCAAGGCCGCGGCGGACCTCACCGCAGGTGACGTCAAGTACCACATGGGCTTCTCGAGCGACGTGATGACCGCGGGCGGCCCGATGCACCTCACGCTCGCCTTCAACCCCTCGCACCTCGAGATCATCAACCCGGTGGTCGAAGGCTCGGTCTATGCGCGCCAGGTGCGCCGCAAGGACGACGCCAAGGAGCAGGTCATCCCGGTGCTGATCCACGGCGACGCGGCCGTGGCCGGGCAGGGCGTGAACCAGGAGATGCTCAACTTCTCCCAGACCCGCGGCTACGGCACGGGCGGCACGATCCACATCGTCATCAACAACCAGATCGGCTTCACCACCTCCGACCCGCGCGACTACCGCAGCTCGCTCTACTGCACCGACATCTTCAAGATGGTCGAAGCGCCGATCTTCCACGTCAATGGCGACGACCCCGAAGCGGTCGCCTTCGTCACCCAACTCGCGGTTGAATTCCGCCAGGAATTCAAGAAGGACGTCGTCGTCGACATCATCTGCTTCCGCAAGCTCGGCCACAACGAGCAGGACGAGCCGATGGTCACCCAGCCGCTGATGTACCGCACCATCCAGAAGCATCCGGGCACGCGCAAGCTCTACGCTGACCGTCTGGTCACCGAAGGCACCTGCGCCAGTGATGAGCCGGACCGCATCATCGCCGAGTACCGCGAACACCTCGACCGTGGCGAGCTCTTGTCGAACCCGGTGCTCTCCGGCCACAACCGCCAGTTCGCTGTCGACTGGACCCCGTTCCTCAAGCAACCCTACACGGACGCCGCCGACACCGCGATCCCGGTGCAGGAGATCCAGCGCCTGGGCGAGCGCCTGTCGACGATCCCCGCGACCTTCGCGCTGCACTCGCGCGTCAAGAAGATCATCGACGACCGGGCGGCGATGGCCCGTGGCGAAGCGGCGCTCGACTGGGGCATGGGCGAGAACCTCGCCTACGCGAGCCTCTTGGCGCAAGGCTACCAGGTGCGCCTGTCGGGTGAAGACGTCGGCCGCGGCACCTTCTTCCACCGCCACGCGGTGCTGCACGACCAGAAGCGCGAGCGCTGGGACGAAGGCATCTACAAGCCGCTCGACCACATCCAGGACGGCCAGGCCGGCTTCCAGTGCTTCGACTCGGTGCTCTCCGAAGAAGCGGTGCTCGGCTTCGAATACGGCTACTCGACGACCGAACCCAATAGCCTCGTCGTGTGGGAGGCGCAGTTCGGCGACTTCGTGAACGGCGCCCAGGTCGTCATCGACCAGTTCATCAGCTCGGGCGAAGCGAAGTGGGGGCGGCTCTCCGGTCTCGTCATGATGCTGCCGCACGGCTACGAAGGTCAGGGCCCCGAGCACTCCTCGTGCCGCCCCGAACGCTTCATCAGCCTCGCCGCCGAGAACAACTGGCAGGTGTGCGTGCCGACGACCCCGGCGCAGGTCTTCCACCTGCTGCGCCGCCAGATCGTGCGCAAGATCAGGAAGCCGCTGATCATCGTCACGCCGAAGTCGCTGCTGCGTCACAAGGAAGCGATCTCGTCGATGGAAGAGCTCTCCAAGGGCACCTTCCAGACCGTGATCCCCGAGGTCGAGGCGCTCGATGCGAAGAAGGTCAAGCGCGTCGTGCTGTGCCAGGGCAAGATCTACTACGAACTCCTCGCGCACCGTCGCGAGCAGGGCATCAAGGATACGGCGCTGGTCCGGATCGAGCAGATCTACCCCTTCCCGTCGGACGCCTTCGCCGCGGCGATCAACCAGTTCCCGAACGCCAAGGAAGTGGTGTGGTGCCAGGAAGAGCCGCGCAACCAGGGTGCGTGGTACTGGCTCGCCTCGCGCCAGCACCTCGTCAACGTGCTCGGCAAGCGCCGCCTGCTGCTGGTCGCGCGTCCCGCCTCCGCCTCGCCCGCGGTCGGCTACTACGCCAAGCACAACGCGCAGCAGAAGGCGGTGATCGAGAACGCCTTCGGGCCGATCCAGGATACGACGCCTCAGTCCCCCAACTGAACGCCGAACCAAAAACTCAAGAACACTGGGAGAAAGTTACATGCTGATCGAAGTCAAAGTGCCGCAACTGTCCGAATCCGTGTCGGAGGCGACGCTCGTATCGTGGCACAAGCAGGAAGGCGAGATGGTCGCCCGCGACGAGAACCTGATCGACATCGAGACCGACAAGGTCGTGCTCGAAACCCCGGCCCCGGCCGCGGGCGTGCTGGTGAAGATCATCAAGACCAACGGCGACACGGTCACCTCGGGCGAGCTGATCGCGCAGATCGACACCGAAGCGCAGGCTGCTGCCGGTGCTCCGGCTGCCGCTGCGGCGCCTGCTGCCGCTCCGGCTGCTGCCGCCTCGGCGCCTGCCGCGGCCGCCGGCACCGCGAGCCCCGCGGCGCGCAAGATCCTCGAAGAGAAGGGCGTCGCCGCGGCGGACGTTGCGGGCTCCGGCCGCGGCGGTCGTGTCACGAAGGAAGACGCCGTCGCGGCCCAAGCGCGCCCGGCAACGCCCGCGCCGGCACCGGCCGCGCTCGCGCTGACCGGTGAGCGCCCGGAAGAGCGCGTGCCGATGACGCGCCTGCGTCAGCGCATCGCCGAGCGCCTGATCCAGTCGAAGAACGAAAACGCGATCCTGACCACCTTCAACGAAGTGAACATGGCCCCGGTCATGGCGCTTCGCAAGCAATACGGCGACAAGTTCGAGAAGGCCCACGGCGTGCGCCTCGGGTTCATGGGCTTCTTCGTCAAGGCGGCGGTCGCGGCGCTGAAGAAGTTCCCGATCCTCAACGCCTCGGTCGACGGCACCGACATCATCTACCACGGCTACATCGACATCGGTATCGCCGTGGGCAGCCCCCGTGGCCTCGTCGTGCCGATCCTGCGCGACGCCGACCAGATGTCGATCGCCGACATCGAGAAGAAGATCGCCGAGTTCGGCCAGAAGGCCAAGGACGGCAAGCTCTCGCTCGAGGAGCTTTCCGGCGGCACCTTCTCGATCTCCAACGGCGGCGTGTTCGGCTCGATGCTGTCGACGCCGATCATCAACCCGCCGCAGTCGGCGATCCTCGGCATCCACGCCACCAAGGACCGCCCGGTGGTCGAAAACGGCCAGATCGTGATCCGTCCGATCAACTACCTCGCGATGAGCTACGACCACCGCATCATCGACGGCCGCGAAGCGGTGCTCGGCCTCGTCACGATGAAGGAAGCGCTGGAAGATCCGGCTCGCCTGATCCTCGACGTGTAAGCGTTTCGGGCGGCGGAGGCGCCGCTCACAGTCCGCAGGGTAGAGGTCCTCGGCGCGAAACATGCGCAGGATCAAGGGCAATCCCGAAGACGTGCAACACAATCACCGGATGGCGAAGGAAACGGGGCTCCGTGGCCTTCGCTATCATGTATCGGGTGACGATGTCACGGCTGGAAGGGTCTATCTCGTGTCTGCAACTGTGAAACTACCATCGATTCTGGCGGCCCTGGAACACGGGCTGATCGAGCGAAGCCGTGCAGTGCGGCTGGCCTTGCTGGCCGCGCTCGCCGGCGAGCACACGTTACTCGTCGGCCCGCCCGGCACCGCGAAAAGCGAACTCGCGCGGCGCCTGCATCTCGCGTTCGCCGATGCCCGCTACTTCGAGCGTCTGCTGACGCGCTTCTCGGTGCCCGAGGAGCTGTTCGGCCCGCTGTCGATCAGCGCGCTCGAAGAGGACCGCTACGAGCGCCAGACCGCAGGCTTCCTGCCCCAGGCCTCGATCGCGTTCATCGACGAGGTGTTCAAGGCCAACAGTGCGATTCTCAATGCGTTGCTGACGCTGCTCAACGAGCGCGAATTCGACAACGGCGCCCACCGTGAGCCGTGCCCGCTGATCAGCGTGATCGGTGCGACGAACGAGGTGCCCGAGGACGAGGTCGGCGAGGCCTTCTTCGACCGCTTCCTGATCCGCATGCCGGTCGCGCCCGTGAGCGCCGAGGGGTTTCGCGCATTGCTCGGTCTCGATGCGCAGACGCTGCCGCCTCCGTTCTCGCCGCTCGACGCGTCGGATCGCCAGTCGCTCGATGAGGCTGCTCAGCACGTCGCGGTGCCCCAGGCCGTGACGGCGCGGCTCCTCGAATTGCGCGACTACCTCGCCGGCGAGGAGCTCTACGTATCTGACCGGCGATGGGTGAAGCTCGTCCGGCTGCTGCGCGTGGCGGCCGCGAGCGAAGGCCGTGTCGAAGTCTCGACGTGGGACTTGTGGCTGCTGCCCTGGTGCGTTGCGCCCGACATCGCCCGACAACAGCAGATTGCCGACTGGCTCTCCGCGCGGCTCGGGGTGAGGGAGGCAATGTCGCCGGCGCGCCTCACGCGCGTCGTCGAGGCCTTCGAGGCCCAGCTTGAGGTCGAGCAGGAGGCCGACGACCTCGACTATGACGAGAGCGGCCGCCTGCGATTCGGGGATGAGTTCAGCGACGGCAAGCATGGCGAAGCGGCGTTGAGGATGCCGGGCCGGAGACGGCGTCACTACGGCGAGCGCCACATCGCGGCGCGCATCCGCCAGATCGACGAACTGGGCGAGCGGCTGGCCGGTTACGCCGGCGAGCTCGACGCGCTGCTCCGGGATCTCGATGGTTACGCGGCGCAGAGTTTGTGGCTCGACCGGGCGTTCGCGGAGTACGCCACAGCCCGGCTCGCCGAGACGGCCCAGGCGCTTGCGGCGCTGCGCGACAGGACGAGTATCGCGCGCACCGGCTTCCTCGCCTTGCCGCGCTTGCCCGATGATCCTGGCGTCGAGCCGGACCCGGTTGTATTCGATTCCCTCGAAGCGTGACAACCGAACTCCCGTCTCCGCTGCTTTTCGCACGTCGCGAGGAGACGCTGGCGCCGCTCGACGCGCTTGCGCGCAAGCTGTGGCTCGGATCGCTGATCAATTCGCAGGGGCATCTGGAGCCGCGGCTCGCCGGTCTCCTTGCGTGCCGCAATGCGCTCGTCTCGGGACGTCTTCCAGACCCGGAAGCACTAGCGTGGCCGGACGCGCCGCTTGGTGGCCCGCTGGCCGCGCTGTTTGCTGAACTCGACCTGCCGGCCTTCTGCGAAGACAAGCCCGACCTCGCCGACCAGCTCGTCAGCTCGCTGCTGTGGCACCTCGACCGCATCGTCGATTTCCAGGACCGCGGGGACTCGGAGGCGGAGGCGGTGGCGCGCATGCTCGAGGAGTTCGGCGGCGACTGGCGCGAGCGCTGCGGAGTGATGCACGAGCTTACCGAGGTCTTCGGCGACTGCGACGACCTCTTCAAGAATGCCAACTGGGATCAGTTGCAAGGCACGCTGAAGAGCGACGCCTGGCAGGAGGTCGTGCGCACGCGGCGTCTGATCGAGCGCCTGCCCGAGCTCGCCGCCCTGATCCGGGGTCTCGGGCGGCTGTTGCCGAGCGAGGCGCGGGAGGATTCGCGTACGCGGGACACTGAAGTGCTCGAAGAGGCGAGTGCTCCGCGCGCGGAACAACGCGTCACGCCGGTCCCCGAGCTTCCCGGCGAGACCTGCGGCGTCTATCGCTCGGGACGCATCGCACGCATGTTGCCGGTCGAGACGCTGCTGCTCACGAACCGGCGGCTCCGGCGGCTGCGCCTCGTCTGGCACGCGCGTCACGCCGAGCGCACGCTGCTTTCCTATGAGGACAATGACCGTCTGCAGGAGGTCGTGCACCGCCAGCAGCCGACGCTGCGCCCGAGCCTGCACCGTCGGCCCGAGCGGCGGCTGGAGATGGGGCCCTTGCTGGTGTGCGTCGACACCTCTGGCTCGATGCGCGGTGGGGCGGAGGCGGTCGCGAAGGCGATCGTGCTGGAGGCGGCGCGCACGGCCTACCGCCAGAAGCGCTCCTGCCATGTGTTCTGCTTTGGGGGACCGGAGGAGATTGTCGAGCTCGAACTGAGCCGCGACGCGGAAGGCATCGAGCGGCTGACGCGCTTTCTCGGACAAAGCTTCAGCGGCGGCACCGACATCTGCGGACCGCTCGAACGCGCGATCGGGCGCTTGGCCGACGCGCAGTGGCAGCTCGCCGATCTGCTGATCGCCTCGGACGGCGAGTTCGGCGCGACACGGGAGGTCGCCGCCGCCGTCGAGCGCGCCAAGGGCGAGCAGGGGCTGCGCGTGCAGGGCGTCCTGATCGGCGACCGCGAGACCATCGGCTTCCTCGAAGTCGCCGACGACATCTATTGGCTGCGCGACTGGCGCCACTTCGGCGGATCGCAGGTGGAGTCGCCCGTGCATTCGAAGAGCCTTACGTCCATGTATTTCCCCGGGGCGCTGCGTTCGCCCGAGAACCGGGCCGCGACCGTCGTCTGGGGAAAACAGGACAGCAAGGGATAAAGGAACTCAACAATGACTATCGCCAGCGAACTCATCGCCCTGCTGGAGCGCTTCGGTGCCCGCTCCACTTTGCCGCGCATTCGCGCGCTTCACTTGCCGCCGGCATTCATTCCGGGCACGAAGAGCGCCGAATTCTGCGCCATCGAACTGGAAGACGGCAGCATCGGCCTGAGCTACATGCTGCTTGGCGACACGCTCGCCTCGCTCGCTGCGGACACGGATATCGCCACACTGGCCGGCAGCGACAGCTTGGCCGTCGCGCGCTGGTACGTGTCCGAATCGGGGGCGAGGCGCACGATCGGCTTCGCGGTCGTGAACGCGCTGACCCGTTGCCTCTTCGAACGAGCCGGGTTCATCCCGGATTCGGCGGCCGATTCGATCGGCCTCCTCGATCCGCAGCCCGGCGAGCACATCGGCATGATCGGCTTCTTCGGCCCGCTGGTGCCCCGGATCGTCTCCTCGGGCGCGAGGCTCACCGTCGCCGAACTCGACCCGACGATGGCGGGCGAAGGCGCGGGCTATCGCGTGACGCTCGACGCCTCCGAACTCGCAAGCTGCAGCAAGGTGTTGTCGACGAGCACCGTCCTCCTCAACGACACGCTCGACGCCGTGCTCGCGAACTGCCGTTCGGCAAGGTATTTCGCGATGATCGGACCGGGCGCGAGCTGCCTGCCGGATCCGCTCTTCGAGCGCGGCGTGACGCTGCTCGGCGGGAACTGGATCTGCGATCGGGAGGGGTTCATCGACGCACTGAAACACGGCGGCGCCTGGGGGGCGCATGCGCGCAAGTTCGCGCTATTGCGGGAGGACTACCCCGGAGCCGCCGCATTGCTGCAACGGCTGAAGTAGAGTCCGCAGCCGAGGAAGCATCACCTGTCACGGAGGTCCCGCTAGGGCAGCAGGACCTTCGCAACGAGCGCCACATCGAAGCCGTCACGTAGCATCTTTTCGGTCACGTATGCCCTTTCGATCGGGCTGAACTTATAGGCGAGGGTGCGGCTGTATCCCAAAAAGCCTGTCGCGACGAGCCGTTCGATGTCATGAACGGCTTGCAGGAGATGTCTGTGATGGTCGTGCGGGGGAACATCCGTCCGGCCACCAGTTATGACCGTCAACATTGTCCTGGTGTGAACTCGAATCTCCGCGAGACGAGTACCTACCCTTCCGCCGATCCAGCCCAGACATATCGTCCGCGGAGCGATCCCGCCACACCCCTCCATTTTGTCTGAAACGGTTGGTTGTGCTTTCGCGATGGCTGGCGGCTCTTCTTACGGTATGGACAGTATATGGTATTGCTTCCGGAAGGAATGCGAGATGGATCACGGAGGACTGAGCATGACAAAGTCGGAGTCGAGCAATGCCGAGCGGGCAGCGGAACTGATCGACAGAAGAATCGCCGAGCTCGGGGATTGGCGCGGCGAGACCTTGAGCAGGATGCGCAAGCTGATCAAGGAAGCCGACCCGGACGTCGTCGAGGAGTGGAAATGGATGGGGACTCCCGTGTGGTCGCACGACGGGATCCTCTGCACCGGCGAGTCCTACAAATCGATCGTGAAGCTGACCTTTGCCAAGGGGGCTTCCCTGGAGGATCCGGCCAGGCTCTTCAACTCGAGCCTCGACGGGAAGGTCAGGCGCGCGATCGACATCCATGAGGGGGAGGAGGTCGACGCGGAGGCGTTCAAGGCACTCATCCGCGCCGCGGTCGCCCTCAATACGTCGGCCGGGAAGGCAAAGCCGAGGCGAGCGAAATAGGGAGCGGGGACGATGGCCGGTGCGAGGAGACGGCGGAGCCGATCGGCGTTCGCCGCCTCATGGCGCGGTAACCGAACAGGCGCTCAGGGTACGAGGACCTTGACGAGAATCTCTTCCTCGAAGCCGTCGCGGAACATTTGCTCCGTCGCGAAGGCGCGTTCGATGGGGGTGAATTCACTGGCGAGGCTCTGTCCGGTTCGGAGCTGCCCGGCGACTACCAGGCGCTCGATTTCGTGAACCGTTTCGAGGAGATTCTGATGATGATTCTCGGGCCGGGGTTCGGCGCCGTCACCGTTGATGACCGTAAACATTTTTTTCTTGTGTGAGACCGCGGCCTTACGGCCGGGGAGGTCGAGCGTTGACAACACCGCGCCAACGCGTTCGGCAGACTTACCTCAGCACACGCTCCCTTTTTGTGTCTGCGCCGGGTTGAAACTGTGGGTTCGGTTCCGGACTACCGGTTCCTGTTTATACCATTAGAACAGTTTATACCGTTTATTGCGTAGATCAATCGGCCAGGGAAGCAATGCACGAGTCCGACACATCTTGTGACTTTCGGATAAAAATTTGCGCCGTTGTGCCTATCATGGGATAGGTATGCAACTGTGCCTCGGGTACCGAGGACGTTCCGGACTGCCATCTTCAGGGCCGATGGCGCCCACTGTCGAATGCGGGCCCCGAAAACAGCGCGGAGGAGCAAGAAATGAAGAAATTTCGGATAGCTTTGCTCGCGGCGGCATTCACGATCGGCAGTTCGTTCGCGCCACTGGTGTCGGCCCAGCAGGCGGATACTCAGAAGCCCCTGTACGAACGACTGGGTGGCTTGAAAGGCATCACCGTCGTGGTCGATGATTTCCTTGATCGTCTGGTGGCGAACCGGACGCTCAACAAGAATCCGGCCATCAAGGCGGGCCGCAAGAATTCGCCGACTCCCTACCTCAAGTTCCAGGTTTCCCAAATGGTCTGCGAGGTCACGGGGGGCCCATGCAAATATACGGGGAAGCCGATGAAGGAGTCCCACGCTCACCTGAACATCAGTGAGAACGAATGGGACGTCATGGCCAAGGAGTTCAAGAAGTCCCTGGACAAGTTCAAGGTCCCGGCGGCCGAGCAAGGGGAACTCTTTGCAATTGTCGGCAAGACCAAAAACGACATCGTGACGCGGAAGTGAAACCTGCGCGTCAAGGTCATGCATGAACGAGCGTCAGTTTGCAGCGGCCGTATCGCTGAGGGGCGTGGCCACCCGCTTCAGGATCGCGTACTGAAACTCCTGGGTTTTTCCCGAGGGCATGACATGGCTCTCGCCTTCATCGCCAAGGAGTTCGAAACCATCGCCGAAAATTGCGGCCAGGGCAGCGGCGTCGTAATTGGCGACGTCGAGCTTGCTGCAATGGCGCGGTCCGTCTTTCGCAAACGTGGCGACGATCAGATGGCCGCCGGGCTCAAGACTGGCTGCGGCCAGTTCGACGTAGCGCTGACGTTTAGAGGGAGCGGTCTAGTCGTGGGCGATACCAGCTCATGGCCGTTGCCGGTTTGCTGCGATAGATGCCTTCCCAATGTTCGGCGAGGGGGGCAGCCGTTGAATCGTTCATGCCTGCGCCCTCGCCAACGTTTCGATCGGCAGTCCGCCGGCTGCCCATTCGCTGACCCCGTCAGTGATCCTGTGGGCCGTGTAACCCTTGGCACGTAGCAACTTCACCGCTTCTTCGGACATGAGACAGAAAGGCCCGCGGCAATAAGCGACGACGGCCCGGTCGGCGGGCAGGTCGGCCAAGCGTTTCTCCAGTTCGTTCAGCGGGAGGGACCGCGCGTGGGGCAGATGGCGTATTGGAATACTAGGCGAGCCTATCCGCAATGTGAAGCCGCAGGATGCTGACGCCGATCGGGCAATGCAAAAGAAAATCCCCGCGCGGACGCTGATCCGGGCGGGGATGGAGGACTCCGGCGCAAGGGCCGGGTGCGCTCTTTTTGTTCTTTCTTGTTCTTGTTGCTTATGCGGTCTTCCGGGCGCGGCCCGATTCGGCGGGGGCGTCGGTCGCGCTGTCGGTCTCAATCTGCGTATTTTGTGCCGTATTCCTGACGATTTCCAGTGCGGACATCACGGCGGCGAAGGCGAGGTTCGAGCCCGGCTTGACGGATTCGGCGGCACTCTCGAGGCGGGAGACGAGTTCCCGGGTGAAGTGCGAAATCCGCGGCTCGATCAGATCCAGCGTCGTCTGCTGGCACTGGGCGATGATCTCGAAGGCGATGCGCGCGGACTCGGTGCTCTTGTCGATCAGGCGCCAGCCGAGGGCGGTTTCGAGCTTGATCAGCTCGCCGACCTCTTTGACGTCGACGATGGTATTGGCGTTATTGGCGAATTCGGCGATCAGGGAGCGCCAGGTGCCGAGCGTCGCGGCCAGCAGGTGGTCGTTGCTGTCGAGCGCGGCATTGGCGATGGCCGTTGCCGTGTCGAGATTGCGGTCTTGGACGTCGGCGATCGTTTGGGTGATTTTTTCGGCGTTGGGGATCATGGGTAACTCCTTCTTTCGAACCGGAAGCGGAATTAATACCAGACCAACATTATGTTTTTATGTTGGTGCTGTGCATGACGATGCGGGCGCGAGAATCGACCGGACGAGGAGTTCGCGCGCCTGGGAGGCGGGAACCGGCCGGCTGAAGAAGTAGCCCTGCACCTCATCACAGCCCGCCGTCTTAAGGTGGATCAGTTGGTCGATCGTCTCGACGCCTTCGGCGAGCACCTGCATGTTCAGGTTGTGGGCGAGTGCGATGATCGAGGCCACGATGACGCCGTCGTCCGGGCTGTTGCGGATGTCGTTGATGAACTCGCGGTCGATCTTGAGGCGATGGATCGGGAAGGTGCGGATGTAGCCGAGGCTGGAGAAGCCGCTGCCGAAGTCGTCGAGTGCGATGCCGAAGCCGAGCTTTTCGAGCCGGTCGAGCACCTGGCGGGCGATCTCGATGGAGTCGACGAGGGTGGTCTCGGTGATCTCCACTTCGAGGTCCTTCGCGGACACGTCGTACTTCGCGAGGATGGATTCGATGCGCTGCGGGAGTTCCTCGTCCTGCAGCTGTCGTGCGGAGACATTGAACGCGATCGGCACGGTGTCGAGCCCTTTCTCCTTCCAGGTCGCAAGCTGGTGGCAGCAGGCTTCCGCGACCCAGTTGCCGAGTTCGACGATGAGTCCGCTTCGCTCGGCGAGGGGGATGAAGTCGCCAGGGTAGATCAGGCCGAATTCGGGATGCTGCCAGCGTACCAGGGCTTCGAAACCGACGATGCGGTAGTCGGACAGCCGGACCTTGGGCTGGAAATGCAATACCAGCTCGTTGTCGGCGATGGCCTTCGGCAGGCGCAGTTCGAGGCTGAACAGACGGTCCCTGTCGACATTGAGGCCGGGGTCGTAATAGGTGTACTGGCCGCGGCCCGTCCGTTTGGACTCGTACATGGCTGCATCGGCATGACGACACAGGGAATCGACGTCCTGGCCGTCGCGCGGAAAGAGCGCAATCCCGATGCTGGGCGTGACGTGGATGTCGTGCTCGGCGAGGTTTGTCATCGGCACGCCGATCTGTTCGATGAGCTTGGCCGCGACGATCTCCACGTCGCTGACGCTTTCGAGCCCTGTCAGCAGCACGGCAAATTCGTCGCCGCCCAGGCGCGCAACGATGTCCGACTCTCTCAATGTGGAGCGCAGCCGCCCGGCAACGGATTGCAGCAGAAGATCGCCGACGTGGTGCCCGAGCGTGTCGTTGATCGCCTTGAACCGGTCGAGGTCGAGGTAGAGCAGCGCGTAGTGCTTGCGGCTGCGCTTGGCGCGGCACAGATGCGTGCCGACAAGCTCGCCGAACATTCGCCGGTTGGGCAGGCCGGTGAGGTGGTCGTGGGCCGCCATGACGAAGGCGCGGCGCTTCTCGTCCTCAAGTCGCGCGATGAGGGCACGGTTCTCGTGATCGGTGGCCTTGAGCGCGGCGACGATCCGCTTCTGCCGTGCGATTCCCCGGACGACGGCGGAGGCCGCCAACGCGATCATGACGGTCAGTATTACCATCGTGGTCACGAAGCCGGAAGCCGTGCCGGTAGGCGGGGTGATGATCTCCTGCAGGCCACTGGCGGTGCCGTCGATGGACCCGTCGGAGACCAGAACCATCTGCCGTCCTCGGTCCAGCGTCCGGGTCAGTTTCTCGGAAACCGCAGCGACGAGGTTCTCCTGATGCACCGTCGCGTTGTATCGGAGCAAGGCCTTTTCGGCGTCAAGCCGTTGCCACGCGGCGACCCAGATCAGGACGATCAGGATGAGGGAAATTCCGACGCTGCCAAGCGCCAGGATGGTCCAGTCATCGCGTAAGAGATGGCTGAGCCAGGTTTTGCGTCGTAGGGAAAAGGAGGGGGGCACGTCTGGGACAGTCGGTAAAGGCGGGTCGTTGCGTGCCCGTATGATTCCCCTAAACGGTTACAACTTTGTGACTAAGTGTTTGCCGCGTTGCCGGTCATCCGCGGCGGCCAGCGCCGCGTAAGACTTGCCGCAAGCCCTGTAAAACCTGCTCCGCGATAGACGGAGCGGTCGCTCGGACGACTCAATTGCTCGTGTCCGGAGCATGGCACGCGATACGACCAAAGACGTGCAGGTCCGCCCGGAGAGCCGCTGTGGCGGAAGACGGGGGCGGTCGGCCGGCATAGCGGCGAAATGCCATGGGCGAAATCGGGAATTCCGCTTGCTTCGGGGCCACGGTCATTCCCCCTCAGCAGCGTCCAACCGACGGCCCGGCGTTGTTCGGCGCTGAGACGATCGGCGAGCAAGAGCCCGATTCCGGCGCCGAGCATGCCGCGTGTACCGGCGATCAACCCGAGGGTCGGCAGGTCTAGTTCCGTTTTCATGGGGACCTCCTTCAGCACGTTTCGCCGCCCTGCATCGCCAGTTGCAGCAACTGGGCAAGGTTGCAGGGGCTGACGTCCCGTGACGTGCAGGATTTGGTCCCGGCAGCTGTAGCCGACTGCGACGATCAAGCTATCCGCCGCCGCCTTCCGCGCCGCGGGCAGCCGCACGCGTTCGCCGTAGCGCATCGAGATCGCGCATCGAGATCGCGCATTTCGTCGACTTGGGGCTGTCTTCCGAGCAATGCGTCGTGAAGTCCCGCGAGTTCTAGCTCAATGGTTTCAATGTGTTTCAATCGTCGCCGAAAATGCTCGATACGAGGCCATTTCCGTAGAACTCGGGCTGCCGAGTGAATTTTTTGCCGCGACGGGAAGTCGAACGGATGCATGTTCACCGACAAAGAAGGAGAACACCATGAAGAAGACTTCCGCCCGCGTCGTCCCGACTGCGCTGCTTGCGCTGGCTCTTGGCTTCCAAACGCCTGCCCTGCGCGCCGAAATGGTCGCCACCCCGGATGTCGCCACCCGCCAATCGGCGGATGCCGAGCGTGCCAAGGTGCTGCAGTTCATGGAACAGGCAAGCGTCAAGGAACGCCTACAGGCCATGGGGGTGGACGGCGTGGCCGCCACTGATCGTGTCGCGGCCCTGGACCAGGAAGAAATCCACGCTCTCGCCCAGCGCATCGATTCGATGCCGGCCGGCGGCAATCTGACGACGACGGAGTGGATACTCATCGTCCTGATCGCCATCCTGGTGGCGATCGCCCTCTGATGTGAAGGTCCTTTCACTCTGCCTGAGCGCCGCCGCGGCCCTGAGCTTGGCCGCTTGCCAGAGCCTCCCGTTGGGAGACTGGGGTAATCCCCCTTCCGATCCGTTTCCACAATGGGCGGAAAGGAAAGATGCACCTTTCTTCCCGCAGGAGGATTACCAATGCGGCCCGGCGGCTCTGGCCACCGTGCTGGGGAGCGCCGGCTTCCGGCGTGCCCCCGACGAACTCCGCGACGAGGTCTATATCCCCGCCCGGCAGGGAAGCCTGCAGCCCGAAATGCTCGCGGCGGCCCGTCGGTCGGGCGCGGTGGCTTACCGACTCGAGCCGGAACCACGAGCCTTGCTGAAGGAACTGGCGGCCGGCCACCCGGTGGTCGTACTGCAGAACCTGCGCTTCGACTGGGCGCCGGAGTGGCATTACGCGGTCGCCGTCGGATATGACCTGTCTGCGCGGCAGGTTGTCTTGCGTTCCGGGCGCGAGAAGCGTCTCGTGATGGACATCGATGCCTTCGATCGTAGCTGGGCCAAGTCCGGGCGCTGGGCATTCGTTGCGCTGCCACCGGACCGGCTCCCCGCCACGGCAAACGAGGCGGACTACGTGGCCGCCGCGGTAGCGCTGGAGCGGACGACCCCCCTTGCCGCCGAGGGCGCCTACCGCACTGCCGCGGGCGCTTGGCCCCACAATCTCGTGGCCCGCGTCGGACTCGGCAACGCTGCCTACCGGCGCGGCGACATCAAAGCGGCCGAAGCAGCCTTTCGTCAGGCAACTGCCGACCACCCCGATTCCGCCGACGCCTGGAACAACCTCGCCCAAGTCCTGCACGAGCGGGGGCAGGGCGCGGCTGCGCGGCAAGCCGCGGAGCGGGCCGTGCTTATTGGCGGACCACGTCTCCCGGCCTACCAGCGGACCCTCGAGCTTGTCTCCGGAGGGTAGACGCGCGACGCGTGAGTCCGCGGGTGCAGCGAGCACTTCCCCGAAGCAGGTGTCGTAGGCGTCTTCGGCGTGCGGAAATGCCATTGCCGGCAATGGTTTCGAGGAGCCGCCTGCGCTAGACTGGCAGTCGGGTGTCGTCGGCATTTCGCACGACGACAGGTTCATGCGATGGTCGGGCCGCCTCGCGGAGTTTCCGCGCCCATGAACCCCATGTCTTCCCACATCGTCGAGCTGATCGCAACCGCGCTATTTGCGGTGGCGCTGATCCACACCTTTTCCACCCGGCTCTTCGAGCGTCTCGCAGACTCCCACCCACGTCACGCAGGCATCTGGCATCTGCTGGGCGAGGTCGAAGTCGTTTTCGGTTTCTGGGCGATGGTGCTGATGGTCTGCATCTTCGTCGTCGGCGGCAGGGACGAGGCGACTGCCTATCTCGACTCGCGCAACTTCACCGAGCCCATGTTCGTGTTTGCGATCATGGTGATCGCTGCTTCGCGGCCGATCCTGGAATTTGCCGGTACATTGGTGCGTTCCGTGGCGCGCTACCTCCCCTTGCCCGGAGCGATGCCGGAGTACTTCGTCGTGCTCGCGCTCGTCCCCCTGCTCGGATCCTTCGTCACCGAACCCGCTGCAATGACCCTCGCGGCCTTGATGTTGCGCGACCGGCTCCTCTGCGCGCCGGTGTCGTCCTCGCTGAAGTACGCGACCGTCGGCGTGCTCTTCGTGAACATCTCCATCGGCGGAACCCTCACGCCCTTCGCGGCGCCGCCGGTCCTGATGGTGGCTGCCAAGTGGAACTGGGACATCTGGTTCATGATGTCGAACCTGGGCTGGAAGGCGGCCAGCGCCGTCGTGATCAACGCCGCCGCCGCCATGCTGCTGTTCCGCCGCGAACTCGGTCAGCTTGCCTCCCCCTCCGCACGGTCGGAGGCCGAGATCCCCCCAGCCATGGTGCTCGCGCACCTCCTATTCCTCGTGCTCGTCGTGCTCTTCGCACACCACGCCAAGATCTTCATGGGCGTGTTCATGTTCTTCCTGGGCTTTTCCGCTGCCTATCCCCGGCACCAGAACCCCTTGATCCTGCGCGAGGCCTTTCTGGTGGCTTTCTTCCTCGCAGGCCTCGTCGTGCTCGGCGGATTGCAGCAGTGGTGGCTGGAGCCGCTGCTGATGGGCATGGACGAGAATGCCGTCTTCTTCGGCGCAACGGCGCTGACTGCCGCGACCGATAACGCGGCGCTGACCTACCTTGCCTCACTGGTCGAAGGCTTGAGTGAAGGATTCAAGATTGCCTTAGTCGCAGGGGCGGTCACCGGAGGCGGATTGACCGTGATCGCCAACGCGCCGAATCCGGCAGGCGTTGCGATCTTGCGCGAGAGATTTCCGGACAACACCGTCCATCCTTTGGGTCTGCTGCTTGCCGCCTTGCCTCCGACGATCACGGCCGTACTTGCGTTCCGCCTTCTTTGACTTGCGCTCAATGCGCAGCCAACTGCTCCAGCCAGTCGAACACCGCCGGCCAGATGCGCCGATGGGCGTTCTCGCCGACCAAGGCGCCGACGTGTTTCAGCGCGACACCGGTGTCGCCGTAATAAGGGATCGCCTCCTTTTCCGTGCTGCCGGCCAGCGCGCAGAAGTCGAGCACCGAGGCGGGCGGCACGATGCGGCTGGCGGGATCGTAGACGGCGAGCAGCGGCGCGCGGACATCGCCGGGCAGGAGAACGCGGTCGCCCAGCACGAGCTCGCCCCGCATGAAGCGGTCCTCGCGGTAGAGGTGCTCCACGAGTTCCTCGAACAGGCGGCGCGGCAAGGCGAACTCGTCGAGAGCCCAGCGCTCCACGCGGCAATGCGTTTCGAATGCCGGGCGCGATGCCAGGCTCGCGACGAAATCGGCGTAGCGCTCAAGCTCGAAGGTTGCCGGCGACGCGCAGACGCTTAGCAGGTCGATCAGCGATCCCGGTATTCGAGGCGAGGAGGGGACGAGGGTGCGCGCGGGGATCCCGCTGTCGAGCATCCGCTTGAACGCGCCCGCCGCGTCGCCGAAACGCACCGGTGCCTCGATCAGCACGAGGGCGGCGGGGGCCGCAGGCCGGCAGGCAGCGTACAGCGCGGCGAATGTCCCGCCCAGCGAATGACCGGCAAGGACGATCCGCTCCGACTGCGATCGCGCCCGGATAGCGTCCACACAGTCGTCGAGGGTGGCCAGCGCGTAGGCCTCGAGACCGAGTTCGTCTTCGTCGCCGTGCGCTTCGGTCCAGTCGATCAGGTAGACCTCGAAGCCGCGCTCCGTCGCCCGGCGGACCACGCTTCTTTCGGGGGAGAGATCCCAGATGTAGGGTCGTTTGATCGGCGCCGGCACCAGCAGCAAGGCGGGCCCGCCGCCGCGCGATGGCGAATAGGCACGCAGCTGCGCGCAGGGCCGGGTCAGCACGACCTCGAAGGCACTCTCCTGCGGCCCCAACTCGAGGCGATCGAGCATCTGTCCCGCGTATCGGCGCGCCTTGTCCAGCGATTCCAGCCAGCCCAAGGCGCGGGCATGTGCGATCGGCTCGGGCATCGTGAACCTCCTTCACCGTCATGCGGGACGGACACTCACTGAGACGGCGCCGGCGCCGGCGCAGTCGAGTTCGACCTCAGGTGAGGGCGCGCTTGTCGTAGTATTTCGCGATCGCCGGCGTGCTGCCGATCCGGTCCATGTACCCGGCGAGCGCGGGGGCGACCGTGGCGACCAGGTCGGTCGGGATGTGATCGAGCTTGCCCGAGGTCAGCCAGCGTAGAACGACCAGCGCCTTGAGGTCGGCGATCGTCAGACGGTTGTCGGCCAGATAGGTTCCACCGCTGCTTTCGAGCCGACGTTGGAGCCAGCGCAAATACCGCGGCAGTGTTTCAGCCGCCAGCGCCTCGCGCGCTTTTTTGAAGTCGTCGCCCTTCATGCCGAAGGTCGTGGAGATTGCGGCGTTGACGTCTTCGAGGGCGCTCATGATTTCGTCGCAGAGCAGGGCCTGCAGCGGATCTTCAGGATACAGCCCGGCCAATTTGCCGGCGTAGCGCGTGATCGCGTCACCTTGCGTGACTACCCGATCATTCACTTGCAGGGTCGGAACCTGGTTGAGCGGGGCGGTCTTGCGGACTTCGGGAAAATCGGCCGGCGCAAAGCGGAAGTCCTCGAAAGGGATGCCGCCGATATGCAAGGCCAATCGCGCAGGCTCGGCACGCCCGCCGTCGAAGTCGAAATAGGTCAGCTTGAGTTTGTCCATTTGTCGTCCTTGTTGGAGTTCTTCGGGGCTGGTTCCGAAATGCACTGTAGTCAAGACACTTCCGGCTGCGCAAGGCCGGACCGTTCCCGGATCACTTGTTGCCGGGCTCTTCGTCCACGTTGTTCGCTTCGTCCTCCCACGAGTATCGGCGACGAGGCGGAATGTCCAGACGCCGCAGCGCGACCGCCAGGACTGCGCCGATCAGTGCGGCGGAAAGGTGGGTTTCCCAGGACATCGCCGGCTGGATCGGCAGTACGCCCCAGACGAGGCTTCCGTACAGGAAGCAAACCAGCAAGGATGCGGCGATCGCGCGGCGGTCGTGTCGGATCGTGCCCGCAACGAAGACGTACGCGAGCAGTCCGTAGATCAGCCCGCTCGCACCGATATGGATCGACGCGCGGCCCCACAGCCACACCGCGACGCCCGGGCCCAGGTAGATCGCGGGCACCACCCTAAGAGCCGAGTTTGGATAGAGGTGCAGCATCGCCGTGATCAGCACCAGCAGCGGAGCCGAGTTGGCGAAGAGGTGGGCGATGTCTGCATGCAGCAGTGGCGCGAGGAGGATGCCCGGCAATCCGCTCCATGTTCGCGGACGTACCCCGAACCGCTCCAGGCTCAGGTCGAGTGCTCCGTTCACGATCATGATCAGCCACAGGAGCGCGACCAGGCCGAGCGCGATGCGCAACGCCAGGCGGAAATTCGCGCGGGCGCGCTCGGAGCTGGTGTAGGTCGGGTCGGGGGTGTGAACCTGCATCATGATCCGTTAGCCGGATTTGATTCCGGATCGCCGTCAGCCGAGTTCGGAAAGAAAGCGCTTCCGAGCTTGTTCCAGCGCTTCTCGCGCCGCCTCATCGGCAAGTGTCAGCGCTGTTTGGTGATACGTCTCGAATGCAGCGATCACCCTTGCAGTGTTCAGCGTCTCAGTTTTTGGGGACGGCGCCATCTGCGGTGGAGCCTCCCCGGGGACCGGATGAAGCGCAGCGTGCTTCGGAATGAAAACCGTGCCGCCACCGGGATCCGCGGAGGCCGTCATCGGGCCGACTTTGGTGTAGGTGATGCCTTTCCATTGGAAACGGGCACCGAGAGGGAACAGGTCGATCTTCATGGTCGTTCGATGAGGCGGATGCTTGAGCTGACAGTGTAATGCTGTGAGTGTCTGCGGGGTGGTGATCGGCCTAGCTCCGCGTCCGATTCACGCAAGAGGTGTGTTCCTGCCGCGGGCGGGCCTTGCTCCCCGCATCCGCATCGCCTATGCCGTGGATAATGACTCGGAATGGCGGGGCAGGAGACTCAAGGCATGGACAATCGAATGCAGACTTTCGCTCGGCCGAAGCACCCCGAGCGCCATCGCACGAAGCGCATCGGTTGGCTGCGGGCCGCGGTGCTGGGTGCCAACGACGGCATCGTGTCCACCGGTAGTCTTATCCTGGGTGTGGCGGCCGCTGAGGCCGCGCGGGGAAGCGTGCTGATCGCAGGCGTTGCTGGCTTGGTGGCGGGGACGCTATCCATGGCGGCGGGAGAGTACGTCTCGGTGCAGTCGCAGGCGGACACCGAACAGGCCGACATCGACATCGAGCGGCGCGAGCTCAAGCATGACGCGGTCGGTGAGCGTCGTGAGCTGGCGGCGATCTATGTGCGCCGCGGCGTCGATCCGGCCCTCGCCGACGTGGTCGCGGAGCAACTCATGGCCCGTGACGCCCTGGGTGCCCATATCCGCGACGAGCTGGGCATCTCCAGTCAGCTGAGGGCGCGTCCCCTTCAGGCTGCAGCGGCGTCGGCGGCGAGTTTTGCGAGTGGGGCGGCGCTGCCGCTGTTGGTGGCCGCCTTCGGGCCGCCGAATGCGCTGAAGCCGTTGGTCGCGCTGTTCTCGCTAGTGTTTCTCGCAGTGCTCGGTAGTATCGCGGCACAGGCGGGGGGCGCACCGGTCGTGAAGGGCGCTTGCCGCGTGACTTTCTGGGGAGCGTTGGCGATGGCGGTGACAACGGGGGTGGGGGCGTGGCTGGGGATGGGGTAGCGATTCACTCGGCCCCGATGGGCGCGGCAGTTCCTGTGTAGCAGATCAGATTGTGGCAAACGGCCGGTGCCTCGCCGGGGTTGCGGTAGCCATGCGGCCGATCGGCCGGGAAGCGCACGGCCTCGCCTTCGCTCAGAGCGTGCCAGGATCCGTCGACCAATACCTCCATCGTGCCGCGGACGACGATCACGTGTTCGATGACGCCGGGGAGGTGAGGTTCCGAGTGACGCTCATAGCGAGGCGCCAGCGTCAGTTCGAGTAGTTCGAAACCGAGCTGCGAATCGTAGGGGAAGAGCGGTGCAACCCACATCGGATCGCTCGCAGGCCGGTCACGCAATGCGGCGGCGGAGCGGAAGGCGGGCTTCTCGTGGCGCACGGGCGGTTCGATGAAGGCCGAAAGCGGCGTGTGGAAGCCGGAGGCGATGCGCCATAGCGTCGCCACGGTCGGGCTGGATTCGGCGCGCTCGATCTGGCCCAGCATGGCCTTGCTGACACCGGTCTCGGCAGCGGCGCGGTTCAGGCTCCAGCCGCGTTCGGCACGCAGCCTCCGCAGCGTCTCGGCCAGATGAGCGGCGAGCGCGGGAGTAGCCGTGGAAGGTGGATTCTGCTTTTTCGACATGTAGATCACGCTCTTGCCTGTGCTTGTGCGCTATAGCGCACGTTGCTATGCTGCCCGTTGTGCGTTATGGCGCACGCTCTTCCAATTACGCCAGAAAGGGCGAGACATGGGCAAGCAAAACACCGCATCCGGCATCACGCGCCATTTTCCGCACCTCGCGGCGGGCTTTATCGCGGTGCTGGTCGGCTACACCAGTTCGGCCGCGATTGTCTTCCAAGCCGCCCACGCCGCCGGGGCCACGCCGTCGCAGCTTGCGTCCTGGCTTTGGGCGCTCGGCCTCGGGATGGGCGTGACTTGCATCGGACTCTCGTTGCGCTACCGAACACCGATCCTCACCGCTTGGTCGACGCCGGGTGCGGCGCTCCTGACGACCGGGCTCGTCGGCGTGCCAATGAACGAGGCGATCGGCGCCTTCCTTTTCGCCTCCGGCCTGATGGCAGTGCTCGGTTTCAGCGGCGGCTTCGAACGCATCATGCGCCACGTGCCCCCGTCGATCGCCGCCGCGATGCTCGCCGGCGTGCTCCTGCGCTTCGGCCTCGGCGCGTTTTCGTCGCTCGGCGGCAATCTTTCGCTGGTCGGGACGATGATCGTCGTTTTCTTCGCCGGGCGCCGGTTTTGGCCGCGCTACGCCGTCCCGCTGGCTTTCCTTGCCGGCCTGGTGGTCGCTGGGGCCAGTGGCAGCATTGCGATCGGCGAAATCCGCTGGCAACTCTCTGCTCCGGAATTCGTGATGCCCAGCTTTTCGCTCCAGACCCTGATTGGCGTCGGACTGCCGCTCTTCATGGTCACGCTCGCCTCGCAGAACGTGCCCGGCCTGGCCGTGCTGCGCGCCAACGGTTATACGACACCGGCCTCGCCCCTGCTGGGCTGGACCGGAGTCACTGGCCTCGTACTGGCGCCATTCGGCGGCTTCTCGTTCAACCTCGCGGCGATTACCGCCGCAATCTGCATGAGCCGCGATGCCGATCCCAACCCGGCAAAGCGCTATCTCGCGTCGACCTGGGCCGGCGGCATCTATCTGCTCACCGGCATCGGCGGGGCGACGGTGGCGAGCCTGCTCGCCGCAATCCCGAACGCCCTGGTCGTCGCGATCGCGGGGCTTGCGCTGATGGGCACGATCGCAGGCAGCCTGACGACGGCGCTTGCCCACGAGGACGAACGGGAAGCCGCAGTGGTCACTTTCCTGGTGACCGCGTCGGGCGTCACCTTGTTCGGTATCGGCAGCGCATTCTGGGGGCTCGTGTTCGGTTACGCCGCCACCCACATGTTGCGTCGCCCGCGGAGCGTGGCGGTCTAGTGGATCGTCACCCTTACACGAGCCCCTTCGCGCGGCGGTTCGACAGATACACGTTGTCGCGCGGGATCGCCGCGCCGTCCCGCACGGCGACTGCCCAATTTGCCGTGCTGGTCACGGCGGCGAAGTTCGAATGGAACACGGTGCTGAAGACACGGTGGATCTCCTCGGCGCTTGCCTTGCCCGCGGCGTTCTCGTAGGGGAGGGAGCCCGTCGCGTCGGCCAGGAATTCGACCGTCAATCCGTGGTGGTAGGCATGGAAGATCGTGGAAGCGTCACAGTTGTGCGTCATGTAGCCGACGACGGTCAGCGTGTCGATGCGGTTGCTGGCAAGCCATTCCGCGAGATCCGTCCCGGCAAAGGCGCTTGCCATGGTCTTGTGGATGCGGTGGTCGGCCGGACGCTCGCCGACGACGGGATGCAGTTGCCACGTCTCCGAGCCCTTGGCGAACACGGGCGAATTTTCGGGCGCATCATGTTGGACGACGATCACCGGTATGCCGGCCGTACGCGCGGTGTCCATCGCCAGGCCGATATTGGGCAGCGAGGTTTCAACCGGCGGGAATTCGATCTTCAGGTTGCCCGTGAAGTATTCGTTCTGCACGTCGATGACAAGCAGGGCGCGGCGAGGGGATGCGGTCATGTTGGTCTCCGATGATGGGTGTCGGCGTTTGATGTTCGGAATGAAGGCCTGACGAGCGCATTGTCTGCGCGACTCGCTTCATCAAAAAGTGGCCCGAACGACATTAAGCGTTAAAATCGGGCCATTCTTCTAGGCCACCATTCCGAGACTGATATGCAGCCCGTTCGCGTCGCCGTCCTCGCCTTTGACGACATCAGCCTCTTCCATCTTTCGGTGCCCGGTCTTGTGTTCAGCGGGGTCCGGTCGTCCTGCGGGTTGCCCCCGTACGAATTGCGCTATTGCGCCCCGGCTCCCGGCCGCGTGCGCTGTTCACAAGGGGTGGAGATCGACGTGCCCGGCGGGCTCGATGCAATGTCCGACGCCGATCTCGTCATCGTGCCGTCGTGGAACGAGCCGGACACCCTGGCTCCTGCCGCGCTCACCGAAGCACTCCGTGGCGCCCATGACCGGGGCGCGCAGATCGTGGGCCTGTGTCTCGGCGCCTTCGTGCTCGGCGACGCCGGTTTGCTCGACGGCCGGCGCGCGACGACCCATTGGGGATGGCGCGAGCTTTTCGCGCGGCGCTTTCCGAAAGCGGACTTCCGCCCCGACGTGCTTTACGTGGATGACGGCGAAATCGTGACCTCGGCCGGCACGGTGGCGGCGATCGATTGCTGCCTGAACCTCGTGCGCCAGCGCCATGGCGCCGACGTGGCCAATCGCGTCGCCCGCCTGCTGGTGACGCCGCCGCACCGGCAAGGCGGTCAGGCGCAGTTCGTCGAACAGCCGGTGCCGGTGCTGGCGAGCGAGAACCGCCTGCCCGGCGTGCTGGAGTGGGCCCGCGAGCGCCTCGGCGATCCGCTTTCGCTCGACCTGCTGGCCGACGCGGCCCACATGAGCCGTCGCACCTTCACCCGGCGCTTCCGCGAGGCGACGGGGACGACGGTCGCAAAGTGGCTTGCCGCGCAACGTCTCGCGCGAGCCCAGCAACTACTGGAGACTACCGACTTGCCCATCGAGCGCATCGCCGCCGAAGTCGGCTTCGGCACCGCGTTGTCGCTACGCCAGCACTTTGCCGCGCAGATGGGGACGAACCCTTCGGCCTATCGACGAGCCTTCTGCGAAGGCCGGCAATGAGCTTCCAGATTCCAGTCCATGTCCCCGCAGGCGATTTTCCCCAATATCGGGCTCAGGATCGTTCATCATTGCGGAAATCGCAGGAGGCGATCAGATTGCATGGAGGCTCGATGGTCAGCGCAGCTCATTTCTTCACACGGCTTCTCGTTTCGACCGTACTCGGTCTTGCGTCACTCGCTACGTGGGGCGCCGAGGATACCGTCGTCAAGATCGGCCTGACCGGTCCCCTCACCGGGCCGCAAGCGGCCATGGGCAAGGACAATGAGAACGCATTGCGGATGGCGATGGACCGCCTCAATGCCCAAGGGACGGTTGTGGCCGGCAAGAAGCTGCATTTCGAGCTGATGTCGGAAGACGATGCGGCAGATCCGCGTACCGGCATGGCAGTCGCCCAGCGATTCGTGGATGCCGAAGTCAAGGCGGTTCTCGGCCCATACAACTCGGGCGTCGCGATTCCGATCTCAAAGCTGCTCAACGACGCCGGGATCGTGATGGCGACGGTCGCATCCAACCCGAAGGTCACGCAACTGGGATACCCCTTCGTTTTCAGGATTGGCCCGAACGATTTGACGACGGGCGCGCGGATGGGAGTCTTCGCTGCAAGAAGACTGAAGGTGCGGAGCCTCGCGGTGATCGACGACAGAACCGCGTACGGTCAGGGCATCGCCGATGAATTCATCAAGGCGGCGAAAGCCAACGGTATTCAGATCGTGGCGCGCGAATTCACGACGGACAGGGCAACGGATTTCGCGGTAATTCTGACCCGGATCAAGGCCGTCAGCCCCGACGGCATTTTCTACGCGGGTTACCATGCGCAGGCAGGTCCCTTGCGTCGCCAGATGAAGGTGCTGGGGATGGAAGGCTACCTGCTGGGCGGTGACGCAATCTGCAATGAAGAGCTGGCGAAAGTGGGGGGCGAGGCGGTCGATGGGAATGTGTACTGCCCGCAATGGGGTGGGATACTCGATCAGAGTAATGAAGGCAGGCAGTTCAAGACCGAATACAAGAAGCGCTTCGGGGTCGAGCCGCTGACGTATGCCGGCCCGATGTATGACGCCCTCTTTCTCATCGTCGAGGCCATGAAAAAGGCGAACTCCGTCGAGCCCAGGCAGTTCCGGTCGGCGCTTGCGACGATCAGTTACCAGGGGCTCGCTGGAAGCTACCGGTTCGACGAAAAGCGGGATCTCAAGGATTCGCCGATCAAGGTGTACTCGTTCAAGAACGGTCAGCCGGTCGCGGTGCCTGACGGCGAGTAGCCGACCGTCCCCTATTCCTGGATTGTCAGATCACGCGCGGCGCGATCCGGGACACATGCCGCACGGAAGGTAGTGCGAAGGCCAGGCCGACGACGATCCCGGCTAGGACATCGAGCGCGACATGCTGACGGGTGGCCATCGTGGACCACAGGATCGCCACGCAGAGCAGCGCGTTCCCCCAGCGCAGCGCCACTGGCGCCGCGACCGAACGGGCGATGCGCTCGAGCCACAGGGCGGCGAACACCGACGACGCCACATGCAGCGACGGACAGGCGTTGCCCGCAGCGTCCACCTGCTTGATCAGCGCGAGTTCCGGGTAGAGCGACCAATCGATGCCGGTTGCCGGCACCGCGGTCGGGAAGAGCCAAAAGATGCCGAGGCAAAACAGGCACAGCCCGGACATCCATACCGCGAACCACAATAGGGGGCGCAGGCTGTCGATGAATGCGGGCGGCAGTGATACATAGACCCACAAGCTCACGTAGACCGGAAAGGCCGCGGTCGAGAAGGGGACCCACGCGTCGATCGCGAGGCGGGGCATCGTCGTCGGCGCCAGCATCGGCTGGCGGAGAATCGCGAAGTAGGCCCAGAAGAACACCATCATGAAAACCATCGTCGCGACGGCTTTCAGCGGCCAGTATGCGACGAAGCGGGCCGCCAGTTGGCGGAACCAGGCAGGGCGGGAGGCCGCATCCGGCGGCATTGCGGAGAGTGTCGGCATAGGAGGCGAGGATAGTATCAAAGATCGGCCGACTGCCAGGAACGCCGCCGAATCTATGTGAAACATCTGCTTTCAGTTAAAATCCGCGCGCTATGGATTCCATTGAACTTATTCGTGAATTTCTCGGCGAGCGCCTCGGCGTTGCGCCGGCAAAGGTTGTTTCGGAAGCGCCCCTGGAAGGCCTCGGCGTCGACTCGCTGATGATGCTTGAGCTGATGTTCGAGTTCGAGGACCGCTTCGGGATCAAGCTGCCGGCCGATCTCAAGAACCCGCAGAGCGTCGGCGAAATGGCGGCGACGATGGACGATCTGATCACGGCTCGCCAGGCCGCCTGACTCATGGCCGGGCGTCGGGTTGCGATCACTGGCCTTGGCTTGGTCAGTCCCTACGGCGGTGACCTCGCCGATTTCTTCGCGCGCCTGTGCGCAGGCGAATCGGCAATCCGCCACCTACTCACCGACGACCAGCCGCGCCCCTTGTCGATCCCTTTCGTCGCGTGTCCGGCGTTCGACCCGGATATCTCGCTCGGCAGGCCGCTCGCGTCGATGATGGACCGTTTCGCGCAGCTCGGCATGGCGGCTGCCTTTGACGCATGGGATGACGCCGGCTTGCCGCGCGCCGTCGGCGACGAGTCGCGCGATGACTGGGGCGTCTCCTGGGGCACCGCGCTCGGCGGCACGCTGGCCTACGAGAAGGGCTACCGCGAGCTGTGGCAGCGGGGCCGCGAACGCTTGTCTCCGCTCTCCGTGCTGCTTGGCATGAACAACGCCGCCAACGCCCACATCTCGATCCAGCTGGGCCTGGGCGGCGTCAGTGCGAGTCACACGGTCGCCTGCGCCTCCTCGGCCGTCGCGATCGGCGAGGCCTTTCGACGCGTCCGCTCGGGCGAGGCGACCGTCATGGTCACTGGTGGTTCCGACGTGTCCCAGGCCTATGGCGTTGCCCGTGCCTGGGAAGCCTTGCGGGTGATGGCCCCCGGCGACGCTGAAACCTCCCCTGCGGCGTGCCGCCCCTTCGCCGCTGATCGGCGCGGCCTGGTGCTCGGCGAAGGCGGTGCAGCCCTGGTCCTCGAGGACTGGGAGCACGCAGTCGCGCGAGGCGCGACCATCCACGGTGAGATCGTCGGCTATGGCGCCAGCTGCGACCATACCCACCTGGTGCGCCCCGAGGCCGCCGGCCAGGTCCGCGCGCTGCATGCGGCCCTCGCCGATGCGGGCCTGGCGACGGATGACATCGGGTACGTCAACGCCCACGGCACGGCCACGGCCGAGGGCGACCCGGTGGAGATCGCCGCGCTTAAAGCGGTCTTCGGCGAGCGCGCGGCGATGGTGCCGGTCAGTGCGACCAAGTCGATGCACGGCCACCTGCTCGGTGCCGCCGGCGCCATCGAGGCGATCGCCTCCGTGCTCGCGCTGCGCGACGACATCTTGCCTCCGACGGTCAATCTTGCCGACAATCTCGATTCTGCCTGTGCCGGCGTCGAGCATCTGACCGTCGCCCGGCGCGGCACCATGCCCCGCGCTGCGCTGTCGAACTCATTCGCCTTTGGCGGCAGCAACGCGGTCCTCGTCTTCCGCGCCGTTCGCCAATAAGGCCAGGAAGGTCCGCCACACCCCACATCCATTTCGCCGGAGAGCGCATGAGCCTTCCGATCTCGGATCTGCCGCTGTTTCTTGGGGGCTCGACCGGCTTGCTGTGGTTGTCGCGCAAACCGCTGCGCAGTCCCGGCAGCCACGGCTTTTACCGCTTCTTCGTCTGGGAGACGATCCTCGCGCTGACCGTCCTCAACCGCGAACCGGCCGGCGACCAGCTGCTTTCCGAATCTCTGCTGCAGCTGAGTCTTCTGCCGCTGCTCCTCGGCTTCATCGCGCTGCGCCGTCGGGGCAAGACCGACGTCGCCCACCGCGAAGACGAGGCCCTCTACAGCTGGGAGAAGACGACCGAGCTCATTACCGGCGGCATATTCGGCCTGATCCGCCACCCGATGTACAGCGCGCTGCTCGGCCTCGACTGGGGCATGTACTTCCGCGCGGCGAGTTGGTTGGGATTCGCCCTTGCGCTGTTCGGCAGCGGCTGTCTGCTGCTGACCGCGCTGGCCGACGAGAAGGAATGTGTCGCTTACTTCGGCCAGGCCTATATCAACTACATGCGCAGCACACGCCGCTTCATCCCCTGGCTCTTCTGATTGTTCTGATCAGCCCGGAGTCATCGTCTGTATCGCCTGCCGCCGCGTCAGCTTGATGGGCGACATGGCGACCACGTTGTCGATCTGCAACTCGGACGACAACTGCGGCTTGAGCCCCTGCGGCTGCCGAGGGTGAAGCTTGAACTCGCGCTTGGCCTGCTCGATCTGTTCCTTGTTCGAGCTGAAATAGCGCGCAGCAGCGATCGTTTCGGGCAGGTGCTTCAACACATGCCACAGGCTCCAGCGGTGCTGCCACAGGCGTTTGGCAAAGCGGCGACGGTAGCCTTTGCTGTCATAGAAGCGCTTGACGTGCCAGTTGTAGAGCGCGTCCATCTCCTCGCGAGACGAGAAGCCTTCAGGCAGGTAGACGAAGTTCAGGCAATTCATCAGCCGCCAATCCTCGATCGTCTCGCCACCCGTGCCGCTCGTGCATTCCTCCCAGATCGGCGCCCCATGCAACGGGCTGAACTTGGTCATGTTCATCTCGTCGAGATCGAGCGACAGGATGAAATCGCTGGTGGTCTTGACCGTCTCGGGCGTTTCGCCCGGCATCCCGAAGATGAACAGGCCCTTGGCACGCAGCCCCGCGGCGTGGATCTGGCGCACCGTGTCGCGTACCGCGTCGAGCGTGACCCCGGCCTTGTGGCGTTCCATCATCGCCGGATCGGCCGATTCGATCCCCATCGACACCATCAAGGCGCCCGCCTGCTTGAGCTTCTGCAACATCTCGTCGGACGTGTGGCCGGTGCGGATCGCGCAGTTGAACTGCACGCCGAGCGGTTTCTCGATCAACATCTCGCACAAGTCCATCACCCGCTGCTTCTTCGCGGTGAACAAGTCGTCGTACATGTTGATGTGATGCACGCCGAACCGGTCCCGCAGGTACTTCATGTGCTCGTAGGTATATTGCGCGGAATTGGTCTTATAGAGACGCTCGAAGACGGTGCGGTCGCAGAACGAGCAGGTGTAGGGACAGCCGCGCGAAGTGATCATCGTCGCCCCGTAGCGCTTTTCGTAGGCGAAGAGCGGCAGGTGATAGGCGTGCGGAAAGCCGGCGAGTTTCTCGTAGGCGGGGAAGGGCAGTTCATCGAGATCGGTGATGCGGTCGCGACGCGGATTGACGACGATCTTCCCGGTCCCGTCGCGCCAGACCAGGTTGCCAATCCCTGCCAAGGGCTTGCCGTCTGCCAAGTCGAGCAGCGCCCCTTCGCCTTCGCCGATGACGAGGTAGTCGATTTCGGGGAAGTGTTCGAGGACCGGGGCGCCCAGCGACGACACATGGACGTTGCCGAAGACGATCTTGACGTTCGGACGCTTCGCGCGGATGTAGAGCGCCATGTCGACCGCGTCCATGAAGCCCGAGGTGGTCGCAGAGAAGCCCACCAGTTCCGGTTCGGTCGCCAGCACGATCTCGGCGTTCGCCACGATGCCCGGCGGTGCATAGGGGCCGAGGCAATCATGCAATTGCACGCTGTGGCCGAATTTCTCCAGCCAGCTTGCCAGTTGCATGATGCCGATCGGCGCCATGCGATTGGCGAGCACCGAGAAATCCGGCTGACCGGGAACGAAATTGAAGCCTGCAGGATGGACTAACGTGATGCGCATTCTGGGGTCACGGAAAGTGTTCAAGCGGCCCCAAGCTTGCGACGGCCGTCTGGAATGTCGTGAGCACCATTAAAGCATATCCCGTGCGGTCCCACGCGAAAGGACCTTCGCGACTTCGACCACCAGCACCTTCCCGTGATTCAGGAATGTCTTTTGGGCAGGTTGACGACGACTCCGCTCGGTTGCTCCCCCACGCCGGACGCCGCGTAATCGGCTAGCAGCGTGTAGCAATGGGATTTCAGCAAGGCTTCGAGTTTCTCGACATGCTCGCTCGGCGCCGTGACGGAAATCGACATCAGCGACTTTCCAGTCCTGAAATTGCGTTCGATCTGGAAATACACGCCGTCATTCCATACTGCCACCGGGCTCCGGAACATGCCCATGATCCTCGAAACGATAGACATTGCAATGGCTCCTCACCAGTAAATATGACAAAATGATTACGGTGCCAGGGCCGAAGACCGGTATTCTTGCGCAACGACTCTAGTCGGCTTGACGCTATTCGCTCCGCCTGACATGCATATGCTGAGTACAAAGCGCGCCCCATACAATCCTAGAAAGGCAGTGTCCGAGTTACCGGATTCGGGTTAGCGGTGCACGCCAAGCATTGCTGGCTGCGGCTCTGCGGCGCACCCTCGTGGCATCCGAATTGGATGTGCGGCGTGGCATAGTGCACCGAGCGTGTAAAAAATACATACAGCGCGCTTGGCATAAATTATTATGCCCAAGTTATTTGCATGCGCGCATAGCCCCGGTTCTCACTGGCCAGATGCACCCCGTCATGCCGTCTCTTCTTCGGCCAAATATCAATCGCTCATTTCCGAGTATCCAATATGCTTGATAGCCTGATCGTCATCGACAGCGGCAACAACCGGATCGTCACGGCTTCGTCGATAGGTCCGAAACAGCTGGTGTTGTACCGTGATCCTGAGTCAAATGAGTGTGTGGCGCGACTATTGGGTTCCGACGCCGAAGTGCGCTTCTTCCCCGGCACGATCCAGGAGATCCAGTTCGGCGACGGCACGGTGTGGGACCAACTCGCGATCGACCAGGCGGTGTGGCAGACCCAGCTCCAGCAAGGCACCGCCGGCACCGACCAGCTGTGGGGCACCGAAGGCGCGGACGTGCAGCTGGGTGGCGCCGGCAACGACTGGCTGATGGGCAACGGCGGCGCGGACGTGCTCGACGGCGGCGCCGGCAACGACCACCTCGACGGCGGCGCCGGCGCCGACACCTACGTGCTCGCCGCGGGTGGCGGCTCCGATACCGTGGTCGACAACGTCGGTTCCTGGATGGAACAGAACCGCATCGTCACCGGTCCGACGATCGCCCCCGACCAGGTGATGCTGGTGCGCGAGCCGGGCGGCTACGACGCCTACGGCAACTGGACCGGCGACCAATATGTGCTGCGCCTGCTCGGCTCGCATGACGAGCTGCGCTTCATGCCGGGCACGATCCAGGAGATCCAGTTCGGCGACGGCACGGTGTGGGACCCGCTCGCGATCGACCAGGCGGTGTGGCAGACCCAGCTCCAGCAAGGCACCGACAGCAACGACCAGCTGTGGGGCACCGAAGGCGCGGACGTGCAGCTGGGTGGCGCCGGCAACGACGCGCTGATGGGCAACGGCGGCACGGACGTGCTCGACGGTGGGGCCGGCAACGACCACCTCGACGGCGGCGCCGGGGCCGACACCTACGTGCTGACTGTGGGTGGCGGCTCGGACACGATCGTCGACTCCGGTGCTTACTGGATGGAACAGAACCGCATCGTCACCGGCCCGACGATCGCCCCCGACCAGGTGATGCTGGTGCGGGAGCCGGGCGGCTACGACGCCTACGGCAACTGGACCGGCGAGCAGTACGTGCTGCGCCTGCTCGGCTCGCATGACGAGCTGCGCTTCATGCCGGGCACGATCCAGGAGATCCAGTTCGGCGACGGCACGGTGTGGGACCAACTCGCGATCGACCAGGCCGTCATGCAGACCCAGCTCCAGCAAGGCACCGACGGCACCGACCAGCTGTGGGGCACCGAAGGCGCGGACGTGCAGCTCGGCGGCGCCGGCAACGACTGGCTGATGGGCAACGGCGGCGCGGACGTGCTCGACGGCGGCGCCGGCAACGACCATCTCGACGGCGGGGCGGGCGCGGATACCTACGTCTTGGCTGCCGGCGGCGGCTCGGACACGATCATCGACACCGGTGTTTACTGGATGGAACAGAACCGCATCGTCACCGGCCCGACGATCGCGCCCGACCAGGTGATGCTGGTGCGCGAGCCGGGCGGCTACGACGCCTACGGCAACTGGACCGGTGACCAGTATGTGCTGCGCCTGCTCGGCTCGCATGATGAGCTGCGCTTCGCGCCCGGCACGATCCAGGAGATCCAGTTCGGCGACGGCACGGTGTGGGCCCCGCTCGCCATCGACCAGGCAGTGTGGCAGACCCCGCTCCAGCAAGGCACCGACGGCACTGACCAGCTGTGGGGCACCGAAGGCGCGGATGTGCAACTCGGCGGTGCCGGCAACGACTGGCTGATGGGTAACGGCGGCGCGGACGTGCTCGACGGCGGCGCCGGCAACGACCACCTCGACGGCGGCGCCGGCGCCGACACCTACGTGCTCGCCGCGGGTGGCGGCTCCGATACCGTGGTCGACAACATCGGTTCCTGGATGGAACAGAACCGCATCGTCACCGGTCCGACGATCGTGCCCGACCAGGTGATGCTGGTGCGCGAGCCGGGTGGCTACGACGCCTACGGCAACTGGACCGGCGACCAAGTCGTGCTGCGCCTGCTCGGCTCGCACGACGAGCTGCGCTTCATGCCCGGCACGATCCAGGAGATCCAGTTCGGCGACGGCACGGTGTGGGATCCGCTCGCGATCGACCAGGCCGTCATGCAGACCCAGCTCCAGCAAGGCACCGACGGTAATGAGTGTATGTGGGGAACGGAAGGCCAGGACGTGCTGCTGGGCGGCCGGGGGGACGACTGGCTCGTAAGCAACGGCGGTGCGGATGTGCTCGATGGTGGGGCCGGCAACGACCACTTGGACGGCGGCGCGGGCGCCGACACCTATGTCTTGGCCGCCGGCGGCGGCTCGGACACGATTGTCGACACCGGTACTTACTGGACGGAACAGAACCGCATCGTCACCGGCCCGACGATCGCCCCCGACCAGGTGATGCTGGTGCGCGAGCCGGGCGGCTACGACGCCTACGGTAACTGGACCGGCGACCAGTACGTGCTGCGCCTGCTCGGCTCGCATGATGAGCTGCGCTTCATGCCCGGCACGATCCAGGAGATTCAGTTCGGCGACGGCACGGTGTGGGACCCGCTCGCGATCGACCAGGCCGTCATGCAGACCCAGCTCCAGCAAGGCACCGACGGCACCGACCAGCTGTGGGGCACCGAAGGCGCGGACGTGCAGCTGGGTGGCGCCGGCAACGACTGGCTGATGGGCAACGGCGGTGCGGATGTGCTCGACGGCGGGGCCGGCAACGACCACTTGGACGGCGGCGCGGGCGCGGACACCTACGTGCTCGCCGCGGGTGGCGGCTCGGATACCGTGGTCGACAATGTCGGCTCCTGGATGGAACAGAACCGCATCGTCACCGGCCCGACGATCGCCCCCGACCAGGTGATGCTGGTGCGCGAGCCGGGCGGCTACGACGCCTACGGCAACTGGAGCGGCGACCAGTACGTGCTGCGCCTGCTCGGCTCGCACGATGAGCTGCGCTTCTTCCCCGGCACAATCCAGGAGATTCAGTTCGGCGACGGCACAGTGTGGGACCAACTCGCGATCGACCAGGCGGTGTGGCAGACGCAGCTCCAACAAGGTACCGACGGCGCCGACCAACTGTGGGGCACCGAAGGCGCGGACGTGCAGCTGGGTGGCGCGGGCAACGACTGGCTGATGGGCAACGGCGGCGCGGACGTGCTCGACGGTGAGGCCGGCAACGACCACTTGGACGGCGGCGCGGGCGCGGACACCTACGTGCTCGCCGCCGGTGGCGGCTCGGACACGATTATCGACAGTTATTTCTCGTGGACGGAACAGAACCGCATCGTCACCGGCCCGACGATCGCCCCCGACCAGGTGATGCTGGTGCGCGAGCCGGGCGGCTACGACGCCTACGGTAACTGGACCGGCGAGCAGTACGTGCTGCGCCTGCTCGGCTCGCATGACGAGCTGCGCTTCATGCCGGGCACGATCCAGGAGATCCAGTTCGGCGACGGCACGGTGTGGGACCCGCTCGCGATCGACCAGGCCGTCATGCAGACGCAGCTCCAGCAAGGCACCGACGGCACCGACCAGCTGTGGGGCACCGAAGGCGCGGACGTGCAGCTGGGTGGCGCCGGCAACGACTGGCTGATGGGCAACGGCGGTGCGGACGTGCTCGACGGCGGGGCCGGTAACGACCATCTCGATGGCGGCGCGGGGGCCGATACCTACGTGCTCGTCGCGGGTGGCGGCTCGGACACGATCGTCGATACCGGTGCGTACTGGATGGAACAGAACCGCATCGTCACCGGCCCGACGATCGCCCCAGACCAGGTGATGTTGGTGCGCGAGCCGGGCGGCTACGACGCCTACGGCAACTGGACCGGCGACCAATATGTGCTGCGCCTGCTCGGCTCGCATGATGAGCTGCGCTTCGCGCCCGGCACGATCCAGGAGATCCAGTTCGGCGACGGCACGGTGTGGGACCAACTCGCGATCGACCAGGCCGTCATGCAGACCCAGCTCCAGCAAGGCACCGACGGCACCGACCAGCTGTGGGGCACCGAAGGCGCGGACGTGCAGCTGGGTGGCGCCGGCAACGACTCGCTGATGGGCAACGGCGGCGCGGACGTGCTCGACGGCGGCGCCGGCAACGACCACTTGGACGGCGGCGCGGGCGCGGACACCTACGTGCTCGCCGCCGGCGGCGGCTCGGACACGATCGTCGACTCCGGTGCCTACTGGATGGAACAGAACCGCATTGTCACCGGCCCGACGATCGCCCCCGACCAGGTGATGCTGGTGCGTGAGCCGGGCGGCTACGACGCCTACGGCAACTGGACCGGCGACCAATATGTGCTGCGCCTGCTCGGCTCGCATGACGAGCTGCGCTTCATGCCGGGCACGATCCAGGAGATCCAGTTCGGCGACGGCACCGTGTGGGACCCGCTCGCGATCGACCAGGCGGTGTGGCAGACCCAGCTCCAGCAAGGCACCGACAGCAACGACTGGCTCGCCGGCACCGAAGCGAAGGACGTGCTGTTGGGCGGCGCCGGCAACGACGCGCTGATGGGTAACGGCGGCGCGGACGTGCTCGACGGCGGGGCCGGCAACGACCACCTCGACGGCGGCGCCGGGGCCGACACCTACGTGCTGACTGCGGGCGGCGGCTCGGACACGATCGTCGACTCCGGTGCTTACTGGATGGAACAGAACCGCATCGTCACCGGCCCGACGATCGCCCCCGACCAGGTGATGCTGGTGCGTGAGCCGGGCGGCTACGACGCCTACGGCAACTGGACCGGCGACCAATATGTGCTGCGCCTGCTCGGCTCGCATGACGAGCTGCGCTTCATGCCGGGCACGATCCAGGAGATCCAGTTCGGCGACGGCACGGTGTGGGACCAACTCGCGATCGACCAGGCCGTCATGCAGACCCAGCTCCAGCAAGGCACCGACGGCACCGACCAGCTGTGGGGCACCGAAGGCGCGGACGTGCAGCTGGGTGGCGCCGGCAACGACTGGCTGATGGGCAACGGCGGTGCGGACGTGCTCGACGGCGGGGCCGGTAACGACCATCTCGATGGCGGCGCGGGGGCCGATACCTACGTGCTCGTCGCGGGTGGCGGCTCGGACACGATCGTCGACTCCGGTGCTTACTGGATGGAACAGAACCGCATCGTCACCGGCCCGACGATCGCCCCCGACCAAGTCGTGCTCTTGCATCGGCTGGGCTCCTACGATTCATACACCGGAATGCAGCAACCTGAGGAGTACGTCCTGCGTTTGGTCGGCTCGAATGACGAGTTGCACTTTGCCCCGGGCACGATCCAGGAGATCCAGTTCGGCGACGGTACGACGTGGGATGCCAAGGAGATCTCGCTTACCGCCGTCATGGACGTCAACGATCCCCCAATGGGTGAGGTCGCGATCAGCGGCAGTTTTGTGCAGGGTGAAACACTCAACGTGTCGAACACCTTGGCGGACGCCGACGGGATCGGTCAAATCCATTACCAGTGGAATGCCGATGGGGTTGCCATCGATGGAGCGGTCGACAGCACCTACACGCTTTCGCAAAGTGACGTCGGCAAGACGATTACCGTCACGGCCAGTTATGTGGATGGGTTTGGGGCAAAGGAAAGCGTCGTTAGCGCGCCGGCGTATCCCGTGGCGAACCTCAACGACGCGCCGACCGGCGAGGTCACCGTCCTGGGCGATGCCGTGCAAGGGCAGACGCTGACGGCAGCGAACAACCTCGGCGACGTCGACGGAATGGGCGCAATCCATTATCAGTGGAGCGTGGACGGCGCCGCAGTGGCAAATGCCACCGAGAGCATCTACACGCTCACGCAGGCGGATGTCGGCAAGAACGTTACCGTCACTGTGAGCTATGCCGACGGCTTTGGTACGCTGGAAAGCATCGCCAGCACGCCGACCCTTCCGGTAGCAAACGTCAATGACCTGCCGACCGGCCAAGTCACGATCATCGGCGATGCCGTGCAAGGGCAGGTGCTGACGGCGGCACATAACCTCAGTGACGCTGACGGAATGGGCGCAGTCCATTACCAGTGGAGCGTAGACGGTGCTGCGGTGGCAAATGCGACCGAGAGCAGCTACACCCTTACGCAGGCGGATGTCGGCAAGAACGTTGCGGTCACCGTGAGCTATGTCGACGGCTTTGGTACGCTGGAAAGCGTCGCCAGCACTCCGACCCTTCCGGTAGCAAACGTCAATGACCTGCCGACCGGCCAAGTCGCGACCATCGGCGATGCCCTGCAAGGGCAGGTGCTGACGGCGGCACATAACCTCAGTGACGCTGACGGAATGGGCGCAGTCCATTACCAGTGGAGCGTAGACGGTGCTGCGGTGGCAAATGCGACCGAGAGCAGCTACACCCTTACGCAGGCGGATGTCGGCAAGAACGTTGCGGTCACCGTGAGCTATGTCGACGGCTTTGGTACGCTGGAAAGCGTCGCCAGCACTCCGACCCTTCCGGTAGCAAACGTCAATGACCTGCCGACCGGCCAAGTCGCGACCATCGGCGATGCCCTGCAAGGGCAGGTGCTGACGGCGGCACATAACCTCAGTGACGCCGACGGAATGGGCGCAGTCAGTTACCAGTGGAGCGTGGCCGGCGCAGCGGTGGCAAATGCGATCGAGAGCACCTACACCCTTACGCAGGCGGACGTCGGCAAAAACGTTGCCGTCACCGTGAGCTATATCGACGGCTTTGGTACGCTGGAAAGCGTGGCCGGCACTCCGACGGTTCCGGTCGCAAACGTCAACGACCTGCCGACGGGAGCGGTGACAATCAGCGGAACCCTCATGCAAGGCCAAACGCTGTTTGCGTCGAATAGCTTGGCCGACGTCGATGGCCCCGGGGCGATCCACTATCAGTGGAGTGTCAACGGCGGAGCCATTGTTGGCGCGACCGAAAGCAGCTACACCCTAACGCAGGGTGATGTCGGCAAGAGCATTTCCGTCACGGCCAGCTACGTCGATGGCTTTGGTTCGGCCGAAAGCGTGACGAGCGTCGCGACAGCTGCCGTGCAGCCAATTCCGAACCTCGTTCTGACGGGATCCGCGGGCAACGACACCCTGTACGGCGATGGTGGCAATGACAGCCTCACCGGCCTCGGCGGAAACGACACAATGTACGGCCTTGCCGGCAACGACATGCTGAATGGGGGAGCAGGAACGGACAGGCTGCTGGGCGGAGAGGGTTCCGATCTGTATATCTTCAACCTGGCATCGGACCATGCCGCAGGAGAAATCACCGACAACGGCGCGGCGGGAACGGACGAGGTTCGCTTTACCTCAGGCAGCGCCAGCACCCTGAAACTCTATGCCGCCGATACGGGTATCGAAACCCTCGTCATTGGGACGGGCACTGGAGCCGTGGCGAATACCTCAGGCACTGTCGCCTTGAACGTCGATGCGTCGGCCTTGATGAACGGCGTGAGTATCACCGGCAATGTGGGCGCAAATACGCTCACCGGCACGGCTTACAACGACCTCCTGGACGGCGGCGCAGACGCCGACAGATTGGTCGGCGGAAATGGCGATGATACCTACGTGGTGGATAACGCCAGGGACTCGGTGGCCGAGGGGAGTGCGTCTGGGGGTGTCGACACCGTGGTCTCGACGATCAGCTACACCTTGGGGACCAATGTCGAAAACCTCGTTCTGACGGGGGCGACCGGACTGACCGGGACCGGCAACACGCTCGCGAACTTCCTGTCGGGCGGCGACGGTGCGGATACCTTGGCCGGCCTCGCGGGCAATGACGTGCTCCAAGGCGGCGCCGGCAACGACTTGCTTGTCGGCGGTCTGGGGTTCGACGAATTGGCGGGAGGGGCCGGCGCCGATGTCTTCCGCTTCGAAAGCACCCTTGGTTCGACGAACATCGACACGCTGAACGATTTCGACGGAACGACGGATACGATCCAGCTGGAGAACCTGATCTTCAAGAAACTGGCCGCAGCGGGCAGTCTCTCGGCTGCGAACTTCATCGCGAGCGGGACGGGGAACGCGCTCGATGCGAACGACTACGTGCTGTACAACACGAGCACGGGCGGCCTGTACTACGACGCTGACGGCAACGGAGCGGGCTCGGCCGTCCAGATCGCAACATTGACCGGCGCTCCGACGCTCAATGCGGGCGACTTCGTCATCACCTGATGACCGGGAGAAGGACTGCTGCTCCATGCCCTGCATCCACGCCAGGCGCCAGTAGCTGGTATCCCTGCCCAAACGCCCGACGTCGCCGGTGCCGAAGAGGACCGCGGGCGAAGGACGGCACGGCATGGGCGAGGGGCATCAGCGCCACCAGCAGGGCGACAGCACCGACGAACAGGACGCAGGTGCGGCACCACGTGCATATCGAAGATTCGGGGAAAGCGGTCGGGGAGGGCATGGTTTGGGCTCGATGAAATGGGCGTCGGGCCTCGCTCATGCGGTACGAGCGAGGCCCGACGGCGCGCAGCGATTCGAGCTAGCGGGTCCCGGCCTCGTCGTCGTGCCGGTCGTCGTGCTCGTCGTCGCCCACGGCGCGGATGGTGCCGTACAGACCGTGGTTTTCGTCGTCCGGTCCAGCGGAGAAGAACAGCGTGTTGGTCGGCTGCTGCAAGATGCCGTTGCCGAACTGAAGGGCCCACAGGCCATCGATCTTCAGCAGACCTCCGGCAGCGCTGCGCAGGCGGCCGACCAATGCTCCAGTGCGAATATCGTAGGCAGCGATCGTGCCGTCACCGAAATTGCCCACCAGCAGGCGGTTGCTGAACTTGCCGAAGTCGGCCGGGGCGAGCGCCAGCCCCCATGGCGCATTGAGCGCACCGCGACGGGCTACATGGCGCAGGAGGTGCCCGTCAGCATCGAAGACGTTGACGTAGCCCAGACCTGGGCCGGCCACGTCGTCCTCTCCAGCCGCGTCCTGCTTGGCATACGTCACGTACAGGTTGCCGTTGATGTTCTGAATGCCGAAGGGGGCGAAGCCTTTGGGAATGGCCGGATCAACGAATCCGCCAGGGGTGGCCACGGGACTGAAAGCCTTGTCGAAGACATCGATCTTGCTGTTAGGGAAGTCGGTGGCATAGAGGAAGTTGCCATTGCCGTTGGCGGCCAGCGCCAAACCCTTGTAGATCGCACCGACTGTCGCCGCTGCCTGCAAGGCGTGTGTGGGATCGACATTGGGTGCCCAGCCTGCGATGAGGCCATCCTCGGTTGCGAAGATGAAGCGGCTCGGGCCGGTGGTTGCGCCGTTGCCGACGGCGAAGTCGTTGGAGCCGTTGAAGATGATGCCGGTGGGCTTGCCATGTTCTCCCTGCGCTCCCGACGCAGACGGAATGGTGACCACGAGCGGCTGAGCATTGCCTTGCCCGTCGTAAAGCGTTGCTACGCCGGTGCCGTTGTCGGCGACCCACACGAAGGCGTTGGGGTTGAACGCCACACCCCAGGCATTCACCAAGTTGGCGTCAACGTGCGCCGCCGATATGACGCCATCGGAAACCAGGTTCTGCTGCTCGTAGCGGTTATCGTCAGCCAGCACGGGCGCTGCCAACGTGACTCCCAGCATGAGTGCCGCGGACAGCGCGCCGCGCCGGGCGGGAGACAGGGTCGATTTCATGTGCCACCTCCGTCGTAGTTCTTGGGGCCGCGAGGAAACTTGCAGCCTTGGGAGAGCCGCCATGGGGATTGACATGGCAGAGCACTAGATGGAGCAGCAGCGGAAAATATTCCCGACGTCGCGGGGGAGAATCAGGATGCGTTGTAAGCGTTTGTGAAGCGCACCAGCTCTTCGGCGCCGAGATCGGAAATGGCACAGAAGTTGGTTTTCGAACGCGCCCAGAAGACGACGTGGAAGCCGTCGTCGGCAGCGCCACTTCCCTGAAGCGTTCGGCTTGATGGTGTTCATCCATGGCGCGACGCCCGCGCAGAGGGGGAAAACCGGTCCCTAGGACGTGGCGATGATTATTGGATATTTATCCATAGCTCAACCAGCACCGGAAAAAAAGCACTGGCCCAGGGCAAAAAAACGAGCGCCGCCGTCCGAGGCGTGCTGTGCCACGGACGACTTGGGTTGCCCCTGTGGCTCTGGTTTCACGCCGTTTCAATTTCAAGAGTCAATGCACCGGTTTCGAGATAGGCTCACCGCTGTTCTTCATCAGAACGACCAGAAACTTGGCGGGGTTGGTGACGCTGGCGTTGCGCGAGACCGTGTGTATGTCGTCCGGGCCTTCGTAGAAGGTCTGGCCGGGCGTCAGCGTGACGGTCTTGCCGCCGCGCACGCCCATCACGATCGAACCCTCCAGCACGTAGACGAAGGCGTGCGCATTGTGCTGATGCACCTGGCTTTCTCCTCCCGGCGGATATTCGACCGTGATCATCACGCCTTCCTTGCCGGGGTAGTCGGCGAGGGCTTTGGTCATCAATGGTGTCACGTGCGCCGCGGGCGGCGTCTGCTGGGCGTGGGCGGTGCCGGCTGCCAGCAGCAGCATGGCGGCAGTTGTGAGTCTGGACATGGTTTGCTCCTTGTTGATCAGGCTTATCCTTTCGCCGATGACTGGCTGAGCCAGTTGTGAAAGCGCGTCGGGCTGATCCGGGCGTTCTCGCCCGTGACCAGGGATCGGTCGTCCAGTTCGCTGCCGAAGTAACGCGCATGAACGTCGGCGACCACCTCGCGCGCGTCCTTGCGTGCAGCGAGGAATTTGCGCGCCAGTTCGTCGAGCGGAAACCGGTCCGGTCCGCCCACCTCGACGATGCCATTCATCGGTGCGCCCACTGCGAGATCGGCCAGTGCAGCCGACACGTCGTCCGCCGCGATGGGCTGGATCATGGCGGGCGAAAGGCGGATCGTGCCGTGGTCGATACTCGAGTTGATGATGCCTTCGACGAACTCGAAGAACTGCGTCGCGCGCAGGATCGTGTAGGGGATCTTCGACGCCTTGATAAGGGCTTCTTGGGCGACTTTTGCGCGGAAATAGCCGTTTTCGGTAAGGCGATCCGTGCCGACGATGGAGAGTGCGACGTGGTGCTCGACGCCCGCGGCGGCTTCCGCGGCAAGGAGATTTCGCGTCGACGTTTCAAAGAACTGCAGTACGGCCTGGTCTTCGAACGAGGGCGAGTTCGTGACGTCGACCACGACCTGGGCGCCTGCGAGTGCGTCGGCCATCCCTTCCCCGGTGAGGGTGTTGACGCCCGTGCGGGGCGATGCCGCCACGGTCTCATGACCATGCTGACGGAGCCTGTTTACAATGTTCGACCCGATAAGGCCGGTACCGCCGATCACTACGATTCTCATGCTTTGCTCCTCGATTAAGGTCGATCACAACAGTGCGGCGATCGATGGAGACAGTGTGCTGGGGCGACGGGCTGGAGACTTTGTGGACACCTTGGTTTTTCATTGAGTTTGGCTTGCCTTGCTATCGAAAGGGACCCAGATGCGACTGGTGTTTGACGACTGCGTGCTCGACTTGGACCGGCGCGAACTCCTCCGGGCGGAGCAGGGCGTCGCAACGGCGCCTAAAGTCTTCGACCTGTTGGTCTTTCTGGCGGAGCATCGCGAGCGCGTCGTCAGCAGGGACGATCTGATCGATGCCGTATGGGGTGGTCGAATCGTCTCGGAATCGACCCTGGCGAGTCATATCAACGCCGTGCGCAAAGCCGTCGGTGACGACGGACAGCAACAGCGTGTGATCCGGACGATTGCCCGTAAGGGATTCCGATTCGTCGCCGAGCTCAGGGAAGCCGTGCCGTCGGAGGACGCAGAGGCCGCGAAATCGGTTGAAGTCCCGACATCCGCGCCAGCCCTGCCCGCCAAACCGTCGATCGCCGTCCTGCCCTTCGTCAATCTGACCGGAGATCCCGAGCAGGACTACCTGGCCGACGGTGTCGTCGAGGACATCATCGCGGCTTTGTCGCAGTATCGCTGGCTGTTCGTCGTCGCGCGCAACTCGAGTTTCACGTACAAGGGCCGGGCCGTAGACGTGAAACAGGTCGGCCGCGAGTTGGGAGTCCGCTACGTGCTGGAAGGCAGCTGGCGCAAGGCAAGAGATCGCGTGCGCATCACGGGACAGCTCATCGATGCGACAACCGGCGCGCACCAGTGGGCGGGCCGTTTCGAGGGCGTGCTGGGAGACATCTTCGAGCTGCAAGACCAGATTACGGAGACCGTAGTCGGTGCAATCGCGCCGCAACTCGAGCGGGCGGAGATCGAGCGTGCGAGGCACAAGCCGACCGACCGCCTCGACGCCTACGATTACTACCTGTGTGGAATGGCTAAGCTGCATCAGGGAACTCGGGAAACGATCGACCAGGCGCTGCCGCTCTTCGAGAAGGCCATCGAAGTCGATCCGGATTTCGCGTCCGCCTATGCGATGGCGGCGTGGTGTCACTGCTGGCGGAAGATCAATGGCTGGATGACTGATCGCCCACGAGAGATGGCCGAGGGCGTCGGGCTCGCCCGCCGCGCCGTCGAGCTAGGCAAAGGCGACGCCGTCGCGCTCACCCGATGCGGCCACGTGCTCGCTCACCTCGCTGGCGACCTCCCCGGCGGAATTGCATTACTCGACAAGGCGCTTGAGCTCAATCCCAACCTCGCCGCGGCCTGGTTCCTCGGCGCGTTCCTCAGGCTCTGGCACGGCGAAGCCGACGCGGCGATCGAGCACTTCGCGCACGTCATGCGGCTGAGCCCCCTCGACCCGGAGCTCTATCGAATGCAGGCGGGCATGGCGGCCGCACATTTCTTCGTGGGGCACTTCGACACTGCCTCGTCATGGGCGGAGAAGGCAGTGCGGGACCTGCCGAGTCTTTTACTCGCCGCGGGCATCCTCGCAGCAAGCCATGCGCTGGCGGGGCGGATGGCCGAAGCGCGGCGGGCGATGGAGCATTTGCGCGAGCTTGATCCCACGTTGCGTGTTTCCAATCTCGCGGATTGGTTGCCGATTCAGCGGGCGGAGAATCTCGCGACTTTGGAGGAGGGATTGCGCAGGGCAGGATTGCCGGAATAGGGGGCCCGCTCAGGCGCGCTGGTCGAGCGACCTGATGGCACCGTGGATGGCTCGCTCGAAGATCGGCCGGTCGAGCTTGACGATTTGCGCCGTTCCGTTCTTCAGGCGCACGGCCAGCGCTTCCGGTGTGATCGATATTGCAAAGGGCGAGGCGCTGTTGCTGAACAGGAAGAGCGTGCGGCTCCGGTTGATCCAGGTCAGGCGCTCACGGCGCGTTTGTCCCGCTGTCGTGAAGTCCAGCCAGTCACCTCGTACCAGCTGACGCACTCGGCGAAGATCCGCCCGGTCTGGAGTGCTTTCTCCGTCGAGGCCCGCGCTGTCGGGTAGCGAGATGTCCTGAACCCGGACCCCGAGGTTCGTCGCGTGGCTGACCTGCAGGGTCGGCGCAGCGCGACGCGTTCGCGACCTAACGACTGCCGGCGCCTTGCCGGAATCGCCCTTCTTGGCGCGCATGGCGGCGAGTTGCAGGTCAAGCAACGTGTCGAGGAAGGCCTTGCGCTCCGTGGGCGCGGAACCGATTTCGTCGAAACCGACATTGAGTTTGCTCACGAGTATCGGCACGCCGGCGGCCTGCCTTTGCCGCTCCTCTGCGAGATGTTTGGGCGTTACCGACCACTGCAAGTCGGCGGCGACCTGGAGGGCGTCGGCGGTCGGGGCGCCGTCCTCGCCAGACTGCGAGATGCGGCTCTGCACGACGTCGCGCCAGTAGGTGCGGAGGAATTCCTCAATCTCGAGCGGCGCCTCCGGCACTAGCACGCTGGCGATACACGCGTCTGCCATCTTCTGCACTCGCAGCTGCGCTTCGCGCCTGACGCGCATGTCCTCCTCTCGCGCGTGCACCGCGTCGGCGAGCGCCCGATTCTGCTGCTCGTCGAGCTCCTCGCGCTCGGTCAGGAAGGCGTCCAGTTCGGTGTTGGCGGAATCGAACACCGCCATATCTCCGTCGTACGTGCGCTGTACCGTCTCGACGAGCTCGGAGAGCTTGAGATAGAAGGGGTCCTCAGCATTGACAACCTTGCCCCAGCGCACAGCGACGACCGAAATGCTGTCGAGGAACCGCCGTGCCGGGTGGCTGCGGTCGGCGAAGAAGCGCTGGTTCAGCATGGCGGCCCGCAGTACCGTTGTCTGCAGGCGGGCTACCAAGGTCTTAATCCCATCCGAAACGTTGGGATCGTTGAAGATCAGGTCGAACACCTCGGCGACGATATCGAGCGTGACGGCCTCAAGTGGCTTGACGTCGCGCGCTGCGCCGCTGTCTCGCACCATGCGCACGACGTTCGTGTGCGTGCCGGGCGCTGCCGGCTGGGGCGCGGCCTGCAGGGTCTTCAGCGAGTTGAACAGCTCCTGGCTGGCCGCCCCTGACTTGGGCGTGTCCTTGGTGCCCGTCTCTTTGGCGCGCGCCTGAACCAGGCGGTCGAGCGTGCTTGCCACGCGCGTGGATTCTTCGGCCACCTCATTGGCGTCCACCGGCGTCGTATCCCGGTAGGTGCGCTTGAGCGACGGCAGGATGCCGGCCTCGATCATCGTCTCGTTGGCCACCCGGTAAAGGTGCGGCATCTCCGCGGCCATCTGCTCGCCGATCAACTCCAGCAACAGGATGAGCGAGCCCGTGTCGGTCGTCACTTCGGTGCAGGCGGCCTCGATGCAGGACCACAGCGCGGCGACATTGAAGGTCTTGTCGCCATGCTGCATCACTCTGCGCAGGACGAGGAAATTGATTCGCCGCTCCAGCGGCTTGGTTTCGTCGCGGCAGGCAAGGGTTACGCGATCGAGCACCTCGCGCATTGCAAGTTGGACGGACTCCTCTGCCTGGCTCAGGAGCCGCAGGTTCACCAGATCGGTCGACTCATAGTCCGACTTCTTCCCGTGCACCGCGCGCGCGGCGAGATTGACCTTCAGAGACGACGCCACCTTGTTCCAATTTGACGGAAGGGCCTGCCTGAGCACGGCGGCGGCGATGCTTCGTGCGCGGTCGCGGCTGTTATTGTTGCATTCGATAACTGCTTGCATCAGCAGCGGTTCCAATTCCTCGAACAACTCGCACAGGTCGTTCTCCATCTGCGCACGGCAACCCGCCACGAGCTTACCGAGGGTTGCAGCGTCTTTTTCCGTCATATCAGGCCAGATTCCGAGAATCGTTTTGGCCAATTATTACATTTACCCATGCTGGGTGCGGTGCGTTTTTCGGTGCCCACGCCGACAAGCGAGGAATCCCAATTGCGTACAAGCCCGGTCCTAAGCCGCGTTCGCGCCGGAATCCGGCTGACGGCCATCCACATCGTGCGCAAGCCGCAACAACCGCCATGAGTCGGCGCATCTGACTGGATAACCTATTGTGACGCTACTCTGGAAATCAATTTACGGGCACCGCAACTTCGAACAATTAACAAACAGTCTGCAACTACCCAACGCCCCACCGGAGTCCGTAAATTGATTTTTACCTCGGCTTGATTGCCGCCGCAACGAAGCCGATCATTGCACCTGTGAATCCATCATCATCATCTCGTATGCTCACTGCTGATTTGTGGCCGGCAAACAGTTTGTCCGCATGGCAAGCCGAACCAATGGCCGCCTTCTCGGATTGGCTCGCTCGACAAGCAGTACTAGCCGGTCAGCTGCGTGAATCCTCCTGTGAAACCTATACGTCGATGTTTCACACCTGGCTTCTCTTTCTGACGAGCAAACGCATGCACTTGCTCGAGGCGAGCATCGGTGACGCCACAGAATTCTTCTCGAAACACAAATCCCTAGTACCCGTCTCACGGCGCCGTTACCTGCAACTGCTCGATCGCGTGTACGTCCACCTGCACACACTCGGCTGGGAACGGGACAACCCGTTGTCGGTGGAACTGGCCAAAGAGAGAGAACTTGAGATCGCGCTGCCACCCGGACTGACCGACGAGGAGCAGGGCGCGCTTCTGACCGTACTCGAACACATGCCCTCATGGAAAGGAGCACGCGACCGCGCCTTGATCGCACTACTCCTAGGAGCAGGACTTCGCGCGAACGAAGTAGTCGGACTCACGGCGGACAAGGTAGGTCCGGATTATTCGATACGCGTCGTTCCCGCGACCGTACACGCCGAACATGTCACCTTGATCCTCCCCGATGGCAAGTGGCGACAGTGGTATGAGTCGTGGTTCATCGAGCGTCGGCGACTGGATATCCCCGGGAACTGGCTCACCCCTGCAACATTGGGCGGCCGCCCATACTCACCGTCAGGGCTCTTTCGGCGAACGTCGGCCTGGTTCGACGCGGCAAACCTCAAGCCAAAGCAGCGCGGGCCACACATCCTGAGGAATACCTTCGGGCGCAATGCACTCGCCTGCGGAAGGTATTCATTGGAAGAGGTGCAGCAATTCCTCGGACACGCCGAACTACGCGCAACGGCACGATACAGTCAGTCTCCCTGAATCCGGGAACTGAGCGGGGTTGATGCAATCGCGTCGGCTTACTGTCAGGCCTCCGACCGGGCCGGAGCCCATTATTCGGCATCGTGCCATCCAAAACTCGCTTTCTCGTCCAACCAATAGCGCTTGACCGGGAAATACCTCCCGCTTTTCGTATTGCATTTCCCGATCCATCTGTCACAATCCACGCCATTATTGATAAATACAAACCACGCCATGGCAAAAATCATCTCGTTCGCGAACCACAAGGGAGGCGTCGCAAAGACGACGCTCGCCGTCAGCGTTTCTGATGCAATGGCCAGAGCGGGCTACGACGTCCTGCTGGTAGACCTCGATCCCCAATCGAACGCAACTCAACTCGTCTATTCCTTCGAAGAGACGCCGTCGGTGACCATCGAGCGAGTTCTGGACGGCACTGCGTCCATTGCCTCCGCAATCGTCGAAAAGACGCAGATCGACGGCGTACACCTGATCGGGTCAACACTCAAGCTCGCAAGTCTTGAACGACAGCTGCAGCAGACGCCATTCGCGTCCACGTCGGTTCTTGCGAGCAAACTGGCCGCGGTCGCCGACGCCTACGATGTAATCGTGATCGACACACCGCCATCCCTGTCGTTTCTCACGGCAAACGCGCTTGCCGCCGCAAACGCCGTCTTCGTCCCAGTCGAATCGGGCTCCAAACTGGCACTTCTGGGCACGGACGACATGCTCGCCTTCATCCGGCAGGCCAAGGGTGCGAACCCGGCATTGCTGCTTGGCGGAGCCATCCTGACTCGCCACGACGCCCGGAAGAAGATGTGCAAGATTACGGCAAACGCCGTGCGCGAATACTATGAGGCAGTGCTGAATTCAGCACTCCCAGCAACCACCGATATCCAGAAGGCGCAGGCGCTGGGTCAAACCATTCTCCAGTTCGACCGCGACCATAACGCCTCGCGCGCCATCAGCGAGATGACGAAGGAGATCATTAACGTCGTCGGCGTCACTCGCACTCAAGAAGAAGAGGTGACGAATGGCTAAGATGGACCTGGAAGCCGCAATGGGGCATCGGCGTCCGAGAAAGGCGCTCGATGCAGACGTCGCAGAGACCGTCTTCGGTGAAATGGCTACGCCTGCCACCGAAGGGGCGAAGGAAATTTCGGTCACCCGCATCAAGCCGTCTCCATTCCAGCGACGGATCGGCCTCGACCAAGAATACCTGGACAGCCTCAAGCAAACGATCCTGGACGGAGGGCTGGTCACTCCCATTACCGTACGCTCGTCAGACTCTGACACCTACGAACTGATCGCAGGCCACCATCGGGTTGAAGCGTTTCGCCAGCTCGATATGGGACTGATCCCGGCGTACGTTCGGAGGATGACTGACGTCGAAGCCGCACGTGCGCTCACCGTCGACAACGCCGTTCATCGCCAACTAACCGACTATGAACGCTACAAGCACATCGTGATGTTGCGCGAAGCCGGTGCGTGCAAGACCGTGTCCGATCTCGCAGAAGTCTTGGGCTGCAGTCGCGCTCAAATCTACAACTACGAGGCATTTGGCGCGCTTCCGCCTGCAGCCCAAGAATTGCTGGAGGTCGTCGGGGGCGAAGTCCTCGGCGCGACGCTCGCTTACGAGCTGCGGGAGCTCTCGACGACGCACCCGGACGCGGTGACCGAAGCGATCCGACGACTGAGTGCCGGAGAACTCCGCCAAGCCGGCGCGCTCTTGTGGATCAAGAACAAGATCGCCGGACCGGCAAAGAGCACACGGACCGTCGTCAAGATGCGGACTGCCGACAAACGTGAATTTCGCCTTACCATCAAGGACGGCGAGGTCAGGCTCGTTGGGGAAGGTCTGGATGCCGACAAGATCGAAGCGCTGCTTCGTGAAAACATTGAGCAACTTGTAGTTAGTAACTGAACCGGCGATGGACGGGGATGGGCGACATCCTCGTCCCCATCCTCCATACTTTTCCACCAGCGTCTTCATCCAGACGTTCGGAATCACCGCCCAGCGCGAAAGAGTCCGAGCTCGAATCTGCGACATCTGTTTACGTGCCGCGATCCGTATCTCCTCATTGGGCGCGGCATCCGCGAGCCGCTTCATTCGTCGGACACCAACCCGAAGCATCATTTCGCCCGGCTCGAAATTCTGAGCGATCACCAAGAACGACCACTGCATCACGCCTCATCGTCGAAACAAATTTCGCACAGGATGTGCAGGCGAAGCCGAGTTTGGGAAGAAAGCCAACGGCAACACGCGCAACGAAAGATGCCGTCGGCGCCGATGATTCTCTTGCAAGCGTGCGGTTTGTTGCGGCCCGTCACTCAGTGCGGCGGGGAGCTGAAGGCACACATACGAGAACGAAAGTCTGTTCGCAAACGGAATGAGGTTCCCCATTCCCCTCCTCCAGCAATTTCATGTCTGTATAGCATGATTACTATACTTATCATTCTATTTATAAATCGCTGTAAAATAGTCACCAATTTTTTTGAAGCGCCAAAAAGAGCCTTTCCTTCAAACACTTGGTCCTCGTAAACCGTCTGGAGAGAACATGAAAAACAAGTCGCGCTCTGCGATCAGACAGCGAAAACTCCATCGTGGACACTTCGCGTTCATGCGCGCCGTCGTACAAGGTGTTGACCTGCGCGAAAGCTGGGACCGTTACATCAGACTTGAAGGTGAACACACAGATGTGCGGGCAGTCCGATCCACGATCGCCTGGATTCGCGGCGAGTTTGCCGCCGCCGCACGGCGAGAACGCCGTCACGGCGCCGCGCGTCTCGTACTCATTGACGCAACTACGGTCGATAACCACGACGGCGACGCTCCAAGTCTGGAAGAATTTGCCTATGCGCGCGGCCTCGGAGAGTTCTCCGAGGCGGACCAGCTTGCTGCATATGCTGCCGAGCACGGCACAGCATCAGGCAAACAAAGCCGACGCGGGAAACTTATTGAGCGCCAACTCAAGGCCTTGCAATGGCTCGAATCATTGGTTGCGGAGCCGCCACGTTCAGGCGACGCGATCGCATCCTGGATGCACCCTTTGCTCGTAGACAAGTTGGAATCTGCTGGTCTGTATACCCTTAGTGACCTCATCGCCAGAATCAACGGCGTCGGCAAGCACTGGGCCAGACATGTTCGCGGCATCGGCACCTTGAAGGCCGAACGGATCGTTGAATGGCTTAAGGAACACGAGGCCACGCTTGGCTGCCGGCTCGGAGCCCATCTCGAACATCACTCCAACAGCGTTAATGCAGAAGCCTTTGGCGTGCTCGTCGAAACAGCAAGCGATATTCGCCCCCTTGAGAAATTCCGGCCGCCCCCTGAGTTGGATGGCTCCATGGGTGCCTACCGGTGTCCGCCTGAGAAGTGCCTTCTAAAGGCCAATAATGACTACGAAGCGATCCTTGTCTGGCTTAGAGCCAAGCCAGGGCCTTCGCCCCAGCAGATGGTGACCATGCATGCTCGTAAGCGCGGTGCTTCTGCTGCCGTGGAAGTTGATCCACTGAGCCTCGGTTTCCTGTCTAACACGCAGCGCTCATATAGAAAGGAGGCAGAGCGCTTTCTACTGTGGGCTATTCTTGTTCAAGGCAAGGCACTTTCCTCGATGAGCCTCGAGGATTGCATTGCTTACCGTGAATTCCTCGCAGATCCGCAGCCCCATGAAGTCTGGTGCGGGCATCGATCCCATGAACGCTGGTCCCCGTTATGGCGTCCGTTCGAGGGTCCGCTGTCCCCAGCTGCGCAACGCCAAGCCGTCGTGATCTTGCGAAACCTATATAACTTCCTCGTGAGTCAGAGTTATTTGATGGGCAATCCGTGGTCGGGCGTATCGGTACCCATCAGCCCCATGCCCCAGATCAACGCCGGCAGGAGCTTTAGCGCGAAGCAATGGGCATTCGTCGAGGAACAGCTCAATGGGCTGCCGGAGAGTTCGAACGCCCATCGCCTGCGCGTCGCTGCGCGACTTCTTTACGCAACGGGCCTGCGCCTATCCGAGGTTGTTGCCGCGCGGACAGACGATCTCCGCTGGGTTGAGTATCCGCCAGACAGCGATGACGGTGCTCCGCTGGATGGCTGGATGCTGACGGTCTTGGGAAAAGGCCAGCGCTTACGTGAGGTTCCGGTTCCAGTGCACGTTGTAGAAGAGATCTCCCGTTACCTCGCCGAGCGGGGACTGAATGGGGATCTGACCTCCACTACGAACAGAGGTACCTATCTCCTCGGCAAGTCCTACGATTGGGAGGAAAAGGTTCCTCAACTAGCTGCCGGTCGGGGGGCGATCGATCCCAAGGACGGCATCGCCGCAGTTACATTAGCGCGCCAGTTGAAGCGCTTTTTTCAAGAGTGTGCGATCGTCCTGGAGAACTCCGGCGACAGCAGAGGCGCCGCACGCTTTGAGAAGGCGAGCACGCATTGGATGCGCCACACTCACGCGTCACACGCCATCGCACAGGGCATGCCCATCGAAATCGCCCAACAGAACTTAGGGCATGCGTCGCTCGCCACTACAACTATCTACGTTACGACCGAGAAGAAGCGTCGAATGCGGGCCTCAATGAAGATCTTTTCCGAAAAGGAGTAGCAAACAGTAGTGTCAGACTCTGACAGGCTCCTCTCATGGACCGCAGCTACAAGTCGGCTCCTGCCCAACTCAACTGAAGGGTCGGAAGCATCATGATCCGCCGTCAGCATCTTCCGCGGTGGCCGTCCTTGTCACGCACGCTTTGAAGTAGGTGGCCCATCGGCGCGCGATGCGCGACGTCGAATTAGCATTCGGCAACGCTTACGGCGCATCCGGCCTGTGTCCGGCACCATCGTGGATTCGACGCGCACGCCATGGGGGCACCCAAATGTACCATACGCTCCTCAACCATCCGATCCCAAAACTGCGCGCCCCCACCAGCTATTCGATCCCCGGCGACCAATGCCACACGGGGAGGTGGGAAATCCCTTGTGAAAATGGTTCTGTCAGAGTCTGACACGCAACCATGCCCTCCAGACTGAGCGCCGCCCAATTGCAGTTTACGTTCGATAAGCGTCCCTGCCCGCTTCGCAAAGGAGTTGAGTCGCGGACTCGCGCCCCAGGCATTCTGCGAATATTGTCGCATCAGCGACATGAGTATCTTGGCAGCCCGGCAAATCCTCGCAACCGCACTGCTCTCCTGACGCAAAGTGCGACCACCTCCACCGTTGGCTGAACGGCGCCTTTCGGCTGCAATGATGCAGCATTTCTCCGCAAAGAGCACCGGGCGCTTGCCGACGGCGGATCTGTTCCGTCGGACGTCGCAAGTAGCGCAGGCGGGTAACGACGAAACGGTCGTACGCAAATGCGGTCAGGTAATCGAGTATTAGCGGCCCATCAACCTGATGGAGTGAGAGATGGAAAAAGCCTCAGTCGTAACGATCTCGAAGCAGTCCCACTCCGGCGGCCCTCTCGACAAGACAGCTTTCCACGTGATCGGCCGCGATTGATGGAAAGTGATCCATGAAAGGACGGGCCGCGGGCGCAAGTGCCTAGGCGATTGGGCGCGGGTTCGACCTGGAGCTGCCTGAAGCACTCCGACCGGCCCCCTTACCGGCGCGACAATAGTGCGGCGACGGTCCACGATGCTCATCGCGCTCGGCTCGTGGAGCATTCGCCGCCGATGAATTACCCGGTGCGAATCCTCTATCAGGAACTGGGCAGCCGCCGCTTCACCTCAGTTACCAAATAGTCAAGCTCGCCACGGTTCCCTTTTTCGCCGTGGGCTCCGTCCCCAAGCACAGTCGACTGGCGGCAGATCACCGTCGGCTTCGGGAACGGGCGCACGACAGTGCACGTATTCGTCATGAAGATCAGCTACAGCCGGCGCGCTTACGTTGAAGACTTCCTGCATGTGCTGGCCACCCACGAACAGGCCTTCGCCTGTTTCGGCACTCACCAGCGGTGTCAGCGGTAATCCAATAATCCCCACCTCCCCTATGGTAATCGAATTTTCCCCACCCATCGACCTGAACGAGTCAGAGATGGAAAGGGAAACAGTGATGTCCGATGTGGATGCGGACGCGAACAATGGAAAGCGATCCATGAGCGGCGGGCGGCCGGCGTAAGTGTCTCGGCGATTGGGCGCGAGTTCGACCTGGATCGGAAGACAGTGCGGAGCTGCCTGAAGCAGGCCGACTGGCGCCCTTACCGGCGCGAGAAGAGCGCGGCGAGCGTGCTCGACGCCCATCACCCCTGGCTCGTCGAGCGGGCGCCGCAGGTGAATTACTCGGCACGCATCCTCTACCAGGAACTGGGCAGCGGCTGCGGCTTCACCGGCAGTTACGAGACGGTGAAGCTCGCCGTGCGCCCAAGCCTGCCTGGCCGGACTGACCCAATGCCGCTTTGAAACCGGCCCCGGCGAGCAGGCCCAGGTCGACTGGGGACAGATCACCGTCCGCTTCGGGGACGCGCGCGCGACGGTGCCCGTCTTCGTCATGCCGCTCGGCTACAGCCGGCGCGCCTTCGCTCATTTTCGGCGGCCGCTGCGAGTTCCTGCTTTACGACCGCATGCGCACCGTCGTTCTGGGCACGGTGAGCGACGCCGACGGCAAACGGCGCCCGAAGCTCAACTCGACGTTCGCCGATCACTGGAGCTTCACGCCGCGCCTGTGCCGCCCGTATCGCGCCCAGACCAAAGGCAAGGTCGAGTCCGGGGTGAAGTACGCCAAGCGTAACTTCGTGCCCGGCCGGACCTTTGCCGACCTGGACGATTTCAATCAGCAGTTGGCCGGCTGGCAGGCGGAGGTTGCTGATCAGCGCATCCACGGCACAACTCACCAGCGGCCGATCGGGCGCTTTGCCGACGACTGGCTGGTCTCGATCGACGGCAACCGCTATTCGGTACCCTTCGGGCTGATCGGCCAGACGGTCGAAGTGGTCCGCGCCGGCGGCTCCTGGCTGATCCGTCACCGTGGGCGTCTGGTTGCCGAGCTCCCGGTGCTGGCTGACCGCGCCCAGCTATCGGTGTGCCCGCAGCACGGCCCCGGCGCAGTTATGCGCAATGCACGCAAGCACCACGTGGGTCCCGCGGCGGCGAGCGAACCGGCCGATGGCTTATGGCGAGCTCCCGACGCGCTCAGGGTCGAGATCCGAGACCTGGCACTCTATGACATCTTGCTCCAGGCGGGGGCTTTCGGTGACGGTGCGCGGGAGGTGGCATGATGGCCAAGAACGCGCCGGCAGCGGCCACGGGCGCAGTCACCACCCGCTCAGCTCGAGCGTCTGGGCGAGCACCTGCACAAGCTGCGGCTGCAGAAGAGCGCCGAGCGCTTGGAGGCCATGGCTCGCTTCCCCTTCGTCAAGCCCCTGGAGACCTTCGACTTCGCCTACCAGCCGTCGATCGACAAGCGCCAGGTGCTGACGCTGGCGGGCTGCCACTACATCGAGCACGGCGACAATGTGATCGTGTTGGGGCCGCCCGGCGTCGGCAAGACGCATCTGGCCGTCTCGCTCGGCATCAAGGCCATCGAGGCTGGCTATCGGGTGCTCTTCACCTCGGCCGCGCAGCTGATCGCCACCCTGAGCAAGGCCTTGGCCGAAGGCCGGCTCGACGAGAAGCTCAAGCTCTACACCACGCCGCGCCTGCTGATCATCGACGGGATCGGCTACCTGCCGATCGACTGCATCGGCGCGAACCTGTTCTTCCAGCTCATCAGCCGCCGCTATGAGCGGGGCCCGATGATCCTCACCAGCAACCAGAACTTCGGTGCGTGGGGCGAGGTGTTCGGCGACCGCGTCATCGCTACCGCCTCCTGCACCACGCGGTGACGCTCAACATCCACGGCAATTCCTATCACCTCAAGGAGAAACTCAACGCCGGCCTCGTCCGGTCATTTGAAGACGAATCCCAACCGGGTGGGGAAATTTGAATTACCGCGGTGGCGAGCCCGGGCGCTCGTGGGCGATGTCCGCGATGTGGCAATTTACGACACATTGCTCAAGGCCGGGGCCTTCGGTGAAGGACCGCGAGAGGAGGCATGATGATTCAATAACACGACGGCAGTGGTGACGGAGACTGCGGTTACTATTCCCGCTGAGCTTTGCCGCTTCGGCGAATATTTCCATAAGCTACGACTGCAGAAGAACGCCGACCGAGTGAACGCGATGCTGCATCTGGCCTCTGCCCGACGAGCCACCATAGTCGATTTGTCCGGCTAGGTCCTTGGTAAGAGGTGGCGGCCGCGACCGCGAACAACATGTCGATTCGTACGCGACGGCATGCTTCCCCTTCGTCAAGCCGCTCGAGACCGCGATTTCGCCTACCAGCCCTCGACCGACAAGCGGCAGGTGCTGACGCTGGCGAGCCGCCACCCCGCTGGGCACTGCGACGACTGGATCGTGCTACGGCCGCTCCGCGTCGGCAAGATGCATCTCGCCGTCTTGCTCCCCGTCGACGCAGCGTGCCCGGTGATCGGGTGCTCTTCACGTCGGCCGCACAGCTCATTGCTACACTGAGCAAGGCCTTGGCCGAAGGCCCGCTCGGCGACGAGCTCAGGCTCGATGCCCCGCCGCAACTGCTGATCATCGACGAAATCCGCTACCTGCCGATCGACTGCATCGGCGCAACGCCTTCTCGCCAATGCCCCGGGGACGCGAGGAACAACTTCGAATGCCGGAGGCAGGCATTGAAGGAAATCTCACTGCGTAGGGCGAGCGCTGCACAAAAACCTTCACCTTCGCGTCCGGGTTACTTCGTGTCCGGGTTACTTCGCTTGCAAGGCGCTCTAGCAACTGCACAAAAGCTCTCACCCTACTTTGCAGCACCACATTCGTACCAGCTATGGTCGCGATACCGAAGATCCTGTTGAGAACTGATGCCCGCTTGCAGTTGGGTGGGTGAGGAGATTTGTGGCGTTCCACCTTGGCACAAATGTCCTCACCGTGCGCGTCCAAATCGGGATCGACACCGATCATTTCATCACAAACCTTCTCACCGTCGATGCTGGTTAGCGGTAACCGTTGGCGGTTTGTCAGACTCTGACACAAAGCTAGATATAGGAGTGGCCCTCAATGCTCTTGACAGTGCCCAAACGCAAGCGTCTGAGGTTCAGAAGTTTCTATTGACCATAGAATGTGGCCGCTTGCGCCCGTCGACATTTCTTGCTCATGCCTCATTTCGGAGGAGTGTTCGACGCTCCATACCAATGGTATTATTGTTGGCCATTAATAGTTTATTTTCAATGCGATAAGTCCAGTCGCTATGGATGTTCAAGGTGAGAAAAATTGTGACTCTAGGCATCGTAGATCACAAAATCCCTCACCTTTAGATACACCACATCCCGTTTGCGGGTCACAATTCCCCTCACCTTCCGCGAATCGGTATGCGATCGTGGGTGGTATGTTCAAGCGGATCAATGCGGATAGATCCGACCTACTCGGCAAGAATTTGATGGCTAAAGCCTCTCGGGCCTCGGTGATTCGCCCCCATCCACCTGCAGACGCGCACAAAACACCTCACCATCGCCCGCCGACAAGCCAGAACCCGCCCGGGTAAGTTCGAGTGGTTTTCGGCGCGCACACACAGAGGGATCTGCCGGCACAGGGTGGCACCACAAAATTCCTCACCTTTGCGATCACAAATTGCCTCACCTCCCACAAAAGACCTCACCCTACCGCCCCTCCAATTCGCCTTTTTTCAGCATAAAAACAGTTATTTAGCTGATAGGCACAATTCTTCTCACCTTCTCGGGAGAACCCGCAACAATAGAGCTCACCTTAAGACCAAAAGACCTCACCCAGGCACACAAAACTACTCACTTACACCACAACATCACTCACTTTGCAGACCCTAAGTCCTTGTTTCGTCGACTGAGCCTCGCTCCTAGTTAGTTAGTTGGTTTCTTTTAGTTCTTAAACATCCAACAACACCATCAAGTAGGTAACGGGAGGGTGAGCAAGATTGTGAAGGGCTCCCACGGTGAAGCACGGTGAGGGATTTTGTGCGGATCCTCCCTGGGGCGTCCCGGCCTATCGCTGCAAAAGCGCAATGGTTCCCTCCTTCGAAAGGTGAGGCTTTTTGTGCAGCACGATTAAGGCATCTCTCTAAGGTGAGAGATTTTGATTTGACGTCTCACCTTGCGGCCGCTACCGTCCACTCCAACGCTCGGGGGGAGTATGGGGAACGAAATCGGGGCACGGGCAACACCGCGGCAAATGTCCTTGTCGATCTTTGAGGACATGTTCGCCAAAGGTCTTGCCATCACGGATTCCAAATCGGAGATCGGCTTTCAGCGCAACAACGTCTTCGTCGACATCGGAGATCTTGGGGTAACCGCTCGCCGAGCCGTTGATGCCGCCTTCTTCGTCGTCGCCCAGGAGAAGGGGATCCATACCTTATACGACGTCGAGCTCAGCTATTTTCGCTGGCTGATGCGGTATGACAGCGCGAACTACAAGCATCTCCGGTCCGTGCTCACCGAAGCTCAGAAGGCGGTTGTCCAGGTCACCGATACCCCGGTCGGTGCGCTTCCGTCAGAATCCGATCGCTGGATATCCGTTCATTTGATCGGGACCGTGGCGATTGCCAACGGTCGGATTGTCTTCGATGTGCCGACGGTGCTGCAACGGCACATCAAGGATCCGGTCAATTCGCACTGGTTGAGCCTCCGCGTCACGACGGCCTTCACGCTGCTCTATGCGCGCGCGATCTACGATCACGTCCTTCCTTTCGTATCGGAGGGTGTGACGGAGTGGTTTTCGGTGGATACCATCCGGGCCTGGCCCGGCAAATCGGCAGCGAGCACGGCTGCCTTCAAGTACTTCAAGCGCGACTCTCTCGAGCCGGCAGTGAGGCAGATCTGCGAGAAGTCCGACATCGAGATTTCATACGAGACTCGAACGGCAACGCCGTCTTCCAAGAAGATCGAATTCATTCGATTCCGCCTGTCGCGCAAGGACGATGCACCTCCTGTGGTGCAGGCGTTGATGGGGGCCAAGGAGCTCTACACGACGCTGAAGAACGAATTCGGCCTGAGTGACAAGCATTTCGACGAGATCCTGGCGAACAGGGAGACGTGGACCGACGAATGGATCAATCAGGCGATCGAGTTCACTCGCTTCAACCTGCAGCGAGGCAAGGTCACGAAGAGCCCGGCCGGCTTCCTGATGAAGGCCTTGCGCGACAATCTTCGTGTGTCGAGCGCGGACAAGCTGATTGCAGACCAACTCGCGCAACGCGAGGCGGATGCGCTAGCAGCTGCAACGGCTAAGGAGCAGGCCGAGAAAGCCAAGACGGACGCGCTGGCGAAATCCGGTGCTCGTGCAGCAGCCAAGTTGGCGGGAGAAGTTCGTGCAGGACACGAGGCCTTCGTTGCTTTGGAGTCCGTCGATGACCAGGAGGATCTCCTGCTCGAATTCTCCAAATCGCTGCCGGCCGTCATGATCGCGAAAAGGTTGAAGCTTGACCTGACAGGGCTGACCTATGACGTGCTGAAGGAAATCGAGGCGCTGAATACGGCGTTCGGGCAGTTCATGTTCGGCAAGGCCAAGTCGGCAGTCAGCGCGGCGCGGCGTTAGGCAAACACCCGGTCGACGATGTCTGCGAGGACGTCGGCCGCGTCAGCATCGACGTTTGCTCAAAGCTCTGGCAGGCGGGGGTACTTCAAGGCCCGCTTGGCTTCGACCGGGTTATCAACAGGCGTCTCCACAGTGCCGTCCCCAATGTCTGGGGATAACTGTGTAATGGCCATCGGGCGCGACTTCAGGCAAGGGCTGCAGCGATGCTCGGCCTCCGCCTATTTCTCCGCGAAGCAGTAGAACAACCCGTCGCCGCCTGTACTCTGCAAAGCGGCTTGATTGCAGCCGCCGCGGGTGGGATGGGAGGAGTTCCATGACGTCGACCACGGATGCGGAGTCGGGCCCGAATGATCGTGATGGCCTAGCATCGCAGAGCCTTCCTCGCCGTTCTTCATCCAGTTGCCGCAGGTCATGTCCTGGAATGGGGGACTCGGCGGAAATGCGGTGCCGTCCGGCCGAGAGCCCGTGAGCATGTCGTGCCGGTTAGGCTTTTCGGTTCGTCCATTGACCATCTGTCCCTTCTCGTCCAAGGCTGTTTCCTTGGTCAGCTTGGACTTGGCTGAATGGAGATCCTCCACGTTCCTCGCGATCATCACGCCTTTAGCGTTGTACCACGGGCCTTTGCCGATCCGGTCGCGGGCATGGATCGCGCTCGCGTCGTCCAGTTTCGAGCCCTGCGTGCTCAAATAGGCGCGCCAGGTGTGCTTTCCCGCGCCAACGGTCGAGGCGAGTTCCTGGCAATGCCGGTCGGCGCCTTCGAGGCCACCGAGGTTGGCGCCGTCGCCCATCCCGACACTCGTTACGAAGAACGACATATCCTTGCCGCCGCCAATAGCGCCCGTCGAACCGAGTAGCAGCAATGCGCTGGCTACGGCGACGAAGGCGTTTCTCCGTCTTTCCATGGCACCCTCCTTCTTCTTGCTTGTTGGAAGCAATTAGATGGATTGGAAGCCGATCGGTTCTGTCGCCGCCGGTCAGGTCAGCGTTTCACTTCGAGCAACTCGACGGCGAAGGTCAGCGTGCTGTTCGGCGGGATCACGCCAGGAATGCCCCGATCCCCATACGCCGTCTGTGCCGGGCAGGTGATGCGTGCGGCGCTGCCGGGTTTCATGTGCTGTAGCGCTTCGGTCCAGCACGGAATGACGCGATTGAGCGGAAATTCAGTGGGCGTGCCGCGGTTGTAGGAACTGTCGAATTCCTTGCCGTCGGCCAGCGTGCCCTTGTAGTGAACGCGTACCTTGTCGGTTGGGCCGGGAGACGTGCCCGAGCCATCGCGCGACCATTCGATGGTAACGCCGGAGGGCAAGGTTTCGGTGGCGGGTCCCGCGGCCAGGACGGGCAGTGCTGCGAGGGTGATCAGCGTGGCAGCGATGAGGCGCATGCAAGAGTCTCCAGTGGATGATCCGGGAGCGGATGTGCGCTCCGCGCGACGACTATAGCGAATATTCGACGGCAATGCGGGGCCGCCGGCGGCATCACTTGTGACAAGGTTCATCGACGTGGAATCGGTCGGGCGTAGTCGGCGCCGACGCTCATGGTATCGTATGCCGATACCATCAATGGCCGGCATGTTCTGCGTGCTGAGTTCGTGCACGATGAGGTCATGCTGCCGGAAGCGGCTTTGTCGAAAGGTGACAGCAGGATATGAAAATCACGCGCGATCTCGTTGCGTTGGTGGCGGGCCTGGTGTTGAGCTCGGCTGGGGGGCTGGCGGCCGAAGGGCGTCTGTCGCCGGAAGAAGTACCGCAGCAGCTTCGGCCCTGGGTGGATTGGGCCCGCTTCAACGCCCCGCCGCCCGAGTGCCCGCAGATCTCGGGCGCTTCGGCTCAGGCGCAATGCGTCTGGCCTTCCGGACTCGATCTGCAGCTCGCGGCAGGCGCCGGCTCGTTTGCCCTGACGGTCGATGCCTTTGCGGACGGCGTGGTCATCCTGCCCGGAGACAGCGAGAGCTGGCCGCGCGAGGTGCGGATCGATGCGCAGCCTGCGGCGGTGGTCCCTGTCGACGGAAAGCCTGCGGTACGTGTCGGGGCCGGGCATCGGGTCATCAGCGGACGATTCGAGTGGCGGCAAGTGCCGCTCAATCTGTTGCTGCCGCCGCAGGTGGCAAGGCTCTCGGTGACGCTGGAGGGGGCGAAGTTTCCGGGCCAGCCGGACGCGGACGGGCGTTTGTGGTTGCGTGAAAGGCAGGACAGGCAGGGCGCGGTCGATGCCGTTTCAGTCAGGGTGTTTCGGCAGTTTGTCGATGAGGTGCCGATGCAATCGACGGTGCGCTACGAGCTCTCTGTCTCGGGACAGCCGCGCGAGCTTCGACTGCCGCGGGCGATACTCGACGGCTTCGTGCCCTTGTCCTTGGAGGCAGACCTGCCCGCGCGCATCGACACGGACGGCAGCGTGAAAGTCCAGGCGAGGGCGGGATCCTGGGCCGTTAATGTCAGTTCGCGCAAGATGAGTCCGACGGCCGAGTTGAACCTGGCGGAGACTGCCGCTGAGCAGGAAGTCTGGTCATTTGCTCCCCACAACGAATTGCGCGTCGTGACGCTCGAGGGGGCGCCAGCGGTCGATCCGAAATCGGTCGGGGTGCCGGCCGCGTGGGCGACGTTACCTGCGTTCGTGTTGAAACCGGGGGGGGCGCTTCGCATTGCCGAGCGCCAGCGTGGCGATAGTGGCGGCACCGCGGACAGGCTGACAGTCAAACGGACGCTTTGGCTGGATTTCGACGGCGGCGGCTATTCCGTCCAGGACAAGATCAGCGGGACCGTCGGTCGCAATTGGCGGCTCGATCTGCCTGAGGCTTTCGCGTTGGGCAGGGTATCGATCAATGGTGTCGATCAGCCTCTGACGCGCAGCGCAGCGGGACGCGGAGTGGAACTGCGCGAAGCCGCGCTCGCGCTCGAGGCGGACAGCCGCATCGAATCGTCGGACCGGGAGTTGCCGGCGAGCGGGTGGAGCATTCCGCCGAGTGTTTGGTCCGCCGAACTCAACCTGCCGCCGGGTTGGCGCCTGATTCACGCATCGGGAACCGACTCCGTGCAGGGCGAATGGCTGGCGTCCTGGACGCTGTGGGACCTCTTCGCGGTTCTTCTCATCGCGGCGGTGACCTTCCGGGTCGTCGGTACGGGGACTGCGGCCATCCTGCTCGGAGGACTGGTGCTGAGCTGGCATATGCCGCTCGCGCCGAAATTCGCCTGGCTGGCGCTGGTCGTGCTGCAGGCCGTTGCCCGCGCATTGCCGGATCAGGCGAGGCTGCGGGGCTGGGCGACCCGGGGCAGTCTCGCCAGTGCCGTCTTGATCGCGATCCTGCTGCTGCCTTTTGCCGTGACTCAGCTGCGGCAGGCGATGTATCCCGCGTTGGAAATGAATTACGCTTATACGGCCGCGAAACGTCAGTATGTTCCGCAAGCGCCCAGACCCGCTGCCGCTCCGGCACCCGCGGAACTGGAAGACAGGGCCGAGTCCACGCTCAAGCGGCGCGACGAGGTTGACGCGGCGGCATCGCGCCAGGGTTCGAGTTCGGCCGACTACGGCGCTTACCGACGCATCGACCCGAATGTGAAGGTGCAGACGGGGCCTGGGATTCCGGATTGGCAATGGACTGTCGTGGCGATGTCTGCGCAAGGCCCCCTGGGGCCGGAGCAGGCCCTGCGTCTGACACTGCTTCCGCCCGCGGCGTCAGCGCTCTGGTCGCTCGCGGCGATCGTTCTGTTGGCGATCGCGCTATGGCGATGCTGGCCGACCGATCTGGGTGGACTGGGGCGGCGATTGCGCGGTGCGCTGGGGGCTCGGGCTGCAGCAGTGCTTGTCGCCGTCGGAGCGCTTCTCGGGACCGTTCCGGACGAGGCGCAAGCGCAGTCGCAGTTCCCCTCGGAGGCCTTGCTGCAGCAATTGCGCGAGCGCTTGCTCGCCCCGCCGGTGGCACCACCATGCACGCCGGCCTGTGCAGACCTCGCCGCGCTGGACATCAAGGCTTCCGGGAACGCAATCACACTGAGGCTCGAAATCCATGCCCAGGCACGGACGCCGGTCGTACTGCCAAGCCCCGGCGCAAACCTGCGTCCGTCGTCCGTACTCCTGGCCGGCAAAACCCCGCCGCTGTTCCGGGATGAAGCCGGGCGGATCTGGACCTCGGTTCAGCCTGGGATCAGCGTCCTCGAGCTGACGATCCCTGCGAGTGTCGATGACGTTCCTCTGCATCTGCCGATGGCGCCGCGACGGCTCACGACCGAGCTCGACCTGTGGAGTCTTGCGGGGCGGGACGCGCGGGGATTGGCGACCGATACGCTGACGCTTTCCCGCGTTCGCGAGGCGGCCGGATCGGGCCGGGCCAGGGAGTTCAACGGCGGCGCGGAGCTGCCGCCGCTGGTCGAGGTGGAACGTCATCTCGACCTCGGGCAGACGTGGACGCTGAGCACGATCGTCCGTCGCCACGGCAGCAGTGCCTTGCAGGCGAACGTGCGCGTCCCGCTGTTGGAAGGCGAAGCCGTGACCGACCCGGGCGTGACGGCCGACGCGGGCGAAGCCGTGTTCGACCTTGCGCCCGGAGCCACGCGCAGCTTTGCAAGCGTGCTTGCGCCCGCCCAGGTCCTGAGCCTGCGCACTTCCACGTATCCGGGGCAGATCGAACGCTGGTCGGTCACGGCCACTCCGCTCTGGAACGTTCAATCCTCGGGGCTGATGCCCGTCGCCTGGACCGACGGCGCACGGTGGCAGCCGCGCTGGCTGCCGTGGCCGGGGGAGAGCGTCGAGCTGAAGGTGTCGCGGCCGGCGGTCATCGAAGGGGCGACGCTGACGATCGACGATGTCCAGTTGGGCGCGCGGGTCGGGCAGCGGTCGACGGACGTGACGGCGACGCTACGGTTGCGGAGCAGCACCGGGGGAAACCACGTCATCGGCCTGCCGGACGGCGCCGAGCTTTCGTCGGTGCGCATCGACGGCACCGTGCAACCCCTGCGCGCGGACGGAAACAAGCTGGCGCTGCCGGTCACGCCCGGGGAGCATTCGGTACAGATCGAGTGGCGCGACCGGGCGGCGATGGATGCGCATTACGTCGCGCCGCAGCTCGACCTGGGGGCGCCCGCGGTCAACGCGAGCGTGACGCTTGCCGTGCCGCAGGACCGCGTCGTTCTCTTCACCCGCGGACCGCTGGTCGGGCCGGCGGTTCTGCTGTGGGGCGTTCTGGCGGTGGTGGTGGCGGTCGCGCTGGTGCTGCCGCGAGTGCTGCCGACACCGCTGAGTGCCGCGGCCTGGGTACTGCTGGGGATCGGACTGGTGCAGGCCTCGGTCGCCGCGGCCTTCCTGATGGTGAGCTGGTTTGTGCTGTTGGTCGTTCGTCGGACCTACCCACCTGCGTCCCCGTGGCGCTTCAACCTCTTGCAGATCGCGATCCTGTTCCTGACGATGATGGCGGCCGGCGCCCTGTTCGACGCCCTGCGGCAAGGCCTGCTCGGCTATCCCGACATGCTCATCGCCGGAAACGGTTCGAGCGCCTTCCAGCTCAACTGGTACCTCGACCGGCTTAAGGCGGTGACCCCCGTCGTCGAGGTCTATAGCATCCCCGTATTCGCCTATCGACTGGCGATGCTCGCATGGGCGCTCTGGCTTGCGGTTGCGATCACGCGCTGGGCGCGGTGGGCGTGGGAATGCTACTCGGCGGGCGGCGCATACTGGCGGCCGCTCGAAGGAATGCGCCGGTCCGGCAAGGAGGGGGCGGGCGCGATCGCGACATCGGAGGCTCCAAAATGACAAGCGGACTCATGCCAGTCATCGCAATCCATGGCGGGGCGGGCGGACGCGGCCCCGGAGAGTTCGACCCTGACATCGAAGCCGCTTACCGCGATGCCTTGGCGAATGTCCTGCGCTCCGGACGGCAGGTGTTGGCCGACGGCGGCAGCGCGCTCGATGCGGTCAGTCTCGCGGTGGACCTGTTGGAGGACTGCCCTCTTTTCAACGCCGGTCGTGGCGCGGTATTTACACGCGATGAGACCCATGAGCTCGATGCGGCCGTGATGGACGGGGCGACGCTCCGTGCCGGTGCGGTCGCGTGCGTGAGCCGAGTGGGCCGGCCGCTGCGGGCGGCGCGCGCGGTGATGGAACGTAGCACGCATGTGCTCCTCGTGGGCGCGGGCGCGGAGGCCTTTGCCGAGGCGTGTGGGCTGGAACTGGTCGAGCCGGACTACTTCTCGACCGAGCTTCGCCGCGAGCAGTTGAGGCGTGCGCAATCGGGACTGCTGGATGACAAGCGCAAGCACGGCACGGTCGGCGCCGTCGCCCTCGACGCCCGAGGCCATCTGGCAGCCGCGACCTCCACCGGCGGCGTGACCAACAAGCTGCCCGGCCGGGTCGGCGATTCGCCGTTGATCGGTGCCGGCACCTATGCGAACCGCGTCGCTGCCGTCTCCTGCACCGGCACCGGGGAATACTTCATCCGCTGCGCCGTCGCGCATGACCTGTGCGCGAGAATCGCGTACGGCGGCCTGACGCTAGAGGCGGCCGCCCAGCACGTCGTGATGGAAGCCCTGTCCGCGATCGGAGGTCAGGGCGGCCTGATCGCCGTCGACGCCCACGGCAATGTCAGCATGCCCTTCAACACCGAGGGTATGTACCGTGGCTATATGCGGGTCGACGACGCCGCACCCTGGACGGCCATTTATCCCTAACCGCAGGCCTGCGGCTTCGACAGGGACGCGTCGAACACGATGCGCGCGAGCCGCTGCGACTCCTCGGCTTGCCGACGTTCCGTGATGTCGCGCAGCCAGGCGACGATCTGCTTTTCGCCGCGGTCTTCCCATGCGCCGAGCTTCACTTCGACCGGGAAGAGCGAGTTGTCTTTGCGCCGGATGTTGCCTTCGACGGTCAGCGCGCCACCCGCGGCGAGCCGCGCCCAGATCCCGCGCCCGGTCTCGCCTCGCGGTCGAGATCCCAGATCCGCAGGTTCAGCAGTTCGTCGCGCGTATCCCCCGTCTGGACCGTCGCCTGATGGTTCACGTCGACGATCCGTCCCTCGGTGTCGTGCAGGAGGAGGATGTCGCCACCGTACTCCACGAGCCGGCGCGCGCGTTCGGACTCCAGTTGCTGGCGAACGGCCAGTTCTTCAGGCCCCAGGTCGCGCATCATCACCAGCCAGCGTTCATTGTCCGAGCCGAGCCCTCGAATGCGGCGGGCGTGAAGTTCCACCCGTGAACGCTGGTGTTGGCCGGCGTGAAACACCGCCGAGGCGACTTCCACGGAAGCGGCGCCTTGCATCCGCGCCGCCAGGTCCAGCGATGGGTCGAGCGTGGCGTACCACGTCGACGCGCTGCACGAGGAAACCCGCATTCGACAGCGCCGCCATGCGCTGCGATTGCGGGTCGGTGTCGACGAGCAGGACTCGCGGCAGACCGCGGGCGGTCCGATCAGTCACGGGGAGGTTCTCCGTAATCGATCACCGGGCCGATCGGCACCAGGCCGGACGGATTGATGTGCGGGTGGCTGACGAAGTAGTGCTGGACGATGTGGTCGAGGCGGATCGTCGGCTGGACCGCCGGATGGTGGTAGAGCCGGCGCAGGAAGCGCCAGAGATTCGGATAGTCCCAGATGTGCTTCAGCGAGCACTTGAAATGCACGTAGTAGACCGGATCGAAGCGCAGCAATGTCGTGAAGAGCGCAATGTCCGCTTCGGTCAGCACGTCTCCGCACAGCCAGCGCCGGCGTCCGAGCACGCCGTCCCAATGTTCCAGCGCTGCGAAGAGTCCCCGGGCGGCTTCTTCGTAGGCGGCCTGGGATCGCGCAAAGCCCGCACGATACACGCCGTTGTTGACGGGCTCGTACAAGGCGTCGATCACGGCCTCGATCTCGTCCTGCATCCCCGGAGGGCAAAGATCGACATCCGAATTCCGGGCATAGGGCCGGAAGGCCCGCCCGAACATGCGGACGATTTCGCGCGACTCGTTATTGACGATGCGCTTCGCGACCGTATCGAGGAGGACGGGCACCGTCACCCGTCCACTGACGCCCGGCTCGGCACGCGCATAGACCTGCCACAGCGCCTCGGCGTCGAATACCGGTTCGGGACAGGTCCGGCCATCGTCGTCCCTGAACTCCCAGCTCTGCTCCAGCATGTGCGGGTGGACCACCGACATCGGAATCGCCGATTCGAGGCCCAGCAGCGCGCGGGCGATCATCGTCCGGTGCGCCCATGGGCAGGCGTAGCTCACGTACAGCCGATAACGGCCTTCTTCCAGCGGGAAGTCCCCTTCGCCGACCCTGGAGCGGAACAAGGTCTTCTGCCGCTCGAAACGCCCTGCCGCATCGGCCTTGTAGGGGCGCACTTCCCAGCGGCCGTCGATGAGGATGCCCGATGCCATAAGCTGCCTCTTGAAACGATCAGGGGATGGAGACGAAGGACATGTCCTTCAGCATCCCCTTGAATCCCTCGAGCGCCTCGCTGACCTTCGGCCACGAGGGCAATGAGCGCATGGACTCGTACCAGCGCTGAAGGTTCGGGAATTGGGCCAGATCGACCCGGATCAGTTCGCCCGCAGAAAACACGCCGGCACCGAAGTAGTCGGCAATCGTGAGCTTGTCGCCCGCCAGATAGCGTTGCTTCGCCAGCACGGAGTCGAGATAGGCGAGGCCGTTGCGCACGCGATCCTGCCCCCAGCGAACCGTTCCCTCATGGGCTGCATCCGACTCGCGCTTGTGGTGCGGGAAAAGCTGCGGGTAGATCATGTTGTAGCCCCAATCCCGGTAGAAGTCCGAGTTTAGGTAGTCGATCATCTCGTCGACGCGCGCACGCTCCTTGAGATCCGTCGGGTAGGCGGCGGACCCGGTCTTTGCGGCGAGATAACGCAGGATGGCCGCACTTTCCGTCACGATGAAGCCGTCGTCGTCCAGCGCCGGAACGAGGCGCTTGGGGTTGATCGACGGGAACGAACCCGACAGGTGGGCGCCGGAGAGGATGTCCACGACTTCCGGCTCGAACGGGATACCTTCTTCGCTAACGAAGAGCAGGATGATGCGCGACGTGGTCGATGCTGGATGGAAATAGAGCTTCACGTTGACCTCGGACAATGTTCGGATGCCGGTTGACGAAAAAAGACCCTCGACGGCGTCGGAGTATCCGACGCGTTCGCACCTGGGTCAATTGGCCTATCTCTTCGGCAAGCGGCATCTGTCGTCAGTAATAGGTGCCGGCATAGCCACGGTACGGATTGCCGTAGACCCGCCGGCCGGCGGCACGGTGCGAGGCCATGAAGCGCTGGATGTGTTCGGGGCTCGCGCCTTTCAGCATTTCCTTGACCTCTCGGCTCGGAAGCACCTGCAGGTAGCGTATCGGCTTGCCGGCCAGCGCCGCGCCCTCGGCGAGATCGGGCGGGACTTCGGTCGGATCGAGAAAGAGCGCTTCGCCGCGCTCCGAATCGTAGTGGCGTTCGACCCGCTTCGCCGAATCGAGGATGCCTTCCATGACGTCTCCGAGCGTGCGTCCGCTCATCTTGGCCTGCCACGCTGCGCGCTGGAAAAGCAGTTCATGCGGATCCACGCCGGGACAGGCCCCCTGGTAGGCGGCGGTCAGGCAATGATCAGCTGCGGCGAGCAGGCGCTGGGTCACATCCGGCTCCATCTCCAGCAGCCTCAGCAGCTGTCCGACGGACGACCCCTCGAGATAAGCCTCCGGCCCCTTGTCGTAACCGGGGTCGCCGGGATGATGGTGATCGACTCGCAATACCGGCTCGTGGCCGAGCACCGTGCACTCGACGAACACCGCCGGAGCCTTGGGGAGCAGCACCGCCGGCATTGGCTGGCCCGTCCGCGACATCCGCACGACACCATTCGCGTCATAAGCCGTGCGCGCGAGGCAGCGTTCTCCGTGTCGTGCGGCATGCACGAATTGTCGGCCCGCCCGCCGCAGACAGCGTTCGATCTCCCGCATTTCGGGATCCTGTGCACCCAGAACGAAGATCGACTCCTTGCCCACCATCCGAGTTTCCTCCGGCATTGCGCTTAGGCAATCGCAAAACGGGTCGGGTTCGCGCAGCATGCCTGCCCGATCACGCCGGGACCGCATCGAGCTTACCGTACTGAGCACTGGTCAAGGAAATACCGTATCGGTACATCGACCCTGACACCGCTGTGTTAGCATCCGCGCGGCTTCTGGAGTCCCTTTCCCATGTCTTTGCCCTCATCCTGGATGTCCATTCTCGCGGAGCTGCGTCTCGACGCCGTGGTCGCGCAACGCGTCTCGACGATCGAGGCCGAACTCGCCGCGCGCGAGGCGGCCGGCAGCGTTGTGCTGCCGGCGTCGATCGATCGCTATCGTGCGCTCGATCTCGTATCGCCTGCCGACGTGCGTGTTTGTATCGCCGGGCAGGATCCCTATCACGGGATCTCGACGGTGGCCGATGGCCGGCAGGTTGCGGAAGCGATGGGACTTTCGTTTTCGGTGCCGCAGGGGGTGCGGATTCCGCCCTCGCTGCGGAACATCTACAAGGAGCTTGCCGCGGATCTCGGTGGGGAAGTTCGTTCGTCGGGGGATCTCACGGGCTGGGCGCAACAGGGTGTTCTGCTGTTGAACACGATCCTGTCGGTCGAAAAGGACAAGCCGAAGTCGCATCACAAGCTGGGTTGGGATCTCGTCACCGGGGCACTGCTGCGGGCGCTGTCGACGACCCAGTCCGGAATCGTCTTCGTCCTCTGGGGAAAGCCGGCGCAGGCGTTGGGTGAGCATATTGTCGGCAACGGGCACACGGTCATCCAGTCGAGCCATCCCTCCCCGATCGGCGGGGCCTGCAACAAGGGCTTCTTCGGCTCCAGGCCGTTCTCGCGTGCAAACCAGGCGCTGGTGCAGGCCGGTCGGAGTCCGATCAGCTGGTGACTGGCACAGGGCGTGCCGAGCGCGCCCCGCGCTTTTCCGGCTACTGCATCGAGTGCAGGCCGATCATGTTGCCTTCGGTATCCGTCACCAGCGCGATGAATCCGTACTGACCGATCGAAAACTTTTCCTTGACGACGCTACCGCCTGATTTCGTGACCTTGGCCGCTTCGACGGCACAGTCCGCGCACATGAAATACACCAGCACGTTGTGTCCACCCGCCTCCAGGCCCGGCATCTTCACCAGCGCCCCGGTGATGCCCATGGCGTCCTGATGCATCGGAAACGCCCACATTTCCATGCCGGGAGGCTGGCCCGGAGCCTCCAGTTTCGAAAACTGCGTTCCCAGCACGGCCTCGTAAAAGGTCTTGGCCCGCTGCATGTCGTTCACGTAGATTTCGAACCAGCCGACGGGGTTTCGGACAGCGCTTTCGCTCATGATGATCCTCCTTCCTTGAACGGGGACTTCAATCCGGAATTTCAGGCTCCACGAGCCGCGCCAGATGGTCGAGCGACTCCTGCCAGCCGAGGTAGCAAAACTCCGTCGGGATCGCCTCCGGAATGCCTTCCTGCACGACGTTCATTTCCGTCCCGCAGGCCACCGGGCGCAGCGTGACGGTCGTCACCATCTCGCCGGGCAGCTTGGTGTCGTCGAACTTGTCCGTGTAGCGGATGCGCTCGTTCGGCATGAGGTCCAGGTAAGTGCCGCCGAAGGAATGGCCGTTGCCGGTGCTGAAATTCCTGAAGGCCATCCTGAAGGTGCCGCCGACCTTGGCATCCAGCTGGTCGACCTTGCAGGTGAAGCCGTTGGGCGGTAGCCAGCGGGCGAGCGCTTCAGCGTCGAGGAAGGCTCGATAGATCTTCTCGGGTTTCGCGCGTAGTACTCGGTGCAGGCGGACGGTACCGGTAGGCATGGTCGCTCCTTTCATGTGGGGTTGGATTTGCGGCTGTTGTCATCGCCGCTTCTCGTACCTTAGTCGAAGGTCGGTGCTGTGGACTATGGGAGTGTTCTCACTTCGTCCTTCGCACGCAGGTATTTGCACTCGGGGTGGTCGTAATACTTCGGCCGCTCGCACTCGGTTTTCATGCAGCGGTACAGGGAGAACTGGGTGCGCGTTCCGCACAGCACCCGGGGATTGTTCTGCTCGTTCTTGTCGAACTTGGTCAGCGTGTTGTCGAGTCTGGTCAGCGGCGGCGACCGGTCGGACGGGACTTCTTTCGCCGTGGCTGCTTCCCTAGGGGGTTCGGGCGGCGCCGCTTCCGGCATAGCGGCGCCGGGTGGCGGCGACTGCGGCTCGGCGGCCGGGCCGGATGGCACTTGCGCAGGCAATTCTGCCGGCCGCTCGGGGGGGGCGGTCGTCGGCGGCACGGGCGGGTTCAGCGGCGCGCGGGGCCGGTCCGGTTCCGTGCTCGCCGTGCTGAAGCGCTGCATCACCTTCGCCTGTCGGTACTCCGACCACATCATCCAGCCGCCGGCCCCGAGGGCGACGAACGCCAGCGCGGCGCCACCCATCAACAAGGTCCGGTGCCAGCCGCCCGCTTTCGTGTCGCGCCGTGATGCCCGAGGTTCGCCGAATCTGTCGGGGTCGGCACCGAGAGCGGACTCAAACGCGGCCCACAAGGCCGGATCGTGGGCATCGTCTGCGGCGCCGGCCGGAGCTTGCCCGTGCGGCGATACGAACTCCGGCGGGGTTTCCGGCGTCGGCTCCGCCTGCGGTCTTGGCTCTGCCGTGTGCGGGACTTGGAACGCAGGAGCCTCGTGCGACTCAGTCGCCTCGACTGGGGGCGGCACCACGATGGATTCCGTGGCGCCGCGGCCGCCGAGCAGGGCACGCCTGAACTCGGCGACGCTCTGCGGCCGCTCCTGCGGCCTGACGCTGAGGGCCCGCTCGATCGCCGAGACAAAGGCCACGCTGTAGTTGAGCTGGGGGAAGTTGCGTCCGAGGCGGTCCACGATCTGGGACAGGGGCTCGAGCTGGTCGTCCAGCGCACGCACCGTGGAGGCCACCGGCGGGTAACCGCTGACGCAGTAGTAGGCGACTGCGGCGAGAGCGTAGAGATCGGTCCACGGCCCTTGCCGCAGCTGTGTCGATTCGGCGTACTGCTCGATGGGGGCGAAGCCCGGGTTGAGGACGACGGTCGCCCCCTGGCTGCCATCGCCGATGACACGGAGCGCGCCGGAATCCAACAGCACCGGGCGGCCGTCGGGTTGCAGCAGGATCTGCTCGGGCGAGATGTTCCAGTGATAGCAGGAGGCGCCGTGCAGAACGTCCAGTGCGTCGAGCAGTGGCAACAACAGGCCGCGCAGCCAGGCTTCGTCAGGCGGGAGCGCCATCGACTGGCGCGCGACATCGACCGTGACCCCTTCGTAGTGGGGCATCGCCATGTAGGCGGTGCGGTTGGCCTCCCAGAAGCGATACACGCGCACCAGGGCCGGGTGGTCGAAACGCGCCAGCAGCCTGGCCTCGTCGACGAAGGACTCGAGGCCCGCGGCGAAGCTTTCCGCATGCCCGTCGGAACGCAGTATCACCTCCCTGTCCCGGCCCCGGGAGGCCAGGGCGGCAGGCAGGTACTCCTTGATCGCGACCTGGCGTCCGAGGCCATGGTCCATCGCCTGATAGACGATGCCGGATCGCCCCTCGCCGAGGACGGACAGGAGCTCGTACTCGGCGAACCGGGTGCCGGGCGGCAAGGCGTCGTGGCTCGGGTCGATCCGGCGCTGCGTCGGTTCCTCTGCGGGACCGGGATTGCTAAAGGGGGGGAAGTCGGAAGGAGAAGGTCGGTTCATGGCGCAATCGGCGAGACTGGCGGGGTCCTCGAGGATGCGCTGAGCCCGGATCGGACTGTGTCGCCGCGAACCTATCCGCCGGCGGATGCCAGAAGAAATTGACACGGTGCAACAAGGGTACTCGGCTCGCCTGGAATTCGTGCGATTCTTAACCTTTCTCACAAATTCCGGTCGACCATTGGCATGGGCGGCTCCCGCCCACGTCGAACGGGAGGCCCATTGCTACCCCGGATGGCCGATTTCTTTGTGCCCGGCGAACGTCTTTACCGGAGAGCGCGTTCGAAGTCGGCGATCAGGTCGGCTTCGTCTTCCAGACCCACCGAGACGCGGATCAGGCCCTCGGCGATTCCCATCGCTGCGCGTGCCTCCGGGCCCGCCTCCCAGAAGATCGTCGGCGCGACCGGGATGATCAGGGTGCGGGTGTCGCCCAAGCCGGTCGCCTTGATTGGCAGCGTGAGGCGGTTGAGCACGTCGACCATCGACGACGGATCACGCAGCTCGAAACTCAGCAGCCATGAACCGGCGGCGAAGAGGCTCTTGGCCCGTTCATGTTGGGCGTGGGACGGCAGGAAGGGGTAGTGAACCGCATCGACCTTCGGATGTTGTTCGAGCCACTGAGCCAGCGCGAGGGCCGTGCTGCTGGTCTGCTTCACGCGCAGCGGCAAGGTCTCGCTACCGATGCTGATGCGATGCGCTTGGTCCGACGACAGCGTGCCGCCCATGTCGCGCAGGCCTTTCTTGCGGATCTGCAACAGGCCCCAGCCTTTGGGATCGCCTTTGCGATAGGACGGAAAGATGTTCGGGTAGGGGCTCCAGTCGAAGAGTCCGGTGTCCGTGACGGCGCCGCCGAGTGCCTCGCCGTGGCCGGCGATGGTCTTGGTCAGCGAGTTGATCACTAGGCTCGCACCGACCGCGCGTGGCCGGAATAGCGCCGGGGAGGTGATCGTGTTGTCGACCACGTAGACGAGTCCGCGCTCACGGCACAATTGGCCGATCGCTGCGAGATCGGCGACCTGGGTGCGCGGATTGGCGATGGTCTCGACGAATACCATGCGTGTTTCGGGCCGGATCGCCGCGGCGACCGCCTCGACCGAACAGGCGTCTACCTTGTCGACGGCGATCCCCAGTCCCTCGATCGTGCCGAAGAGGCTGTTGGTGTTGCCGAAGACGAAGCGGCTAGCCACGAGGTGGTCGCCCGCGCGCAGGAGCGTGAGCAAGGTCGCTGCGATCGCGCCCATGCCGGTCGAGAAGCATACCGTCCCCACGCCGCCCTCCAGCGCGGTGATCTTGGCTTCGAGGGCAGCCGTCGTCGGCGTGCCTTGGCGGGCGTACTGGTAGCCGCCCTTGTAGGTGCCCTGGAAGGCTCCGATCAGATCCTCGACGCGGTCGAAACCGTACTGCACCGAGGTGTGAATCGGTTTGTGGATTCCGCCATGCTCGACGCCGAAGTGGCGATCGGAATGGACGTTATCAGTGCTGAGTGCACGAGTGTCTGCTGATGATTTCATCTCTGAAGGATATAACAGCTCGGCGCCGATCGGAGCGGGTGTGGACGTCCTGATTGCGAACGGTGCATCGTTGCTACTGATCCTTGACGCGGCGGCTCACTGCGATCGCAGGGGAGTGCTTCAGTGTCTGGAAGACGACGCAATAGCGCTCGGTCAGCCGTAGCAGCGTTTCGAGTTGCTCTTTGCTGGCGTCGGTGTCGAGTTCGAAGCTGAGGCGGATCTGCTGGAAGCCGACCGGCACCTCCTTCGACAGTCCGAGGGTGCCGCGGAAGTCCAGGTCGCCCTCGGCCTTCAGAGTCGCGTCGCGCAGCACGATTCCGAGTGCGGTTGCGACGGCGTTGAGTGTCACGCCGGCGCAGGCGACCAGCGCTTCGAGCAGCATGTCGCCGGAGCAGGCGGCGAGTCCCGTTCCGCCGGTCGCCGGATGCAGGCCGGCTTCGACCAGCGCTTTGCCCGTCTCGATGCGACAGCTGACCCCGTCGCCGAGCCGCCCTTGGGCCTTCAGCGTGATCAGGGCGGTTTCCGGTTCCTGCCGGTAGCGCTCCTTCAGCGGGGCCTGGATTTCCCGCAGTTCTTCGCCTTTCACGTCGGTGCCCTCGTACTTTGTATGAGTTATGAAACGAATGCGGCGTCCGATGCGTTCTTGTTCGCCGGCGAAGCACTGGCGGCAGTGGTGATGCGGGCCGCCTGCTGCTGCTTCTTCGCAAATTTCTCGGCGGCGATGGCGAGTGCGTCGAGCGCACCCCCGTGAGCGAGCCAAGCCTCGACCCATTGCGGCTTGCGCCCGCGCCCGGACCAGGCGAGATCCTGTTTCGACGGATGGCGGTACTTCACCGGCACGGGCGCCTTCTCGGCCGAGCGACCCGGGTCCGCTTTCATGGGCGGCAATGCCGCGGCATCGCCCAGCACTTCCTCCAGCGACCAACCGTACTCGCCGGCCATGCGGGTGAGTTTCTTCAATATTGACGCTTTGGCGTCGGACTGACGCCGCGCAATCTCTTTCTCGATGCGCGCGTCGAGTTGTTTCAGTTGCGGGAGCGTGTAGTTTCCGAGGTCAATTTTCATAAGCCAAAGGTCGTAAGGGGGTACGGCTTGAATGATGCCACCTTGGCTGCTCCTACGCGAATATGCGCGATTAGTGGATTGGCGGCAACAGTCTTTTGCGGCGCAGCGTCTTAAAGGCGCCACGCGTTTCGGGCCTAATTCGACCATGAGCATTCCGGCCCGCTCCTTGAGGTGATAACGATGAAAAGGTTTTTCCTGCTGCTTTCCACGCTGTTCTTCCTGGCGCCTGCCGTGCATGCGGCCGACACCGGGAAGGCGCCCGATGCGCTGGTGCGCGAAGTCAGTGACGACGTGCTGACGATCGTCCGCAAGGATCGTTCGATCCAGTCGGGCGACGCGCGCAAGGTCGTCAACCTGGTCGAAGACAAGGTACTGCCGCACTTCAACTTCCGCCGCATCACGATGCTCGCGGTCGGCAAGGACTGGCGCAGTGCGACGCCCGAGCAGCAGGACAAGCTGGTCGATGCCTTCCGAACCCTGCTCGTGCGCACCTATTCCAACGCGCTGACGCAGTATCGCGACCAGACGATCCAGTACAAGCCGCTGAAATTCGCGGAGACCGACAGTTCGGTGCGCGTGCAGACGGAAGTCCGCCAAGCCGGTTCCCAGCCGATCGGCATCGACTACTCGCTGGAAAAGACTCCCGACGGCTGGAAGGTGTTCGACGTCGTCGTCGCCGGCGTCAGCCTCGTCACCAATTATCGCGGCAGCTTCGCCCGGGAAATCCAGCTGGGCGGCATCGACGGACTGATCCGCTCGCTCGAGCAGAAGAACCGCGAGGTGGACGTCGCATCGGCGCGCTGACGAGCGGTGCCCTGATTCACAGGTATCGATTGAACCAGGCGGCGGCGAGCTTGGCGACTTGTTCGAGGGTGCCGGGCTCTTCGAAGAGGTGGGTCGCTCCAGGCACGATCCGGATTTCCTTGATGCCACCGAGGTCCCGATAGGCCGCTTCGTTCAGTTCGATCACCGGGGTGTCCAGGCTGCCGACGATCAGCAGTGTCGGCGTGCGAATCCGGGTCAGGATCTCGCTGCCTGCGAGGTCGGGGCGTCCGCCGCGGGAGACGACTGCGGCGACGCGGTCAGGAAGGGCCGCGGACAGCCGCAAGGCCGCCGCTGCGCCCGTACTTGCGCCGAAGGCTCCGACCGGGAGCGAGGCGGTCACCGCTTCCTTGTCCAGATACGACATCGCGTCCAGCAGCCGGTCGGTCAGAATGTCGATGTCGAAGCGATTGGTGTAGTCGGCATCCTCTTCCAGCGTCAGCAGATCCATCAGCAGGGTCGCCAAGCCGGATTGGCGCAATTCCGCGGCGACGAAGTTGTTCCGCGGCGACAGACGGCTCGACCCGCTGCCGTGGGCGAAAACGACAATGCCCGAAGCGGGCTGCGAGGGCCACTGGAGCATGCCCTCGAGAAATATGTCCCCGGAAGGAATACGGATCGTCTCGTTGGACGCTTGTCGAATCATGTCAATTCTCTACTGTACAAATTGCACATGCTTGCCAACTGTGCCGATATGGAGAGACTGCGGTCCTACCTCTGTTGTAGCAGTTGGATCACTTCGTCGCGGGTGGTCTGTGTGAAGTCGGTGTAGTAGAAGCCGACCGGCACGCCACCGCGCGGCAAGGCCAGCACGAGGAGCTGCTGATCCTTAGCATTGGGTTGCTCGCTTCCATGATCGTATGGCAGCAATCCCCGTACCTTCGCTCACTGTCTGGCGTGAGCACGGGGCTTGCCGTACAGCACCCGTAGTTCGTCCTTGGCTGCTTCGAGGCAGCGGCGCCGCTCGATGGTGAGATTTTTTCCGGCGCGGTTGATGTAGAAGTTCAGCATCGACATCGCCGAGCGAAAGGGGTCGGTCTTGCGGCGGTGGCTGCGGTCGGCCGAGCGTTTGAGTGAGCGGGCAATTTCCCGCGGGTCGGCCTGCGCGAACACGCCCTTTTCGAGATCCAGCGCATGGCTGGTCTCGGTCACCTTCTGGGACCAGCGCTTGGATTGGTCTGCGGCATGTCGCTTGGCGCTCGTCACGATGATGTTCCTTCGCTCCGAAGTAGGACGCGGGAGGCGTTCAGCGTCGCTTCCCTCCATCATGCCACCGCTTCTTCGTCACCCCGCAACATGAGCCGCAGCACGATCGGCGATGGAGTCTGGATTTGCGGCACGCTGACGGAGGCCAGTGGCTATCCGAAATAATGCGGTCGATTGCGACGGTGGCAGTCGACCGCAGTACGACTCGGTAAGCGTCGTAGCCGGTCCGTCTGCATATTGCGTTTCCGGGAATCCGCCTCAGACGATGTCGCCGTGCCGATGCCGGACGGGCCAATCTTTGATACATGGCGAGGGCTCTCCGGCCACTAGAATCGACGTCATTCCAGTCCCGGAGTCATTGCAGGAAGCCACATGGACATCGATCCCAGCGAAGTCATCGAAAGGGCAGCGACCACCCTGGAAATCCAGGACGCCAGGGCGAGGCGACTCAACGCCGTCGTTGCCGTGACGGTGGCGATCATTGCCACCTTCATGGGAATCTGCAAGGTCAAGGACGACAACATCGTCCAGGCGATGCAACAGGCGCAGGCCGACAAGATCGACCACTGGAGCTACTTTCAAGCGAAGAATATACGCGCTGACATGGCCGCGGCGACGGCCGTTCAGTTGGAGCTCGCGAAAGACGCCGCGGTGCCGGCTGCGGTCGCCAAATACGACAAAGCCATCGCCGACTACCGCGAACTCCACGACCGTGAAGTGCGCGGACGCGACGAGCTCAAGGTCCAGGCGGAGCACGACCAGCATACCTACGACAATCTGAACTACCGCGACGACCAGTTCGACCTCTCCGATGCGCTGCTCGCCATTGCCATCGCGCTTCTTGCCGTCACGGCCCTCACCGGATTTTGGGCGCTTTACTGGGTGGGCCTGGTGCCGATCGGCTCTGGCGTCCTGATGGGCTTGGCGGGCTTGCTGGAACTGCCGATCCACCCGGACGCACTGGTTCGGCTGCTATCGTGAATCGCCTTGCTCACCGGTGCATCGTCGCCAGCGCGTTGACCTTGCGGATCACCGGAAACCGCTCCTGAATCTTCACCGCGATGAATTCCGACAGCGTCAGATCGGCCTGGCCGCAGCCGTGGCAGCTGCCGCCGAACTTCAGCAGGGCGGTGTCTCCGTGTTCGATGCTTTCGAGCACGACCGATCCCTGATGTTCGCCGAGCGTCGGATTGATCTCGGATTCCAGGAAGTGGCTGAGCTGAAGTTCGAGCGGCGCGACGCGGTCGTCGCGCGGTAACGCATCTCTGCCAGTTCGTCGGGGGCTGGCCGCGGGCTGAGGCGTCGAGTCGGCGACGACCGGTAGCAATATTCAAATCCAGAATGTCAAACAACGTGACGATTTTCGCGGCTGAAACAACTTCGGACAAAACATGGCCTAGATTGGACTATTAGACGGGAATTTTGCTGTCACGCGTCGGTCATGGTTTCTCCGGCGGACGCGTGGCAGAGCCGGTCATTGCGAACTGCGACCAGGAGCGCGGCGACGCGGGACGTCCATGGAATACGCCGCAGTTGAAGGTCGGCACGCTGGCCAGGTGTTTGCCGAGCAGGTGGGTCTGCTCTACAAGAACGCGCCCTTGGCCTATTCGGTCACCCTCGTGAACGGCGCAATCCTGGCCCTGGTCCAGGTGTCTTACGTTGCGCTTCTCCCCTTGCTCGCATGGTACGGCGCGCTGGTATCGGCGACGGCGTTGCGCGCCTTGCTCGCGCGACGCCATGCCCGCGTCGGTTCCGATCTCGATACCGCGGCGCGTTGGAATGCCGCGTACGTCGTAGGGACGGCACTCGCCGGCAGCGTCTGGGGGGCGAGTTCTTTCGTCATGGTGCCCAGTCCATCGGTGGCGCACGAGGTGTTCGTCGCCTTCGTGCTGGCCGGCATGTCGGCCGGGAGCATTACCGTGTTGGCCTTCAGGATGGAGGCCTGCCTCGCCTTCCTGTTTCCGACACTGCTTCCGCTGATGGCCCACTACCTCATGCTGGGCACGACGCTGCACATGGCGATGGCCTTGATGACCGCGATATTCCTGATCGCGATGGTTGTGTCCGCCTTGAATTTCAATCGGTCGGTGCGTGCGTCCTTGACGCTGCGCTTCGACAAGCGCGATCTGGAAGACGAGATCAAGCGGCGTGACCAGGCCGAGCAGGCGCTCTTGCTGGAAAAGGATCGGCTCCAGGCGGTGCTGGGTTCGATCGGCGAGGGCGTGGCGCTGATCGACGCCAAGGGTTGTATCGAATACCTGAATCCCGTCGCGGAAAAGATCTGCGGCTGGCCTTCGTACAGGGCCTTGGGCCGTCCGGCCAGTGCCGTGTTCGAGAGCTTCGACCGTCATCTGCACGAACGCACCACCACGGCCATGGAAGACACCGTGCACACGGCGCGTCAGATCACGAAGCAGACGGTGATGTATCTCAACGGCGGGGACAAGCGCATCATTGAAGAGTTGGCAACGCCGCTTTACGGCCGCCATCGCAAGGTCGTCGGAGCGGTCTCGATCTTGCGCGACGTAACCGAATTGCTACTGGAGGCGGAACAACTGGCTTACGCCGCCGACCACGACGCGCTGACCGGGCTGCCCAACCGCAGTTTGCTGCAAAACCGTCTGGAACAGGCCATCGCCCGCGCGCAGCGCAGACAGGAGCGCTTTGCGCTGTTGTTCCTCGATCTGGATCGATTCAAGGAGATCAACGACACGATGGGACACGCGGCGGGTGATGCGTTGCTGGTGGAAGTGGCGAGGCGCCTCAGCGACACGGTGCGGGAGGAAGACACGATCGCCCGGCTGGGGGGCGACGAATTCGTCATCATCGTCGAAGGGCCGGCGCAGGAGCATCACGTCAGGGCACTCGTCGACAAGATCGAGCGCGTCCTGTGCGAGCCCTACCGGCTCAGTTCCGAGACCGCGACGGTCTCGGTCAGCATCGGCATCAGCTTGTTCCCCGAGGACGGCCATGATGCGGAAGCGCTGCTGGGCCATGCCGATGCGAGCATGTACTGCGCAAAGAACGGATAGACGTCCGCGTTACCGGTTCATGCCACTGGAACCGGAAAGAATCGCCTGCACGCGTTCGGGCGTCGAGGGATGCGTCGACAGATACCCGGCTTTTTCGTCCTTCGACCGATCGAGCCGTTGCAGGATGTCGGCGAAACGTTGCGGGCCGATACCCAGGCGATGCAGCACGTCGACGGCGTGCTGGTCGGCTTCGCGTTCGAAGTCGCGCGAGTAGCCGAGTTCGGTGAGCATCAGTGGAAGGGCAGTGATGGCCGAAGACACGGAGGAGACGTCGCCGACGACCAGCGTCGCGATGAGGCCCATGAAGGAGGCCTGGATCGAGCCGCGCATGGCATGACGGTACCGGATGTGACCGATTTCGTGAGCGAGCACCGCGACGATCTCGTCGTCGTGCCGCGCCAGATGCACGAGCTGATCGGTGACGACGATGGTGCCGGCCGGCAGGGCCAGGGCGTTGGCACCGATCGTGTCGGTCGCGTCGCGGAACAGGATGCGGACCGGCGGGTCTTGCGGGACCGCTGTCAGCAGCGGGGCGAAGGCGGCGAGCAGGCGCTGCTGTTCCTCTTCAGGCAGGCGGCTGGCCTTGAAGGCATGGCGGTCGAGGATATCCAGCACCATGCGGTCCGCGTGGCTGTTGACCTCGGCGGGCAGCGCAAAGGCGGCGACTTTGGCGAGGGCCGGGACACCCCATTGGACGCTCCCCCAGACGAAGGCGACCGTGAGCGCCAGACCGACGAGGACATAGCGCAGCTTTGATTCGAGCCGATGGACCAACCCGCTTGCCGGGGCGCGATGTGCCGCAAGCTGGTCCACGGCGTCGTTGTCCTCCGTTTCGAAGCTTGCACCGTCGGGAAAGCGCAGGAAGCGCGGCGTGTTGCCGACTCGCGACGCAATATCGATGCATTTGAGTGCGACCGGCGCCAGCAAGTCCTCGCCGGATTGCGCTTCGATGCGTGCGTGACCGTTTTCGACGAGCAAGCTCGCGCGGTGGCTGCGCGAGCTCTTGCCATCGAAGAAACGGCCTTCCAGTCGCATCAGATGCCCAGATCCACGTCGAAGAGGTCGCCGATCTCGCCGCCGAGCGCCGAGACCTGTTCCCGCTGCGCGGCAGCGAACTCGCTCAGGTCGCTGTCGGCCACGAGGCCGATGTGTGCGGCAGCGTAGCGCGCGGTGCGCACCTTGGCCCAGGGGTAGAACAGCCCCAGGGTGATGCCGATGGCGAGCGTGTTGGTGACCATCAGCATCGCGTAGGAGCCGAAACGGTAGTTTGCTTGCAGCGCGAGCGTGCCGAGCGTCGTGTGGTTGTAGCGCAGGTTGGTGTACATCACGTTGGAAACCGCGAAGATCACCGGATAGGTCGCGACCATCGCCAGCGGAGCAAGCGGCGGGAAGATCTTGGCAACGACCATGGACAGCAGGAAACCGCCGATCGCGGTGCCGATCAAGGCCAGCGCGATCCGGTAGAACGGGCCGGGGCCCGCGTGGAACTCGAAGGGCTCGACGCCGTAGCGGCTGTTGTCGAGGACGAACCGCTGCTGGCGATGCATCGCGTAGGGCATCAACAGGCCGAGACTGAGCACACCGAGGAACGGCCACATCAGGAAGACCTTGTAGGCCTCGCCGAGACTGCCGTCGAAGCCGAAGCGCACGCCGCGCCACGCGGAGTTCTGGTTACGGAAGGCCAGCCCGCGCACCATGATCCACGGGAAGATGCCGAGGAAGGCCAGCATCAGCAGCGCCCCGAGCGGAGGGACGAACTTGTTCGCGAGCGAGTAGATCGCCAGCAGTGCAAAACCGATCAGCCGCCCCTTGAGGATCTTCACCGGATCGGCGAGGTATTCGAAGCTGGTGCCGTCGCAGCGGGTGTTGCCGTAGAAATAGCGCAGCGTGCGCACCTTGGCCCAGGCTGAGTAGATGCCCAGGGTGACGATGCCGAGGACCAGGTTGACGATCCAGATGCGGAAGAATTCGAAACCGTTGCCGGTGAATTCGAAGTCGAGCTCGCGGGGAACGCCGGTGGCTTCCGCGGCCCGGACGAAAGGACCGGTGGGCGCCGCGGGGGCGGCTTGCAGCTCGTTCGCGCGAGGGGGAGTGGAGATCGGTTCCTCGGTCTTGTCTTCGGCCCGCTTCTCGATCTGCGCCGGCTGGGCGGCCGATGGCTCGGGCGCGGCGGGTGCAGCGGGCACTGCGGGCGATGGCGCCGCAAGCGCTGCCGGCGGATGCACGGCATTCAGGCTCACCGCCATGCCGATTCCCGCGAGCCGCTGCCGGTAATCGTCGGCGACTGTCTGGTCGAGGTTGCGCTTTAATACGACCCGCGGATGGCCGAAGATCTTTTCGACTTCCTCCATCGGCAGGCGGAAGACGTCGCGGAAGCGCTGCATGACCTCTTCACGCGTGAAGCCGGCAAGGATGCCGCCCTGGAATATGAGATCGTAGGTTGCTTCTGCCATCACTCCCCCGAAAATTTGCCGGAACCGTCGCTGGATGCGGGCTGCGCTTGGGTTATGACGCGATGGTAGCATTCCGAAACTTCCGGCGTCATGACAAACGCAGCGCCGTATGATGAGACCCAAATCCCGATGCAGAAAATCAAGCAGACTTCGGAGGTGCCGGCGTAAGGGCCTTGAGCTCTCTTACGATCGCATCGACATACGGGTCTTGTAGCCCGCGCTCGGCGAGTGCGTCGTGGAGGGCATGGACGTAGTCGGCATTGCGGCCAAAGACTCCGGCGGCCTCCACAGCGATTCGCGCCACCGTCGGGGCCGTCGCATCCGGGTCGTAGAGGGGGCGGTCCGGGTTGATGACGAAGGCCATTGCGGTGACCTTCGTGCCATCCTCGAGCATCACCGGCGTCCATAGCGGATGGTAGTCGCCGCCTGCCATTTCGCGCGTCCAGAGCAGGCGCAGCTCGGCAGCGGCCTGATCGTCATGCAGGCGTAGCGCCACGCCCCGCACCTCGCCGCCGGGTTCCAGTGCCAGGACGCGTCCAGGACGTTCCAGGCTGCCGCGGCCGGACACCGACCGAAGGCAGAAGCTGCGGTGCCAGCCGTCGAGTCTCGCGGTCTGTCGCTCTTGGAAGTCGAAGAGCGGATTCCACATCAGCGAGCCGTAGGCGAAGACCCAGATGGCGCCGTGGGGCCGTGTATCCCACGTTCTTGCGAGCGAGCGCTCGAGGTCGGCGTCGCTCCACGAGAGATGGGCCGGCATGTCGAGGCCGCTGAGGAAGCTTCCGTCGATGAGGTTTGCTCGGGTCAGGATCGTCATGGTTCGAAGTTCTGAGGCGGTACCGGGGAGCCGAAGTACTCCGCTAACGGACTCTAGCAAAGCCCCGGTGAAGCCTGGCAGAGCTTCGATACGGATTGAGGAAGGGGACAAGGCAAAATAACCATGCCAGTCAAATAGGATTATCGAAAGATATTTCGTCCGGGATGACGGGGAACTGCGCGTACGCGATGTTGTCATTGATGCTGGACCGGTAGTGCATGCTTCTTGGTAACGTCCGATGTCCGGCCCGCGCGGGGTGAAAAATGCAGAACTGGACAATACGCAGACGACTCCTCGCAGGTGTCGCCATCATCCTGGGATTGATGGTCGTGATGGGCGGCGTGGCCTACACGCGCCTGGCGAGCATCGGCACGGATGCCGTCGCCCTTGCTACCGACGCGGCCCCCGGGGTCTATCAGTGCACCCAGCTGTATGCCGAACTGGTGACCGAACTTTCCCTGACCTCCCAGTACCTTGCATCGCCAGGCGCGGCGGTGCAAGGCCAGATCCGGTCGGAAATGCGGGCAAGCGCCGAACGTCTTAATGAAGCGATCCGCAAATACGAGACAACGATCTTTCAGCAGAAGGACCGGGAGAACTTCGAAGCCTTCAAGGCGAGCGCGGCGACCTACCTGCAGCTGCAGCAACGGATCGTTCCGCTCGTCGCCGACCGAAAGGGGCTGCAGGCTGCGGACGCGACGCGTGCCGAACTGGATCGGGCGTTCGAGAAGGCGCGGGGGGCGCTTCAGGTCGTCGTCGATTTCAATCAGGCCGATACGGAAAAGTGGCTCGCCGAAATCCGCCGGGACGTGGATTGGGCAATCGGCGGGATTCTTGCAAGCCTGCTGGCAACCTTCGTCTTCACCCTGGTGTATGCGTACCGCCTGATCAAGGCCATCGACTACCCGTTGGCCCAGCTTCTCGCGCTCGTCGAGACGATGCGTGGCGGCGATTTCCGCCGGCGCGTCGAATTCATGCGGCGCGATGAATTCCACTCCCTGGCCGCGGGCTTCAACCGTATGGCCGACGAGCTGACGGGGCTGGTCGGGCAGGTGCAGTCGTCGAGCGCCCGGGTCGGCGCCTCGGTGAACCAGATCGGCGCGACGGCGCGCGAGCAGCAGGCGACGGCGAGCGAAATTGCGGCGACTACCAGCGAGATCGGCGCGACCGCGAAGGAAATTTCGGCGACGGCGCGGCAGCTGGTGCGGACCATGGGCGACGTGTCGGGCGTGGCCGACCAGACCGCCGTGCTCGCCGGGGAAGGGCAGGCCGGCCTGACGCGGATGGGCCAGGGCATGCAGGCGGTGGCGGCAGCGACCGAGTCGATCAGCGCGCGCCTCGGCGTGCTGAGCGAAAAGGCGGGGAACATCGGGCAGGTGGTGAGCACGATCGCGAAGGTGGCCGACCAGACCAACCTGCTGTCGCTGAACGCGGCGATCGAAGCCGAGAAGGCCGGCGAAGCGGGGAAGGGCTTCGCCGTGGTGGCGACCGAGATCCGGCGGCTGGCGGACCAGACGGCGGTGGCGACCTACGACATCGAGCAGATGGTCAAGGACATCCAGTCGGCGGTCGCGGCCGGTGTGATGGGCATGGACAAGTTCTCCGAAGAGGTGCGGCGGGGGATGCACGAGGTCGACGAGGTCGGCGGGCAGCTGTCGCAGATCATCGCCGAGGTGCAGGCCCTGGCGCCTCGCATCGAGGAGGTGAACGAAGGGATGCAGGCGCAGGCCGGCGGGGCCGAGCAGATCAGCGAAGCGCTCGCCCAGTTGAGCGAGGCGGTGCGGCAGACGGTCGACTCGCTGCGCGAATCCGGGATGGCGATCGACGAGTTCCGGCGGGTGGCCAGCGAGCTGCGCGACGGCGTCTCGCGCTTCAAGGTGGGCTCCCCGGACGCCGAGGCGAGCGGCGGCAACGGCCTGCTGCCGCAATCGGCCTGAAGCGGTGCGGGGGAGGCGGCCGTGCTTTTCCTTCTGTTTCAGCTTGGCGAGGAGCGCTACGTGCTCGACACAGCGAGTGTCGCGGAAGTCCTGCCGCTCGTCGGCATGCGGCCGATCCCGCACGCGCCGCCGGGACTCGCCGGCGTGTTCAGCTGGCGGGGCACGCCCTTGCCCGCGATCGACCTCGCGCAGCTGATCCTCGGCCGGCCCGCGCGCCGGCGGCTGAGCACGCGTCTGATCCTGGTCGACTATCCCGCGGAAGCGGGCGGGCCAACGCGGCTGGGCCTGATCGCCGAGGGAGTCACCGAGACGGTGCGTCTCGACCCCGCAGACTTCACCGATGCGGGGCCCGCGGTCGACGCGGCACCGTATCTGGGGCCTGTTGCCAACGACGGGCGAGGGCTCGTGCAGCGCTTCGAGTTGCGCCATCTGCTGCCGACGACATGGCGTGGGCTTCTGTCCGCACCGGAGGCGGCCCGTGCTCTGGAATGCTGAGATCGTCGCCCTCCTCGAGCGGACGATCGGGCTCGATGCCGAATCGATCGGGCCGTCGCTCATCGACCGCGCCATTCGTGAGCGCCTGGCTGCCTGCGCCCTCGACGACCTCGATGCCTATCGGCAGCGGGTCAGCGCCTCGGGTGAGGAACTGCAGGCGCTGATCGAGGCCGTCGTCGTTCCCGAAACCTGGTTTTTCCGCGATCGCGAAGCCTTTGCCGGGCTCTGCCGCTTTGCGCTCGATCGCTGGCTGCCCCGCCACCCCGAAGGCGTCCTCCGCCTGCTGAGCGTGCCCTGTGCGACCGGCGAGGAGCCGTACACGATGGCGATGGCGCTTATCGACGCCGGTTTTCCGATGGGCCGCTGCAGCATCGATGCCATCGATGTCAGTGCCGCCTCGCTCGAGCGCGCAAACCGCGCCGTCTATGGCAAGAACTCCTTCCGCGGCGATGATCTGGGCTTTCGCGACCGCCACTTCGAGCGGACTGCGGCCGGCGAGCAGCTGAAGGAGGCGGTGCGGTGGGCGGTGCGCTTCAGCCAGGGCAACCTGCTCGCTGCCGATTTCGTCTCCGGCACTACGTACGACGCGATCTTCTGCTGCAACCTGCTGATCTACTTCGACCGTCCGACACAGGTGCGCGCGGTTGCCGCCCTGGCCCGCCTGCTCGCTCCCGAGGGCGTGCTCTTCGTCGGCCGGGCGGAAGCCGCTGCGCTGCGGGGGAGCGGCTTCACAACGGCCACGGTGCCCCGGGGCTTCGCCTTGCCCAGTGCGGCGCTGCCTCCGGTCAGCGTGGCTGCAGAACGCCCGGCCATGCCGCAACGCCTTGCGGTGCCGCGGGCAGCATCGGCGCCGGCGGCAAAGCCGCGTTGGCCGGGCTATCCGCGGATCGCGGCGCGCAGCCCCTTGCCGTCCGCGAGCCCGCAGCCCTGCGACCTCGAACACGCGGGCCGCCTCGCAGATCAGGGGCGCCTGGAGGAAGCGGCGCTGTGCTGCGGCCGTTATCTGCAGACCCACGCATTCTCGGCCCCCGCGCATCACCTGCTGGGCGTGATCCGGGCGGCATCCGGCGACCTCGCTTCGGCTGCCGCGCACTACCGCAAGGCCCTCTACCTCGACCCGCAGCACCCCGATACCCTGCTTCACTTCGCCCTTCTCCTCGAGCGGCAGGGCGACGCGTCGGGGGCGCAGCGCCTGCATATGCGGCGGCGGCGTCTCGAGCCGAACGGTGAAGGGCGATGAGCGCCGCCATTGTCGATTGCTGGAACCGCATCGGTGTGCGCGGCGATCGCTCCTGCCCCGAGCTGCAGGCCTGCATCCATTGCCGCAATTGCCCGGTGTACGCGGCTGCCGCACGTCGCTTGCTCGACGCCGAAATGTCGGACGAGGTCCTTCAGGCGGGGACGCAGCATGTGGGGACGGCAGTGGAGCCGACCGCATCAGGGGCCCAGGCGCTCGTCCTTTTCCGCATCGGCGTCGAATGGCTTGCGTTGTCGGCGCGGGTGTTCGACGAGATCGCCGGGGAGCGGCCGATCCATTCCCTGCCGAACCGGCGTAGCGGCGTATTGCTCGGTCTTGCCAACATCCGTGGCGAGCTCATCGTCGCCTTTTCGCTGATCCGGCTGCTCGGAATCGATCCGTCGCATGGGGAACAGGGCCGCGCCGCGGCTCGCCTGCTGGTCTTGCGCGATGTTGCCGAGCGTGCGGTCTGTCCGGTCGATGAAGTCTTCGGACTGCGGCGCTGCGCCGCGGACGAGCTGTCGCCGCCGCCCGCGACCGTCGCCCGCGCGGCCGCACCGTTCACTCGGGCAGTGCTGTCCTGGGAGGGCCGCTCGGTCGGGGTGCTCGACGAGCGCCTCCTCTTCGCCAGCTTCGAACGGAGTCTGGCATGAGTGCCGCGAGCGAGCGCGATCTCAGCCAGCTGTCGATGCTGGAGCTCTTCCGCCTCGACGCCGAAATGCAGGTCCAGGCGCTGACCGACGGCCTGCTCGCGCTCGGCGCCGATGCCGTCGCTGCCGCCCCGCTCGAAGCTTGCATGCGTGCCGCGCACTCGCTGAAAGGGGCGGCGCGGATGGTCGAGCTCGATGCCGGCGTCGCTGTCGCGAATGCGATGGAGGACTGCTTCGTCGCCGCGCAGCGCGGCGGGCTGCAGCTCGGCCAGCCGGAAATCGACATCCTCCTGCGCGGCGTGGACCTGATCGTGCGCGTCACGCAAACGCCGGAGGCGGAAATCGACGTCTGGTCCGGGGGCGCGCGGGCCGAGGTGACGGAGCTCGTCGCGGCGCTGAGTACCCTGGTCGCCGGACGTTCCAATGCCGCGGTGGCAAGGGTCGAAACAGCGGTCGTCCAGTCGGTCGAGGCCGAGGCGACGGAGGCGGGCGGGGCGGAAATCGCCGCCGTGCCGCCGGAGCCGCCGGCTGCTCTGAGGCCGGAGCCGGGCGCCGCCGCGATTGCGCACGATGCGCCGGCGCGCGTGCTGCGTGTTGGTGCCGACAACCTCAATCGCCTGCTCGGCCTCGCCAGCGAATCGCTGGTCGAATCGCGCGCGCTGGCGCCCTTTTCCACTGCGCTGCTGCGCCTGAAGCGCTTGCAGGGCGAGGCCTGCAAGGCACTGGACAGCCTGCATGAGCGCTTCATCGATGCGGCGGCCGGCACGGCCCGGGACGATTCGGGCATCGCCCTGGTGGCGGCGGCGCGCGAGCAACTGGGCGTCTGCCAGGCTTTCCTGACCGAGCGGCTGGCGGAAATGGAGCTCGCCGACAGCCGCAGCACGCAGCTCGCGCATCGTCTCTACGATGCCGCGCTGGCGTGCCGCATGCGCCCCTTCGCCGACGGGTTGCGGGGCTACCCTCGGCTGGTGCGCGATCTCGGCCGGACGCTGGGAAAATTGGTGCGCCTCGAAATCGAGGGCGGCGCGACCCCGGTCGATCGCGAGATCCTCGAACGCCTCGATGCGCCGCTCGGCCATCTGCTGCGCAATGCCGTCGACCATGGCATCGAACCCGCGGCGGCGCGGCGTGCCGCCGGCAAGCCGGAGGAAGGACTGGTGCGCCTCGCGGCCCGGCACAGCGCCGGGCGCCTGCACATCGTCGTCGCCGATGACGGCGGCGGCATCGATCAGGACAGGCTGCGCCGGACCGTCGTCGAACGCCGCCTGGCCAATGCGGAGATGGCGGCCGAGCTGAGCGAGACCGAGCTGCTGGAGTTCCTTTTCCTGCCCGGCTTCTCCCTCAAGGAGGAGGTGAGCGACGTCTCTGGCCGGGGCGTCGGTCTCGATGCCGTGCGCGACACGATCCGCGAGTTGCGCGGCCATCTGCGCCTCAACTCGACCGTGGGCGAGGGCACGCGCTTCCAGCTCGAACTTCCGCTCACCTTGTCCGTGGTGCGTGCGCTGCTCGTCGATATCGGCGGCGAACCCTACGCCTTTCCGCTCGCGCATATCGCCTGCACGCTCAAGCTTTCGAGCGCGCAGGTCGAGCAGCTGGAGGGACGCCAGCATTTTTCCCTCGCCGGGCGCCGCATCGGCCTTGTCGCCGCGCGCCAGCTCTTCGGCGGCGAGACCGGTCCGCTTCACGAGACCCTGTCCGTGGTCGTCGTCGGGGAGGGCGCTCATGCGTACGGGCTCGTCACGGACGGTTTCCTCGGCGAGCGCGAACTCGTCGTGCAGCCCCTCGATCCCCGCCTCGGCAAGGTCGAGGGCATTGCCGCCGGGGCGCTGATGGAGGACGGCGCGCCGCTGCTGATCGTCGATGTCGAGGATCTGCTGCGCACGCTCGACAAGCTGGTCGCCGGTGGCCGGGTCGGCCGGCTGGCGGAGGAGGCGCAAGGCGCCCGCACGCGGCGCCGGCGGGTGCTGGTGGTGGACGATTCGCTCACCGTCCGCGAACTCGAGCGCAAGCTCCTCGACCGGGCGGGCTACGAAGTCGAGGCCGCGGTCGATGGCATGGATGGCTGGAACACGGTGCGCAGCGGGCACTTCGACCTCGTCGTCACCGACATCGACATGCCACGCCTCGACGGCATCGAGCTCGTGTCGCTGATCCGCAAGGATCCGCACCTGAAGTCGCTGCCGGTGATGGTCGTCTCCTACAAGGATCGCGAGGAGGACCGCCGACGGGGCCTCGACGCCGGGGCCGATTACTACCTGGCCAAGGGGAGCTTCCACGACGAGGGCCTGCTCCAGGCGGTGGCGGACTTGATCGGAGAGGGAAGATGAAACGACCCCCACGCTCGCTTCGCTCGCTGCCCCCCGAGGGGGCGTCGGCCCCCCTCGGGGCGGCCCTTCGGGAGGCCGGGCCATGAAGATTGCGATCGTGAACGACCTCCCGATGGCGGTCGAGGCGCTGCGCCGGGCGCTGGCCGGAAATTCTGGGCACCAGGTCGTCTGGACCGCGGCTGACGGCGCCGAGGCCGTGGCGCGGTGCAAGCAGGAGACGCCGGACCTCCTGCTCATGGATCTCGTGATGCCGGGGATGGACGGGGTCGAGGCGACGCGGCGGATCATGGACGAGACGCCGTGCGCGATCCTGATCGTGACCTCGAGCGTCGGCGCGAACACCTGGCGGGTCTTCGACGCAATGGGGCATGGTGCGCTCGATGCCGTCGATACGCCCGTGCTCGGAGGCGATCCGCGAACGGGCGCGGCGTCGCTGCTGGCCAAGATCGACGCCATTGGCCGCCTGATCGGTGGGGGCCGGCCGGTGGCCATGCCCGCGGTGCGCCGGCAATCCGTCGGGATCGAGCGGCTGGTCGCGATCGGCGCGTCGGCCGGCGGCCCGGCGGCGCTCTCGGCCCTGCTCTCGGCCCTGCCCGGCGACTTTCCGGCGGCAGTCGTCATCGTTCAGCACGTCGACCGCCAGTTCGCGGTCGGCATGGCCGAATGGTTGAGGCAGCATTCGCGGCTGCCGGTGCAGGTTGCGGAAGAGGGCGACCGGCCGCAGCCGGGCCGTGTCCTGCTCGCCGGGACCAACGACCACCTGGCATTCACGTCCGCCCACAGGCTGGGCTACACCCGGGAGCCCGTCGACTGTGTCTATCGGCCATCGGTCGATGCGTTCTTCCACAGTGTCTGCCGCTTCTGGCCGGGCGAGACCATCGGTGTCCTGCTGACCGGCATGGGCCGGGACGGGGCGCTGGGTCTCAAGGCCCTGCGCGACCGCGGCTGGCACACCATCGCCCAGGACCGGACGACGAGCGCCGTCTATGGCATGCCGAAAGCAGCCGCAGACGTCAGCGCGGCGGTCGAGATCCTGGCGCTCGACCGGATCGCGCGGCGGCTCGTCGAGCGCTTCGGCCGGGTACCGCAGGGCGGCGCGAGGACGGTGGCCATGCCGCCCACAGAATGACGAAAGGAGAAGCACCATGAGAAAGGGAGACATGATCCATTCGAATCCTCCGGGCCCGCCCATCGCGGACGAGTACACAGTCATGGTGTTGCTGGTCGACGACCAGGTGATGGTGGGCGAGGCGGTGCGGCGCGCGCTCGCCGAGGACCCGAACATCGATTTCCATTACTGCCCGGACCCGGCCCGCGCGATCGCCGCGGCCGGCGAGGTCAAGCCGACAGTCATCCTCCAGGATCTCGTCATGCCCGGCGTGGATGGCCTGACGCTGGTGCGCGAGTACCGTGCCAATGCCGACACGCGCGACATCCCGATCATCGTGCTGTCGACCGAGGAGGACCCGGCAGTCAAGGGCGAGGCCTTCGTCGCGGGGGCCAACGACTACCTCGTCAAGCTGCCCGACCGGATCGAGCTGATCGCGCGCATCCGCTATCACTCGAAGGCGTACCTCAACCAGCGTCAGCGCGACGAGGCCTACCGCGCGCTGCGCGACAGCCAGCGGCAGCTGATGGAAATGAATTTCGAGCTGAGTCGCCTGACCAGCGTCGACGGGCTCACCGGCCTCGGCAATCGCCGCTATCTCGACGAGATGCTGGACGCCGAATGGAAGCGCGCGGGCCGCGCCCAATGCCCGCTGTCGGTGCTGATGATCGACGTCGATCACTTCAAGCAGTACAACGACACCTACGGCCATCTCGCCGGCGACGAGGTGCTCAGGCAGGTCGCCGCGGTCGTGCAAAAGTGCGCCGGCCGAGCCACCGATCTTGCCGCACGTTTCGGCGGCGAGGAGTTTGCGTTGCTGTTGCCGGTCACCGACCTCGCAGGCACGGTGCGCCTCGCCGAAAAGGTGCGCAACGACGTCGAGAACCTGCGACTGCCGCATGCCTGCGGCCTTGACGGCCGCATCAGCGTCAGCATCGGCGGCACCTGCCTCGTCCCGCACCGGACCGAGTCCTCATACATCCTCGTCGATGCTGCGGACCGCGCCTTGTACGAGGCCAAGCGCGGGGGGCGTAACCGCGTTGTCGTGCATGATCGGGAGTCGTTGCCGGCGACGGCCTAGCGGTGTCGCGCCCTCATTTGCGTGCTCAGGCCCGAACCGGCTCCCGTACCAGATGATCACGCCGGGCGAGGCCCGGGAAGAGCCGTATCCAGGCCGCGGCGACCAGCAGGGTGCCGACGCCGCCCAGGACCACCGAGGCGACGGGACCGAACCATGCGGCGGTGGCGCCGGACTCGAATTCGCCGAGCTGGTTCGACGCGCCGATGAAGATCGAATTGACCGCGGAGACGCGGCCGCGGATCTCGTCGGGGGTGTCCAGCTGAACCAGCGACTGGCGGATGACGACGCTGATGTTGTCCGCCGCACCCGTGACGGCCAGCGCCAGCAGCGAGAGGCCGAAGTGGCTGGAGAGACCGAACACCACCGTCGCCAGGCCGAAGACTGCCACGGAAACGAGCAGCAGCGAGCCGGACCGGCGGCGCACCGGCCAGCGCAGCAGCACGAGCGAAATGGCCAGCGCGCCCACGGCCGGGGCGGCTCGCAGCAGGCCGAGGCCCTCGGGCCCGGTGTGCAGGATATCCCGCGCGAATATCGGCAGCAGGGCCGTCGCGCCACCCAGCAGCACCGCGAAGAGGTCGAGCGAGATGGCGCCGAGGAGGGGCCTGTTCCGCCAGAGGAAGGTGACGCCGGCGAAGGCCGACTCCAGCGTGATTGCGCCTGCCGCCGGCCGATGCTCGTAATGGACTGCTGCCATCAGCGTGCCGGCGACCATCAGGAGTGCCATGCTGGCGGCGTACACGTGCGCAGCCCCGGCAACGTAGAGCGCGCCGCCGAGGGCCGGACCGGCGATGATCGCGGTCTGCATGCCGCTCGCGGCCAACGCGATGGCCTGGCTGAGGAGTTCGGGCCCGACCAGCAGGGGGATCAGCGCCTGCTGGGCCGGCATCTGGAAGGCGCGGGCGACGCCCAGGGCGACCGAGACGCCCAGGATCAGTTCGCGGTTCGCAAAGCCCTGCGTCGTGGCAGCGAGCAACAGGAGCGCAACCGCGGCCTGCAGCAGTATGCAGGTGGCAAAGATCCGATTGCGCCGGAGACGGTCGGCGACGTGGCCTGCCGGGAGCGTCAGCAGGAAGGCGGGGACGAACTGGAAGAGGCCGACCAGGCCCAGGTCCCAAGCGCTACCGGTGAGGTCGTACATCTGCCATCCGACGGCCACCATGAGCATCTGGTTGGCAATCGTGCCGATGAAGCGGGAAATCCAGAACTTGACGAAGCGGGGTTCGCCGAAGAGTCGGCGCAAGCTGGGGGTCTGCATTCAAAGGGGGTGATTCGGCGGTTGGGGGGAGGAGGAGCGTCGCGGCTGCGGCGCCCCCGGGATATCTTTTTGTTATGAATTTTCCGCCGGAACGGCGGCCGGGTCGTTCTGTTCGCGCCATTGCGCATAGGAGATGCGCGGCGCGTTGAAGCGATCGGTGGTGCGGCAATAGACCGAGGGCGAACCGAGGCGGCCGAGGGGCGCAAAGCCTTCGATATGCAGCCGCGGTCCGACGAGCTGATCGGCCAAGTGGAACATCACGACCTCGCCGACGTACACCTTGTTGGTGCCGAGGGGGATGGTGCTGTGCAGGCGGCATTCGAGGCTCACTTGCGCTTCGGCCACCCTGGGCACCTGGAGGTGGACGGACGGCGCCGTCGTGAGCCCGGCGGCGGCGAGTTCGCTTTGGTCGGGGGGGAAATCCGCGGCGGAAATGTTCATCGCGGCGAACAGGTCTTCCGTGACCATGTTCACGACGAATTCGCCCGTCGCCTCGATGTTGGCCGCCGTGTCCTTGAGTTGTCCGGCGTCGTTGCTGCCGACGCTGATCATCACATAGGGAGGGTTCGAGGCGACGGCGTTGAAGAAGCTGAACGGGGCCAGGTTGACGGTACCGGCCGCGTTCACGCTGGTGACCCAGGCGATGGGCCGAGGGACGACGATGTTGGTGAGAAGCTTGTAGTTATCGGCCGCCGAATGGCGGGAAGGATCGATTTGCATCGGGCTTTCTTTGTTGGGGGGAGGGGGCTCGTATCGTATACGCCTTTGCTCGCCCGGAAAGCACCAGCGGGCTGACCACAAAAATACTCACCTTGCCCCGTCCGAGACCGTGAAGGCCGCAATGCCCACCGCCGGCGCGGTTTTGCAGATCCTCGCGGTCCTCGGACACCTTGAATTGAAGGTGAGAGATTTTGGGCTCGGGGAGGAAATCACTCCTCGGCCGCCAGGTCCTCGAGGCGACGTGGTGAGCCGATCGCGACGCCCAAGCCGGACAAGGCCGGTCTGCCGCAGGGCCGGGCTCCGACGGCCGCCGCCAGGTCGGCGAGCTCGGGCGGAAAGTACAGTACGAGCTCGCAGTGCAGGCGTCCGACGTTCTCGTGCCGCATCAGCACCGCCGTCGTCCCGCTGCGGCCTTGCGCCGCGAAAAGCGCGCAAACGCGATCAAGCGCCTCGCCGGCCAGCATCGCGTCACCCAGATTCGCAGCGAACCATTGCTCCATTTGGCCTCCGTCGCTTCGGCTGTAACCTTTTCCTTGCTCATGCACTCCAATCGCAGGATCACGAGGGAGCGACATATGAAACTGCAGATCGTATCGGACATTCATCTCGGGCTGGCGCCGTGCGAGATTCCCGACACCGGCGCCGACCTGTTGATCCTGGCCGGAGACATCCACCGTCCCCGCGAAGCGATCGAGTGGGCTGCTGCCTTGAAGCGACCGGCGATCTATGTGGCGGGCAACCACGAGTATTACGGTTCGAGCGTCCCCGCGACCAACCGCTTGCTGAGCGAGCTGTCTCGCGATACTGCGGTGACGGTGCTCGACTGCGAAGAAAAGCGCATCGGCGATGTCCGCATCCTCGGCGCGACGCTGTGGACGGACTTCCGCCTGGCCGGCGAAGTGCGCGAACAGGCGATGGACGATGCTGTGCGCTTCAGCCGCGACTTCAGCCGCATCGCGGTCGACGAAGACCAGAAGGAGCTCTTCACACCGTCGCACTGTGTGGCGTTGTTCGAGCGTCATGCAGCCTGGCTGGAGGCTCGGCTCGCCGAGCGGTTCGACGGCATCACCGTCGTCGTGACCCATTTCGCGCCGGCCCGTGGCAGCATCGCCGAACGCTTCGCCGGGTCGCCCCTCAATGCGTGCTTCGTCTCCGACCTCGAGGCCCTGGTCGCGGGCAGCGATGCGGCGCTGTGGATACACGGCCACACCCACGACAGCTTCGACTATCGGGTCGGTGGGACGCGGGTGCTCGCCAACCCGCGTGGTTACGTGCTCAAGGGCGTGGCCGAGAACGCCCGCTTCGACCCCGGACTGACGGTACAAGTGGACTAAGGGCGGTGCGCGGCGGCGGCGATCTGCTGGATCATCGAGGGGCTTGTCCATAAGATGAATCAAAAATGTTGCTTTTGACGGGAAGCGCCAATAACATATATTGGCACAAAAATAATTTTCAGAAATATTCTCCCCTCAGAGGTGACTGTTCGTCATGGACATCCCATTGCTGTTGCTTTCGTCGTTCATCATTGCCGTCACAGGTTTGTTCTTTTTCATCTGGTCCCTGCGCAAGGGACTGCTCGACCCGGATGCGGCCGGGGCCAAGGTCATCTTTTCGCCCGGCGAGATCGGCCGGGTCGAGGAACCCGCTGCGAGGGCCGCGACGCAACGGGAGCTTCAGCGGGCAATGGTGTTTTCGCCCGGCGAACCGGACGCCGGGGAACTGCAGGCGCGCCTCGCGGCGGATGCCTCGTCCGCACGCCCGGCCTTCGTCCTGCTCGGCTTCGCGGTCTTCTGGCTGCTGGTGGCGTCGCTTGCGGGCCTCACTAGCTCGATCAAGCTCCATGAGCCCGACTGGCTGACGCAATATGCCTGGCTGAGCTTCGGGCGCATCCGCACGATCCACCTGAACGCGGTTGCCTACGGATGGGCGCCGATGGCGGCGCTTGGCGTCGCCTTGTGGATGCTGCCGCGCCTGCTGAAGACGACGTTGGAAGGCGCGCGCTTCGCGGTGTGGGGCGCGATCCTGTGGAACATCGGCCTCGCGATCGGCATCGGCTGCATCGCCATGGGCATCAACGACGGCATGGAGTGGCTGGAAATCCCGGGGCAGGTCGGTGTCCTGTTCGCGGTGGGCGGCGCGATGATCGGCCTGCCGCTGGTCTTCACGCTGCGCCGGCGCAAGGTCGAGCACCTCTACGTGTCGGTCTGGTACATGGGGGCGGCGCTCTTCTGGTTCCCCGTGCTGTACATCGTCGCGAAACTGCCCAACCTGCATTTCGGCGTCGAACAGGCGACGATGAACTGGTGGTTCGGCCACAACGTGCTGGGGCTCTTCTATACGCCGCTCTCGCTCGCCGCCGTCTATTACTTCCTGCCCAAGGTCATCGGCCGGCCGATCCAGTCCTACAACCTGTCGCTGATCGGTTTCTGGTGTCTGGCGTTCTTCTACGGCCAGGTCGGCGGTCACCATCTCGTCGGTGGTCCGGTGCCGGAATGGATGGTCACGCTGTCGATCGTGCAGAGCATGATGATGATCGTGCCCGTGGTGGCGTTCTCGCTGAACCAGCACCTGACGATGCGCGGGCATTTCGCCGCCCTGCGGCATTCGCCGACACTGCGCTTCATCGTGCTGGGCGGGATGATGTACACGCTGAGCTCGATCCAGGGTTCGTTCGAAGCGCTGCGCAGCGTCAACACGATCACCCACTTCACGCACTTCACCGTCGCGCACGCCCACCTCGGCCTGTACGGTTTCGTCACGCTGGTGATGTTCGGCGCGATCTACTTCGCGATGCCGCGCATCCTGTCGCGCGAATGGCCGTATCCGACGCTGATCGCCGTGCATTTCTGGCTGGTCGCGATCGGCTTTGCGATCTACTTCGTGTCGTTGACGACGGCCGGTGTGCTGCAGGGCTTTGCGATGCTCGATGCAAGCAAGCCATTCATGGAGTCGGTGCGCGTCACGCTTCCCTGGCTGGAAGGTCGCTCGATCGGCGGTGCCTTGATGACGCTCGGCCATCTCGCCTTCGCCGCCCACTTCCTGCTGATGGCGCTGGCCCGCGGGCCCAAGCGCAGCGGCGCCGCCATTCTCCGTCCTCTCGCCCGGACCGCCTGAACCATGGAAAACCACGTCAAACTGATCTCCGGCGCCATGACGACGCTCGCCATCGCCACTGCCTCGCTGGTCGTGCTGCCCTATCTGCAGCTGCGCCATGAGCCGCCCACGACTGGCCTGAAGCCCTATACCGAAGTGCAGCTGCGCGGACGGCAGGAGTACATCCGCCAGGGCTGCGTCTACTGCCATTCGCAGCAGCCGCGCGATCCTTCGCAGGCGCCGGACGACCAGCGGGGCTGGGGCCGGCCCTCGGTTGCGGGCGACTACTACTACGACCGCCCGCATCTGCTCGGCACGATGCGCACGGGCCCGGATCTGTTCAATATCGGCGCGCGCCAGCCGAGTGCGGACTGGCAACTCGGCCACCTCTACCAGCCGCGTGCCTATACGCCGGGCAGCATCATGCCGGCCTATCCCTTCCTGTTCGAGGTCAAGAGTGAGGCTGCGCCGGGCGACAAGGTCGTCGCCTTGCCGCCGCAGTTCGCTCCGGCCGGCGGGGTCGTCGTCGCCACCCAGGCGGCGCAGGACCTCGTGGCCTATCTCCTCTCGCTCGACCGGACCTTCCCCGCGCTGGCGCCGCTCGCCGACGCGGGCCCGGCCTCCAAATGACCCGGAGCCACGTACCCGACATGCAAGCCAAGACCCGCAACGACCACCCCCAGCGGCGCGAGAACCACGACCCGCATGAAGCCCTCAACCCCGTGCCGCGCCTGGTGCTGGGCCTGATCGCGCTGCTGCTCGCATGGGTCGTGTACTACATCTACATGGCACGTCCCAGCACGCGTCCCGAGCTCGGCGACCGCCGCAACATCGAGGTCCTCGCGGCCGTGCCCAGCAAGGCCGTCGATGGCGGCCAGATCTTCGGCGCCAATTGCGCGGCCTGCCACCAGGCCACAGGCACCGGCATTCCCCAGGTCTTCCCGCCGCTGGCCGGTTCGGTCTGGGTCAATGGTGGCGAACAGGTCGTGATCCAGATCCTGCTGCACGGGATCAACGGCAGCATCGAAGTCGCCGGCAACACCTACAACGGCGTGATGCCGGCCTTCGGCGACAAGCTCGGGGACGCCGAGATCGCGGCGGTCGCGACCCACATCCGCAGCCAGTGGGGCAACAAAGGGGGGTCGGTGACCGCGGAAGCGGTGCAGGAGCAACGCAAGCGCACCGCCGACCGCAGCGCGCCATGGAACGGCGGCGCCGAACTGGCGACGCTGAAATAGCCGGCCCTGCACCAGCCCATGCGTACTGCCGTCACCTGCGCGCTGATCCTGCTGCTGGGGCTCGTGACATTCTCGGAGGTCAGTGCCGGCTTCCGGGTCGTCACGAGCGAGGCCGCGCGCCGCCTCGACGTGCGCGAACACGCACCGCAGATCCCGGACGCGATGCTTGCCGGTGCCGGTGCCGGCGCAACGGCCTACTCGCTACGGAGCGAGCTCGCGCGGGACGGCCGCATCGCGCTCGTGGACTTCATCTACACGCGCTGCGAATCGGTGTGCAGCGTGCTTGGCACGGAATTCCAGCAGCTGCAGCAGGACATCCGGAAGCAGGGTCTGCAGGACCGCGTGCGCCTGATCAGCATCAGCTTCGACCCTGAGGACGATGCCGACGCATTGGCGGCTTACGCGAGCCGCATGCACGCCGACGCCTCGGTCTGGCGCTTCGCCAGCGTCGCCGACCCCCAGGCCCTGCGTCCGCTCCTCGACGCCTTCGGCATCGTCGTCGTGCCCGACGGCATCGGCGGCTTCGTGCATAACGCTGCGATCCACACGCTCATGCCGGACGGCCGGCTGATCCGCATCGATGACCTCGGCGAGGCTCGCATCGCGCTGCGCTCGGCGCTCGCCCACGCAGAGGTCGCTTCACGATGAGCCCGCGACGATTTGGATTCCTCGGCGCGGCGCTCCTCGCAGCCGGCACCGCACCGTGGCTGCGGACTTGGCTCGAAGCCGATATGGCGCGCCACATGCTCGTGCAGTTTCCGCTGCTGATCCTCGCCGGTGCCGCATTCGCTTCGTCGGTGCCACCGCGCATGCGAATGGCCATAGCGGCCATCAACGCGCACGGCCTCGCAGGCCTGCTGTTCTGCCTACTGGTATCGGCATTCTGGATGATCCCGCGCGCCCTCGATCTGGCGCTGCTGTCGCCTCCGGTGGAGCTCGCCAAGATCTCAACGCTGCTCGCGGCCGGGGCCGCACTGCAAGGGTCGTGGCGCCCGGCCGGGGTCATCGTCCAGACCTTCTTCATCGGCAACTGGGCCTGGATGTCGGCGGTCGTCGGACTCCTCTACCAGGACCTCTCCACACGCCTGTGCAACGGCTATCTGCTCGATCAGCAGGTCGTCGCCGGACGGGGCCTCGTGGCGCTGGCGATCCTCATTCCGACGGCACTGGTCGTCGTGCTCGCCAAGCGCGGGATGCTCCTCGGCAACACCTCCGAAGTGCGGTAACGATCTCCGGTCGCCGCTGTCTGTAAGATTCAGCGGCTCTGCTACGACAAAGAATAGGCACCGCAACAGGAGAGAGAACACAATGAAACGCTATACGAGGAATGAAGCCGCCATCTCCGCTTTGACGCCCGAGCAATTCCGCGTCACCCAGCAAAGCGGAACGGAACGCCCGGGCACCGGGGAGTATCTGCACAACGACGCCCCCGGCATTTACGTGGACATCGTTTCGGGCGAACCGCTGTTCGCATCCAGCGACAAGTTCGAATCGGGTTGTGGCTGGCCCAGCTTCACGAAACCGATCGTCCCCGCATTCGTGAACGAATTGCGCGATACCACTCACGGCATGATCCGGACCGAAGTGCGCTCGACCCACGGCGATAGCCATCTGGGACATGTCTTCCCGGATGGTCCCCGCGACCGCGGCGGACTGCGTTACTGCATCAATTCGGCGTCCTTGCGCTTCATTCCGCTCGAGCGGATGGAAGCCGAGGGCTATGGGGAATACATCGACCAGGTGGAGGTGCGATGATGACCAATTCGCAACGCGCCGTACTCGCAGGCGGATGCTTCTGGGGCATGCAGGGCCTGATCCGGCACCTGCCCGGTGTTTTGGCGACCCGTGTCGGCTATACCGGCGGGGAAGTGCCCCATGCGACCTATCGCAATCACGGTAACCATGCGGAAGGCATCGAAATCCTGTTCGATCCCGACCGGATAAGCTACCGGCGCCTGCTGGAATATTTCTTCCAGATTCACGATCCGACCACGCGCAATCGTCAAGGCAACGACATGGGCGCGTCCTATCGTTCGGCGATCTACTACGTCGATGAGCGGCAGCGGCAGATCGCGCTCGACACGATCGCCGACGTCAGCGCGTCCAGGCTCTGGCCGGGCCGGGTCGTGACGGAGGTCGAGCCAGTCGGCGACTTCTGGGAAGCCGAGCCGGAGCATCAGGATTATCTCGAACGCTATCCTGACGGCTACACCTGCCACTACCCGCGCGCGGGCTGGGTCCTCCCGAAACGTGCCGTGACGGACGCCGGATAGCGGCTTTCCTCAGACCGACTCGTCCGGAAACGCCGCCCTATAAAGATATTCGGTCGCGAACGCCACGACCGGCAGCGTCACGGTGAGCAGCAGCGGCACGATGATCGACACGATCACCGTGCCGCCCAGGATCAAACTCCACGCCATATTTGCCACAATACTGCGAAAGATGGCGCGAACGCTCGCCGTCACCGCGACAACCAAGTTCGCGCGCCGCTCGATGAGAAGCGGGACCGCGTACGCGGTAATGCAGAAGACGATCACCGCAAAGAGCCCGCCGGCCACTGCGGCGCCCAGATGGAAACGCATCAGTTCCCCGGACAGCGGGAACATCATCTTCCATCCCGCGTAGCTTCGCCCGAGCATGAAACTGTAGAGAATCCCCGCGTCCGTCACCCAGATCACGAACAGGAAGAGGCAGACCAGGAGCAGGCCCCAGAGCGCGCGGGGCGATTGCCGAAAGCCTTGGGCGATGTCCCGCCAAGCTGGTTTGCGCCCGCTGCGCAGGGCCCTCGAAATGCCGAAGAAGCCGGCCAGTAAGGCCGGCGCGACCAACAGGAAGCCGCCGACCAGCGGCAATCCCATCGGCGCCAGTCCCGCCGCGGACAGCAGCGAAATGATGCCGATGCCGAGGATGGCGAAGCTCCCCGAGAACGCGACGCAGAGCGGAGCGGCCCGCAGGAAAGTGCGCAGGCCGCACGACAAGGCTTCGACCACGTGTCCCGGCTGGATCTGACGAGGTTCCGGACGACCGCTATTCGCTGACATGCGGCACCATGAAGAGAAGGTGAGCTAAAGATGCATCAAAGTTGACTCTTTTGCAACGCCTTCCTATATTCGGACGGAGAGTCACCCGTCGCCCCTCATATTCTCCCTTCGAAGATACCATCATGGGTCATGTTCAATCCGTGTTCGCACTGCCGCAGACAGCCGCCCCGATCACGGAATCATGCCAACCGGATCTCGCCCGCCTCGTGCAGGGCGGACGACATCGGCGACTCGCGGCCGGGGAGTCCCTGTGGTTTGCCGGCGAGCGCGCAAGCCATTTCGCGGTGCTGGAGTCGGGCATCGTGCAGATCCGGCGGATGACGCCGACGGGGGAGGGCATCGTCATCGGCCTGTTCCGGAGCGGTGAAGCGATCGGTCTGGCCGCCGCGCTCGAGGATGTCGCCTACCCGGCCGATGCCATCGCGGTCGGCGGTCCCGTCGACGTGTTGGCCATCCGTGCCGATACCTTGCGCGAATCGCTGCGCAGCTCGATTGATGTCGGACTCGCCGTGAATCGCGCACTGCTGCAGCACAGCGCCGCGCTGCGGGCGAAGATCGACATCATCAGCGCCGGTTCGGTGCCGCGGCGTCTCGCTGCGCTGATGCATTACCTGATCGAACGCTTCGGCCGCACGACCGACCTCGGCGGGATCCTCGTCGACGTGCACCTCGCCCGCGAGGACATCGCCCAACTCGTCAGCGCTCGCGTCGAAACCGTCATCCGCATCCTCAGCCGCTGGCAGAAAGCCGGCTGGATCACGCCCCGGCCGGGCGGGATCGAGATCCAGCGCATCGACATGCTGCGCCGGATCATCGAGCCCTGACCGCGATCCGGCGCGCTTTCGCGCTCAGCGTTCGAGCAGCTTGAGCTTGTCCTTCACCGTTGCCCAGAGCCCTGCGTCGGCCGGCGCCGGCTTGACCTGGACGATCGGCTGCCATTCCTTCGCCAGCTCTTCGTTGAGCGCGATGAACTGTCGCTGGTCGGCCGGCACGTCGTCCTCCGAGAAGATCGCATCGACCGGACATTCGGCCACGCACAGCGTGCAGTCGATGCACTCCCGCGGGTCGATCGCCAGGAAGTTGGGCCCTTCGCGGAACGCGTCGACAGGGCAGACATCGACGCAATCCGTGTGTTTGCACTTGATGCAGGCTTCAGTCACTACGTAAGTCATGATTCGTCTCTCGTTCGGAAATGGGGGTGCGTCCGTAGCGCGAGACAAATCTAGGCGATCGGCGGGAAAGCCTGAATGACAAAAATCATTTTGGCGCGGGCGGGCCCGGATACCGAGCGCGCGAAACGAGCACAAAAACACTCACCATGACGGGATTCAGTCGAAGAGGCGGGCGCGTGTCTCGTCGGGAATCGGCATGCCGGTGCTGGCCGCGCGCTTGAGCAGTTCCCAGTAATAGCGGTAGGAGGCGCGGTCGTGCAGTTTGCCTGCATGCTGGATAGGGCCCCAGTGGACGTCCTGGGCGGCCGTGAGGATGCTGCTGGCTTCCTCCACTTCCGAGAAATCCGGTCGCATCGCTTCGACAATCGGCTGGATCTGGTTCGGGTGGATGCTCCACATGCGCAGGTAGCCGAATTCCCGGCGAGCCCGCTCGGCGTCCCGGCGGATGTAGTCGATGTCCTTGAGTTCGGTGGTGACGTTGTGGGAAGGGACAACCCCGTTGGCGAGAGCCGCGGCCGCGATGTCGCACTTGGCTCGCACGATCAGCGGGTGTTCGAACTGGCCGGGGCTGCGCATTGCCGAGCCGGGGATCGCGCCGTGGTGGCCGCTGACGAAGTCCATGAGCCCGAAATCCAGGGATTCCACCCGGTCGAGGGCGGCGATCTCCCAGGCGTCGCGCAGCGCGCCGTGGGTTTCGATCAGTACGTGCACCGGAATCTCCCGGTCGATGCCGTGCTTGTTCTCCGCATGGCGGATTGCTTCGATCTGCTGGGCCGCATCGGCGGCACTGCGCGGCTTTGGCAGGGTCAGGAAGGCGATGCGAGGGCCCGCCTTGCGGACCAGAATGTCCACGTCCTGTTCCCAGTGGGGGTGGGTGACGTCATGGACCCGAGCCCCGACGCGGCCGAAGCGGTTGTCGTTCGACATGATGACGCAGGCTGCCATGGCGGCATGCTCGGCTTCGGCGCCGGCACGCGCTCCGTCCTCGCAGTCGCAGGTGATGTCGAACACCGGTCCCAGCTCCTGTTGGACCGCGAGGGCCTTGAGCATCAGCCTTTCGCTGCCGGCGTAGTGGTCGACTGCAGGAAGGATCGGAAAGGGTTTTTCGCCTTGGAAGAGGACGTGGTCGGGCAGCGTTTTGGAAGGCATGGGACTAAAGCGGCGGAATGAACGGGTTCATTGAACTATAAGTCAGCAATGCCGGAAAGGGGGCTCGCGGTCGGCATCTTTCCCTTTCATTTTCTCTTCGACAGCGTGGCGATCAGGATCACGCCCACACCGCCGCCGATCAGCAACCAGCCCACGAGCGGCGGAATCGAGACGGTATGCTTCTCTTCGGCGGTCGCCGAGATCGGGCCGATCTGAAGGATGTTTTCGGTCGTCGTGTAGCTGAAATGGTCATAACCCAGAACGGCTGCGCCCATGACGATCAATACGACTCCGGCAATGAGTGTGGCTTTCATTTTGCGTCGCTCCTTGGACATGCAATGGGTGATGAGAATGGGGCGGTCATCGCACCGGCACGCCGTCTTCGGTGGCCTTCGGCAGTTGCGCCCCCGGCGGGTGCCAGTTCGCCGCGGCTTCGGCACAGAATCCCGCAAGCTGCTCGAGCACGGCCTGCACCGCGCGATTGGCCGCAATGACGCCGCCGTAGGGCGTCTCGCTCGCGGCGGCAACGGTTTCGTCGAATTCGCGTAGCGCCAGGACCCGGCGGGTCTTGTTGTCGACGATGTTGGCTCGCAGCGTGAAACGGACGCGACTGGGCTGGCTGCCGAAGTCGTGCTGCAAGCGCGTGATCTCGGCGTCGAGACGAAGGTCACCGGTGGCGGCGCTTGGTGTCAGCAGGACGGCGCGAAAAGCCCCGCTCGTCTCGACCGCGGAGACGATCAGCGGAGCGAGCATGCGTGCGGGGGTATCGACCCATTCGCTGTGCGCGAAATATTCGAGTTTGTGGGCCTCGCGCACGTAGATGATGCGCTGGCTATCGAATCCCGATGCCGCATGCGGTGGATTGACGATCAGCGTGGGGCCGTCACTTACCGACAATGTCGCTGGGGCGGTTGTTGGCACGCGCGCTTCGAGCCGCGCGCCGTCGAGGGAATAAAAGCCCGGCGGCGGCGTGGCCGTCTGGCGTAGTGCGCCGCATCCGGCAGCGAGCGCTAGCAAGAGACTGAGCGCGCAGGTCCGGCCCGGTCGCGGGGTGGATAAGTGGATCATCGCCGCTGTTGTCCTGTTGGTGTTGTTGTGGCCGATTCCCCCGGACCTTCCGGCACCGCCTTGCGGCCGAACAGGATCCCGCCCGGGTTGCGCTCGGTTTGCTCGCTGAGACGCCGTAGCGAGCTCGACAGGACGCTGAGTTCTCCGAGCAGGCGTTCCAGTTCGGGCAGCGTTTCTTCGCTGAAGCGCTTCAGGTCGTTCCCCACCGCGTCGGCCGCCTTTCCGGCACTGGCGCTTGTCCGGGCGACCTCGTCACCCATCTTCTCGACCGCTGCGGCGCTGCGCCCGATGCGATCGATGACCGGGCCCGCCTTCGCCGTGGCACGCGAGCTGTTCTCGAAGGTGGTCGCCGCATGGGCAATGCCCGCGTCGAGCGCGTCCTTGCGCGCCGCGATCGTGCGCGCCACAGCGGCGATGTCGGCAAGCGCGCTGGAGAACGCGGCCCGGTTTTCGTCGCTGAGAATGGCGTTGATGCTGTTCGAGGTACTGTCGAGCTTTGCCAGCACCGACGTCAGCACATTCTCCAGTCGCGCGGCGAGCGAGGGCTTGGTGCGGATCACCGGATATGGGCTTCCGGCGGCAGCACGAAGGGGCGGCGCATTCGGTGTGCCACCGCTGAGCTCGACATAGGCAATGCCCGTCAGGCCCTGCGTCTTCAAGACCGCGACGGTGTCCTCCTTGATGGGGGTGCCGCGTTCGATGGCGAAGGTCAGGATGACCCGGTCCGGGTTGCGCGAATCGAGCTGGATCTGCCGCACTTTGCCGACGTCGACGCCGTTGTATTTGACGGGCGCATTCAGATTGAGACCGGCCACCGACTCGTCCTCGATCGCCAGATAGGGGTCGTATTTCTTCTGGAACGCGCCGCCCGAGGCGAGCCAGAGCGTGAACGCCACGAGCACCGCACCGAGCACGAGGACGAACGCACCGACGACCGCATAGTTCACTTTGCTTTCCATGATGGCGTCCCCGTTTCCCCGCTGGTTTGCCCGTCGCCCTGCCGTTCGTCCTGCTCCTGGGCCGCCCTCCCGCGCGGGCCGTCGAAGAATCTACGGATGGCCGGCTTGTCCGATTTCGCGAGTTCGGGCATTGAACCGGTGCCTTGCACCGTGCCGTCGCCAAGGACGGCTACGCGGTCGGCCAGTTGCCACAACAGGTCGAGATCGTGAGTGATCATGACGATGGTCAGGCCGAAGAGGTCGCGCAGCTTGCGTACGAGTTGGTCGACTTCGCCGGCGCTTTCGGGGTCGAGGCCGGCGGTCGGTTCATCGAGAAACAGCAGCTCCGGGTCGAGCGCCAGTGCGCGTGCGAGCGATGCGCGTTTCATCATGCCGCCGCTGAGTTCGGACGGATATTGCGCGCCGACTTCCGGCTCGAGCCCCGTCATCGCGAGTTTCCAGGCTGCGATTTCGTCGACCAGGGCATCATCGAGCTCAGTGTGCTCACGCAAGGGCAAGCCGATGTTTTCGTGCACCGTCAGCGATCCGAACAGGCCGCCGTGCTGGAACATCACGCCCCAGCGCTGGCGCAGCGCAAGGGCTTCCGGTTCGGTATCGCCATTGCCGATCTTCTGCAGATCGACGCCCAGCACGCGGATCGAGCCCGAGTCCGGGCGCTGCAGCAGGATCATTTCGCGCAGCAGCGTCGATTTGCCTGAGCCGCTGCCGCCGATCAGCGCGAAGATCTCGCCGCGCCGCACTTCGAGGTCGAGCTCCGAATGCACGACGTGGTCGCCGAAGCGTGTCGAGACCTTGCTGATCTCGATGACTGTTTCGTCGGTGGGCGTCCGGGATGGCATGTCAGAGGTCCAGTGCGCTGAAAGCGACCGAGAACAGGGCGTCGGCAACGATCACGAGGAAGATCGAATGCACCACGCTGCGGGTGGTCTGGCGGCCGACGCTGTCGGCGCCGCCGTGCGTGCGGAAGCCCTGGAAGCAGCCCACCACGACGATGATGGCGGCGAACACCGGCGCCTTGCCGACGCCGATCAGGTAGGACGTGACGCTGACCGCCTTGACGAGCCGATCGAGAAAGTCGCCCACGCCCACGCCGAGCTGCGGCCGCGCCATGACCATGCCGCCGAACACGCCGAGCAGGTCGGCGAACACGGTCAGCAGCGGCAGGGCGATCAACAGCGCGAAGACCTTCGGCAGAACCAGCATTTCCAGCGGCGCGATGCCGAGCGTCCGCATCGCGTCGATCTCCTCGGTGACTGCCATCGTACCGATCTGGGCCGCGTAGGCCGACCCGGAGCGGCCGGCGACGATGATGGCCGTGATCAGCGGCGCGAACTCGCGCAGCATCGACAAGCCGACGAGGTCGGCGACGAAGATATTCGCCCCGTATTGCCTGAGCTGATCGGCGCCCTGATAGGCGACGACGACGCCGAGCAGGAACGACAGCAGCCCGACGATCGGCAGGGCATCGAACCCGGCGCTGCGGATGTTGTACAGGATCGGTCGCCAGCGGATTCGCGCCGGATGCGCAATGCATCCGCCGAATGCCATCGCACACTGTCCGACGAAACTGAGCAGTGCGATGCCCTGTTCCATGGCGGCTTCGGCGCGTTCGCCGACCCCTGCCAGCATCGACGCGGAGGCGCGGGCGGGCGGCCGGCCGGGGCGTTTCGGTTCGGTCATCTGCTGCGCCATCGCTTCGAGCAATGTGGCGAATTCCGGGCGCAAGTCGCGCAATTGCACGCCCTTGGCGGCATCGCGCAGCCGCTGCAGGAATTTTTGCAGCACCCAGGCACCGGCCGTATCGAGCGCCTCGATGCGCGCACCGTCGACGACCAACTCCAGATCGGCCGGCGCGGCTAGTGTGTCGAGCTGCCGCGCAATTGTGCCGATCCCGCGCGCAGTCCAGGCGCCCGAAAGCGCGAACTCCTGCGGCGTCGGCTGAGTGATGGCGGCGGGTGCTACCGACGCGAGATCCATGGGGATACTCGGTTGGACGGCCCCCCGCTGCGATCACTCTTCCGGGAATCCCGCGAAACGCGCTGATTCCCTTCCCAATTGCAGCCCATCGTGTTGCAGCGGTAACGGTGAACCGGCACGAAGGCACTCAAGAGCAGGTCAATCAAGCGGCGTTGCACGCGGTACACCGTACCGTTGCATCGCGGGCAGGTGCGGCCGGGCGAGGAATCAAAAGCGTAATCCGGCTGGACCGTGTGGATCGCGGACGGGGCGGTGTTCTTCGTCGTGTCACCCCGATCACGCGCTTGCCGCAGCGGCGAGACAATGCCCCGCTCCGGGTCCCGCTCCTGAACGGGCCGGCTGGCGCTGTCACGCAGAAGCGTCATGGCGAATGCGCGGCGACACGGGGCTCCGTCACGATGTCACCGCATGCGGCCGGCCGGAGGAAGTATTTGTAGCTCTTCATGACTCAATTCCTTCCGTTGAGGTAATAAAAGTGTAGGCCCGTAATCGCGCGCGGTCAGTACGCTCGCTCCGGGCCTGATAGAGGTGTCAAAGCCTCATTCGCGAGGTTCGCCACGTTCGTTGACGGTGATGGTGCGTCCGGGGGGAGCCGTCATCTGGACACGATGATCCTGTCCCCGGAAGTTGTAGGTGACGTCCCAGTAGTCGGGTCGGGCCTGCCTGGGCGCGCGCTCGCAGCGCCGGACGTCCTGGGTACGTACTTCCTGTCCGCCGTAGTTGCGACCGACGTTGGCACCCACCACGGCTCCCGCGACGGCGCCACCGGCCGTGGCGAAATCCCTGCCGCGTCCGTCGCCGATCTGGTGACCGAGGATGCCGCCGATCACGGCACCGGCAATGGCGCCCGGCGCACTGGCATCGTTTCGATCCTGCACGACCTCCTGGCGCTCGACCCAGCATCGCTCTTCGGGCGGTCCGACGACCGCGCGCACGGCCACGACGTCCGCCTCGTATAGGCGCTCGTCATCGCGCCTGCGATAGTCCTGGTAGACCGCAGGCCCGGGTGCATAAGGTCGATCATCGATACGCATATCCCGCGTCACGACGCGTATCGACGTCACGCTGTCGTTCAAGCCCATCGCCTCGAGCGATGGATACCGGCCGCGGCGCAGCACGACGCAACGACCGCTGAAGCGGGCGTCTTCGCAGACTTCCCATCGGCCGCTGAAAACGATGACCGACGAGGCGCGGTCATTGAAGCCCTTGCGCTTGAGGTTGCGGATCTGTTCGTCGGTGCTGAAGGACTCGCCGCGAAAACCTTCACGTGCGTAGAGGGTGATCTGTGCACGCTCGTCGTCGTCGGGGCGTGTATTCGTGTCTACCATCCGCGCCGAGGAAACGCGGTTGTTCAAGCCCATCGCTGCCAGCGTCGGATACCTTCCCCGGGCCAGGATGACGCAGCGACCGCTAAAGCCGGCATCGTCGCAAACCTCCCACCGGTCACGCAGAACCATGACTGACGAGGCGCGGTCATCGAAGCCGATGCGCTCGAAGTTGCGGATCTGTTCCTCCGTGGTGAAAGAGCGGCCTTCGAAGTCTTCACGTTCGTAGAAGGTGATCTGCGCGGCCGCTTGTGTGGCGACCAATATCCCGATCGCTGCCAACCCGGTTCTCAATATTGCAATCATGGATGTCTCCTGTAATACGGCAAGAACGCAGCGATACGCAATGTCGCGCATTATCGGGAACCGGTCTGTACGGATGCGAACATAGCGTGCTTGTCGCCGAAGAGGGACAACTGCCTTGGCGCGTTCGGCCCGAGCCAAAATGGGTGCGCCATCGAACAGACGAGGGGCGACGGTTCTCGTTGACGGCCGATGGATCACGAGAACATAATTACATATGTAACTATATCAAAAGTAACAAATGTCCTTCGAAAGCCGCATCGATCGAGTCTGTACGCTCCTGCCGCAAGCGCCGCGCGACGCCATCGTGGCCTCGCGGCTGTTGTTTCGCGTGGCACAGCGCCTAGAAGCGCTGGTGGACGAGAAGCTGGAGCCGCTCAAGCTGACCATGCGCCAATACCTCGTACTGGCGATGTTGTTTGCGGAAGAGGGCGAACCCAGCAGCCCGTCCGAACTCGGGGACATCATCGATGCCACGCGGACCCAGATGACACGTGTGCTCGATTCGCTCGAAGCACGCGGGCTGCTGATACGGACGCTGTCGCAGCAGGATCGACGCAGTTTTCAGCTCGCGCTCACGCCTGCCGGCCCCGACCTCGTCAAGGAGGCCGCCCCGCGCGTGCATGAGGCCTACCGGGAGTGCTGGGGCGTCCTGGAGCCCGAGGCCCTGCAAGACCTGTCGGCACAGCTCGGAGTCCTGAACCGGGAGCTGACCCGAGCCGCGCCATGAGCGGTTCCGGCCATCATCGAGCGGCGCAGCGGCCGCTGATGCTGCTGCTCGCTTTGATCACGGGCATCGAGTTTCTCGAAAGCGCGATGTTCGTGTTCTCCAGCAGCCACATCATGGGCGGCATCCATGCTACGCCGCATGAGTTCGCGCGCATCCCCGGGGCGTATGCGGTGGCGAGCATGCTCGCGATCCTGAACCAGGAGCGTCTGGCGCGCTACTTCGGTTACCGGGCCTATCTGTCGGCGTCGCTGGCGTTGTTCCTGGTCGGCGCAGTGCTCTGTGCTGCGAGCGGCGGCGTCAACGAATTGATGGCGGCGCGCTTCATCCAAGGGCTGGGCGGGGGCGCCTTTTTCACCGGCTGCCGCGTGCTGATCAACCTGATGTTGGGCGCTGTCGAGCGCCCGCGCGCGCTGAGGTATTTCATGATCGGGATATTCGGCGTGTCGGCCGGAGGGCCGGTCTTGTCCGCGACGCTGATCGAGCATTACGAATGGCGGGCCGTGTTCCTCGGGGTCCTGCCCCTGACGCTTGTCGCTCTGATCGGCGCGTTGAAATGGTTGCCGGCGGTCAAGCCGCGACGCGAGGCCGCGCCGTGGGAATGGCAACCCTTGCTGTTGTTCGCCGCGGCGGCTATCGCATTGCAGTGGGCGCTGACCGAGAGCCGGTTCGACTTCTTCTCCGAACCCCTTGCACTGCTCGGCCTTGCCGCTGTCGGCGTCCTGCTGTCTGTCGGCTTCATCCGCCTGCAATGGACGAGCGCGACGCCGCTCCTGCATTTGCCGGCGTTGCGTCATCCCACCTATCTGACCGGGTTGGGCTTGTACTGCCTGCACTACTTCCTGAGCAACTTCAGCGGCTACCTGGTCCCCGTGTTCGCCGAGCGCGCGCTGGGCTTGCCGCTGGCGACGACCGGCTGGCTGCTCTCATTCACCGCGACGGTGAGTCTTGCCACTGTGCTGGTCTATGTTTTCGTGCTGGCGCGCCGCTTCCCCAGCAAGAAACCGCTGATGCTCACCGGTCTTGTCGCGTTGCTGGCAAGCAGTCTCTGGTTCGCGGCACTTCCGCCGGACGCCCCGGCGATCGCCTTGCTCCCTGCGCTCGCCGCCAAGGGCATGTTCGGCGTGCTGCTCGTCATCCCCGTCGCCGGGCTGACCTACAAGGAATTGGCGGAAGAGCACTTTGGTCATGCCTACCAAAGCAAGAACCTGCTGCGCCAATTGGCCGTGTCGCTCGGCCAGGCGGTGGCCGCGATCATGGTCCAGCGCGTGACCGCGATCGAGGCCGAGCCGCTTCGTCGCACGGTCGGTGCCGGCAAGGCGTTGACCGAGTTGGTCGACCATCAGGCGCTGTTCCTCGCTTGCGAGGACTTGTTCCGACTGCTCGCAATGCTGGCGCTGGGCTCGGCTCTGATTGTGTTCTGGCAGCGTCGGCTGCGCTGAGCGGGAACGTGATCCACAGCAACTGTGGATAACTCGACGGATAAGTCCGAAAACACTCCATCAAACGGCCGTCGCCGCTGGAGAAACCCTCCATGCCTCAAAATGAGGCGACTGGCGGCTCTCCGACGACGTCGGGAAGGCTTGCTCGCACTTTGCTGATCAGCCACTTTTCGAGCGCGCGGATTTCCGGCCGTGAGCCCAGATGCGGCGCGATCCATAGCTGCAACTGACGCGGGCCGGGGACGAAACCAAACGGCGCGACGAGTTTTCCGGAGCGCAGATCGTCGCCGACCAGCATTCGCGGCACGGTTGAGGGAGGGGCGCGGGATGCAATTCGTCACCGGGCGAGGTCCCGAACCTACCCAACTTTAGTCAGGTGCAGCCCCAACCCGTCTTGATCAATATCGTCCGCAAGGGACGCCTTCACAAGAAAGACATCAGGAAGGACGTCCCGCGGACGCTGCGAAGACAGCTTCGCAGCCATCAAGACTGGATGGGGACACCAGATGGACGCAAGCATTACCGTATCGCGAAGCCCTGCGGCTTCGGACATCAGCGGCGCCGAATATCCTGGACTGGATCCAGCAGGGCTGCGTGTACAACTCCTATGCCTTCAACATGGGCTTCCTGTCCGCGGAGATCCCGGGCTGGATGAGCCCGCGTGCGAACCTGCTGCCCGAGTCGCTGATCGCCGCCTATCCCGGCTCGATCCGCGCGCTGAGCCACGAAGACGCCGTGGCGCACGTGTTCGCCGGGGCTGGCACCCGGTAAGTGCGGTCCGACCCTCAGAGAACGCAGGCCTTCGTCGAATCCATGTGAAGTAGTTGCAAATATCTAAACCATATCGTATTGTACAGGACAGTAAGTAGGCAAAAAGTAACGCTGGTTGGAGACGACGATGGCAGGCTTGTATTTCGATGAGTTCGCGGTGGATCAGGTCTTCCGGCACGAGATCCGCCGTACGGTGACGGAAGCCGACAACGTCTGGTTCTGCGCGGCCACCTACAACCCGGCGCAGATCCATATCGACGCCGAGTACTGCGCGAACACCGAGTTCGGGCGGCCGCTGTTGAACAGCGTCTTCACGCTGGGATTGGTGATCGGCCTGTCGGTGCAGGACACCACGCTTGGCACGACGGTGGCCAACCTCGGCATGACGGACGTGAAGTTCCCGGCGCCCGTGTTCGCCGGCGACACGATCCGCTCCGTGACGACCGTGATGAACCTGCGCGAAAGCAACTCGCGTCCGGAGCAGGGCATCGTCACCTTCCGCCACGAGGGCTACAACCAGCGCGGCGAACTGGTGGCGATCTGCCAGCGCCACGCGCTGATGCACAAGAAGCCGGTGCAGTGATGAAGATGCGCTCGCTGCTCTTCGTTCCGGCGGACAACGAGAAGAAGCTCGACAAGGCGCGCGCCTCGACGGCCGACGTGCTGATCCTTGACCTCGAGGATTCCGTCGCCGGCTCGCGCAAGGCAACCGCCCGCGAGATGGCGTCGCGCTATCTGCGCGAGACGCGCGGCGCGCGGACCTGGCAGGCCTTCGTCCGCATCAATCCGCTGAGCGAACCCGGTGCGCTGTTCGACCTCGCGTCGGTGGTCGGCGAGGGCCTCGACGGCGTGGTGCTGCCCAAGGCGAACGGCATCGAGGACGTCGCGCGGCTGGCGTACTGCCTCGACGTGCTCGAAGCCCGCTGCGGCATCCCGGTCGGCCGTACGCGCATCCTGACGGTCGCGACCGAAACCGCCGCGGCGATGCTGAACATGGGCGGTTACGCGCAGTCGCATCCGCGCCTCGCGGCCATCACCTGGGGTGCCGAGGATCTCTCCGCCGCGCTTGGCGCGAGCACCAACCGCGAGGCGGACGGGATGCTGTCGCATGCCTACCTGATGGCGCGTTCGATGTGCCTGATCGCTGCGGCGGCCGCGCGCGTGTCCGCCATCGACACGCTGCACGTGGACTTCCGCGACGCGGCGGGGCTGGAAGCGGCCTGCGCCGAATCCCGCCGCCGCGGCTTCACCGGCCGCATCGCGATCCACCCGGACCAGGTGGACATCATCAACCGTTGCTACTCGCCGAGCGAGGAAGACCTCGCGCTCGCCCGCGCGGTGATCGCCGCCTTCGCCGCGCAGCCGGATGCCGGCACGGTCGGGATCGACGGCCGCATGTACGACCGCCCGCATCTCGTGCAGGCGCACAAGACGCTCGCCAACGCCGGACCGGCAACGACGGCCGGCAGCTCGGTGCAGTAGATCGCAAACGTCCCTTCACGGGCAGAACACCAGGAACCGAACCATGGACTTTTCGCTAAATCCCGATCACCAGGCCATCCGTGAAGGCGTCGCCGCCGTCGCCCGCAAGTTCGGCGACGAGTACTGGCTCGCGCGCGACGAAGACGGCGAGTTTCCGCGCGAGTTCCACCGCGCAATGGCGGAGGCCGGCTGGCTCGGCATCACGATGCCGACCGAATACGGCGGCGGAGGTCTCGGCGTGACCGAGGCGGCGATCATGATGCACGAGGTCGCGTCCCACGGGGGCGGCATGAGCGCGACTTCGACGGTGCACATCAACCTCTTCGGACCGCACCCGATCGTCGTGTTCGGTACGTCCGAGCAGAAGGCGCGCTGGATTCCGCGGCTGATCAGCGGCGAGGACCAGTGCTGCTTCGGTTTCACGGAACCGGACGCCGGCCTCAACACGACCGCGATCAAGACCTTCGCGGAGAAGGTCGACGGTGGCTACATCGTGCGCGGCCAGAAGGTGTGGACCTCCACCGCACAGGTCGCGAACAAGATCATGCTGCTGACCCGCACGACGAAGCTCGAGGACTGCAAGCGTCCGACCGACGGCATCACGATCTTCTATACCGACCTCGACCGCAGCAAGATCGAAGTGCAGCGCATCCCGAAGATGGGGCGCAAGGCGGTCGATTCCAACGCCATCTTCATCGACGAGCTCTTCGTGCCCGACAGCGACCGCATCGGCGAGGAAGGCAAGGGCTTCAGCTATGTGCTGCACAGCCTCAACCCGGAACGCATCCTGATTGCGGTCGAAGCCATCGGCATCGGCCAGGACGCCCTGCGGCGCGCGACCCAGTACGCGAAGGAGCGCGTCGTCTTCGGCCGCCCGATCGGCCAGAACCAGGGCATCCAGCACCCGCTCGCCGAACGCTGGATGGCGCTCGAAGCGGCGTGGCTCATGGCGATGAAGGCGGCTTGGCTGTACGACTCGGAGAAGAGCTGCGGGGCCGAGGCGAACACCGCGAAGTTCCTGGGAGCACGCGCCGGCTATGACGCTGCGTTGCAGGCGGTGATGACCCACGGCGGCTTCGGCTACGCCAAGGAATACCACGTCGAGCGCCTGCTGCGCGAAGTGACAGTGACGCGCATCGCACCGATCACCGAGCAACTGATCCTGTGCTTCATTGGAGAAAAAGTCCTCGATCTGCCCAAGTCGTATTGAGGGGCAGTGGGCGCCGTCGCGCTCGCACGACGGCGCCGTAATGGCGGTTAGGGGCGCCACCCACAAGTGCGTCCATGTAAGCGAAGCCCTGACCATCGAGGAGATTTTTCATGTCTTTGACTTGTCCCGCCGATACCCGGGATGCCGCGTGGGTTCCCGACGCGCCGACCATCACGGCGAGCAACATCGGCCGCTTCAGCGCCGCGATGGAAGCGCGCTGGGACCGCAGCTTCACGCATTACGACGATCTGCATACCTGGTCAGTGAACCATATCGACGAGTTCTGGACCGGCCTGTGGGAGTTCTGCGGCGTCGTCGCCGAGCGTCGCGGCGAGCGCGTCGTGGAGCAGGGAGCAACGATGGAGTCGGTGCGCTGGTTTCCCGACGCACGCCTGAACTTCGCCGAAAACCTGCTGCGCCATCGAGGCGACGAGGATGCGGTGGTCTTCTGGGGCGAGGACCGCGTCAAGCGTCGCCTGTCGCACGACGACCTGTATGCCGCCGTCGCCCGCGTCGCCTCCGCCATGCGCGCCCGCGGCGTTAAGGCCGGCGACCGCATTGCCGCCTACATGCCGAATTCGCCTGACACGCTGATCGCGATGCTGGCCGCGGCGAGCATCGGCGCGATCTTCAGCTCGGCGTCACCGGACTTCGGGCCGCAGGGCATTCTCGACCGCTTCGGCCAGATCGAGCCGGTGATGCTGTTCGCGACGGACGGTTACTACTACAACGGCAAGTCGCACAGCTGCCTCGACAAGATCCGCGAGATCGCGGAGCAACTCCCGTCCGCGCACACCGTCGTGATCTGCCCTTACCTCGGACTCGACAACCCGACAGAAGGCATCCGCGGCGGTGTCACGCTCGACGAGCTCACCGTGCCCCATGCTGCCGTGCGCAACATCGACTTCGCGCAGCTTCCCTTCGACCATCCGCTCTACATCGTCTTCTCGTCCGGCACGACCGGCGTGCCGAAATGCATCGTCCATCGCGCGGGCGGGGCCTTGCTACTGCATCTGAAGGAGCACCAGCTGCACGGCAACATCCGCCACGGCAGCCGGCTCTTCTACTTCGCGACCTGCAGCTGGGTGATGTGGAATTGGCTTGCGTCGGGCCTCGCGTCTGGCGCGGCACTGATGCTCTACGACGGCAGCCCCTTCGCCGCCGACAACCACCTCCTCTTCGACTACATGCAGGCCGAGCGCTTCACCCACTTCGGCACGTCCGCAAAGTTCCTCGAAGCCTGCGCGAAGCTGAATCTCGAACCCGGGCGCACCCACGACACGAGCTCGGTTGAAGTGCTCTATTCGACGGGCAGCCCACTAATGGCAGAGGGCTACGACTACGTCTACCGCGCCTTCAAGCAGGGCGTGCATGTCGCGTCGATCTCCGGCGGCACCGATCTCCTCGGCGCTTTCGTCGGCGGCTGCCCCGCGATTCCCGTGTGGCGAGGCGAGATCCAGTGCAAGCAGCTCGGTATGGCCGTCGACGTGTTCGACGAGGACGGTAAACCCGTCCGCGGGCAGAAGGGGGAACTCGTCTGCACTGCGCCATTTCCGACCCAGCCGCTTTACTTCTGGAACGATCCCGAAGGGCACAAGTACCACGAGGCCTATTTCAGCCGCTTCGAAGGCATCTGGTGCCATGGCGATTTCTGTGAAGTGACGGCGCACGGTGGCTACATCATCTACGGTCGCTCGGACGCGACGCTCAACCCCGGCGGCGTCCGCATCGGCACGGCCGAGATCTACCGCCAGGTCGACCAGATCGACGAGGTCGTCGAGTCCGCGGTGATCGGTCAGAACTGGCCGCCGGAAAAGCCCACCGACGTACGCGTCGTGCTCTTCGTGCGCCTGCGCGACGGGCTCGCACTCGACGAGAACCTCCGTGATCGCATCAAGCAGCAGATCCGCGTCAGCACCACGCCGCGCCACGTGCCCGCCCGCGTCGTGCAGGTCGCCGACATCCCGCGTACCAAGAGCGGAAAGATCGTCGAGCTGGCGATCCGCCAAGTGGTGCATGGCGAGGCGGTCAAGAACACCGGCGCACTTGCCAATCCCGAAGCGCTGGAGCATTTCCGCGCTCGTGCGGAACTAGCGATCTGAACACGGCGGCACCATGAGAAGAGACATCCGTCGCGCCCCCGGCGCTTAGTGTCGGTCGGCCCGGCAGACTTTTCGCGTAGTGCCCGCGTTTTGAGGGGCGTGGTTCGCTGTTCCAGAAAATCATCAATTAGTATGCAAGAACATCATAAAGCAATGAAATGCGTGAGGCTAAACCGCTTTGAAAAACGGACGGTGTGCAGAGTGTGTAGGACTTGAGAACTAAAAATTAGTACGCTACAAAATCATCTTGTCGCGTTAACTATCGTACGCTACCATACGTAAAACCGTCCTCGACAACACCCGACTACATGGAGCACACCATGATCAAGCGCAGCCTGTTCAGTGAAGAGCACGAGATGTTTCGCGACACGGTGCGTAAGTTCATCGACAAGGAGATCCGTCCCTACCACGCGCAGTGGGAGAAGGACGGCATCGTTTCGCGCGAGGTGTGGCGCAAGGCAGGCGAGGCCGGGCTGCTGTGCTGCACGGTCGACGAGCAATACGGCGGCCTCGGGCTGGAGTACCTGTTCGACGTGATCGTGTTCGAAGAGATCGCGAAGTGCGGCTACACCGGCCCGGGTTTCCTGATCCACTGCGACCTCGTCGCCACCTATATCAAGTCCTTCGGCAACGAGGAGCAGAAGCGCCAGTGGCTGCCGCGGATGGTCAGCGGCGAGGCGATCGGCGCGCTGGGCATGACCGAGCCGCACGCCGGCTCCGACCTCAAGAACATCCGCACGCGGGCAGTGCGCGACGGCGACGACTACGTCATCAACGGTCAGAAGGTGTTCATCTCCAACGGCCAGATGTGCGACGTGCTGGTGCTCGCCGCGAAGACCGACCGCGACGCCGGTGCGAAGGGCATCACGCTCTTCCTCGTCGATACCAGCCTGCCAGGGTTCAAGCGCGGCAAGAACCTCGAGAAGCTCGGCCTCAAGGCGCAGGACACGTCCGAATTGTTCTTCGAAGACCTGCGCGTGCCGGCGAGCGCGATCCTTGGCGAGGAAGGGCAGGGCTTCGCGATCATGATGACCAAGCTCGCGCAGGAACGCCTCGCGCAGGCGATCCGTTCGGCGGCGGTCGCCGAGGAAGTGATCGATTACACGGTCGATTACACCGCCAACCGCCAAGCCTTCGGCAAGACCATCGGCGACTTCCAGAACACGCAGTTCAAGCTCGCCGAACTGCATACCGAGGCCGTCATCGGCCGCGTCTTCACCGACCGCTGCATCGAGCTCTTCATGCGCGGCCAGCTCGATGCGATCGACGCGGCGATGGCCAAAATGTGGTTGTCGAACCTGCACTGCAAGGTCGTCGATGAATGTCTGCAGCTCTTCGGCGGCTGGGGCTACATGTGGGAATACCCGATCGCGCGCGCTTACGCCGACGCACGCATCGTAAAAATCGCCGGGGGCTCCATTGAAATCATGAAGTACTTGATCGGGCGAAACCTGTTTGCCGAGAAGAAGGCGCAAGAGGTGGGCAGTTCCTCCTGAAGCGGCCTACGAAAGTCGGCAAGCGGAGCCCAACGGAGCATTCTGAAAGGCTGCAGAGCGTTGGAACCGCAACTCGCCCGAAGGGCAAGAGCTGCGGATGGCGCAGAACGAGGGTGTGTGCTGACAAATAGGCCCACATCAACGAATAGGCCAAGGCCGTCAGCGAGCAAAGCAAGGCTCAGCGCATGGTTCTATATATCGAATATGAATTGATTAACCGCTTGAAAGGAGACAGTTGTGCGAGGACTCAAGGACAAGGTCGCGCTGGTAACGGGCGCGGCAAGTGGCATCGGGCTGGCAATCGCCAAGCGTCTGGCCGAAGAGGGGATGGCGGTCGGCGTGCTGGACCTCAACGGCCAGGCCGCGCACGCGGCGGTCGAGGAAATCCGCGCGGCCGGCGGCAAGGCCGATTTTGAAGTGTGCGACATCACCGACTACGACAAGGTTACGCAGGCGGTGGCGGCGATTGAATCGCGCCTCGGGCCGACCTGGGCGCTGGTGAACAACGCCGGCTGGGATACCCCGACCGCCTTCCTGAAGACCACCCCGGACTTCTGGCGCAAGATCGTCGACATCAACTACCTCGGGCCGATCCACATGACCCACGCGGTGGTGTCGGGCATGGCCCAGCGCGGCGGCGGTCGGGTGATCTTCATCGCGTCGGATGCCGGCCGCGTCGGCTCCTCGGGTGAAGTCGTTTATTCCGGCTGCAAGGGCGCGACGATTTCCTTCGCTAAGGCGCTGGCGCGCGAAGTGGCGCGCAATAACGTGCTGCTCAACTGCGTCTGCCCGGGGCCGACCAACACCCCGGCGATGGACGCCTTCGTCGGCACCGGCGAGCAGGGCGAAAAGATCCGCAACGCGATGGTGCGCGGCGTGCCGCTCGGCCGCATCGGCGAGCCGGACGACTACCCGGGCCTCGTCGCCTTCCTCGCGAGCGACGACGCGTCCTTCATGACCGGCCAGACCATCAGCATCTCCGGCGGCCTGACGATGCACGGCTGATTTCCCCTCTCACATCCATCGGGCAAGAAACCATGAGCACGCAATTCAAAGACATTCTGTACGAAGTCGGCGCGAACGCCGTCTACATCACCATCAATCGCCCTGAAGTCTTCAACGCCTTCCGCACCCAGACCGTGGAAGAGCTGATCCAGGCCTTCCGCATGGCGGACGAAGAGAAGTCGGTCAACGCCGTGATCTTCGGCGGCGCCGGCGACAAGGCCTTCTGCACCGGCGGCGACCAGAAGGTGCACCTCTCCGAAGACGGCCTATATGGCCCGCGCGGCATGGTCGGCCTGCCGATCGAGGAACTGCAGAGCGCGATCCGCGATTGCCGCAAGGTCGTGATCGCCCGCGTGCAGGGCTTTGCGATCGGCGGCGGCAACGTCTTCGCGACGATCTGCGACCTGACCATCGCGTCCGAGAAGGCCCAGTTCGGCCAGGTCGGCCCGAAGGTCGGCTCGGTCGACCCCGGCTTCGGCACGGCCTACCTCGCCCGCATGGTCGGCGAGAAGAAGGCGCGCGAGATCTGGTTCCTGTGCCGCCGTTACAAGGCGCAGGAGGCGCTGGAGATGGGGCTCGTCAACAAGGTCGTGCCGCACGAGGAACTCGATGCCGAGTGCGAATCCTGGGCCGCCGAGATCAACCAGCTGAGCCCGACCGCGATCGCGATCGCCAAGCGTTCGTTCAACGCCGACAGCGAGAACATCCGTGGTATCAGCTTCATGGGCGTGGCGGCGGTGAAGGGCTACTACCAGAGCGAAGAGTCGAAGGAAGGCGTGCGCGCGTTCAACGAAAAGCGCAAACCCGAGTTCAAGAAGTACGTTTAACCGAGCATCCGGGCGCGCAATGGATCAGAACATCAAGATCGAACTGGGCAAGGACGGCGTCCTGTTGGCATGCATCGACATGCAGGGCCGTTCGATGAACGTCTTCTCCATGGACCTGATGGATTCGCTCGAGCGACTCGTCATCCACGTGGAGGAGGATCCGGCGGTGCGGGCAGTGGTGGTGACCTCCGGCAAGTCCGCCTTCATCGCGGGCGCTGATCTGGCGATGGTCAAGATGTTCACCGAGCGCGCCCGGACCGACTCGCATTCGGAACTGGTAGGACTGTGCGGCCGGCTGGGGCACATCTTCCGGCGTCTCGAAAAGAGCGGCAAGCCGTGGGTCGCGGCCGTGAATGGTCTGGCGCTGGGCGGCGGGCTCGAACTGTGTCTGGCCTGCCACGCGCGCGTGGCCGCGGACGGCCCCGGGGTGATGCTCGGCCTGCCCGAAATCAAGCTGGGCCTGCTGCCCGGCGCGGGCGGCACGCAGCGTTTGCCGCGCCTCGTCGGTGCAGCGCTCGGCCTGCGCATGCTGCTGCAGGGCGACCCGCTGAAGCCGGCGCAGGCGCTGGAGTGCGGGCTGGTGGATGAAGTCGTGAGCGCCGACGTGCTGATTGACGCGGCACGCCGCAAGGCGCTTGCCATGGCCGATTCACCGGTGATTGCGATGCAGCCATGGGATCGTGTTGAGTCGAGCTTCGACGACGGCGAACTGGATCTCACCGCCTCCGGCGCGCACCAGCGTATCGCTGCCGGACTCAGGCTGTCGGACGATCTCATCGAGAAATACCCGGCCTATACCGCAATCATGAACTGCGTGATCGACGGCTGGACCATTCCGGTCGATGCGGCGCTCGATCACGAAATGGACATCTTCGTCGGCCTGATCCAGAACCGGGTCGCGGGCAACATGATCCTGTCGCTGTTCCTCAACCGTCAGCGCTCGCTGAAGGCCGCGCCGATTGCGCTCGATCCGCGCACGGCCAAGGTAGCGGTTATCGGGGAGGGCGGCGAAGCGGTCGCAAGCCGGCTGTTGCTGGGGCGTGCGAAGGTGGTCGGGCCCGACGAACTCGGGGCCGGTGACGTGGCTGTTCGCATGAACGGTACGCAAGCGCCGGCCGGCACCGAAGTCGCGTGGCTTACCGATGGCGTCGCCGTCGGGAACGCACGAGCTGGCGTATGGGCCGCGCCAAAGTCCGAATACGGACGGGCCGTCGAAGTTGTCGTCGACGGCGAGGATGCGGCAGGCCGTGATGCCGCATTGGCTGTCGCTCAGTGGCTGGGCGCTGACGCCGTGCTCGTGAGTCGTGGCGCGACGTCCTACCTGGAATCCCTGGCGAAAGTCCGCGCAGCGGCCCGCGCCGCCGGCTGCAGCGAAGAGGAGCAATTGCTCGCCGTCTCTCTGGCAGCAATCCGGACCTGGCTCGACAAGGGCGTCGAAGACATCGAACTCGCCGATTCCGCGGCAGTGGTCGCCGGCATTGCGCCGGCCTACAGCGGCGGCCCCTTCTGCTACGCCTTGCAGCACGGTCCGGAGTCGTTGCGCGCTTGGGCGGAGAAAGCACGGGCGCGCGACACGGCGCTGTTCGCCTGGCCCGACGGAGTGGTGTCGCTGTTCGCCCAAGCCACCTGCTGAAGGGGCCGATGATGGCGATCGACCGCAAGTTCCTCGGCTTTGCGTTGCCGCCGTTCAAGGTGACGGCGACGCCCGAACGCATCGCGCGCTTCGCCGACGCCATCGGCGAGCGCAACCCGCTGTACCGCGCGGGCATCGCTCCGCCGACCTTCCTGAAAGTGCTCGAAGGCGAGGACAACAGTTCGCGTCGCATCCTCGATGCGCTGGGGGTGCCGCTGCCGCGCGTGCTGCATGCCGAACAGCAGTTCGATTATCTGGCGCCGGTGCGCGTCGGCGATGAGCTCAAGGTCGAGCGCCGCGTCGCCGACCTGTACGACAAGAAGGGCGGCGAGATGGATTTCATCGTCATCGAGACGAATTTCACCGGGCCGTCCGGCATGCTCGTCGCCCGGTCGCGCCAGATCGTGTTGGTCCGCAACGCTCCCCGGAGCCATTGAAATGGGCATCGACCTGATCAACGCCGAAATCGGCGCCGTGCTGGCCGAATGCGTCTGCCCGGCGCGCAACAAGGACGAGCTGGCGCAGTACGCCCAAGCCTCGGGCGACATGAACCCGCTGCACCTCGACGAAGCCTTCGCACGCAAGGCGGGCTTCGACAATCTCGTCGTGCACGGGATGCTCAATATGGCCGTGCTGGGCCGTCTCCTGACCGATCACTTCGAATCGGACGCCATCCTCGGCTTTTCGACCCGGTTCGAAGGCGTGCTCAAGGTCGGCGAGCCGACGCGTGTGTCGATGAGCCTCCTCGAGCGTAACGGCGAATATGCCGAAGTCGCGCTGGAGATGCTGACCGACGAAGGTCGGCGAATCGTCAGCGGTCGCGCGAAAGTCGGTCTCTAGCGGCTGATCTGGTTTCCTATGTAGTCGGAGGCCATCGTCGCCGTCCAGGAGAGTGGTGCCTGGAGAAGAGCAGGTCGAGACGACCATGCCCTTCCGGAGAAGATGAAGCTTGCGAGACGGTCATCGAAAATCGGATGTCCTGACCTTGAGCTGATTGATCACGGCTTCGACGTCGTCCAGCCACCGCTCGAGCGTTCCAGTGATGACGAAAAAAGCCCGCTCATCGAGCGGGCTGAATCTCCGATCCGAGGAGGAGGTGGAGGGTTCAAATCGGCGAGGAGGAAATCGCTGCGGCTATACCGGGTCCCAGGTGAACACGTCGCCGGAGCGGTGCAGCGGGTAGAAGTCGTTCTCGAACATCGGGAACACGCGCTCGATGACCGATTCCGGCGTCCAGCCGTCCGACGTGTGGGCGGTGCGGATCGGGCGGGACTGCGAGAAGAGGTAGATCTCGTTGTTGCGCACGCCGAAGATCTGGCCGGTCACTCCCGCGGCGGCATCGCTGGACAGCGCCGTCACGAAAGGGGCGATCTTTTCCGGGATCAGCTTCATCAGCCCCTCGACACGCTTTTTCTGCTCCTCGGTTTCCGCAGGAATGGTGTTGACCATGCGCGTCCAGGCCCAGGGGGCGACGGCGTTCGAGCGGACGTTAAAGCGCTGCATGTCCATCGCGATGCTCTTCGAGAGGGCCGCGACGCCGAGCTTGGCGGCGGCGTAGTTGGCCTGGCCGAAGTTGCCGATCAGGCCGGAACTCGACGTGATGTGCACGTAGCTTCCGCCGTTCTGTTCCTTGAAGTGCGGCGCGGCGGCGCGGCTGACGTAGAACGGGCCATTGAGGTTCACGTTGATGACGGCCTCGAACTCCTCGCGCGTCATCTTGTGGAAGATCGTGTCGCGCAGGATGCCGGCGTTGTTGACGACGATGTCGATGCGGCCGAAGGCGTCGAGCGCAGTCTGCACCATCGCGTGCGCTTCGTCCCAGTCGGCGACCGAATGGGTGTCGGCCACCGCCTGACCGCCCGCAGCGCGGATCTCTTCGACGACCTGCTGCGCCGGGCCGAGGTCTGAACCTTCTCCGGTCGTTGAAGCGCCGATGTCGTTGACCACCACCCGTGCACCGGCGGCAGCCAGATCCAGTGCGATCCCGCGGCCCACGCCGCGCCCGGAGCCGGTGACGAGGGCGACTTTGCCCTCCAGCAATTTGCCGTTCATTTCATCTCCACCATGTGGTTTCTCGGCTGTTCATTAGATTCCTTAGGACCCAAAAAAAACCTCGGCAGGAAAGGAGGGAGAGGGTCTGAACCCTGCCGAGGGATTACCAAAACCTGCGCCGGGGCAAAGCGAACTGCCCCGGATATGTCATTTGAGGCTGGAGACGAGCTCCGGCACCAGCGTGAAGAGGTCACCGACGACGCCGTAATCGGCGATCTGGAAGATCGGTGCTTCGGGATCCTTGTTGATCGCGACGATCACCTTCGAGTCCTTCATGCCGGCCAGATGTTGGATCGCGCCAGAGATGCCGACGGCGATATAGAGCTGCGGGGCAACGATCTTGCCCGTCTGGCCCACCTGGTAGTCGTTCGGGGCAAAGCCGGCATCGACCGCCGCGCGGCTCGCGCCGAGGGCCGCACCAAGGGCGTCGGCGAGCGGTTCCAGGACGGCGTTGTAGTTCTCCTTGCTGCCGAGGCCGCGTCCGCCGGAAACGATTACCTTGGCGTCGGCAAGTTCCGGCCGTGCGCTCGTCGCGAGTTCGCGCCCGATGCAGCGGGTGCGGGCGAAGCCTTGCGGGACGGCGACCGGCGAAATCGGCGCGCTTCCGCCGTCGACGGCACTTTCGAAGGCTGTCGAACGCACGCTGATCACCTTGACCGCATCGTCGCTCGACACCGTGGCCAGTGCATTACCCGCGTAGATCGGACGCACGAAGGTGTTCGCCGATTCGACCGCGACGACGTCGGAAATCTGCGCGACGTCGAGCAGCGCAGCGACGCGCGGCAGGAAGTTCTTGCCGAAGGCGGTCGCTGGCGCGAGCACGTGGCTGTAGGCACCGGCGAGACCGGCGACAAGCTTGGCGATGTCTTCCGCGAGCAGCGCTTCGAGATGCGGCGCGTCGGCGAGCAGGACTCTGGTCACGCCTTGGATGCCCGACGCCGCCTCGGCAGCGGCTACGCAGCCGCGTCCGGCGACCAGCACGTGGATGTCGCCGCCGATCTGCGCCGCGGCCGTGACTGTGTTGAGCGTCGCCCCTTTGAGGCTGCGACCGTCGTGTTCGGCAATGACGAGAATAGCCATGTCAGATCACCTTTGCCTGGTTCTTCAGTTTGGACACCAGCATGGCGATGTCCGGGACGATTTCGCCGGCCTGTCTGGTCGGCGGTTCGATGACCTTCAGCGTCTTCAGGCGCGGCGCGACCTCGACGCCGAGGTCGGTGGGAGAGACCGTGTCGAGCGGCTTCTTCTTCGCCTTCATGATGTTCGGCAGCGTCGCGTAGCGCGGCTCGTTCAGACGCAGATCGGTCGTGATGACGGCCGGCAGCTCCAGCGACAGCGTCTCCAGGCCGCCGTCGACTTCGCGCGTCACCATCGCCGCGCCGCCTTCGAGCTTGACCTTCGACGCGAAAGTCGCCTGCCCGCAATCGAGCAGCGCGGCGAGCATCTGGCCAGTCTGGTTCGAATCGTCGTCGATCGCCTGCTTGCCGCAGATGACCAGCGACGGCTGTTCGCGCTCGCACAGCGCCTTCAGGAGCTTCGCGACCGCGAGTGGCTGCAGTTCGACGTCGGTATTCACGTGCACTGCGCGATCGGCGCCGATCGCGAGGGCCGCGCGCAGCGTCTCCTGACAGGCCGAGACGCCGCACGAAATCGCAACGACCTCGGTGACGTTGCCCGCTTCCTTGAGGCGCACCGCTTCCTCGACGGCGATTTCGTCGAAGGGATTCATCGCCATCTTCACGTTGTCGAGATCGACGCCACTGCCGTCAGCCTTGACGCGGACCTTGATGTTGTAATCGATCACCCGCTTAACCGGGACCAGGACTTTCATGGGTTTCCACTCCTCGTGTGCGTGGGATAGGGGGCAGAGGGCTTAGAGTCGTTCGTAGATGGCCGCGATGCCCTGGCCGCCGCCGATGCACATCGTCACCAGCGCGTAGCGCCCGCCGGTGCGCTGCAGTTCGTAGAGGGCCTTCGTCGTGATGATCGCGCCGGTCGCGCCGACCGGATGGCCGAGCGAGATGCCGGAGCCGTTCGGGTTCACCTTCGCCGGATCGAAGCCGAGTTCCTGCGCGACGGCGCAGGCCTGCGCGGCGAAAGCTTCATTCGATTCGATCACGTCGATGTCGGCGATGGTCAGACCGGCCTTTTCGAGCGCCTTGCGCGACGCGGGGACCGGGCCGATGCCCATGTAGAGCGGATCGACGCCGGCGTGGGCGTAGCTCACCAGGCGGGCGAGCGGTTTCAGCCCGAGGCGTTCCGCGGCACGCGCTTCGGCGAGCACCACCGCCGAGGCGCCGTCGTTGATGCCCGAGGCGTTGCCGGCGGTCACGAGGCCGTCGCGCTTGAACACCGGCTTCATCGCCGCGAGCTGTTCGAGTGTGACATTGGCGCGCACGTGCTCATCAGTATCGAAGACGACCGTGCCCTTGCGGCTCGCGATCTCGACCGGGACGATCTGGCTCGCGAAGCGGCCTTCGGCGATGGCGCGCGCGGCCCGCTGCTGACTTTCGAGCGCAAGCTGGTCCTGCATGTCGCGCGTGATGCCGTAGCGCTCGGCGACGTTCTCGGCGGTGATGCCCATGTGCACGCGTTCCCACGGGTCGTGCAGGATGCCGGTCATGTAGTCGACGACTTCCGTATTGCCCATGCGCGCGCCCCAGCGCATCGCCGGAATCATCATGATTCCGCGGCTCATCGATTCGGCGCCGCCACCGACCGCGACGTCGGTGTCGCCTATGGCGATCGCCTGCGCCGCCGAGACGATGGCCTGCAGGCCGGAACCGCACAGACGGTTCACGTTGAACGCGGGCGTTTCCTTCGGCAGCCCGGAGTCGATCGCGGCGACTCGGCTCAGGTAGGCATCGGCGGGCTCGGTCGGGATCACGTTGCCCATGACCACATGCCCGATGCGCTCGGGTTCGACGCCGCTGCGCTCGATCGCGGCCCGGACGGCCGTCGTCGCCAGCGTCCGCATTGGAACGTCCTTCAGGCTGCCGCCAAACGTGCCGATAGCAGTACGGGCGGCACCGACGAGGAGGATTTCGCGTGTAGTCATTGGAGCTCCAGACGGTACGTATTGTGATCGTATGATAGCGAACCAAATATTGATGCGCAAGCATCAATCGGAATCCGAACGAGGAGTGTTGTCGGTGGGGTTAGACGAGCAACAGATCGCGCAATCGACGGATCGCGCGCTCGCTAAGGCCGACGGCGTCGTGGAGGAAGTCTTGTTCGCTCGACCAATGCTCGTCGATCGCGGCGAAGGAGGCTTCGAGATAGTCCGCGCGCACCTTCATCAAGGCCGACAGCGCGGCATCGGGAACGCCCTTCGGGACCATGTAGCGCAGGTCCCGCGGTGCGAGGTTCGACAGGAGGTAGTCGGCCACGATGTCTTCGCGAGATACGCCCAGCGCCATCAGGATCAATGCGATGCCGAAGCCCGTGCGGTCCTTGCCGCTGGTGCAATGGATCAGCGCAGGCATCGCGTCCGGTGCGAGCAGCGCCTCGAACATCCGCGCGTAGTCGCTCGAATGGTCCAGCGGAAAGTTGCGGTAATAGCCGGCGAGTGCCGAATGCACGGTCATTTCGTCGCTGTGCGGTCCGAGCGAGGGGATCAGCTCCTTGGCGCCGCGCGGGAAGAAGCCGATCGCGTGCTGCCGGATCTGCGTGTCGGCGGGGAGGCGGTTCGGTTTACGGATGCGTTCCGATTCATGACGCAGGTCGCAAATGGTGCGCAGGCCCAGTGCCTCGAGCCGCTCGAAGTCGTCCCCGATCAGTTCGGCCAGCGAATCCGAGCGGAAAAGCAGGCCACGGCGAATGACACGCCCGTCAGCCGTGCGGATGTCGCCGAGGTCGCGGCAATTGGTCGCGCCCTGCAGGGCGATCACTCGTGGATTCACTGGCCGCGCCTGGCGTGCCGTGATTAGTCGATCACTCGCCGTCGATTTCAATGTTCGCCGCTTCGCCCGACCCGAGCGAGAGCAACGATTCCTTGACCGACGAGAGCATGCGGATGAGTTCGTTCCGGTCGTTGTCGCTGAGACTGCCGAGAATCTGTTCGTTGAAGTCGCTCTCGATCTTCACGAGTTTTTCCAGCAGTTGCTGCGAGCTCCGCGACAGGAAGACCCGCTTCATGCGGCGGTCGGTCGCGTCGGGGCGGCGCTCTATGAAGCCAGTCGCTTCGAGGCGGTCCAGCAGCGAACCGAGGCTGGCCTTGCCGACGTCGAGCATGTCCGCGAGTTGGGTCTGGGCCATGCCGTCGTGGCGGGATAGATGCGCCAGCACCCACCACTGCGCGCGGGTGATGCCGAGCGGCTTCATCAACTGGTCGAAGACCGTGCGACGCATACGCGACACGTCGTGGATTAGGTAGCCGAGTTTGATGTCGCGCCGCTGGGCGGCGGCGTCGCCCGCTTTGGCCTTCGGTGCCTGTTCGGCGGCGGCCGGAGTGGGGTTCGACATTGCTTTGGCGGCCCTTGAGGTCGCCGGGCCGGATTCCTTTGCTCGCATTTCTTGCCTTCCTGTTGGTGGCGGCTGCAGGCCCTCAAGCCTGCGTCGTTCATGTACCGATTGCCAGATTCGGCATATTGTACGACTAAATACGGTTTCCAATATAGCCGGATCGGCTCGGTCGTGCATAGGGGCCAATGTATCGGCAGGCACAGCCGTAGCAAGTGAAAACTCGACGGTTTCATTGAGGAATTCGAGCATCCGGTGCGCTAGCGGCTTGCCGGCCGAAGACGGCTCTCGAATACGGTTAGCGTTGAACGAGACAAAAACACTTGACAAATCATAGTATGCACCAGGACGATATGTATCAGTTAGAGCCGCCCACGCGACTCAGTAAGGAGCGTATATGACCGAACAAGAGCAGGTGCGCGCTGACCGGCGCACATCTCCGGCCCAAGACTCGACCGGAGCAGGCATTTCACGATGAATTCCAATGACGGCGCCGCGACCAATCGCGGCATCCTTGCAGTCGGCGCCTACCTGCCGCGGCTGCGCCTGGACCGCAAGTCGGTCGCGGCGGGCCACCGCTGGATGGCACCGGGCTTGCGCGGCCTCGCCCAAGGCGTGCGCAGCATGGCGAACTGGGACGAAGATGCCATCACGATGGCGGTGGAGGCCGGACGGCGCACACTCGCAGCCGCCCAGACTCCCGCGCCGGAGGCGCTGACGCTTGCGTCGACGACGCTGCCGTTCGCCGACCGGCTCAATGCCGCCGTCGTCGCCTCCGCGCTGGCCTTGCCGAAGGCGCTCGCCGCGAGCGACTGCGGCGGCAGCCTGCGCGCGGGCAGCAGCGCGCTGATCCGTGCGCTGGAGGGCTCCGGCGGACAGCAACTCCTGATCGCCTCCGAACGGCGCATTCCGCGCCCGGCGAGCACCGGAGAACTGATGGCCGGGGACGGTGCTGCGGCATTGCTGGTCGGGGAGGGCGAGCCGATCGCGCGGCTTCGCGGCTCGGCCAGCCTGACCGCCGACTTCGTCGACCACTTTCGCGAGACCGATCGTGACGGGGATTACGGCTGGGAAGAGCGCTGGGTGCGCGACGAGGGCTTTTCGAAGCTCGTGCCGCCCGTCGTGAAGCAGGCGCTGCAGGCGGCGGGCGTCGAGGCGGGCAAGATCGACCACTTCGTGATGCCCGAGGCACTGCGCAAGGTCGGGCCGATGGTCGCGAAGAAGGTCGGCGTGCGGCCCGAAGCGATCGTCGATCCGCTGTTCGACCGCTGCGGCGATACCGGCAGCGCACATCCACTATTGATGCTGGCGCGCACCCTCGCCAAAGCCGGGCCGGGACAGACGATCCTCGTCGTGCAGTTCGGCAGCGGCTGCGATGCGCTGGTGCTCGAGACGACGGACAGGGCGACCGGCGCCGACGCCGAGCCCGCGTGGCTCGACGAAGGGCAGGTCGAGACGAACTATCTCAAGTACTTGTCCTTTACCGGCCAGATCGAGCTCGAATGGGGCATGCGCGCCGAGATGGACAACAAGACGGCGCTGTCGGCCGCGTGGCGCGCCGAGGAAACCGTCCACGGCTTCAGCGGCGGGCATTGCAGCGAGTGCGGAACGGTGCAGTTCCCGGCCAGCCGGATCTGCGTGAATCCGGACTGCGGCGCGGTCGATACGCAGCAGCCTTACCGCCTGGCCGACGAGCCGGCGAAGATCCGCAGCTTCACGTGCGACTGGCTGTCGTACAAGCCCTGTCCGCCCTTCATGTTCGGCCACGTCGAATTCGACAATGCGGCGCGCGTACTGATGGAGTTCGCAGACTGCGATCCGGCCGACCTCGCGGTCGGCGTGCCCCTCGACATGGTGTTCCGGATCAAGGAAGTCGATTCGATGCGCGGATTCCGGCGCTATTTCTGGAAGGCGAAGCCGCAACGCAAGGCGGGAGAATAAGCATGGCAAATGGGATTCGTGATCGCGTTGCGATCGTCGGGATGGGTTGCTCGCGATTCGGCGAGCGCTGGTCGGACAACGCCGAGGACCTGATGCTGGAGGCCTTCTCGGAGGCGCTGACGGATGCCGGCATCGAAAGGAACAAGATCGAGGCGGCCTGGTTGGGCGTGTGCCTCGAAGAGAACAACGTCGGCAAGACGGCCGGCCCCCTGGCGCAGGGCCTGCGCCTGCCGTACATCGCCGTGACGCGCGTCGAGAACGCGTGTGCGACCGGCACCGAGGCCCTGCGCGGCGCGGTGTACGCGGTGGCCTCCGGTGCCTACGATATCGCACTCGCGCTCGGCGTCGAGAAGCTCAAGGATACGGGCTACGGCGGCTTGCCGGTCCGTACCCGCGGCGTGGTGGCCGACTTGTGGCTGCCGAACGCATCAGCGCCCGGCGCCTTCGCCCAACTCGCGTCGGCCTACCAGGCGAAGTACGGCGTGTCCCGCGACGACCTCAAGCAGGCGATGGCGCACGTGTCGGTCAAAAGCCACGGCAATGCGGTGCTCAACCCCAAGGCGCACCTGCGCAACAAGATCACCATCGAGGACGTGCTGAAGGCGCCGACGGTGGCCGAGCCGCTGGGGCTGTACGACTGCTGCGGTGTCAGCGACGGCGCGGCCTGCGCGATCGTGACCACGCCCGAGATCGCTCGCGAGCTGGGCAAGCGCGACATCGTGACGGTCAAGTCGCTGCAGCTCGCTGTCTCCAACGGCGAAGAGGCGCAGTTTAGCAACTGGGACGGCGCTTCGGTGCGCACCGCCGAAGTCGCCGCGGCCAAGGCCTACCGGGAAGCGGGTATCGCGAATCCGCGCGAAGCGCTCGACCTGATCGAGGTGCACGACTGCTTCTCGATCACCGAACTCGTGCTGATGGAAAACCTCGGCCTGAGCGATCCGGGCCGCGCGCCCTTTGACATCCTCGAAGGCCGCTACGACCGCAACGGCCAGATTCCCTGCCAGGTGGACGGCGGCCTGAAATGCTTCGGTCATCCGATCGGCGCATCGGGCCTGCGCATGGTCTATGAGGTCTATCAACAGATCCTCGGCCGCGCCGGCGAACGCCAGCTCGCCAAGGCCGACATCGGCTTGACGCAGAACTTGGGCGGGCATCCGCACCAGAACGTCTGCGCGATCTCCATCATCGGGCGCCTCGGCGCATGACGATCGGCGCCACCGCGATGCGGCCGCAGCGCCTGTCGATGGCGGAAGTCGTCCGCGGCCTGCGGCCCGGCATGACGGTCTTCGTGCCCGGCACGTCGGGCGAGTCGCTGGCATTCGCGGAGGCGCTGAAGGCGGACCCAGGTGCCGCGGCCGGCGTGCGCTTCGTCGGGGTGCTCTTCCCCGGCATCAACGACACCGCCTACGTCGGCCTGCACCCGGAAGCGCGGCAACGCGCCTACTTCATGATGCCCGGCTTCCGTCCGGGATTTCTCGACGGGCGAGTTGAGCTGCTACCGGTCGACTACCTCGGCGCCTGGCGTGACCTGGCGAACCTCGACGTCGACCTCGCCATTGCCCAGGTCAGTGAGCCCGATGCCGACGGGCGGCTAAGCCTCGGCATCTGCCACGACTTCGTGCCGGCAGTGTGGGCGAGGGCACACCGCAAAGTCGCGCACATCAACGCGCGCATGCCGCGGACGCGAAGCGGAGTCTCGCTGAAGCTGGACGAGTGCGACGTGGTCGTCGAGGCCGATGGGCCACTTGTCACGCTCGCGCCCGAGCCCGCCAACGCGCCGCTGCAGCAGCTCGCCTGTCACGTGGCAGGCATCGTGCGCGATGGCGACACGCTGCAGCTCGGTATCGGCCGCATGGTGACCGCGGTGCTCGAATCGCTCGCCTCGCACCGGCGCCTTTCGCTGCATGCCGGGATGGCGACCGAAGCGGTGTTGCCGCTGCTGGAGCGCGGCGTGATCGACGAGCCCGCAAGCATCACCGTGGGTGTCGCGCTCGGCGGCGAAAACTTCTACCGCCGTGCGGCCGAAGACGAGCGCTTCCGCTTCGCCCCGGTCTCCGAGACCCACGACGTTCGGCGCATCGCGGCAATCGACAACTTCGTTGCGATCAACGCGGCGATCGAAGTGGATCTCCTCGGTCAGGTCAATTGCGACAGCCTGGGCGGACGGCTCGTCGCAGGCACTGGCGGGATGCCGGCCTTTGCGCACGGGGCCAAGCTTTCCGCAGGGGGGCGGACTGCGTTCGCACTACTCTCGACCGCTTCGCGCGGCGCCGTCTCGCGCATCGTGCCGCGGCTCGATGCGTCATCGCTCGTCGGTGCGCCGCGGCATGTTGCCGATTTCGTCGCGACCGAACACGGCGTCGCGGATCTGCGCGGCGCGAGCCTGGGCGAGCGGGCTGCACGCCTCATCGCGATCTCCGCGCCCGATCACCGCGAGGCGCTCCGCGCCGCCTGGCGGGCGCGGCTCACCGAATTCTGAGCGAGGTAATTTCGACGCTCGGGGAGTCGATAGGTCCGCGCGTCGGTGACCGCTTACGACCGGAGTCGAACCTCTTCGATGAACGATTTCGCCCTGCAGTAATAACTTTCGTCGAGCAGCCGGGGGCTATGAGTTCGCCAGGTGGCGAGTATCGCCTCGAACGGGACATCGGCGAAACGGCCGCGATCAAGTACATATTCCATATGCTTGCGATTGCGTCGGTCGTAGGGATGGAAGATCGAGTCGTTGCGTCCATCGAACTGAAGAGGCTCAATTCCGACCCGGTTACACAGCAACATATCGAAGGCGGGGGTCGCCTTGACCCATTTCCCTTCCAGATGCAGTTCGGCGTAGGCATGCCAGCGAAACACATCGTCTTCGTTGGCTTCGATCAGGCGCGGCGAAGCGAGATGATCGCGTACGTCTGCGAACCCCAATCGTCCCGGAATGCCAAGAGCGCGGGCACATGCAACCAGCAGTGCGGCCTTGGGGATGCAATAACCACGATTGCGCATGAGCGCCCGCTTCGCCGAACATGACTCCGCATGGTCCAGCCTGTCATAGGGATCGTACGTGATCTGATCCCTTACTGCTTCATAAAGCGACACGGACCGGCTGATGTCGTCTCGCGCGTGGCCGGCGGCCTGTTGGGCGAAAGCAATGATTTCCAGTGTGTCGCTTTCGACGAACTGCCCCGGCTCCAGATACTCACGATCAATCACGGTCTCACCTTTACGTTTCAATGAAGCTCGCCGGCAAGCCTGCAGTGGCGCACCCATAGCAGTGGTTGCAACCAGTCGCCCCGTTCGAAGATCGCCTTGACCGTGATGATGGCGCCGGTTGTGCCGACTGAGTGACCGAGCGAGATGCCGGAGCCGTCAACCCGATCCTGTGCGCCAATCCTCCGGATGGAGGCAAGACCGGTTAATTGCGTAACTATAATACCCAAGAATCTGGTATGCAAGAATACCAAATGGCGGTTTCGTGCGTTACTTTCGTCGTTCGCAACCGGCGTCTATGAGGCAAGCCCGCATCAGCGACTATTGACATATACGGTATTGCACAGTACTATATCAAAACGTATCTGGTTGTGCCTGTGCGACAACGTATTGCATCAGCTGAACAATCGCGGGGGAGTCATGGCCGTAACTATTGTGAGCTCGGCGGACGACACACTCTACACCGATTATCGCGACACCGAGGCTTGGTGCGGGACTTCCTTATCGCTGTCGTGGCGATTTGCGATTGGCAAGGACGCCCTGCGGCGGGGAATGCGTTATGCGAAGGAGCGCAACGTCTTCGGGCGAAGGAGTGTCACGTCGAGCGTCTGCTGCGCGAAGTCACGGTAACGCGGATTGCGCCGATCACCGAGCAACTGACCATGTGCTTCATTGCGGAAAAGGTGCTCGAACTGTCGGCGTCGTATTAGGCCGACGGCCCCGGCAGCTTTGCGAATGGTATTTTGAGGAGACGATATGCTACAAGACAAGGTTATGGCGGCCGGGGATGCTACCGCAGGTGAGCGCGGTCCGTGGCTGCCGGGTGGCGAGCCACAGGCTGGGCGCATTGCGCGAGCCTGGCTGAGGAGCGATGCTGACAAGCGGGCAATCGAGCAGGTGCAACCGGAAGACCTGCTGCCCGGTCGGACGACTTATGAGTGCATCAGAGCAGCGGCCGCGCTCGAACCGGCGAAGCCCGCGCTGATATTGCTCCGGTCGGCGGATCTCGCGGTTCCGCCGCGGATCATCACCTATGCCGAGTTGATGCAACGGATCGTGCAGGCGGCCAACCTATTCAGCGCGGTCTCCGGCAGCGAACGGCCGTCGGTTGCGCTGATCCTGCCAATGGTCCCGGAGGCGCTGATTGCAACCTGGGCGGCGCAGACAGCCGGAATCGCATGCCCGATCAATCCCTACCTGGAAGAGCGGGTCGTGGCATCGATCATGAATGCGGCGCGGGCAACGGTGCTCGTGATCAGCACCGCGAAATTCGGGCCTGGGGCATGGGACAAGCTCGAGGCCATCTGCGCCCAGGTGCCGACCTTGCGGCGTGTGCTGATAGTCGAATCGGACGACCAGGCCAGCGACTTCATGCGTGCGCTCGAATCCTACCCTGCCGACCGCTTTGTGTTCGAACCGACGGACGATCCTCACGCGGAAGTCATGTACCTGCCGACCGGCGGTACAACCGGTGCGCCGAAACTGGTGCGCATGACACATCGTGGCCAGTTGCTCAATGCGTGGATGGTTGGCTCGGTGATAGGATCGGAGCGCGATAGCGTGGTCGGTCACGCGATGCCGAACTTCCATGTCGGCGGCCTGAACGTGATCGCGCTGCGCACCATGCTTTACGGACAGACCCTGCTGACCCTGACCACGGACGGGTTCCGAAATCAGGGGGTGATTCGGAATTTCTGGGACATTGCCCGGCACTACCGGATGACTTCAGTCCTCGCAACGCCTACGACGGCTGCGGCCATACTGGCGGTTCCTGATGTGTCGTCCGAAGGTCACTCCATCGTCACGTTCAATTGCGGCGCGAGTACTGTACCGCTCGAACTGATGCGCGCCTTCCATAAGCGCTTCGGAATCTGGCTGCGGGAGATCTGGGGCATGTCGGAGATTCACGGCGTCGTCACGATGAATCGCAATGACGGCCAGCAACCGCTGGTTGGTTCGGTCGGAAGCTGCCTGCCGTACCACACCGTGAAGGCCTTCGAAGTGGATGCGAGCAACACATTTCTGCGCGAGTGTGCGCCGGGGGAACGCGGAGTCCTGTGTGTCACCGGGCCAGGCGTCACGCCTGGCTATGTCGACGCGAATTTCGATGGTGAATTCTTCGTCCAGGGGGCGCCTGGCGGTACACGTTGGGCAAATACCGGCGATTTGGGTGCATTCGACGCCCAGGGCTTCGGATGGATATTTGGGCGTGCCAAGGAGCTCATTATTCGTGGCGGTCACAACATCGACCCGAGACTCATTGAAGAGGTCCTGATGTGCCATCCCGGTGTTCAGACTGCAGCGGCCATCGGGCGACCTGACTCGGCAAAGGGGGAAATGCCGATTGCCTACGTACAACCGAAGGCCGGTTGTTCCGTAGCCGCCGATGAACTGCTTCAGCTATGTCGCGAGCGGGTGCAGGAGCGGGCGGCGGTGCCGATCGAGATCATCGTCCTCGAACAAATGCCGCTGACGGCGGTGGGGAAAATCTCCAAGCCAGCGCTGCGCGTTGATGCAATGGTTCGCGTATCGAGGAACACGGCTGCCGCCATTGTGGGTGAGAGCGGCTCGATCGACGTGGAGGTGGATGAAAGTGGTCGTCGTCCGCGGGTAGTTCTGACGGTCATGCTGCGTTCGGGCGATTCAGCTGTGCTCTCGGAGCGCCTGCGTCATGCGTTCCAGCAATTCGAGTTCGAAGTGTTCGTCGACGTCGTAAATGGGGCGTCCGCCTCGGTCTCCTGAAGTCATATTTCCCTTCTGCGTCAACGCTGCGCCTGAGCTTCGCAGACTTCGAACAAGACGCGCACGCCAACCCGGCGTGCGCGCTCCCCTCTCGGCTTCGTCCCTGATCTCCTTTCTTTTTGCGACCGGCGCTCTTGCTTGGTCGCGAGATGAGCCCGCATCGCATGAGTGTGAAAAGCTCGCGAGCGCTGTTATTAATGTTGACACGGACGGTATGTAGCAATACGATCGTATTGCGTACAAGAGTTCGCGCTCGATGCGATGATCTTCGAACTGCGCAAGCCAGAGTCTTCGTGTAGTGGCAGTTGAGGAAGGCGCTTGTTAATCACGATATGGCCCGAAGGGGTGAAAAAAATGCCTAGAAAGCAAAGGAAGGAGACAAGGACCGCAGGCCAGGGGCTTCCGAAGTTGGCTGCCACTGCTGCGGCGTTGAGTCTGATCGGGGCCGTCGAGGCAGCCGAGATCAAGACCGACAATCCCGACGTCCAGATGCGCTGGGACAACACCGTGCGGTACAACCTCGGCGTCCGTGTCGAGAAGGCCGGAAATATCGCCAACAATCCGAACTTCGACGAAGGGGAGTCGAAGTTCGACCAAGGTGATGTCGTCACGAACCGAATCGACCTGCTGACGGAGTTCGACTTCATCTACCGGAAAAACTATGGCTTCCGCGTAAGCGCGGCAGGCTGGTACGACAACGCGTATCAGAATGGCGAGTCCGTGCGTAATTCGCATCTCCCGTCATCCATCGCCGGCAGCTATGTCGACGATAAATACAGCAGTTTCACCAAGCGCTTTTATCGTGGGCCGTCGGGCGAATTGCTCGACGCGTTCGTTTTCGGGCGCTTCGACCTGGGGGACATGCCGCTTACGCTGAAGGCTGGCCAGCACACTGTATTCTGGGGTGAATCGCTGGGATTGAGTGGCGCGCTGCATGGCGTTTCCTACTCCCAGATGCCCCTCGATTTGCGTAAGGCATTCGCGACACCCGGCATCGAGGCAAAGGAGTTGTTCCTGCCACTAAACAATGTCTCCGGGCAACTCGTGGTTAAGGACGACTTGGCGATCGCCGCCCAATATTTTCTTGACTGGGATCCGACCCGTATCCCGGAAGGAGGTACCTATCTGGGACCGGCGGATTTCCTGATGTACGGATCGGATCGCGCGAGTGCCAGCTTGATCAACGGGGGCGTGAAAAAGCCGCAGCGGAGCGGGGATTGGGGCGTCAACGCGCGCTGGAGCCCGGAGTGGCTCGACGGCAGCCTCGGATTCTATTACCGGCGGTTTACGGACAAGGTCCCATCGATTTTCATCACCGGGTCGCAATACCACGAATATTTCGGTGAGGACATCGACCTGTTCGGCGTCAGCCTATCGAAACAGATTGCCGGCGTCAGCGTGGGTGCCGAACTTTCCTATCGGAAGAACATGCCGCTGGCTGCGCAGACTCTGGGGCTGGCAGCGGCGCCTGCCGCATTGGCACCCGTGCTGTTCCCGAATGGGGCGCCAACGCTAAATGGCAACACCTTTCAGGCGCGTGGCGAGACGTTGCACGCCGTTGTCAACGCATTGGGCGTGATTTCGGAGACGGCGCTGTTCGACACGGCAAGTTGGTCGGCGGAATTGTCATATGTGAGCTTGCAGAAGGTTACCGACAACCGCGACATGTTCTTTGGTGAAGGCTATGGCGTCTGTGACGAGAGCCGCAGAGCGGTGCTTCGTGCGCGGTTCCGGGACAAATGGGACGGGTGCGCAACCCGGGAGATGTTTGCACTCGCACTCAGTTTTACCCCGGTTTGGCTCCAGGCGCTACCGGGCGTCGACCTGTCCTTGCCGATATCCGTCTCAGGGGGATTGAAAGGAAACTCGCCTACGCAGCTCGGTGGCAATGAAAGCAATGGCAATTACAGCATTGGGATTGGAGCGGACGTCTATTCGAAATATCGCTTCGATCTGAAGTTCGTGGACTATTTCGGCAAAGTGAAACAAGGGCCGGGCATCGTGCCCGGTACGACCCAAGTCACCTCGGCCAACGGCCTGAGCACCCTGCTAAAGGATCGCGGTTGGGTGAGCTTCACCTTCAAGACAACATTCTGATTTCCGCAGGAGGCGACAAATGAATATCAAATATTTGCTGATCGGTGCCGCGGCAGCCGTGTATGTCGGCGCCGTTGCAGCGGCTGTGACGGCGGATGAAGCGGCCAAACTCGGCAGCACGCTCACGCCGGTGGGGGCAGAGAAGGGGGGTAGCGCGGATGGAACGATTCCGGCATATACGGGAGGACTCACGAGCGCGCCGCAAGGCTACCAAAAGGGTAGCGGGATCCGCCCCGATCCATTTGCCAATGAAAAGCCGGTCGCATCGATCGATGCCAAGAACTTGGATCGCTTCGCCGATAAATTGACGGAGGGAACCAAGGCGCTAATGAAGAAGTATCCGTCATACCGCATTGACGTGTATCCGACCCATCGCACCGCGGCATTTCCGAAATACATCACCGATAACACTCAGAAATGCGCAACGACCGCTAAGACCACGAACGGCGGATTATCGCTCGAAGGCTGTCACGCCGGTATTCCGTTCCCGATTCCGAAGGACGGCTTCGAGGCGATGTGGAACCATCTCACCCGATTCGGCGGTCGCAGCTTGGTGTACGACTACAAGGGACTCTACGTCGATTCGTCGGGCCGACCCACGCTGACATCCGGCGGGACGTACTCTGCCGACTACCCCTACTGGGATGACGGCAAGCCGTCCGAACTGCTGCTGCGCGTGAAGAGCGAGTACAAGGAGCCTGTGCGGCGCAGTGGCGAAGTCATCATGATTCATGACGCCATTAATGCTGCGGAGAAGGGGCGGCGGGCCTGGGCCTACCTGCCGGGGCAGCGTCGCACCAAGCTGGCGCCGTCGCTCGCGTTCGATACGCCCAACCCCTCTATGGGCGGTAGCGCCACTTATGACGATACTTGGCTGTTCTTCGGTTCGATGGAGCGTTTCAACTTCAAGCTCGTGGGCAAGAAGGAAATATACGTTCCTTACAACACCTACAAGATGGCCTACCACTCGAAGGTGGACGAACTCTTCAAGCCGATGCACCTGAATCCCGACGAGGTTCGCTGGGAACTGCACCGAGTGTGGGTCGTTGAAGCGACGCTCGCCGAGGGTAAACGTCATATCTACAGCAAGCGCGTGCTCTACCTCGACGAGGACTCGTGGGTAGCGCTCGCCAGCGATCAATACGACTTGCGCGGTCAGCTTTACCGCGCCGGCTTCGCCTACATGACGCCGAGCTATGAAATCCCCGCGCCGACGGCGGACATGCACGGTTTCTATGACCTGATCTCAGGTATCTACGCGGTGAATTTCTACACTGCCGAAACCAGCGGCATGCGTCAGGTGCAACCGCTTCCCGACCGCGAATGGGCGCCGGAAGCCCTGGCTGGTGGCGGAATCCGCTGATCTTCCGGAAGGGGCTCCCGGCGGCGTCTAGCTCGTCGTCGGGGCGTGAATGAGTCGGGGCGGCGAGGATATCGGTGCCCGGAGGGCATGTAATGAAATTTCGTGAGCGAATCCGGACGCTGTCGAGCGTGCTCCTATTGATGACCGTCGCGTGTCCATCATGGGCGTTTCAGGATCCACTGGACCGACCGGCAACGAAAAGCGCGCTTGCGCCACGAAGCTTGCTGAATGCGGTGGCCCGTGCGGGCGAACGACTAGTCGTCGCAGGTCAGCGCGGTCACATTCTCTACTCTGATGATGCGGGCAAAAACTGGACGCAGGCCGAGGTGCCGGTAAGTTCGGATCTGACGGCGGTGCACTTTCCGACGTCGCAAAAGGGGTGGGCGGTTGGACACGACGGGGTGGTGCTGGCGACAACCGATGGCGGGAAAAGCTGGGTCAAGCAACTCGACGGACGAGGGCTCGGACAAATTATGCAAGACTACTACGCCAGGTTCGAGGGCACGGGTATCGCTGCCAGGCAGCTGGAAGAACTGCGGGCGGCGGCGCAGCGTTTTGCCGAGGAGGGGGCCGACAAGCCCTTCCTGTCCGTGTGGTTCGACAGTGAGACCGACGGATATGCGGTGGGCGTGTTCAACCTGATCTTCCACACCAGCGACGGCGGCAAGACCTGGACCCCGTGGTTCGATCGCACCGAAAATCCGGAGCAACTTCATTTCTCCTCGATCCAGCGTGCCGGCGAGGGCCTCTATCTCGCGGGCGAGCGCGGCATGGTGCTCAAGTTTGACAAGGAAGCGCAGCGTTTTCGTTCGGTGTCGGTCGATTACCCCGGATCCTTCTTCGGGCTGACCGGACGCGAACAATCGGTTGTCGTGTTCGGTTTGCGCGGCAATGTGTTCCGGAGCGAAGACGGCGGTGCTCAGTGGCACAAGGTGACGACCGGTTTGAACGTCACGATCACCGGGGCGACGCTGACCGAAGACGGCCGCATCGTTCTCGTGAGTCAGCGCGGTGACGTGCTCATGTCTGCCGATAACGGTCGGTCCTTTACGCCCTCGCCAATGGCACAGGCGCTGCCGGCCAGCGCCGTGGCCCCGGTCGGTACACATGCATTGGTGCTTGTTGGAACCCGCGGGGTCAACATTCAGGCGCTCAAGAAGTAGGCGCTGTCCCCCGATCACGAGATAGAGAATCCGCCATGGCCGTTGGAATGAATAACCCTGACGTGATGCCGGTTGTGCCGAGCTTGAAGGATTTTGATTCGAGCTCGGGGAGCTGGCTGGAACGACTCCTCTTCAACAACCGCTTGGCGGTCATGCTGGTTTGCCTGATCGCCACGGCGGTGCTGGGATACTTTCTCGCTACCCAATTGGTGTTGAACGCCAGTTTCGAGAAAATGATTCCGCAGAATCATCCGTTCGTTAAGAACTACTTGGCCAACCAGGCCGACCTGCGCGGTCTCGGTAATGCCATCCGCGTGGTGGTGGAGAACACTGAGGGGGATATCTACGATCCCAAGTACCTCGCGACGCTGCGCGAGATCAGCGACGAACTGATTCTGACCCCCGGTGTGGACCGGGCGGGGGTGAAGTCCCTGTGGACGCCGGCCGTGCGCTGGGTTGAAGTCACCGAGGAGGGGTTTCAGGGCGACCCGGTGATGGCCGACGACTATGATGGATCGCCGCAGAGCATCGCGCAGCTGCGCCAGAACATCGCCCGTTCGAGCACCGCCCAGAATCTGGTCGCGAATAATGAAAAGTCGAGCATGATCGTAGTCCCGCTACTCGACCGCGATCCGAAAACCGCGGCGCGGCTCGATTACCGCAGCTTTTCGCACACGCTGGAAGAGAACATCCGGGCCAAGTACGAAAACGCGAAGGATGGTCCGAAGCTCAAGATCCATATCATCGGGTTCGCGAAACTGGTCGGGGATCTGATGGATGGCCTCGCCCAGATGGCGACATATTTTGCTGCTTCGGCCCTGATTGCCGCGGCAATCATCTTTGCCTATACGCGTTGTGTGCGCAGTACGCTTGTGGTGGTGGTCTGCTCGCTGATTGCCGTGCTGTGGCAGCTCGGCCTGGTGTCGGCTCTCGGCTTCGAAATCGATCCTTTCTCGGTACTCGTGCCCTTCCTCGTGTTCGCCATCGGCGTATCCCACGGCGCACAGAAGATGAACGGGATCCTGCAGGACGTGGGGCGGGGGACGCACCGGCTGGTGGCCGCTCGATATACATTCCGGCGACTGTTTCTGGCGGGCCTGACTGCTCTGCTTGCCGACGCGGTGGGTTTTGCCGTGCTGATGGTGATTGATTTTCCGGTAATCAAGGACCTCGCGATCACGGCCAGTATCGGCGTGGCCATCCTGATCGTGACCAACTTGGTTTTGTTGCCGGTGTTGCTCTCGTATGTTGGAGTCAGCCACTCTGCGGCAGAGCGCAGCCTGCGCCTCGAGTGCGAGGAGTTGCGCGGCAAGGGGTTCGGCAAGTTCTGGCTGTTCCTCGAACGCTTTACCGAGCGGCGCTGGGCGTCAAAGGTGGTCCTGGTCGCCGCAGTGCTTGCGGTAGGCGGATTTGTCGTCAGTCTGAAGCTGAAGATCGGTGACCTCGACGCGGGGGCACCCGAACTCAGGCCCGAATCCCGCTATAACCGCGACAATGCCTACATCACGGGCAACTACTCGCTATCCAGCGACCAGTTCGCAGTGATCTTGAAGACGCCACCCAATGGCTGTGTCGATTACAAAGCGCTGACCGAGGCCGATCGTCTCGGCTGGGACTTGCGCCAGGTGCCCGGCGTGCAGACCACCGTCTCGCTGGCCGATTCCGTGCGCGTTGTCACTGCCGGGCTTTATGACGGGAGTTCCAAGTGGCTGACGGTCGCGCGCAACCAGGAGACCGCCAATTTCGCCGGCAATCAGTCCCTGATCAATAATCCCGATCTGGCAAACAAGGAGTGCTCGATCGTGCCGGTGGTTGCCTATCTGGCGGACCATCGGGCGGAGACGCTGGAGCGCGTCGTGCAGGCGGCGGGCGAATTTGCTGCCGAGCATAGCGTCGATGAGCGCCAGTTCCTGCTCGCGGCGGGAAATTCCGGCATCGAGGCGGCCACCAACATAACGGTGAAGGAGGCCAATCGCACAATGTTGCTCTACGTGTATGTGGCGGTCATGGCCTTGTGCTACATCGCGTTCCGCAGCTGGCGTGCGGTCCTGGTTGCGGTCATTCCGCTGGTCCTCACCTCGATTCTTTGCGAGGCCCTGATGGTTTTTCTGGGCATGGGCATCAAGGTTGCGACCTTGCCCGTTATCGCATTGGGGGTGGGGATCGGCGTCGATTACGCGCTTTACCTGCTTTCCGCGCAGCTTGCGTATCAGCGTAGCGGGCTCGGTCTCGCGATGGCCTACAAGAAGACGCTGCAATTCACCGGCCGCATCGTCGCACTGGTGGGTGTCACGCTCGGCGCAGGGGTCGTAACCTGGGCGTGGTCTCCGATCAAGTTCCAAGCCGACATGGGAATCCTGCTGACCTTTATGTTCATCGTGAACATGTTTGGCGCGCTGGTACTGGTTCCCGCCCTCTCATACTTCCTGCTTTCACCAAAGCCGGTAGCGACGCCGATTCGTGAGGGAGAGGCGGAACGGCTGGTGGCATGACGGGGGTGATGGGCTTGTGCGAGCGCGGATGAGGCTCCCGACGCGCATCGGAACCTTTCGATGCGCGCCGCTGCTTCAGACAAGCGGGCAGGTTTGCCGAGCGCTGGATCGGCCGCCTGCCTGCGCTATTTTCTTTGCTCTGACGAAGGCGAGACGTAGAAATGCGGCTCGTATTCCTTAACCACCGGCCCATCGAGTGCCCACACCATGCACTTGTCGAGAAAATGCGGTCTCTCGCCTTGGGTCGTGGTCAAGTTCCTGTCATTGAGGCGCGCATGCAGCGCATGTGCGGAAACCGACTGATATGCTGCGGTCGCTGCATTGGACAGCAGGTCGCGGAGATGAGTGCATCCTTTCACGCCGCCGATGCGTTGTTCGATTTCCTTGCGCCAGCCTGGCCCGATCGTAACACCGACCATCGCCTGCATCGGATCGGCGGTCTGCATGCAGTCCGGAAACGGAGCATGTGCTGTCCTGGCGACGATTTCCTTGATCGTCAGCGAATCATCAACAGTCAGGCGTATGTGCATGTTGTGCACGGGTTGGTGTGGCGGAACCTCGCCGGAGTGAAGCATATAGGGGTAATCCTTGACGTCGCTGAGTTCGCCGTCGATATCCCATAACCCGTCATCGCGGAGGTAGCACTGGTAAACAAACTTTCGCGTGTGGAGGCGTGTGCGGGCTTGTGCGTCAGGTAGTGACATTGTCGATGGCGCCTTTCGTGTTTTGGGACTCCGCTGCATAGGGGCAGCGGGTCCAAGGTCTGTTTTGCAGAATGAGTGCTGCCAAGGGGGCGGGGATGTCGCGAAACCGTGGGCGGGCTCTAATCGTCCAGCGCGGATCACGCAGCCTCGACCATGATCGGGTGAAGGCAATCGGCCTGCCCAGGATGCCCCAAGGGTTTGTACGGGCAGCGGATCGTCTATCAGCGCAACAAGGTGTCAGCGCCGAAGACAACGCTGTCGGAGCCGGTCAAGAGCGGACGAGTCATGGCTTCGGCGATCGGAAACAATCCGACGATGGTGTTGAGGGCAAGGAAGCGGCGTCGGACGGCTTCCTTGTCCTTGCTTACAGGCTGCGCGAGATGAGTTCGCGCATGATTTCAGAGGCCCCGCCATAAATCCGCATGACCCGGGCGTCGGCATAGAGCCGGCAGATCTCGTACTCGCGCATGAAGCCATATCCACCAAAGAACTGCACGCACTGATCAACGATCCGCCCCTGCATCTCGGTCGCCCACAGTTTCGCCATCGATGCATCAACCTGCGTCAGCTCGTGCTTCACGTGCTTCGCCAGACACTGGTCGATGAAAGCCCAGCCGACGGCGAGTTCCGCCTTGATGTCGGCGAGCTTGAAGCGCGTATTCTGCATTTCGGCGATCGCCTTGCCGAAGGCCGTGCGCTGACGGACATAATCCACGGTAATGTCGTAGGCCTTTTGCGCCGCCGCCATGGACTGGACCGCGATGGTCAGGCGCTCCTGCGGCAACTCGGTCATCAACTGAGCCATCGCCCCACCCTCGGCACCGAGCAGATTCTCGACCGGGACGCGGACGTCATCGAAAAACAATTCCGACGTATCGGCGGACAGGTGCCCGAGTTTGTCCAGATTGCGGCCGCGACGGAAGCCGGGACGGTCCGTTTCCACCAGGATCAGGCTCATGCCGCGCGAGCCGCCTTCGCGGTTCGTACGGGTCACGACGATCACCAGATCACACATCTGGCCGTTGGAAATGAAGGTTTTCTGTCCGGAAATGACATATTCGTCGCCCTCACGCATGGCCCGGGTGCGAATGCCTTGCAGATCGCTGCCGGTGCCCGGCTCGGTCATCGCGATGGCGCAAACGGTCTCGCCGGAGATCATCCGCGGTAGCCACTTTTGCTTCTGTTCCTCCGTTCCGTAGGACATGAGGTAGCCGCAACAGACGTCGTTATGCACGGAAAAATCGGCAGCCGGTCCCGCGAAGCCGGCGTACCAAAGCTCTTCGATGATCACCGCATTGAAACGGAAGTCACCGCCGAGACCGCCATAGGTTTCAGGCACCTGAGGGCAGAGGAGTCCGGTTTCGGCGCCTTTCGCCCAGTAAGAACGATCGACGATGCCTGCCTCCTCCCAGCGTGCGAAATGGGGCGCAATTTCCTCCGCAGCGAAACGGCGAACCGTGTCGCGAAAGAGATCGTGTTCCTGATCGTAAATGGGGCGCTGAGCGAGCATGTTCACTTCCTTTCTGTTTCGTTTCTTGAGGTGGCATTGCGAGTCCTGTGGCGCGGGCACGCGCGCCCGCGCCCATGCCGCTGTGTGGCCGTATCTAGCGCCTGTCGGTGTCCGTCTCAGTTTTCGGGCCGTCGACAAGCAGCTTCGGTTCAGCGTCGAGATGGAATCCGTTGAACGGTTTGGATTTGTGGTGAGGCGTGAAATCGTTGTAACAGACGCGCGCGTTTGGTGCTCCGCCGTCAACACGGATGCAACTGCCGGTAATGAATGCAGCGGCGGGGGAGAGCAGATAGACAATAGCGGCAGAGATCTCGGAAACGGTCCCGTAGCGTTGCATCGGGACCTTGGTGGGAAATTTGAGGATTTCCCTTTGCGCTTCGGGCGTGTAGGTATCGAAGCCGCTACTTGCGACGCCGCCGACCGCCACCGCATTGATACGCACACCAGAAGGGGCCCATTCGGACGCCGCACTTTCAGTCAGATTCCACATCCCCGCCCGCGCTGCACCGGAGTGGGCGTAGTTCGGCCAGCCGTTCCACATGTCGGCGATGATGTTGACGATGGCTCCGCCATGGTTCTCCATCCAGCGGTTGTAGGTTTCCCGCATGAAGATGAAGCCCCCCGTCAGGTTATTGCGCACCACTGCCTCAAAGCCTTTTGTACTGATCTCCTTCAAGGCCTTTCGGTATTGACCGCCGGCATTGTTCACCAGCGCATCGATGCGGCCGTGGGTCGCCAGCACAGCATCGATCGTTTCGATGACTTGCGACTCCTCGCGGATGTCGCAGACATGCGTGCTCACACGTCCGCCTTCCGCCTCGATTTCACCCTTCACCGTTGCGAGTTTCTCCGGGTCGCGACCTACGATCGCAACCGTCGCGCCCAGGGCACTCAGCTCATGAGCGGTGCAGCGCCCGATGCCGCTGCCTCCGCCTGTGATGATTACAACCTGACCGTCGAACACGCCTTCACGGAACACGGACCTGTATCCCATCACCTTCTCCTTTTTGCCTGATTCGTGGTTGCAGTCAGTCGTTTCGCAGTGAGTCGCGCATAGCCGGGGCTGCTGCGCTGTCCGCAGGCGAAAGCTGTTCTATAGCTAACGGTAAGCATGAATACTATGTATGTCAAGCAATCTGTGCCCTGACTGTCTGCGGGCGACGCGTGCAGCGCGGACGTGCCATCTGTTGGGGGCGCTGCACTCGGAAACATCTTATTGGGTGATATGTAGGATTACGAGATGTTGACGCCTTTTGCTGAACAAAACTTTTGGCAGCGCTACGTTGACTTAGTGAGTAATGCTCACTAAGCTGGACCTAATGAGCGTAACTCACTAACGCCCCAGATGTCGAAACACGCTGCGCCGGGGTGTGAGGGGGATACCTGTTTGACTGTCGAGAGCAGGAGAAAACTGATGAACACGGTTCTGGATAAATTTGCGCAAGCGGCGCAACGGCCATACGAACACGTCAAGGCGTGGAAGCACGAGCGTGGCGTCAAGGCGGTGGGGACTCTTCCGATGCATTTCCCGGCGGAGATCATTCACGCCACGGGTGCCTTGCCGGTAATCGTCCAGGAAATGCCCGACGCGATCACGAGCGGTGGCGGCGCGATGTACCCATTCTTCTGCGGCTACACCCGCAGCATCGTGGACCAGGTCACTGAGGATCAGCTCGGTTTTCTTGATGCGATCATGTTTACCGATCACTGCGTCCAGTTGCTGAGTGCCGCCGACGTGATCCGGATTTCGCGCCCGGAGACCACGATCCATTTTCATCAGTTGATCGCCTCCCTGCGCCAGCCCTGGTCGCTCGAAAGCTCGGTCAAGACTTTGCGCGAGCTCGTCGCCGACCTCGAAGAGATGCTCGGCGTCGTCGTCACCGAGGAGGCGCTGCGCCACAGCATCAGCGTATTCAACGAAAACCGTCGCCTGATCCGTGACCTGTACCAGATGCGCAGGACGGGTCAGATTCAGCTCCGCGCGTCGCAGATGCAGCACATCGTCAAGTCGAGCATGGTGATGGATAAGGAGACGCACAATGCGCTGCTCCGCGAGTTGATCGCTTCACTCAAGACGTCGACGGCGCCCCGCTCGGACAAGGTGGCAATCTACGTGTCGGGGCACTTGTGCCACGCCCCGCGACCCGAGATTCTCGATCTGATCGAGGACTGTGGCGCGGCGATCGTCGACGATGACCTCTACACCGGCTATCGATACGTGTCCACCGACGTCGACGCGGAGATCGGTGACCCGATCGTAGCCCTTGCGACGGCCTACATCCGCAAGAACGACAACGTCCCGTGTCCGACCCGGATCGATCCGGAAGTCGACTGGGAGGAGTGGCTGCTTGGCGCCGTGGATCGGTGCGGTGCGCAAGGGCTGGTGGTCCTGCTGGTCAAGTTCTGCGAACCGCATTACTTCGCCTATCCCCGCATCAAGGCGGCCTTCGAACGCAACGACGTGCCGCACCTCATGATCGAGACCGAGCACGATGGCGTCGCGATGGAAAACGTGCGGACGAAGGTCGAGTCCTTCGTCGAGATGATCAAGGTACAGCGCGCTGCAAGAGCCGTCGCAGCCTGACCCACAACGAGCGAGAGATCCGGAGAAATAGACATGAGCGCGATCATTACCCCCGAACAGAGAATACTGGGTGCCGAGCCGCCCATCGCCAAGAAGGCAAACCGCCTGCAGGCGACCAAGCTGAACAACCAGATGGTCAATGCCTACTGGGAAGATCTCTTCCGCGCCAAAGAGGAGGGGCGGCTGGTGTGCTGGACCGAAGGCATCCAGCTCAACCCCATCCTGCAGGCTGCCGACATCGCCTGGTGCCACGGCGAGGCTGCTGCTGCCCTGCTGGCTGCACGCAAAGAATCGGCCGCGCCGCAGGCCCACATGGAAACGCTCGGCTATGACCGCGAGCTCTGTTCCTATGCTCGCACGCATATTGGCTGCGGTGTGATGAATCAAAGTTCCAGCGTTGAGGCCCAGACACTGTTGAATGTCGACGCACGCACACTGGGCTCGCGCATTCCGGCGCCGGACATGATCATCAGTGCCTACCCCTTCTGCAGCACAGGCCAACAATGGGACAACGAGCTGTACCGCACATTCGGCAAGAAGGTGCCGATCTTCAATATCTCGATGGACTGGGTGTGGGGCAACAAGTCCTCGGCGAAGTACATGAGCGGGCCGGAGTTCCGCGAAAAAGTGGCGTTCCTGAAGAAGCAGCTGCAGGACTGCGTGCGATTCATTGAGGGCATCACCGGCAAGCCCTACGATTGGGACCGACTGTCCGAGATCATGAAATACATCAAGCAGGCCGCCGAGCTGCGCCTGGAGGCCATGCGTCTGTGCAAGGCCCGGCCGTCGCCGGCCAGTTTCTTCGAGTGGACCAACAGCATCGCGCCGGTCAACTTCCTGCCTGGCGGGCCGGAGATCGTGCACTACTTCGAGCAGAAGAAGGCCGAGATCGAATCGCGCATCGCCCAAGGCATCGGCTCGGTGCCAGTGGAGAAGTACCGCCTGTGGTGGGACGGCATCATGAACTGGAACAAGATCGGGTGGCTGTCCGACAAGTTTGCCGGCTACGACGCTTGCATGGTCGCTGGTCGCTACACGCACATGGGCTTCTGGCAGGAACCGCAGGTCATCGACTTGCGCGACCCGCTCGACGGCATGGCGCAGAACTACATCACTTGCCCCATCAGCATCTCGGCACCGCAAGTGATCGAGAAGATCATCGAGCACTGCGAGTACTACGAGATCGACGGTCTGATCCTGCACGGCGCGCGAACCTGCCGCGCCTTCTCTTACCCGCAATACATGATCGCTGACGCCGTAGGCAAGCGCCTCGGCCTGCCGGTCGCGATGTTCGAGGGCGACATGGTCGACGAGACCTTTTACAAGGACGAGGTCGTCAGCAGCCGCGTCGAAGCGATGTTGGAGGCGATCGACGCCAGCCGCGCTCGGATGCGCTGATCCGAATCCCCCTGCAGAGGAAAAGATCATGAAGTCCCATGTGCTAGGCATCGACTTTGGCTCCACGACGGCCAAGGTAGTCATCCTCGATGAGGATGGAAATACCGTCGCCTCTTGCGTCTCCCAAAAGGGGGCAGTGAGCGATGAGGGTGTGAGGGCCGCTCTGCGGGGAGCGTTCGAGCAGGCGGGCATCGACCTGTCCGCCGTCGTCAGGGTCGTTAGCACCGGTTACGGTCGCCGTATGCTCGACATTGCCGACCGAACCATCACCGAGATCACCTGCCATGCGCGGGGCGCCCGAGCGCTTGCTCCTGAGGCGAGGCTGGTGATCGACATCGGCGGGCAGGACAGCAAGGTGATCGCGCTCGACCGCAGCGGTTTGGTCGCACGTTTCGCGATGAACGATCGCTGTGCAGCTGGCACCGGGAAATTTCTCGAAGTGCTCGCGCGCGCCGTTAATGTCGAGCTTGAGGATATGGGCGCCGAGGCGCTCAAGGCCCAGGACACGGTTGCCATCACGAGCATGTGTGCGACCTTTGCCGAAACCGAAGTGATTTCACTGCTTGCCGAAGGTCGGCCGAAGCAGGTCATCCTCGCCGGCGTCCATCAGTCAATTGCAAGCCGCACCGTCGGTCTGGTCGGGCGCGTCGGCAAACACGACCCCATTGTGATGACGGGGGGCGTCGCACAGAACATCGCCGCCGTGCATTTCCTCGAAAAGGCGTTGGAAACACGTCTCATCATCCCCACCGGGGCGCAGATTGCGGGCGCGCTGGGCGCGGCGTTGTTCGCGCTGGACGATCTGCGCAGCGCAAGCAAGGTCAGGCGCGACGACGACGATGCGGTCGAGGGAAAGCTCGAACAACTGCTTGCCGATCCGCAGCGCTGCACGCCCGCCTGCGGCAAGAAGGAAACCCCGGTCACCTTCAAGGCCTGAACGGGCCGGCCGCATTCACAACCGCGCGCCGGTCGATTGGCCGGCGAGGATACTTATCGAAGCGAGCGATTGCCATGGGACCGCTACACGGAATACGCGTTATTGAAATGGCCGGGATCGGGCCGGGACCCTTTTGCGGCATGTTACTGGCCGACATGGGCGCCGACGTCCTGCGTATCGACCGCCTTGTCGAGACCGACAGAGGCATCGACTTTCCATCGAAGCTCGATCTTCTGAACCGGAATAAACGTTCAGTCGCAATCGACCTGAAATCCGAGCAAGGTCTCGCCACCGTCCGGCAATTGATCTCGGGGGCCGACATGCTGATCGAAGGCTTCCGGCCCGGTGTGATGGAGAAGCTCGGGCTCGGTCCGGAGGATTGCCTGCGTAGCAATCCGCGACTGGTCTTCGGACGCATGACCGGATGGGGCCAGGACGGACCGCTGAACCGGGCTGCGGGCCACGATCTCAACTTCATTGCGCTCACCGGCGCACTCGATGCCATCGGCCAGAAGGGGGCGCCGCCGACGATTCCGCTGAACCTCGTCGGCGACTTTGGTGGCGGGGCGCTTTACCTTGCGATGGGGCTCCTTGCAGCGGTGATCGAGGCGCGCTCCTCGGGTGCGGGCCAGGTGGTCGACGCCGCGATCATCGACGGGGTTTCCAGCCTGATGACGATGCAGTACGCGCTGAAGCAGATGGGCGCGTGGCCTGGCGAGCGCGGGAGCAACATCATCGACGGCGGAGCGCCTTTCTACAATGTCTATGAGACAAAGGATGGGCATCACGTGTCGATCGCGGCTGTCGAGGCGAGGTTCTACGAAGAGCTACTCGAACACGTCGGATTGAATTCGGACGACCTGCCGGATGAAGAGGGCCGATATGCGGCCGACCTGCCGGAGCAGAACGACCGCGCGAGCTGGGAGCACATGCATGCGCGCTTCGCCGAGATATTCAAGACTCGGACCCGCGACGAGTGGTGCTCGCTTCTCGAAGGCACCGACACCTGCTTCGCCCCCGTCCTCACGATGGACGAGTGTGTGACACATCCGCATAACGTCGAGCGCAAGGCATTCGTGGAGGTGGGCGGCGTGCTCAATCCGGCGCCGGCACCGCGATTCAGCCGCACATGTTCCGAACTTCGCCGTCCACCGCCGCGCATGGGGGCGGACACGGAACCGGCGCTGGCGGACTGGGGTTTTTCGCCAGACCAGATCAGCAAGTTGGGAGAGTCCGGCGTCATCAAGCTGAATAAGGCGTAAGGACTTGTCCGCTTGATTACAACGGTAGGCATCTTTGACAGGATATGACAATGACCAGCATTCACGAAGAATTCCGCGAACAGGTTCGGCGACTGGCGGAGGAGGCGATCAAGCCTCACGCTGCCGTGGTGGATGATGAGGCTCGGTTTCCCGTGGCTTCGATCGACGCCTACAAGGCGCTCGAGCTGAACGGGCTGCCGTTTCCGGAAGCGCTTGGCGGTGGAGGTGGCGACTTGCTCTCGCAAGTCATTGCAATCGAAGAGATCGCACGCGTTTGCGCGTCGTCTGCCCTGGTGCTCTTTATTCCGTGGGCGGCGCTGACCCCGCTGGTCTGGTTTGGCAGCGACGCCTTGAAGCGGAAAATCGTGCCTTCTGTCGCCGCGGGTCAGTGTGGAGCGAGTTTTTGCCTGACCGAGCCGGGTGGCGGCTCGGACCTGCCGGGATTGAAGACACGTGCCGAGCGTGTTAGTAACGGATGGCTGCTCAACGGTCAGAAGCGCTTCATTTCGAATGTCGGGTGGTCCGACTGGTATGCAGTTCTCGCGCGCATATCCGAAAAGCAATTCGGCGTTTTCATGGTGCATCGTGACGACCCCGGATTCTCGATCGGCAGGCACGAGCGAAAGATGGGCATGCGCGGCAGCCCGACCGCCGACATCCTTCTCGAGGATTGCCTGATTCCGGACGATCGCGTCGTCGGCGACCCCGGCAAGGGATACGAGTACATGATGCAGACGCTCACCTACACGCGCCCGCTGGTGTCGGCGCAGGCGCTCGGGTTGGCACAGGGGGCGCTGGACGAGGCGGTGAGTTACACGTCCGAACGAACCCAGTTCAAGAGCAAGGTTTCGCGTTTCCAGATGGTGCGAGGAATGGTTGCCGACATGGCCATTGCGGTGGAGGCCGCACGGTCGATCCTGTACCGCGCGGTGGACATTGCGGGCGCGAATGACGATCGGGCGCGGTGCTTTGCGTCGATGGCGAAGACCTTCTGCACCGATACGGCCATGTCGGTGACAACCGATGCCATCCAGCTTCATGGCGGATACGGTTACATGAAGGATTACCCGGTCGAACGCATGATGCGCGACGCCAAGGTCACACAGATCTGGGAAGGAACAAACCAGATCCAGCGACTGCTGGTCGCCAAATACGTCTACCAGGACTGATCGACGGAAGGCTCGTCACGGGTCTTCCGCCGTAAGCCGTGCCAGGCAACGGACTGCCTGACAAGGATTCAACGCTTCTTCTTCGGCTGTGGCGACGCGCCCTCGTCTTGTACCCCCGGCATCAGCATGCCGCGATAGATTACATTGGTGATGCCGTCGGCGGCTTCGTCGACCGAGAAGTCGCCTTCTCCGCGGAGGTACGCCCAAGTCCGATGTTCGATGCAGCCGAAGATCATGTCGCGCAGCAAACGCACCGACACGTCCGCGCGAAAAACCCCTGTGGAAACCGCTTCCTGCAGGAGGTCGCCAATCCTTGCGGTGAAGCGTCGATTCAACTCGTAGATGCGCATCGTGCGGTAGGTCGGGTCAGAACGCAGTTCCATGAGCACAAAGCGGCTTAGAGACGGTTCCTGCCGAATGATGGACAGGCCTTTCCAGACGAGCTGGCGAAGGCGCTCGCGTATTCCGGCGCCCGGCGGCGGGCTCTCGTCGGCGCCGAGAATCTCCTCGAACCATTCCTCTGCGACGCGAGCGAGCAGCTCGCGCTTGCTGTCGAAGTACTTATAGATCGTTCCCTCGGCAATCCCGCAACGTTCGGCGACTTCGGATGTGACGACGTTTTGATAGCCCTTTTCTGAGAGCAGCTGGCGCGTTACTGCCATGATCTCCGAGATCCGTTCGTCGGGTGCCAGTCGAGAGCGCGTCCTGACGGGGGGGGTAGCCATGTTGAAAGTCCTTGCTGCGGGATGCTGAAAATGTGCGGAGACAGCTCCTGAGCGGTGCCGTCCGCATTGGCGGTTGCCAGGTCGCAATGAAGCCAGTTTGCGTGCTTCAGGCCCTCACTCCTCGTCACCCGACGCCTCGCCGACGTCCATCTGCGCGAGAGACTGTTTTAGGGCAAGGGTGAGGTCCGGATCCATGGATGTGCTTATCTATTCGCATCGATACCATTTTACATCAGTATTTTCCACCGTCGATGCAATGCGGAAAATGCCCTTTAAGGCACGCTGAATTGGGCCCACGGCGTAACGGATTGTTCGGCTCTTCGCGAAGTGGGGGGTTGACCAATACGATACGTAACAATATTATATTCAATAATAGCAAATAAAGCCCGACAGATGAGGCTTTCAGAAAGAAGCGCCGGCGCGGCGTGAATTGCAATACATCTTTATAGGTACCGTCATGACTAATACGCAGAGTATCTGGGTTCCGGCGCTGAATGAGTGCGGTGTCCTGATTGCCGGGGGAACTTCTGGTGTCGGGCTTGCCACTGCGGAGCAGTTTGCCGCTGCTGGTGTCAGAGGGATTGGGCTGGTCGGACGCAACGCTGAACGCGGCGAAAAGGCCCGTTGCGCGGTCACGGAGCGGTACCCGGGGGTGCGCGTCGTATTTATCCAGGCCGATGCGAATCGAGCGGACGAGGCCGTCAGGGCGGTTGCCGAGGCGACCGCGCAGTTGGGAAGCGTCGATGTTCTGGTCAACGCTACGGTGGGCCCGTTCGGCCCGATGCTTTTCCATGAAACTCCGATCGAAGACATTCCTTCAATCGTGACGCAGCAGTTGATGGGGCCGCTGATCATGAGTCGGGCGGTCATGCCGGGGATGCGCGAGAAAAGGGGCGGGGTCATCATCAGCATCTCGTCCGATGCCGGCAAGGTGGCAACGCCCGGCGAGTCCGTCATTGGCGCCGCAATGGCCGGAATCAACATGTTCTCCAAGGGGCTCGCGATGGAGGCGAAGCGAACGGGGATTCGCGTGAACGCTATCACGCCATCCCTGATCGAAGGCACGCTCACCTACGATCGCATCCGTGCCGACCCCTTCAGCTGGAAAATTTTCGAGCGCGCCGCAGCGCAGGCGCATCTCGGCGTTGTGCAGCCGGATGATCTCGCAAGTCTGATCGTGTTCCTGGCAAGTCCGCAGGGGGCGCGCATCACCGGTCAGGTTATCAGCGTCAACGGCGGGATCTCGGCGGCCTGAGCGTCAATGTCCGCCACGCCCGTCACCGATTCCGGTCGAGCCCACGAGGTTCGCGTGCTCGGGACGGGCGGGGCCTGCAATACGAGCTTCCTTGTTGAGGAGAATGATTCGTGTTTGGTCACCTGCTAGTTCCCATCGATGGGTCAGAACTGTCACAGCAAACGGTCGAAAAGGCCGTCGTGTTCGCGCGGGAGATCAAGGCGCACATCACCTTTTTCTTCGTGCGGGCTGATGTGGAGGCTTCAGTCTACGGTGATGCAGCTTTGCTGCGCTCCACCGATCCGGAAATATTTGAGAAGGCGGCTGATGAAGAGGCGCGCAGCATTCTGATGCAAGCGCAGGTCGTGGCGAATAGTTCTGGCATCAACAGCGAAGTGTTGTCTGCCATCTCGGATCATCCATACGAGGCAATCATCGCAGCCGCCGAAAACCGCAGGTGTGATCTGATCGTCATGGCCTCGCATGGACGTCGCGGCATCAAGGGCGTCGTGCTCGGTTCGCAGACACAGAAGGTCCTGACGCATTCGAAATTTCCCGTGCTCGTGTATCGCTAGCGTCCCCGATGACTTGCTTTGTCACTGCCGTCGCGAAACACACTTGAGGCGAATTCCGATGACGCCGCTGAGGTAATCATACATACGAGAAATTTCACGCGCCTATGCCGATGTGAGTATCGTGAAAATCGCTGATGGTTCGATCTAGATCAAAAAAGTGATCATCGGCCGGAGTCTTTTTGACGAGTTCCGGCCGAACAACCTGTAAGGAGTCGCGCGATGAGTGACAGATTTTTCGCAATCCGACTGATCCTGCGATTTGGAACTGCTGGCGCTGCGGTGCTGGCCGCTTTGGTTTCCGTCGCTATGGGCATCTTGCTGTGGTCGATGATCGGATGGCCCGCCCTGCTGACGGCTCCACTCGTCGGCGGCTTGGTCTTCCTGCTGTGCAAGAGCTACGTGGAACTGGTGTCGATCGTATTCTCGATGGTCCACTAGCTGGCTGCCGGCGGGGGCGTTCCCGATCTTTATCGTTGTTCCGATTCTATGCGCGACTTACCGGCGCCTCCCGCTGACGAACCTCTTGTACCTGTGCATCTGCCTGCACGCGCTGGTCGATGGTCGGCGGGCATTACACCTATGCGCGGGTCCCGATCGGCTTCGAGGTCGCGCAGGTCGCGTTCAATGCCTTTCCTTGACGGCAGCACGCTCAGTCCGGCACTCGCCCCCAATCATTTTCCGGTCGGCGCGACCACAGAGGCCTTCCAGCGGGCGAGGAATTCGCGGCGCTTGGCCGCTTCGAGATTGGTCAGCAGGCCGGGACCGATGACGACCGGCTTCACTGCGTCGCCCAGCAGCTTGACCAGTTCGCTCGGGGTCATCGGGTCGTCGACATCGGCGCGCAGCGAACCGAGGTCCGACTTGGCGAGCATTTCCTGCCCGCGTTTGGACAACAGGTAGTCCACCCACAATTTGGCCGCGTTCGGATGAGCTGCCTTGTTGCTGATGAACATCACGCGGCTCGTCACCAACGTGTGATCCCTGGGGAGAACCACACCCAGTTGCGGCAGGTCCTTCTTGATGCGCCCAGTCGCATAGGAGAGCAGCAGGTTGTAGCCGATGAGGCTTTCAGCTTTGCTGAGACGCTCGAATTGTGCGCCGCTTCCGCTTCCCGGATACAGGCCCGTGGCGCCCAAGGCCTGGGCGACGTTCCAGAAGGCGTCGGGCGAGGCATCGCGGTCCTGCGTCATCATGAAATAACCGAGTCCGGACTTCTCTGGATCGAAGGCTGTGAGTTTGTCCTTGAACCGGTCTTTTTGCGATGTCAGCAGACCGGCCAGTTCGGCGCGGGACTGGGGCAGCTCCGAAGCATTCATGAGCGTTTTGTTGTACACGAAGCCGATTGGCTCGAAGGTCGTGCCGTAAGCTTCATTGCGCCACACCGCCCAGCTCGGAAGCTTGGCGGCCTCCGGCGACGCGTAGGCGGCAGCGTAGCCGTCGGCCACGAGCTTTACCTGCAGGTCCATCGCCGAGGACCATACGACGTCGGCCGTCGAACCGGTTGCCGACTCGGCGATGACACGTTCGTAGAGCGGGCCGGTATCCATCACGACGTAGTCGAGCGTGATCTCGGGATAGAGTGAGCGGAAGTCCTGCAAGATCATCGGCACCGAACTGGTGACGCTATAGACGACAAGCTTTCCTTCGTTCTTTGCGGCTGCTACGACTTTGGCATAGCTTGCGGGGTAGCCGGATTGAAGCTGCGCGCAGCCGACGGATGAGGCGGCCGCAGTGACAAGCAATGCTATTCTCAGGATCGTCTTCATATTTGCCCTTTCGACGCATGGCGATGGATGGGATCGGTGCACGCCGCCGCGGCTGGCGATCGCGGACCGTATGCCGGAGTGTCGTGTCGGCGGATGAAGCCAAGCTGAAGGCAGCCTGAAAACCGCATTCAGGCAAGCCGCCGATCGGTGGTGGCAGGACGTCGCGACCCGAGCCGATCCACCTCGGCTGCCCGTCACTTCGGCGACAGGACCTGAACGAGATTTCAGTCTTGTTTCAGCAACGAATCAGAATCCGTCCGTATAAATCACACAGCCGCACCCTACGGCTCGAAGACCAAAACAACTCCAATTGGAGGAGACAGGATGAGACGCATCACAATGGTGTCGCTTATCGCGGCAACCCTTCCGACAGCACTTCACGCCCAAACGGGCGCAGCAGCCGCCCCTGTCGCACAGGCTGCGGATGCGCCGGCGGCGCAGCAGGCTGGCGCGGCACCGAAGTACGCGCAACACCTCGTGGAGGCGATGAGCGCGCTGCACCCCGAGCTGATCGAAATCGACGTCCACGCGACGCCTCCGGGCGCAACCCGGAGCATGATCGTCGCGGCGAGGAGCGCGGCGCGTGTCGGCCGCCCCTCGGACGCCGACGATATCGGAGTGTTTAAAACCGGCGAGCCGCGCGTCGCGATCAACCGGCGCGGCAACCAGAACGTCGAGGTCGAGCTGCCCCTGTTCGACGTCTATAAGCAGGCCATCGGAGTGGTCAAATTCGCATTTCCCTATCCTCCGGGTACGGACGAGGCGGCGCTCGTCAAGAAGGCTGGGCAGTACCGCGACGAAATGAGCCGGCGCATCCTTGACGTCACAAGTCTGTTCGACCCGGCCCAGCTCGACCCGCGCGTTCCGACGCGCAGCTATGCACAGTACCTGATCGATGATGCGCTCGCGAAACATCCAGAAGTCGAGGTGCTCGCGCTGCATGCACGCACGCCGAAGTCCGGTGCGGATTATCCGATCATCGCCTCCAACATCGGCCGCTTCGGCAAGCCGGCCGATGCGGCCGATCGCGCCGTCATCACCAGTGGCAAGCCGCATGCTGGCGCGGATGTTCGCGGCGCGCGTTTCGAGGCAAAAGTGCCGCTGCAGGACGCGTCAGGGGCGACGCTGGGCGCGCTCGCGGTCATCTTTACGTACTCCGCTCCGCGCGATGACAAGAATCTGCAGCAGCAAGCCGAAAAGATCGCCGCGGAGCTGCGCAGCCGGATTGCGAGTGCCGCAAATCTCGATGACCCCTATCCCGCCACGCAACCGACCGCATCGACCAATCCGATCGAGGAATACAACAAGCAGGAACTCGGCAACAAGCAAGAGCTGCCGATGACCAAGGAGGTCGCCTCCGGCGCGGCGCTGGGTCAGTCGCAGGAAGGTTATTCCGAAGCCATCAAGAACCAGGCCGGCGTGCAGGCGACGAACTCGGCGGGCAGTTCCAACGATGCGTTCGCGATCCGCGGCATCAAGCTCAACCTGTTCTCGAACTATCGCCTCGACGGCGGCCTGCCTATCGCCGGCGTCATCACCAATCCGACCGAGAACAAGGACCGCGTCGAGACGCTGAAGGGCGCCAACGCGCTGATGTTCGGTGTGGCGAGTCCCGCGGGCATCATCAACCTCGTCACCGAGCGCGCCGGGCCGCGCGATATCACCACTGTGGGGATAGCGGGCAACGATTTCGGCCAATACGGGGTGAATGTGGACGTCGGCCGGCGCGTCGGTGCGGAGAAGCAGCTGGGTCTGCGCGTCAACGCGTCGGGGACGCACCTCGAGAACGGCGTGGACAACATGAGCGGCGAAGGCTATTTCGCCAGTCTGGGTGCCGATCTGCGCGCCTCGTCGCGGCTGACCCTGCAGGGCGACGTCGAGTACTACGAACGCCGGGTCCCGGAGCAGGCCGGTATCTCGTTGCTGAAAGCCGTCAACGGCGAGATTCCGATCACGCGCGTTCCGGACCCGCGCAACGCGTTGGTCGGCAGGTGGAACCTCTACACACCGAAAACCACCAATGCGCAGGCGCGCGCCGACTACGAGTTGAACGACGACTGGAAGGTGCTGATGCAGGTCGGGAACTCGGCGTCGCACCGCCACCGCAACACCGTCCGGATCAGCGATTATGACCTCGAGACCGGTGCAAACGGCGTCGTGACGGTGCAGCCGATCACCAACGATTACATCAACACCTTCGGCCGGACGGAGCTCCTCGGGCACTTCCAGACCTGGTCGCTCAGCCACGATCTGACCGTCGGCCTGTCGCGCAGCTCGCGCCACTCGGTGTCCTACGACCTGCAAACCATCAAGTTGGCGCAGCGGCAGAGCATCTTCGACCCGATCGAGCTCGACGAGCCGCAGATCACCAAGCGGGGCACGCGCAAGCCGACTCAGATCAGTACCGACACCGGGCTCTACGCCTACGACACGATCGGCATCACGCGCCAGTTGAAGGCCTTGGTCGGCCTGCGTCGCGTCCGGGATGACGAGAGCAGTGGTGCGATCTCCAGTACGAGCTACGTGAGCTCGCCTGCTGCGGGCATCCTGTTCGACGTGCTGCCGACGACGACGCTGTTCGCGAGCTATATGGAAGGGTTGGAAGCGGGCGGCACCGCGCCGGCGAACGCGGCGAACCAGAATGAAATCCTCGCGCCGGCGATTTCCAAGCAGAAGGAAATCGGCATCCGCAGCTCCTATGTGAAGGGCCTGTCGCTCAGCGCCTCATGGTTCGACATCACGCGCGCCAACGCGGTCACCGACCCGGTGACCAAGGTCTTCGGCTACAACGGCGACCTGAAGTACAAGGGCGTCGAGGCGACGGTGGCTTACGACATCACCCGCGACTGGAAGATCAACGCTGCGGTGTTATGGCTGAACGCGAAACAGATCTCGCCGGATCAGCCGCTGATCGACAACAAGGTGCCGGAGAACACGCCCAAGTGGAATGCCAACGTGGGGGTCAGCTATCGCGTGGCCGCAGTTCCAGGACTGACCCTGAAGGCCGGGGCAAAGTGGATCTCGAAGCGGCCGGTGAATCCCGAGAACCAGGGCTACATCCCCGATTACACGCTGTATGACGTCGGCGTCAATTACGCTACGAAGATCGGCGGCTACCGTACATCGTTCGGCCTCAACATCGACAACCTGACGAACGAGCGCTACTGGAACTCGGTGCAGACCGGAACCTATGGCATAGGCATGGATCGCAGCATCAAGTTCAACGCGAAAATCGATTTCTGAGAGCGGAGACACTCGGCGCGGTAGTGACCTGCAGCGCAAGAAGGTGTTGCTGGTCATCCTCGGGCTCGTTGTTCAACGGCCTCGGTCGCCGCCTGCGGAGCGTTCTTCACGACCGGGAGTTCAATGACGACCCGAAGTCCGCGTCCGAGCGGTCCGCGTTCTGCATGGATGCGGCCGCGATGCAACTCGACGATGGTACGGCAGATGGCGAGCCCGAGCCCGCTGCCGCGGTCGTCGGCATCGACTGCGAAGCGGACGAAGCGGTCGAACATCCTGTCACGTTGCTCACTGTCAAGGCCCGGACCTTCATCGGTGACGCTGATGCGCCACAGGTCGGAGCGCAGCACCGAGTCGAGCGTCACGGTGCTCCCCGGCGGCGAGATCTTGAGCGCGTTCGACAGGAGGTTCAGCAGCACCTGGCGCAGCCGGTTCGCTTCGATTTCGACAAGGCCCGCGCCCTGGTGCGTGAACGAAAAGTACAGGCCGCGGTCCTCGGCCAGAACCGCCGCATCCTGCGCGAAGTTATTCAGGAAGATCTCCGGGGCCTGGGTTTGGGGTGCAAGTTTGATCGCGTGCGCGTCGGCCCGCGCAAGGAAGAGCAGTTCCTCTATGATCTGATTCACCCGCGCCAGCTCGTCCAATTGCACGAGCACGGATTCGCGCTGCGACTGCAATAGCGTGTCGGACATCAGCAGCTTTTCCGCATGCAGCCGCACCAGTGAAAGCGGTGTTTTCAGTTCGTGCGACGCATCGGCGCTGAAACGGCGGATCTGATCGAAGGACGCAGCGAGCCGGTCGAACATCTTGTTCAAGAGGCGAGCGAGGTCGGCGATCTCGTCCTTGACCTCGGCGACCGGAATGCGCTCGTCGAAATTATTCGAGCCGATGCGTAGCGCCGTTCTGCGGATCGCGCGTACCGGCTCCAGCATCAGTCTGCTCAAGCCCAGGCCGATGAAGGTGCTCACGACCAGCATCGCGCACAGCAGCGCGGCGCAGACATTGACGTACAAGGACATCGTCTCGCGGGCTTGCTGCAGGGACGTTGCGATCATCACCTCGTAGGGTTTGATGATGAACTCACCGACGCGCAATTCGCCGATATCCGGAATGTCGACATTGAACGTCCTCTTGCCCTTGACGTCCGGAATGTGCCGATCGGCGAGGTTCCGTGAACGAAATACGGTTCCCACCTCGGGCGAATGGACGTCGATATAGAAGAGTACCTTCGCGTACTCGGTCGTATCGCGGATGCGCTCGTCGATCGAATAGGAATCGAGATGCTCCGGCTCGGCGCCGAGGCGCGACCGAATCTGCTGGAACTCGGCGGCGTTCAGCAGATCGAGGCCCCGAATCAGGCTGCCTTGCAGCAGGAAGTAGCCGCCGACGAAAAGGAGCAGCAGCGTCGCCGTCGCAGTCAGGGCGTACCAGACGGTCAGTCGTGCGCCGATCGATTTCACAGCAGCTGGTACCCGACGCCGCGAACCGTCTTGAAGAGCTGCTTGCCCGAGGCTCCTTCGAGTTTCGCGCGCAGGCGGCTCATATAGACGTCGAGAAGGTTGGTATCGATCTCGTAGTTCGATGACCAGATCTTTTCGGAGATCAGCGTGCGCGTGAGGATGCGCCCTGGGTTCTGCATGAAGTACTCGAGCAGCGCGTACTCGCGACTGGTGAGGTCGAGGCCCTTGCCGTCGACCTGGACAGTATGTCCCATCAGGTCGATCCGCACGCCCCTGTGTTCGAGCACCGCCTGCTTGACCGCCGAGTGGCGCCTAACGAGCGAGCGGATGCGGGCGAGCAGCTCCTCGAAGCTGAACGGCTTGGGCAGGTAGTCGTCTGCGCCGACGTCCAGTCCCTTGATACGGTCCTCGACGGCGTTGCGGGCACTCAGGATCAGCACTGGCTCATTGAAGCCGTTCTTGCGCCACTGATGCAGGAGATCGATGCCGTCGCCGTCGGGCAGCGTCAGGTCGAGCAGGATGACGTCATAAGGCGACTCGGCCAGCGCGTCGCGCGCTTCTGCGCAGCTGCGCAGCCACGTGACGGTGTAGGCCTGCTCCTTGAGGCCGCGTTCGAGGAAGTGACCAAGCCGCTGCTGGTCTTCAACGATCAGGATCTTCATAAAGATTATGTTAGTCCAGCCTCGCGATTTGGTGGCTGAACGGAAATTCAGTCTCGGGTCAGAACCGCTTCAGCATCGCGGCCTAGAGTCCTGAGACCGACGAACCGTGTACGGCAAGAGCCTCCTCGACTCTTCGGTGAGGAGAGGGATCGCGGACTCGGGAGGGCAATTCTTCCTAGCGGTCGAAGCCGAAGTCCGCAAGACGTGGACGCTGGACGACACGCAGACATTCGTGAACCTGAGCCTACACTGGAAGCTCAGCGAGGACATCTCGCTGCTCGCCGCCGGTGGAAGGAATTTCGGCCCTCACAAAAACGACCAACAGTAGGCCGTCTTCTATCTCGCGCTACAGCTGCTGCTTTGATCGCGCAGCGGGGCCAGCGCTTGGTCCGCGGTGGACGGAAAGGAACCGTTCGAGGAGGAAGGCGATGAGCTACTTTCCTGTTGTCGGGCGAATTGCGTTGGGCGTCGTCGCGGCACTATCGGCCGGAGGTGCCGTGGCGCAGTCGGCGGCGAAGCCGCCCATGGTCGAATGGCTGATTCCCGCGCCCGAGACCCACGTGCCGCAGACACCCGAACAGGTCGAGGCCGGGCGCAAATTCGGCCGCGAGCTCCCGCCCCCCGAAGTGCTGCAGCCCATACTCGACCCGGCCTTGCCGGCTTATGAGCCGCGCCGCGATATCGCGATCACGGGAACGTTCCGCGGCGCTTCGTCCGACGTCCTCGTGGTGCTGGTCGAGAAGTGGTTCGAGAAATTCAAGACCTACCACCCGGGCGTCACCCTCAGCATCGCGCCACCATACGCGGGCAGCCTCGGTGCCGTCGAGCTCATCAAGGGAGACCTCGACTTCGTGTTCGTCTCGCGCGAGCTGCGCCCGGCCGATATCGGCGACTTCAAGGCGAAGTTCGGCTATGAGCCGACGAGCATCCCGGTGTCAGGCGGCTCCTACCGACACTTCGGCGCACTCGACGCGGTGGGCTTCTTCGTCAACAAGGACAATCCACTCGAAGAAATCAGCTTCGCTCAGATCGACGCGATGTACTCGACGACGCGTCACCGCGGCGGCCAGGCGATCACCCGATGGGGCGAGCTTGGGCTCGGCGGCGAGTGGGCCGACAAGCCGATACGGCGCTACGGCATCAAGCCGTGGAACGGCTTCGAGGAGTTCGTTCGCCAGCGTGTCCTGTCTAAGGATGGCCGGCGTGGGGAATGGCGCGACGACATCACGATGGAGAAACTCGTCTTCCCGATGGCGAAGCATGTCGCGGACGACCGTTACGGCATCGGCTATTCCGGGCTCGCCTACATCGACGCGGCGGTGAAGATGATTCCGGTGGTCGCCAATGCCGGTGATCCGCCGCAGGCGCCGACCTACGAAAACGTTGCGCTCGCCACCTATCCGCTGAGCCGCCTCATCTTCCTCAACGTGAACAAGGCGCCGGGCAAACCTTTGCCACATGCGCTCGAGGAATTCCTGCGCTTCATCCTGAGCCGCGAAGGCCAGCAGGTGGTGCTCGATCATGCCCGCTACATCCCCTTGCGGATGAATCAGGCGCAGAACGCGCGCGCCTTGTTTGCCAACTGATTCCTGCCTGGCACTGATCCGCCGGGAATTCGGCAAAGCGCCGTCGCCTGCCTCGCCAGCACCTGGCTGAACGCACATTCAGCCTGACTACAGGCTGACTACAGGTGGCGTTCCTACATTGGACGCTCATCCTTCCTCCTGCAGACAACATGAACACTTCCCGCATCGCCATCGCCGTACTCGCCCTGGGCCTCGCCGGCCCCGCCTGCGTCCATGCCGACATGCCGGCCGCCGCGCCGCAGGCCGGCACGCAGCCGCCGTCCGACAGTTCGCCGACCATGGCCCGCATCAAGGAGCGCGGCAAGATTCTCGTGGGCAACAAATTCGGCTTCCAGACCTTCAATTACAAGAATGCCACCGGCCGTAACGAGGGCTACATGGCGGATCTTGCGCGCGCGCTGGCAAAGAGAATCCTGGGCGACGAAAGCAAGGTGGAGTTCCGTCAAACGACCGACGAGACGCGATTCGAGATGCTCGCGCGCAACGAAATCGATGTAATTCTCGACATCACGCCTTCTAGCGCCGAGAAGCTGATGCACGTCGACTTCACGGAGGAGGAGATCTTCCGCTCGGGCTCGGGACTGCTGGTGAAGAAGGGGAGCCCGATCAAGGGCCTCAAGGATCTGCGCAAGGGAACGCGAGTGCTCTATGTCATGGAGAACAAGGACATCGACAAGCTCAAAGCCCTGGCGCCCGAGGCGACCTATATCCCCTTCGACGACAGCAAGCAGGCTTTCGCCGCGTTGAAAGCCGCCAAGGGCGAGGTCTTCACGCAGGTCGTCACTCACCTGTATCGCGCCGCGAGCCAGGATCCGAACTACACCGTGGTGAATCGGTTCACCGACAAGCCCTACTACATCGCCGTCAGGAAAGGGGATTCCGAGATGCGCGAGTACCTGGACGATTTCCTGCGCTCGATGAAGGCGAGTGGCGAATATAACCGGTTGTTCCAGAAGTGGTTCGGGCCCCTCGGCGGGGATGCTGCCTGATAACGACTGACCTGCGACCGGCAAGGAAATTTACCCATGAATGAAAGTCGCGATCCGTTGCGCTACGACGGTGTCACCATCCTGCTGCACTGGGTCATCGCCGGCCTGGTTATCCTGCTGTGGATAGTGGGCCAGGTGATCGACGAATTTCCCCGCGGCGATCCCCGCATCGCCGTGCGATCACTGCACATCCTGTTTGGACTCGCACTCACATTGCTTTTCCCGTTCCGCGTCTACTGGCGGGTGCGCAAGGGAGCGAGGCTTCCGACCGCAGGCCATGGATGGCTCGACCGGCTGGCCAAGGGGGGCCACCATCTACTCTACCTGCTCCTCGGGGTCCTGCTCGCCCTTGGCTGCGCCAACGCATGGGTCCGCGGAGACACAATTTTCGGTCTGTTGACCATTCCCCAATTCGCGCCCGGGGATAAGGAGCTCAAATCCTTGGTTGAAGGCCTGCACGGCAGCTTCGCGAACATCATCATCATCTTGGCGGCCGTGCACGCGCTGGCAGCGCTGGGGCATCACTACATCCTCCACGACAATGTCCTGCGTCGCATGCTGAGGAATTGAATCACGGGGCTCGCCGATGGCCGAGCGCGAGGCGCGCCAGGGGCTCGAAGGCCAGGTCCCGAGTGCGCCTTGTTCATCGTCGCCGCCTTTCTGTCGGGTCTTGCCGTAGCAGTAAGCGCCAGCACAGCCGGGATTGGTGACGACGTTCGTTGCGCTATTGCACGGGGCGTCCTGATCCATCCGTCAATTCTTGCGGCATTGGCAGGTGGCGGTTAAGCCGCGACCTGACCACGCGATCCGGCTGCTCCGAATCCCTCATCGCTTTCGACCTGAACGACTATTCAGTTCGATTTCAGTATCACTTCAGCGCTCGCGCCTAGGCTTTCTCCCCACCGTACCGACCTCTTTTTGTCCTTGGGGGACCCGTTGTGAAACTACCGTTCTTCTTTGCAGCCCTGCTGCCCACATTTACTGCCAACGCACTCGCGCAGACTGCTGCCCCTAAGTCAGCGGCCGAGCCACCGCGCATCGTGCTGCTGGTCGACGAGATCAAGGCAATTCGCAATTTTCCCGTGGTCGTTGCCGAGCGCCTGGGTTACCTCAGTAGCGACAGCACCGTGGTCACCGTAATGAACATCCGCAACGAGGTGCCGACTGCCGACATGTTGGCCGACGGCCGCGTCGACGCCGTCATGGCCTACTACCATCACAACATCGTCAACCGCTCCCAAGGCAAGAATTTCGAGGCGATCGTCACGTTGGGCGTGACTCCGGGCGCAAAGGTGCTGGTGGCCAACCAGGCTAAGGAGCGTATCAAGAGCGCGGCCGATCTCAAAGGCAGCCGGATCATCGCTGGCGGTGACGGCTCGTCGAAGACTGCGGTCGCGAACGCGTTGGTCCTGGCCGGCGGCCACAAGATCAACGACTACACCCGTATCCGAAACGAGGCCAAGGATAGGATCGCGGCGGCGCTGCGCAATGGCGAAGCGGATCTCGTCGTCGCGCCGACGCCCGACGGCGACTATTACGAAGGTCTCGGCGTGGCGAGCCCATTCGCCGATCTGACTACCGTCGATGGCACCCGCAAGCTATTCGGGACGCTATTCCCGAGTTCGACCATCTACATGGCGAGCGAGCGCGTGAAGGCCCATCCGGAGATCGGGCAACACCTCGCGACCGCCTTTGTCCGCACACTGCAGTGGATCAACACGCATACCCCGGAGGAGATTGCAGCGCTCATTCCGGAGGACATCAGCGGCAAGGATCGTGCTGCCTACCTCAAGGTACTGAAGGCGGAGATCCCGATGTTCAAGACGGACGGGCGCATGCCGAAGGACGCCGCCGAAAGCGAGTGGCGCGTGCTGTCCGAGTTCAATCCCGCGTACAAGGCAGTGCGCGCTGCCGACACCTACACCAATCGTTTCGTCGATGCTGCTTTGGAGAGCGCCCATGCCGCTGAGTAAAGAAACCGTCGCAACCGATTTCGCCGCGATGTCAGGCGGAGCGGAGGCCACAGTAGGGAGCACGCTGCGAGGGAAGGCGAGCAGAAGGGTCCGTAGTGCACTGCATAGCTTCATGCTGCTGGGGCACCGCTGGACCGGGCTCACCTTCGGGCTGGTGCTGGTCTTTGTGGCGATCACTGGCATGCTGATCGCGTACCGACCGTATCTCGAGCCTATCGTCAATCGCGACCTGCTGACCGTACCCGCATGCAGCGAGCGCGTATCGATGGACACGGTCGCCGCGAACGCGCGTGCGGCACATCCCGCCGGCAAGATGGATTACATCCGCATCATGCCGGCTGCACCAGGCGCCGCACGTATTTCGGCCCTGCAGGTGCGAATCGCCGAACCCGAAGAATTCCAGCACGACGTGTACGTCAATCCCTGCACGGGCGGCGTGCTCGGCCAGCGTGATCGCTATGGCGGATGGCTCGCCACCATCGAGCAGTTGCATCGATTCCGCTTCATGGAAGAAGGCGGAAGCCTGATCACCGGCACGACGGCGCTGCTGTTCGCGATCGTGCTCGTCAGTGGCGGCCTCTACCTCTGGTGGCCGCGCCGGCTGCGGGCGCTGCCGACTGCCGCCACGTTCAACCCGCGCCTCACTGGCCGCGAGCGCACGCTCGATCGGCACAAGATTGTCGGCCTTTACGTCAGCCTGATCGTGGTGTCCAGCGCGCTCACCGGCTTGCCGCTCGCCTTCGAGTGGTATCGTGACGGCGTCTACGCGATTACCGGATCGAAGCCGGAGAAGCCGCCGCGCGTCACTCCGGCCGAGGGTGCGAAACCGCTGTCGATGGAGACCTACTGGCAGCGTGTGCAGGCGCTGGTTCCAGACGCGGGTGAGACCCTGATCCATTTCCCGTCGCCCAAGAAGCCCAAGGAGGCGCTCGATATCTTCACCGTCGAGCGGCGCGCTCCGCACGCCTTCGCGCGGACCATGGTGTATCTCGACCCCTACACCGCCGATGTGGCCAAACTCATCCCGTACGAGAAGGCTAACCCGGGCCAAAAGCTGTATTTCTGGATGTTGTCCTGGCACATGGGGCAGGTCGGCGGCCAGGCCGGCGGCCTGATCTTCCCGATGCTGCTGCTGGTCGGCGCGATGGGCGTCCCTTTCCTTGCATACACGGGCGTCGGCAGCTACATCCGCCGCAAGCTCCGCCCCAAGCCGGAAAGCGCCCGACTGTCGGTACAGGTGGTGTGCAAGCGTGTCGAGGCGACGGACATCTGCACCTTCGAGCTGGCCGATCCGCTCGGCAAGCCCCTGCCAGCCTTCAGCGCCGGCTCGCACATCGACGTCTATATCCGCGACGGGATGGTGCGCCATTACTCGCTCTGCAACGATCCGCGCGAAACGCATCGCTACCTCATCGGCGTACTGCGCGTCGCCGAGTCGCGAGGCGGCTCGGCAGCCCTGCATGACGACATCCAGGAAGGCGACATCCTCGAGATCAGCGAACCCAGAAACCACTTCCCACTCGCGCATGGCGCCGAGCGGTCGCTACTGATCGCTGGCGGCATTGGCGTGACGCCCATCCTGTGCATGGCCGAGCGTCTGGCGAATTTCGGTGCCGATTTCGAAATGCACTACTGCACGCGCTCTGCGCAGCGCACGCCATTCCGCGAGCGGATCCGGCAGTCGGCATTCGCCGATCGTGTCCATTTCCATTTCAGCGACGGTCCTGCCGAGCAGCGATTCAACGTCGAGGAGCTGGTCAAACGATCGGCACGGGACACCCATTTGTATGTCTGTGGTCCGAAAGGCTTCATGGACCGCGTGCTGGAAGCGGCGCTGCGTAATGGATGGCCCGAGCAGCGGCTGCACCGCGAGTACTTCGCCTCGCCCGTGCAGCCGTCGGCGGACGACACGGAGTTCGACGTCAGGATCGCGAGCACCGGCAAGGTGGTGCGTGTCGCAAAGGACCAGACCGTCGTCGCGGCGCTCGCGGAGCACGGGATTGTAATTCCGACCTCATGTCAGCAGGGCGTCTGCGGCACCTGCCTAACACGGGTCATCGACGGCGACCCGGATCACCGCGATCTCTATCAGACCGCCGCCGAACACGCATGCGACGACCAGTTCACACCCTGCTGCTCGCGTGCGCGCAGCCCGGTCCTGGTGCTTGATCTTTAGGGCCACTCACTCACGAGCGATTCACCCGCCGCATGACTGCATTTCTCCAAGGAGGAGACATGAGCGTACTGGTAAAGACCACGATCGCCTTCGGAGCATCGCTCGCCCTCGTCAGTAGCGCGGCGATGTCGGCCGACGCGAAGCCGAAGAACTGGACCCCGCCCGCCAACAAGATCTACGGGCAGAAGCTCTCGGACGAGACGATGGCGAGGCATCCCGAGCTGCTGAGCGTCACGCTGCATGGCGTGCCGCCCGGGCACGAGAACGTCTACACGATGTTCGCGGGGAGCTTTCCCGACCGCATCGGCAATGCGGACGATCCGGACGACATCGACGTGATCAAGAAAGGGATCACCATCGTCGATCCACGCTGGCACCGTAACGACGACCCGAAGAAGTTCGTCGTTTTGGCCCCGATGCGCGACAAGTCCGGTGAAAACGTCGGGCTCGTCGTCTACGCCTTCAGGAATCCGCCGGCCGACGCAAGCACCAGCGCGAAGGAGAAGGAATTCTTCGCCAAATCCGTAACGCTGCGCGACGAACTGGCCAAGCAGATTCCGAGCTACAAGGCGCTGTTCGACCGCGCCGACTGAGGTCAGCACCGGCTGCGAGCTGACCACGCAGGGCTTCCTTATCAAATCACACCGGAGGGATGAAACGATGACTTCATTACTGAATCGCAATCAAGGCCAGGCCGGGACGCCTCGTGCAAGAGCGCGGGTCGCCTGCGCCGCGCTGTTCGCTGCACTGCTCGCTTCGTCTATGCCATCGGAGGCTTTCCACCGCCTCGAGTCGGCGACGACGCTGAAGAGCGCAGCCCCGAGCTGGGACTACCTCACGCTCGACCCGAGCCGCGGCTACCTTTTCATTGCGCGCCGCGGCGACGGTGTTGCCGTGTACGACACGAAGTCGAAGAAGCTGCTGCGCACGATCGCGAATACCGATGATGCCAACGGTGTAACGCTGATTCCGGAGTTCGATCGCGGCTATACGGCGAACGGCGACGGCACAACGACCGTATTCAAGCTGTCCACACTCGCGCCGATCGACCGGATCAAGATCGGCGACGATGCTGATAACGGCTTCTACGATCCGGTGACCAAGCAGGTCGCGTTCACGATCGGGGAAAACAGGACGGTCGTGTTTGTCGACGCGAAAACCGGCACCATCGCCGGTAAACTGCCGATCGACAGCAAGAAGCTCGATGGAACGGTGCCCGACGGCGAAGGCAACTTGTTCATGGCCTTACGCGACCGCAACGCGGTGGTGAAAATCGACATCGCCGGCCGCAAAGTGACCGACGAGTGGAAGAGCGCACCTTGCGAGGAGCCCACCGGCATTGCCTACGATGCAGCCAACAAACGCATCTTCGTCGGCTGCCGCGGCAAGAACCCCGTACTCGCGGTGATGGATGCGCAATCGGGCACGATGATCACGACATTGGAAATCGGGCGCGGCAACGACGGAGTCATCTACGATCCGACGACCAGGAAGATTTATACCTCCAATGGTGTGGACGCGAATCTCGTCATCTACGATCAGGTCGATGCCGACACATACAAGCTCGCCGAGGCCACCACGACCCGCCCCTACGCACGCACGCTGGCGCTCGATCCGAAGAGCAAAAAAATCTTCATGGTGACCGCCGAAGGAACGACGGATCCCAGCAAGAAGATGAGCAAGGGCGTTGCCCCGTTCTATCCCAACCTTTATTTTGCGGATACCTTCACCGTGCTCACTTACGCGCCGAAGTAACTGGTCCGTCCGCCGCTGGCGCGCTGTCGGCCGAGGGGTGTAGTATGGTTTGAATAGTTGGCGCTGCAAGGCCGGCAGGCTACCCCCGCCCCTGGATGAGCATGCGAGCGTTTCGCGCGGCAATGCGTTGCGCGGCCGTGGCTGCAGATTCGGTCTCGCCGTTGCGGCGGGCAGCCGCGAGGGGATAGAGCCGACTGATTGGCGAAAGACAAAGATGCCAGACAGCAAGCCCACGGAGGTCTCAGCGATGGACCTGCCCTTCAGCGCGCCTCTCATCCTGATCGTCGACGATACGCCCGCCAACCTGGGGGTCGCGTTCGACCATTTCGAAGACCATGGATATCGTGTGGCCGTCGCGCAGGATGGCGAAGAAGGGGTGCGGCGCGCCGAAATCATTCACCCGCACTTGATCCTGCTCGACGTCATGATGCCTGGGATGGATGGCTTCGAGACTTGCCGCCGCCTGAAGGCCTCCGACAAGACGCGTGACATTCCCGTGATCTTCATGACGGCGCTGGCCGATGTCCACGACAAGCTCGCCGGCTTTGCCGCCGGCGGTGTCGATTACGTCACCAAGCCGATCCAGGTCGAAGAGGTGCTGGCCCGGGTTACTACGCATCTTGCATTGCGTGAGGCGCGTGAGTGTCTGGCGGAACAGAACGAGCGGTTGGAGCAGGAAATCGCCATGCGCAAGACGGCGGAAGCGGCCCTCCAGCACGCCAACGAAGTGCTCGAAGAGAGCGTGGCCGATCGCACTGCCGAACTGGAACAAGCCAATGCCCGCCTGCGTGCGGAGATCATTGAGCGCAAAGAGGCCGAGCGCCGCATTCATTACATGGCGCATCATGATGCGCTGACCGGTCTGCCCAATCGCACGCACTTGCTGGAAACGCTCGAGGCCGCGATCCAGACGGCCAAGCAGCAGCGCAGCGCCCTGACCGTATTGTGTTTGAAAGTGGGCCGCTTCAACGAAATCAACAAGGTGCTGGGTTACCGCTGTGGAGATCGTCTGTTGCAGGAACTGGGCCGACGACTCACCGAGGCCGTGAAGGACAACGAAACCCTGGCGCGGGGCGGCGATGCGGAGTTCGCGTTGCTGGTGCCCGGGGGCGCCGAGGCTGCGATCCGGGTGACGCAGCGGTTGATGGCGATGTTGCATGAGCCGATTGCCGTCTCAGGCCTGATGGTCGACGCCCGCGTCAGCGTCGGAATCGCCTTGTTTCCCGGCCATGGGAGCGACCCAGATATGCTGCTCCGCCGCGCCAATGCCGCCACCCATCAGGCCCGGTCATCGCGCGGCGACTATGCGATGTACACCGGGGGGCAGGAGGAGGAAGACACTCGGCGGCTGGTCTTGATGGGCGATTTGCGCCACGCGATCGAGCACGATGAGTTGCTGCTCTATTGCCAGCCCAAGGTCGATATTGCGTCATCGCGCGTGTGCGGGGCTGAAGCGTTGGTGCGCTGGCAGCATCCGAAGCACGGCATGGTGTCGACGCTGGAATTCATCAAGATGGCGGAGCAGGCCGGCTTGATCACACCCCTGACAAACTGGGTGCTCGACGCCGCCTTCAGCCAATGCTATGCCTGGCACGAGGCCGGGCTGGATCGGGCGTTATCGATCAATCTCTCTGCCCAGGATCTGCGCGCCCCGGGGCTCATCGACCGCATCCGCGGCTTATTCGCGACCTGGGGAATCGGATCGGAGTTGATTCAGTTCGAGTTGACCGAGAGTGCCTTGATGGAAGATCCGGCGGGTGCCGTGGAGACCCTGACTCGCCTGAAGCAGCTCGATACCCAATTGTTCGTCGACGATTTCGGCACCGGGTATTCAAGCCTCAGCTACCTGCAGAAGCTGCCGATCGACGCGATGAAGATCGATCAGTCCTTCGTCATACCGATTGCGACAAGCGCGGATTCCGAAGTCATCGTGCGCTCCGCTATCGAGTTGGGGCATAACCTGGAACTGGAGGTTGTGGCCGAAGGAGTAGAAAGCCAGACGGTATGGGACCGGTTGGCAGCACTCGGTTGTGATGTGGCCCAAGGTTTCTTTGTCAGCGAGCCGATGCCGGCAGAACAATTCAGGATATGGGACGAGGAATGGTCGCACAGGGTGTGCTAGCCCTGCGCCAAACCTTCAGTCGGGATCTGGCGAAGTCCGTGAGAGCCACGGTGAGTAACTAACCGGGTGAGCGTTCGACGGGGAGATTTCCGGATGAATCGCAGAAACTTTCTACTCACCTGCGCCGGCTTGCTGACCCGGACTAGCGCGGCGGCAGGGCGGTCTCACCCTCACCCGCGGGTCGTGTTCCTCAATCCCGGCGAACCCATGGAGCGCGGCACAGGTCCCTTCTGGCGCACGGTGGCCCGTTTCATGACTGATGCTGCCCGCGCTCTCGGAATGGAGCTTGAGGTACTGTGGGCCGAGCGCGACGACCTGCTGATGCTGCGCCAATGCGAGGAGGTGGCCCGGCGCGCTACTCCCCCGCACTATGTCGTCATCGTCAACCAGGAGCGGGTCGTTCAGCGGCTGATGACGACGCTGGCTCGCTCGTCGTCCAGGATATTCCTTATTCATAATGACGTGACGCCCGAGCAGCGACGCGAAATCGGCAGCGAGCGCCAATCAATCCGCAATTGGATCGGCACCGCCACCGACGACTCGGCCCGCGGCGGCTACCTGTTGATGGAATATCTTCAACGACGCCTCGGAAGGAGCGAAGCGCAGGTGATCGGCATCATGGGGGACCCCGGTGCGCCGATCACCAAGGAGCGCATGCAAGGCGTCGAGGACTTCCTGGCACGCGGCAATCGCGGCCGGATCCTGCAGGTGGTTTATGGCGACCCGAGCCACGCGGACGGCGAGCGGAAGGCGAGCCTCCTGCTCTCACGCTACCCCGAGGCCAATGTCATCCTGGCTACCAACGACTTGGTGGCCTTGGGTGCGGTGCGCGCGGTCAAGCATCGCGGCGTCGAGGTCCTGGTGGGCAGCATGGGGGGCACCCGCGACGCCTTGGCGAGCATCGCCCAAGGCGGCTTGACTGCCACGGCCGCCGGTCATTACTTGATCGGCGCTTGCGTCATGGTAATGCTCTACGACTACCACCATGGCAAGGATTTCGCAGTCCACGGCGGCTCGAACCAGAAGCTCGATTACCTGTACGTGGTCCAGCGGGACAACGTGGCGTGCTACGACGATCTGATTTTTCGGCACGACGGCGCCCTGGACTTCGGCATCTACTCGCGGGCCTTGCATCCGCGTACCGGGCGATACGATTTCCGCCTGGAGCGCCTGCTGGACACCCCCAAAGGCCGTTTGATCTGCCCATGCCCGCCATCTTGAATCGTCGCAGTGCCAGCCTGCACACCAAGCTGATGCTGGCGCTCTCGCTGCTGGTCGCGGTGGTGGCGGGCGGCTCGGCCTACTTCCTCATCGAGCTTGAGGCCGAGCGTCGGTTCGCCGAGCTGGAGCAGCGTGCGAGCCGCGTTGCGGACGTGCTCAGCCAATCCCTGGCGCTGCCGCTGTGGAATGCGGATAGCAAGGCTATCGACGGCCAGTTGGCTGCGCTCATGACCGAGCCCGAGTGGGCGGAGCTCGAAGTCACCGCGGTCAATCATGGCCCGGTGTCCACCGTGAAGGGCACCTATGCGGCGGGTCCGGAAGACGACATCGTCCGCGTCAGGGAGATCATCCATGCGCGCTTCGAAGGCTTTCCACGGCAGAAGATCGGTGAAGTCCGCGTCGTCATGACGCGGACGCTCGCGAAGCAGGCGATTGCCGAAGCCCGTCGGGCCATCCTGGCGATCATGGCAGCGGTCGTGGCCTCGCTCTGCGGCATGACCTATTGGCTCCTCAGGCGCATGGTCGCGAGCCGCATTAGTCATCTCGAGGAGATGGTCGACCGCATCGCCGGCGGCGATCTGGACGTCCGCTGTCCGGTGGAGCCCGGCGATGAGCTGGGCCGCCTCGCCACACGCGTCAACACTATGGCAGAGCGCTTGCGCAGATCGACCCGGGAACTGGTCGAAGCAAAGGATCGGGCGGAGGGTGCCAGTCGCGCCAAGAGCACCTTCCTGGCGAACATGAGCCACGAGCTGCGCACGCCACTGAACGCCATCCTCGGCTATGCCCAGATCCTCCGCCGGGACAAGGCCCTGTCCGAGCGGGCGGCAGCCGGCCTGGTCACGATCCAGAGCAGCGGCGAGCATCTGCTCATGCTCATCAACGACGTGCTGGATCTCGCCAAGGTGGAGGCTGGCAGGCTCGAGCTTGCGGTGGGGATCGTGAACCTGTCGGCATTCCTGGCGGTGATTGCCGACATCTTGCGGGTCAAGGCCGAGCAGAAGAGTCTGCTGTTCCGCAGTGATCTATCCGCGGAGTTGCCGGCCGCGGTGCGGGTGGATGAAGGAAGGCTGCGGCAGGTGTTGCTGAACCTGCTGATCAACGCGGTGAAGTTCACTGACCGCGGCGAGGTGTGCTTACACGTACAGTGCCTCGCGCGGACTGAGGCGCAGGCCCATCTGCGCTTCGAAATCCTGGACACGGGGATCGGCATCGCCCCGCAACACATGGAGCGCCTCTTTCAGCCCTTCGAACAGATGGGTGAGGTCGAGCGCAGGGCCGGCGGTACAGGCCTCGGGCTTGCGATCAGCCGCCAGCTGGTGCGGCTGATGGGCGGGGAGATCCAGGTGGAGAGCCGGCTGGGTGAGGGCAGCCGGTTCTGGTTCGAGCTGGAGCTGCCGGTGGAGCGAGCCGCCGCGCTGCCCCAGGTGGCGCGGGCGGTCGTCGGCTATGCCGGGCCGCGCAGACGGCTGCTGGTGGTGGACGACGTGGCGGCGAACCGGGCAATGCTAGCGGATCTATTGGAGGACCTCGGTTTCGCGGTAGACGAGGCAAACGACGGCTTGCAGGCCTTGGCGCTGGCCCAGGCTCAGCCGCCCGACCTGATTCTGATGGACCGGGTAATGCCGGTCCTGGACGGGCTGGAGGCGACCCGGCGCCTGCGCCAGCTGCCGGAGTTGGCAGACGTCCCAGTGGTCGTCGTCTCGGCCAGCGCTGGCCGGGACGACGAGGCTCTCAGTCTGGCAGCCGGTGCGAGTGCCTTCCTTTCCAAGCCGGTCCAGCAGGAAGGGTTGCTGCAGACGATCGGCGGCCTGTTGGGGCTCCACTGGACACATGCGCAAGGGGAGGAGGAGGTCCGGGCGGCAGAGACCCCCATGGCCGTGCCGCTGCGCCCGGAACTGGAGGTCCTGCATCGTCTGGCCCAGGCTGGCGATATTCGCAATATCCGCATCTGGGCGGCGAAGCTTCTCGAAGGCGATGAAGCCTATCGGCCCTTCGCCGAGCGGATACAGCGTCTGGCTGCCACGTATCAGTCCAAGGCCATTTTAGCCCTGTCCGAAGCGAGCCTCCGGGAGCGAGGCAACGGCGCAAGCTAAGGACAGGGGGCTGCCACCACTGGCGTGATCCACAGCAACTGTGGATAACTCGACGGATAAGTCCGTAAACACTGGATCAAACGGCCGTCGCCGCTGGAAAAAACCTCCGTGCCTCAAAATGAGGCGACTGGCGGCTCACCGCGCGGTGCGTGACGCAGCTGCGGGGGAACTGCGGCAAGTCATGGCGCTGGTATCCTTGCTGCCCATGATCAGCATCGATGCCGCACCGGCAGCATTCGCGAGCCGTCCGCTCTTCGAACCGATTGCGGGCCTTCTGGCGCGCTTCGGATCGCGGCCGCTGCCGGGCGTCGACGAGCTGAATCGCTTGCTCGACGAGGTCGCTCCCGCGGCGACTTCCGGTTCGGACCGCACGATCCGCTTCGTGGTCCCGCACGAAGACGATCCGGCCTACGAGGAACGGATCTTTGCCACGGGCGAGGTCCCGACTCGTCCCGAGGACTGGCACGACTTCTTCAACGCGATGGCGTGGTGCGTCTGGCCGCGCACGAAGGCGACCTGCAACGCGCTCCATCTCGCGCAGATCGCGGCGCGTCGCGAAGCCGGCCTTCCCGGCCGCGGTTCGTGTCGGGATGCGCTCACGCAGTTCGACGAGTGCGGCATCGTCGTCGTGTCGGCGAGTCCGGAGATCCCGGCCTTGCTCGCGGCTCACCGTTGGGAAGAGGCGTTCTGGGAGCGAAGGGGCGAACTGCAGGCAACGACCCGCTTCCTCGTCTTCGGTCACGGCACCTGGGACCAACTGCGGCAACCCTTCTTCGGCCTTTGCGCGAAGGCGATCTACCGCGGCGTCGACGCCGATTGGCTCGCGCTTTCGCCGGACGAACAGCAGGTGGAGGCCGACCGCTGGCTCGCACAGCATCTCACGGAGCAACTCGAAGACCTGTCGCCCCGCCGGCTCTTGCCCTTGCCACTGCTCGGCGTTCCGGGAGTGACTGTCGACAACGCCGAGCGCGAGTATTACCGCGATGTGCGCCAGTTCAGGCCGCTGCGCGAGCCCAGTCTCAAGCCTCGGTCTTCAGCACCCCACGACGGATCTGGTCGCGTTCGAGCGACTCGAACAAGGCCTTGAAGTTGCCTTCGCCGAAGCCTTCGTCGCCTTTCCGCTGGATGAACTCGAAGAACACCGGCCCGAGCACGCATTCCGAGAAGATCTGCAGCAGCAGGCGCTGCTTGCCGCCTTCGGTCGTGCCATCGAGCAGGATGCCGCGGGACTGCAGGGTGGCGGCGCTTTCGCCGTGGCCGGGCAGGCGCTCGTCGAGCATCTCGTAGTAGGTGGCGGGCGGTGCCGTCATCAACGGGACGCCGGCGGCGCGCAGCTTGTCGACAGTCGCAGGCAGGTCGTCGGTGAGCAGCGCCACGTGCTGGATGCCTTCGCCGTTGAAGCGCATCAGGAACTCCTCGATCTGGCCGCTGCCCTTCGACGACTCCTCGTTGAGCGGGATGCGGATCTTGCCGTCCGGTGCGGTCATCGCCTTCGAGGTCAGCCCGGTGTATTCGCCCTTGATGTCGAAGTAGCGGATCTCGCGGAAGTTGAAGAGGCGCTCATAGAAGCCCGCCCAGTAGGCCATGCGGCCGCGATAGACGTTGTGCGTCAGGTGGTCGATGAGCTTCAGGCCGTGGCCGGCGGGGTGGCGGTCGACGCCTTCGACGAAGCGGAAGTCGATGTCGTAGATGGATTCGCCGTCCTTGAAGCGGTCGATCAGGTACAGCGGTGCGCCGCCGATGCCCTTGATCGCGGGCAGGCGCAGCTCCATCGGGCCGGTCGGGATGTCCACCGGCTGCGCGCCGAGTTCGAGCGCGCGGCGGTAGGCGAGATGCGAATCGCGCACGCGAAACGCCATGCCGCAAGCCGACGGGCCGTGCTCCGCGGCGAAGTAGGCGGCGAGGCTATGGGGTTCGCTGTTGATGATGAAGTTGATCTTCCCTTGACGGTAGAGGACGACGTCTTTCGAGCGGTGGCGGGCGACGAGCGTGAAGCCCATCGCCTCGAACAGCGGTTCGAGGACGTTCGGTGTGGGCGATGCGAACTCGACGAACTCGAAGCCCATCAGTCCCAGCGGGTTTTCGAAGAGGTCAGCCATGGCAGTGCTTCCCGATTGCGTTGATGGAAGTGTCGACGTCGTCGGCGAGCGGCAGTTCGACCGATCGGCGTGAACCGGAGCAGGCGGCTAGTACATGCGATGCCGGAACAGCCAGCCCGCCAGGAGCATCGTGCCCGCACCGATCAGCGCCATGGGCCAGAACTGGTCGAACAGGATGTCGATCCCCGCTCCTTCGAGGAACACCTTGCGCAGGATGATCAGGAAGTAGCGCAGCGGATCGAGGTAGGTGAAGAGCTGCACGAGCCGCGGCATGTTGGCGATGGGCGTCGCGAAGCCGGACAGGATGACGGCGGGGACCATGAACAGGAAGGCGCCCAGCAGGCCCTGCTGCTGGGTGGCGGAGAGGGCCGAAATCAGCAGGCCGGTGCCGACGCCGGAGAGCAGGAACAGGAGCAGCCCGCCGTAGAACACCGGCAGGCGGCCCATGAAAGGCACCTCGAACCACTGGGTCGCGATCAGCAGGATCACCGTGGCCTGGATGATGCCGATGACGAGACCGGGCACCGTCTTGCCGATGAGGATTTCGGCGGGCCGCAGCGGGGTGACGAGCAGCTGGTCGAAGGTGCCTTGTTCGCGTTCCCGGGCCACGGTGAGCGCCGTCACCAGCATCGTGACCATCAAGGTCAGCATGCCGATGATGCCGGGGATGAAGAACCAGCGACTCTCCAGGTTCGGATTGAACCAGTCGCGGACCTCGATGCGTGCCGGCGGCCCGCGCAGGCCTCTCGCGGCGATCCAGTCGTCGTTGAAGCGGTCGACGACGGTGCGCACGTAATTGAGCGCGATCATCGCGGTGTTCGAGTTGCGGCCGTCGATGATGACCTGCAAGGGGGCAGGGCGCCCCGCCTCCAGGTCTGCGCCGAAGCGCGGCCCCACGTGGATCGTCACGAGCACTTCGCGTGCGTCGACGAGGGGCGCGATTTCGGCTTCGGACCGGATCTCGGCGACCTGGCGGAAGCTGGGGGCGCCGGTGAAGCGCGCCAGCAGCTCGCGCGAGGCGATGCCGCGGTCCTCGTTGTAGACGGCGTAATGAATCTGCTTCAGGTCGAAGCTCGCGGCGTAGCCGAACACCAGCAACTGGATCAGGGGCGGCACGATGAGCACTGTGCGGCTCTTCGGGTCCTTGAGCAGCGCGAGGAACTCCTTGTGGATGAGGGCGAGAATGCGTTGCAGCATCAATCCAGCCGCTTGCGGGAATTGCGCCAGGTGACGGTCAGGAAGATCGCCGCCATCGCGACGAGCGCGAGCGCGTTGGGAACGATCACCGACCACACGTTGCCGGCGAGGAAGAGGGTCTGCACGATCGATACGAAATAACGGGCGACGATGAGGTGCGTGATTGCCTGCACCACCGGGGGCATGCTGCCGATGTCGAAAATAAAGCCCGAGAGCAGGAAGGCCGGGAGGAAGGTGGCGATGATGGCGATCTGTCCGGCGACGAACTGGTTGCGGGCCAGCGTCGAGATCGTCAGCCCCATGCCGAGCGCAGCGAGCAGGAAAAGGCTCGAACAGAGCCACAGGACCCAGAACGATCCCCGCAAGGGCACCTCGAAGACCCACACGGCAAGCCCCACGGTGAGCAGCATCCCCCCGGTGCCGAGGATGAAGTAGGCCACGAGCTTGCCCACGAGCACCTCACTCATGCTGACCGGCGTCACCATGAGTCCTTCCATCGTTCCTCGCTCCCATTCGCGGGCCATGACGAGAGCCGTGAGCAGGGCGCCGATCAGCGTCATGATGATGGCCACGAGGCCGGGCACGAGGTAATTGCGACTCCGGAGCTCGCTGTTGAACCAGATCCGCGGTCGCAGATCGACGGGCATCTCCAACTCTTCGCCGCGTGCGGCCGCGAGGCTTCCCAGCCAGGTTCCCCATGCCCCCTTCACGTATCCCTCCACGAGGCGGGCGGTGTTCGCATCGACCCCGTCGATGACGAGCTGGATCGGCGCCCCGTCGGTCTGGCGCATCCGGCGCGAGAAGTCCGCCCGCAGGCGGACGATGGCCCTGACCTCGCCGGCTCGCAACGCCTGCTCGGCCACGGGCATCGAGTCCGCGACCCGGACTGCAAAATAGTGAGAGCCCTGCAGCGTGGCGAGGAAGTTGGCACTGTCCTTGGAAGGGGCTTCCGCCACCACCGCGATCGGCACGTGGTCCGCGTCCAGGGATACGCCGAAGCCGAAGAGCATCAGCAGGAAGATCGGCATCAGGAAGGCGATCGCGATGCTGCTCGGATCCCGCATGATCTGCAGGAACTCCTTGCGGACCAGGCCTCTAACGCGCATCGCGGCTCCGCCCCGGTTTTCGCTCATGCTGCCTCCTCGGTCGACGAGGCCTCGATCAGCTCGATGAAGGCATCCTCGAGACTGGGCTCGGGGTGCTGCGGGCTTCTTGCGTGGGCCTTGATCGCTGCCGGCTCGTCGGTCGCGAGGATGCGGCCGGCGGCCATGATCGCGAGCCGATCGCAGTATTCCGCTTCCTCCATGAAATGGGTGGTCACGAGCACCGTCACCCCTTCACGGGCCAGCGCATTGATGCGTTGCCAGAACTCACGCCGGGCGAGCGGATCGACGCCGGAGGTCGGCTCGTCGAGAAAGAGGATCTCGGGCCGGTGCATCAGGGCGCAGGCCATCGCAAGACGCTGCTTGTAGCCGAGCGACAAGTCGCCGCTGATCTGGTCGGCCGTCGTCGCGAGCGCGAACTCTTCGAGCGCCCAGGCGATGCGCTCCTGGCGGGCGGTGCCGACGAGGCCGTAGGCGCTGGCGAAGAAGTCGAGGTTCTGGGCGACGCTGAGGTTCGCGTAAAGCGAGAACTTCTGCGACATGTAGCCGATGCGCGCGCGTGCCGCGGAAGCCGCGCGGCGAAGGTCGAGCCCGGCCACCTCCAGATGCCCGGCGCTCGCCGGCAGCAGGCCGCAGAGCATGCGGAAGGTGGTGGTCTTGCCGGCGCCGTTGGCGCCCAGCAGGCCGAAGATCTCGCCACGGCGGATCTCGAAATCGACCCCGTCCACCGCCCAGAAATTGCCAAAGCGGCGCTTCGCCCCCGTCACGCGGATGACGGGTTCGTCGCCGTCGGCGCTTCCTTCCTGCATCGTGCCGTTCATCCGCGGCGAATGGACACGCCGGTCCTGGCCGCCGCGCAGCAGATCGATGAAACTGTCCTCGAAGCGCGGCGGCACCGGGCGCGCGTCGATGGCCGGATCTTCCGCGATCGCCTGCGGCAGCGCAGTGCCGGTCGTCACGACCCGCACGTGCTCCCCCTGGACGAGCGCGTCGACGATGCCCGCTTGCCCGTCCAGTTCGGCCTGCAGGTCGCGGTGGTGTGTGCCCGGTCGCGACACCGCCCAGGTGCGCCCCTTCATGCGCGCACTCATCGAGGCGGGCGGGCCTTGTTCGAGCACCTTCCCGTCGTGGAGGAGGATCACCTCCGCGCAGCGCTCGGCTTCGTCGAGGTAGGCCGTGGAGAGCAGCACGCTCATGCCTTCGTTCTGCACGAGCCGGTCGAGGATGGCCCATAGCTCGCGGCGCGACACCGGGTCGACGCCCACGGTCGGCTCATCGAGAAGCAGCAGACGGGGCGCGCGCACGAGCGTGCAGGCGAGGCCGAGCTTCTGTTTCATGCCGCCCGAGAGCTGGCCGGCGAGGCGCTGGGTGAATCTCGCGAGGCCGGTCATATGCATCAGTTCCGCGTAGCGTTCGGCGCGCGCCGGCGGCGGGATGCCTTGCAGGTCGGCGTAGAGATCGAGGTTCTCCTGGACCGTCAGATCCTCGTAGAGGCCGAAGCGTTGAGGCATGTAGCCGAGTGCGGCCTGAACCCTCAGCGCGTCCCGCGTCGAGTCGAGCCCGAGCGCGGTGACATGCCCGGCGTCGGGGACGAGCAGGCCGGCCGCGAGCCGCATGAAGGTGGTCTTGCCGGCGCCGTCGGGGCCGATCAGGCCGGTGACCGAACCGGCACGGACGCGCAGGCTGACGCCGTCGAGGGCCGTCACGACGCGGCCGCCGGCCCGGAAGGACTTATGCAGGTCCGCAGCGGCAAGGACGGCGTCGTCGGGCATCACTGGCCCTTCGCGCAGGGTCTCCCCTCGGGGGGCGGCTGGTCGTAGGCGATGGTGACCGTCACCGGCATGCCCTGACGCAGCTCCTCCTTGCCGTCGCACACGAAGACGCGCGCCTGATAGACGAGGCTCGTGCGTAGTTCCGGCGTCTCGACGTTCTTCGGCGTGAATTCCGCCGTCGGCGAGACGAAGCCGACCCAGCCCGCGTACTTGCGGTCGGGGTGGCTGTCGGTGGTGATCGTGGCTCGGGCGCTCGCGGGCACGCGGCCCAGGGCCTTTTCGGGGAGATAGACGCGGGCCCAGACCGGGTCCGTCAACGCGACCGTGAGCACGGTCTTTTGCGGCGAGGCCATGTCCCCCGGCTGCAGAACGCGGTTTTCGATCACGCCGTCGTCGGAAGCGAACAGCTCGCCTTCGGCGATGTCGTGCATCAGGCCCGCAATCGCGGAATTCTGTGCCGTCAGCGTCGCCTCTGCGGTAGCGAGGTCCTCCTTGCGCGGCCCGAGGACCGCGAGCCGGTAGGCTTCCTCGGCCGCTTTTAGCCGCTGCAGCGCGCCATCCAGGGCGTTCTTCGCGCTGTCGGCCTGCTGCTGGGAAACGAAGTGCCTGGCGACCAGATCGAGCTGGCGCTCATGGAACTGGTGCGCGTCGCGCGCCGCGGCCTGGGCGGCGTCGCGCTCGGCGGCCGCGCGCCTGATTTCTTCCGGGCGCGAACCGGTCCTGAGTTTGGCGACCTGGCTGCGTTGCGCCTCCGCGAGGGCCTTCGCCTGGTCGAGGGCGAGTCCGGTGCGGCTGGTGTCGAGCTTCGCGAGCAATTGCCCCTTCTGCACCCGGTCGCCTTCATGAACAAGCACCTCTTCGATGCGCCCGCTGGCGTTGAAGGCGAGATTGACCTCCCGGATATCGACATTCCCTTGGAGTACCAAGGTGCTTTCGTTCTCGGGATGGTCCCGCCGCGCCATCCAGATGGCGCCACCGAGCGCGACAAGGACGAGCGGTATCGCAAGCAGCTTCTTGTTCATTCTCGATTCTTCTTCCCGCTGATCGCTGAGCCAGCGGCGAACATGACGTACAGCTCATGCCGATGGTACGCCACGAGCATCTGGTCGCAAAGTCGACCGATGCTGCCGGAGCGAGCGGAGCGCGAAGAGACTACTGGCTGGACGCGAGCTTCGCCCCGAAGCCCAGCAACATCACGCCCGCAATGCCGTCGAGAGTGCGGGCCACGCGGGGCTGCGCCAGCCACAGGCGCGCCCGGCTCACGAGCACGACCAGCAGGCCTTGCCAGACGTTCGCAATCGCGAAGTGCAGTCCGGCCATGAACAGGGATTGCCCGAGCGGGGATTGGGCCGGATCAATGAACTGGGGCAGGAAGGCCATGTAGAAGACGATCGGCTTGGGGTTGAGCACGTTCGACAGGAAGCCTTCGCGCAAGGACACCCACGGGCTGACCTCCTTGGCCTTCACTTCCGGAATGCGCATGCCCTTGGCCTGCCAGGCCGACTTCAGGCTCTGAAAACCCAGCCAGGCGAGGTAGAGCGCGCCGGCGAGCTTCAGGGCCATGAAGGCCTGGGCCGAACCGAGAAGGATCACCGACAAGCCGGCGGCGGAGATCGTGGCGTGGACGAAGAGGCCGCAGCAGATGCCGAAGCTTGTCAGGAAGCCGTCGCGCCAGCCTCCCCGGGCCGCGTTGCGGATCACCATGAAGGTGTCCACACCCGGCGTCATGGTCAGCAGGGTGATCGCAAGCAGGAAGGGGATCCACTGGAAGTGCTCAAGCATCTCGGCTCCGGAAAGTGCGGCGTGGTGCGTTGCGCATTCATTATCCCACGCCGCCTGCGGATCGCTCTTGGGATGACACTGACCGATCGCGTTTCGCCCGGGTTCGGGCTGACCAAATATCGGCTAATTCGATATCTTGCAAATATCGAATTAGCCGATATACTGCATTTATCGGATTTAGCGATAATGCGCTCATGCCCCGACTTTCCATCTCCCGACAAGCCGGTCAGCTTCTCGTGGCCCGCCGCAAGGCCTTGGGACTTTCCCAGTCCCAGGTGGCGGTCGGTCTCGGGATCAGCCAGAACCGGCTCTCCGAAATCGAAGCTCATCCCGAGCGTCTCACCCTCGACCGCTTGATCTCCCTGGCGGGGCTGCTCGGGCTGGAGCTCGTGCTCCAGGAGAAGACGCCGGCCTCCGACACGGGCGAGTGGTAAGCGTGGGCCGCCCGTCGCACTCCCGCGCCCTCAACGTGTGGACCAACGGTCGACTCGTCGGCGAATGGCGCATCCCTGCGCGCGGCCCTGCAGAATTTCGGTATGACGCGGAATGGATGGACGCTCCCGAGGGCCGCCCTTTGTCGCTGTCCTTGCCGATGACGCCCGGCCAGCCCTTGCGCGGGGAACTTGTTACCCACTTCTTCGACAACCTGCTTCCCGATAGCGATCGAATTCGAGCGCGCTTGCAGTCGCGCTTCCGGACGCAGAGCCAGGGGGCATTCGATCTGCTCGAGGCCATCGGACGCGATTGCGTCGGGGCCGTTCAACTCCTGCCGTCACACAAGACGCCCGAAGACATCTTTCGGATCGAAGTCGAGCCTCTGGACGAGGCTGGGGTGGAGCGGATGCTGACCGGGGCCGTGAGTTCGGCCTTGCCTTTCGGCAGCCCCGTCCCCGACGACGGGGATTTCCGGATCTCCATCGCGGGGGCGCAGGAAAAGACCGCGCTGACATGGCACGCCGGGCAATGGTGCCGCCCGCTCGGTTCCACCCCAACGACGCATATCTTCAAGCTGCCGCTTGGTTTGGTCGGCAACCGCCAGGCGGACATGCGTACGTCGGTCGAGAACGAATGGCTGTGCGCTCAGCTCTTGCGTGGCTTCGGCTTGCCGGTCGCAGCGTGCGGGATCCATCGCTTCGGTGCTCAAAAGGCGCTTGTCGTCGAGCGCTTCGACCGCCGGCGTGCGGCTTCAGGGGACTACTGGTTGCGTCTGCCGCAGGAGGATTTCTGCCAGGCCACCGGCACGTCGTCGCATGCGAAATACGAGTCGGAAGGCGGTCCCGGGCTCGTCGATATCGCACGCATTCTGCACGGTTCGGAGACGCGCCAGGAGGACCTGGAGAATCTGCTGAAGTCCCAGCTCATCTTCTGGATGCTCGCAGCCACTGATGGACACGCGAAGAATTTTTCGATCTTCCTGCTGGCCCAGGGACGATATCGGCTGACGCCCCTTTACGACGTGTTGTCCGCGTGGCCCGTGACCGGCCCGGGTCCGAATCATCTCGACTACGAGAAGCTGCGCCTTGCGATGGCCTTGCGGGGCAGGAATGCCCACTGCCGCCTGCGCGACATCCAGCGCCGCCATTTCAACGACACGGCTCGCAAGTGCGGCGCCGGGGCGGACATGGAAGCCATCATCGAGGATGTCGTGAGCCGGGTACCGGCGGTCGTGGAGGAGGTTGCGGCCAAGCTGCCGCCCGATTTTCCACCGGACCTGTTCCAGAGCGTGACGACAGGAATACGAAGGTCGGCCGAACGCCTCTGATGGCGAAAAGGCCCGCTCATCGAACGGGCTGAATCTCCGATCCGAGCGAATTCGGGTCTTCGACGGGGCGGTGCGTTCTCATCGATCCGGTGGAGTACCCCCCCGGCCTCGCCGCCAATCCCCGAGCGTGAGCGGTCCCCGGCCCGCGGAAGTCCGCAGGTGTTTTCCGACTTTCATTGTTCCTCTCATCGACGCCGTGCGCCCCTCGCGTCTGCCTGTTGACATTGTTTGAATTCCGAATACACTAAGTTTGCGGTAACGAATTCTGAATTCAAAAAATTCTAGCTGCAGGCCGCCGAAGGGCGGCCGTGGCGTGAATCGAATCAGCGCCGCGACGAGACAGTCAGGGCGCCGACATTATTAGGAGGAGACGAGATGGGGCACTTCACACGCAGACAGTTCCTGGCGCTTGCTGCCATGGCGGGGACGGCCGCCGTGAGCAGGACGGCCTTTGCACAGGCAACGGGTGGCAAGCCCGCAGAGTTCAAGCTGAAGCTCGGGACCGATCTTCCGATGACCCATTCGGTCAACGTTCGCCTGAAAGAGGCGATTGACGCGATTGCGGCGGAGACCAATGGTCGCGTCGCGATCCAGCTGTTCCCGAACAACCAGCTCGGCAGCGACTCGGACATGTTGTCGCAGATCCGCGCCGGTGCGCTCGAGCTGGCGACTTTCCCGGGCACCGTGATGTCGACGCTGATTCCCGCGACGTCGATCACCGGGGTGGGTTTTGCCTTCTCGAACTACAAGGAGGTCTGGACTGCGATGGATGGCGCCGTGGGCAACCACATCCGCAGCGCAATCGAAAAGGTCAATCTCGTGCCCTTCGATACGGTCTGGGATAACGGCTTCCGGCAGATCACGAGCAGCACGCGGCCCATCCGTACCCCTGAAGACCTCCACAACTTCAAGATCCGCGTTCCGGTCGTGCCCTTGTGGGTGTCGATGTTCAAGGCGCTCGACGCCGCCCCGGTCAGCCTGCCCCTGAGCGAGGCCTACCAGGCGCTGCAGACCAAGGTCGCCGATGGCCAGGAAAACCCGCTCGCCCTGATCGAATCCGCGAAGTTCTTCGAAGTCCAGAAGTACTGCTCGCTCACGAACCATGCATGGGACGGATTCTGGTTCATCGCCAACGGACGCGTCTGGAAGTCCCTGCCGGCAGACGTGCAGCAGGTGATGAAGAAGCACATCAATGCCGCTGCGCGCAAGCAGCGCGAGGACATCGCGCGGGCGAACATCGACGTCCAGAAGATGCTGGAATCGAAAGGGCTCGTTTTCAATCAGGTGGATGGCTCGGCCTTCCGCAAGATCCTGAGCAAGAACGGCTTCTATGCCCAATGGCGCGAGAAGTTCGGTCCTGAAGCCTGGGCGCTGCTGCAGCAGTACGTCGGCGATATCGCCTGAGAGGCCGCGAGGTTGTCATGAACACGATCGCCCATTCGTTCGCGGCCGGTATTGGCCACGCCGGTGCAAAAAAAAGCCGCGTGCACTTTGCCCGCATGGCAGACAGCCTCTTTGCGTCGGCAGTCGAGGTGGTGGCCGCGACGCTCATCGTGGCCGAGATCTGCATCCTTTTTGCCGGAGTCGTCTCGCGCTACATCCTCCATACGCCGTTGGTATGGACTGACGAAGCCGCGTCGATTCTGTTCCTGTGGCTCGCCAGTCTGGGGGCGGTCGTGGCCTTCCGCCGTGGCGAACACATGCGCATGACGGCCCTGGTGGCAAAGGTCGGTCCCCGCGCGCAGGCCTTCCTCGATACCGTTGCGGTGGCGGCCGCCTTGGCCTTCCTGGTGTTTATCCTCGGTCCGGCCTACGAGTATGCGGCAGAGGAGGCGTATGTCACGACTCCGGCGCTGGAGCTGTCGAACGCGTGGCGCGCCTCGGCGCTTCCCGTCGGTCTCGCGCTCATGGTCATCATGGGCATCATCCGCTTGCTGCGCGTCGGGGATTGGCGCCTTGTCGCATTCGCACTGGGGACCGTCGCGGCGATCTGCGGCACTTTTTATGCGCTCGGACCGGTGCTGGGAGATCTCGGCAACGTCAACTTGCTGATCTTCTTCGTCGGGGTGACGGCGGCGACGGTGCTGATCGGCGTTCCCATCGCCGTCGCGTTCGGCCTCGCAACCTTCGGCTTCCTCTCGCTGACGACCCATATGCCGCTCATGGTGCTGGTCAGCCGCATGGACGAGGGGATGTCGCACCTGATCCTGCTGTCGGTGCCCCTGTTCGTCTTTCTCGGTCTGCTGATCGAGATGACGGGCATGGCGCGAGCGATGGTGGCCTTCCTCGCGAGCCTGCTCGGACATGTGCGCGGCGGCCTGTCGTATGTGCTGCTGGGCGCGATGTACCTGGTGTCGGGCATCTCCGGCTCGAAGGTGGCGGACATGGCGGCGGTGGCGCCGGTGCTGTTCCCCGAGATGAAGGAGCGGGGCGCCAAGCCGGGGGACCTGGTGGCGCTGCTGTCGGCAACGGGCGCGCAGACGGAAACGATTCCGCCCAGCCTGGTGCTGATCACGATCGGGTCGGTGACCGGGGTGTCGATCTCGGCGCTCTTCACGGGCGGCCTCCTGCCGGGTTTCGTGCTCGGGGTGACCCTGTGCTCGGTCGTTTGGCTGCGCTACCGCAAGGAAGATCTGTCGAAGGTGCGCAAGGCCAGCGGCACCGAGATTCGCCGCGCCTTCCTTCTCGCGCTGCCGGCGATGGCCCTGCCCTTCGTCATCCGTGCAGCGGTGGTGGAGGGGATCGCGACTGCGACCGAAGTCTCCACGCTGGGCATCGCGTACGCGTTCATCGCCGGCCTGCTGCTGTACCGCGGCGCCCAATGGCGCCGGCTGTTCCCGATGCTCGTGGAAACGGCGGCGTTGTCGGGGGCGATTCTGCTGATCATCGGTACGGCGACAGGAATGGCCTGGTCGCTCACGCAGTCCGGCTTTTCCAACAGCCTCGCCAGCACGATGGCATCGCTGCCGGGCGGCGCGCCGATGTTCCTCGCGGTGTCCATCGTTGCCTTCATCATCCTCGGGAGTGTGCTCGAGGGCATCCCGGCGATCGTGCTGTTCGGCCCCCTGCTGTTCCCGATCGCACGGTCGATGGGGGTGCATGAAGTGCATTACGCGATGGTTGTCGTGCTTGCGATGGGGGTCGGGCTCTTCGCACCGCCCTTCGGCGTCGGCTACTACGCGGCGTGCGCCATCGGCAAGGTCAGGCCGGAGGAGGGGGTCAGGCCGATCCTCGGCTACGTCCTTGCGCTGCTTGTGGGGCTGATCATCGTCGCGGCCGTGCCGTGGCTGGCGACGGGCCTGCTGTAAGGCCGCATGAAAGGCGAAGACAAATCGAACAACAGGAAAGGAGCATTCATGGATTTCTCCCTTAGCCCGGCGCTGCAGGCGTTGCAGCGGAAAGTGCGCCAATTCATCGCCGAAGAGGTGATTCCGCTGGAGAAGGACCCCCGCCAGACGGCGCATGGTCCGAGCGAGGCGCTGCGCAACGAGTTGGTGGCCAAGGCCCGCGCGGCGGGACTGCTGACGCCTCACGCCTCGCGCGAGATGGGTGGCCTGGGGCTGTCGCACGTCGAAAAGGCGGTCGTGTTCGAGGAGGCGGGCTATTCGACGCTCGGCCCCACGGCGCTTAATATCCACGCCCCGGACGAAGGCAACATCCACCTGATGGAGGTCGTCGCCTCGGAGGCGCAGAAGGAGCGCTGGCTGCGTCCGCTGGTGCAGGGGCGCACGCGCTCCTGCTTCGCGATGACCGAGCCCCCGCCGGGTGCGGGCGCCGACCCGTCGATGCTGGCGACGACTGCGGTGCGCGATGGCGACGACTATGTGATCAACGGCACCAAGTGGTTCATCACCGGTGCGGAAGGGGCAGCGTTCGCGATCATCATGGCGAAGATGGAGGACGGTTCGGCGACGATGTTCCTGTCCGACATGGATCGGCCCGGCATCGAACTGGTGCGCACGATGGATGCGCTCGACACGTGCTTCACCGGCGGCCACGGCGTGCTGACCTTCAACAACCTGCGCGTGCCCGCGTCCGACGTGCTGGGCGAGCTCGGCAAGGGTTTCCGCTATGCGCAGGTGCGCCTCGCGCCGGCACGCCTCACGCACTGCATGCGCTGGCTCGGCCAGGCCCGGCGGGCGCACGACGTCGCGCTCGAACATGCCCGCAACCGCAACGCCTTCGGCCGCATCCTGGGCGAGCATGAGGGGGTGAGCTTCATGCTCGCGGACAACGAGATGGACCTCCAGACGGCCCGCCTTCACATCTGGCATACGGCCTGGCTGCTCGACCAGGGGCAGCGCTGCAACTTCGAATCGAGCCGGGCGAAGGTCGTGTGCTCGGAAGCCGAATGGCGCGTCGTCGATCGCAGCGTGCAGATCCTGGGCGGCCAGGGCGTCACCCATGAAACCATCGTTCCGCGCATCTTCGCCGACATGCGGGCCTTCCGCGTGTATGACGGCCCGAGTGAGGTGCATCGCTTCAGCCTCGGCAAGAAGATCGTAGCCGGGCGTTCCGATGCGGTGCCGCCGACCGGAGAGCGTCAGTGATGGACACGGGATATCTCGGGAAATTGTTCGCGCTCGATGGCAAGGTCGCCCTGGTCACCGGCGCCTCGAGCGGTTTGGGGAAGCACTTCGCCGCGCTGCTCGCCCGGGCCGGGGCGGAAGTCGTCGTGACCGCGCGTCGCACGGACAAGCTGCGGGACGTCGTCGCCGAGATCGAGGCGGCAGGCGGGCGGGCCCATGCGGTGGCGATCGACGTCACCGATGCCGCGACCGTTGCCGCGGCCTTCGATGAGGCGGCAGCGCTCGCCGGCGTGCCCGACGTCGTCATCAACAACGCCGGGCAGACCATCACGAAGCCTTTGCTGCAGCAAACCGAGGCCGACTGGGACAACGTGATCGATCCCAACCTGAAGGGCTGCTGGCTGGTCGCGACCGAAGCCGCGCGGCGCATGGTGGCTGCCGCCAAGCCGGGCAGCATCGTGAACATCGCTTCGATCCTCGGCGAACGGGTCGGCGGGGGCGTCGCGCCCTACACGATCTCGAAGGCGGGCGTGCTGCAGGCGACGAAGGCGATGGCGCTCGAGTTGGCGCGTCACGGCATCCGCGTCAACGCGCTGATGCCCGGTTACGTCATCACGGACCTCAATCGCGATTTCCTGACCAGCGAGGCGGGCGACAAGCTGCGGCTTCGCATTCCCAGCCGCCGCTTTTGCGAGCTGGCCGATCTCGACGGGCCGTTGCTGCTGCTCGCTTCGGATGCGGGCGGAGCAATGTCCGGCGCGTGCGTGGCAGTCGATCGCGCCCATCTGGTCAGCGGACTTTGAGTGGCAGGATAGAAGACATGGAAGAAACTTCACGCAAGGCGGTCGAACGATTCGTGAGGTCGGCCGCCCAGGCATCGTCGGTCTCGATTGTCGAGGCGAAGCTGCTTTCCGGTGGCGCGGTGCAGGAAAACTGGTGGGTCGATTTGCAGCTCGAAGGCGGGCCTTGGGCGGGGCGGCTGGCTTGCGTCCTGCGCTGCGATTCGCCGACCGCCGGCGTCGCGATCAGTCATGGGCGGGCGCAGGAATTCGCGCTGCTGAAGACGGTGTTCGAGGCGGGGGTCACCGTGCCGGAGCCGCTGTGGCTATGCGAGGATCCGGCGGTGATCGGGCGCCCGTTCTTCCTGATGCGTCGCATCGGGGGGACTGCGGCGGGACATCTCCTCGTCAAGGACAGCCGCTACGGCGGCGATCGGGTGCAGCTGGCTGAACGGCTGGGCCGCGAGCTCGCGCGCGTGCATTCAGTCCGCCCGCCCCATCCGTCGCTGGATTTCCTGCCGTGGTACGACGAAGCGCCTGCGCTGCACCGTGTGCGCGAGCACCGAGCCTTCCTCGACAAGCACCACACGGCTTACCCCGCGGTCGAATGGGGCCTGCGATGGCTCGAACGGCACGCGCCGCAGCGCGGTCTGGTCACCCTGTGCCACGGCGATTTCCGCACGGGAAACTACATGGTCGACGAGCAGGGCCTGACCGGCGTGCTCGACTGGGAGTTCGCCCGCTGGAGCGATCCGCTCGAGGACATCGGATGGTTTTGCGCGAAATGCTGGCGTTTTGGCAACATTCGGGCCGAGGCGGGTGGGATCGGCGAGCGCGAGGATTTGTACCGTGGCTACGAAATGGAGTCTGGCTGGGCGCTCGACCGCGATGCAGTCCGCTACTGGGAAGTGATGGCACACGTGACCTGGGCCATCATCGCGATACAGCAGGCCGAGCGCCATTGCTCGGGAGAAGAGAATTCGCTGCTGCTGGCCCTGACGGGGCATATCGTCCCTGAACTTGAATGGGAAATCCTCAACATGACGGAGAACGACTGATGCGCGAACAACCGAGGGGCGACATGCTGCTGGCAAGTGCGCGCCAGCTGTTGCGTGACGAGGTGCTGCCCGCATTGCCGGCCGAGCGCAAGCATGCCCTGCTGATGGCGATGAATGCGATGTCGATCGCCGAGCGGCAGTTGCGCAACGGCGACGGCCCGGAGGCTCGAGAGCTTGCAGCGCTGCGCGAATTGCTCGATGACGGGAAGCTGTCGCTCGCCGACGGGAGCAGGAGCCTGGCCGCACTGATTCGCGCGGGAGAGGGCGATCCGGGTGCTCCTCGGCGGGCTGCGATCCTGGCTCATCTTCGCAAGGTGGGCGAGCAACGGGTCGCCGAAAGCAATCCGAAGGCGCTCGCGTCGAAATCCTGATGAGTACGCTCGTCCTGATGCGACACGGGCAGGCCTCTTTCGGCGAAGCCCGTTACGACAGCCTGTCGGAGACCGGCCGTGCGCAGGCGCGGCACACCGGCGCGTGGCTGGGTGAGCGCGGCGACATGCCGACCGCCGTCTGGACGGGGCCTCGCCGGCGTCAGGCGGATACGGCCGCGCTGGTGATCGCTGCCTCCGGGATCGGACATTCGCCCGTGCTCGCGCCGCTTCTCGAGGAGTTTGCGGAAGGGGAGGAAGTGCTGGCAGCGGCGGCCGAACTATTCGGCCGGCCGATGACCGGGCCTGAGGCCCCGCCGAGGACCGAACAACTGCGCTGTTACGACGCCGCTTACGAAGCCTGGTCGAGGAATCGGGTCGCGATACCGGGGCGGGCCGCGTTTGGGGTCTTCCGCGGTGGTGTGCGGCAGTGGTTGCGTGAGGTCGTCGCGGTTCCTGATGCGCCCTCCGGGCAGCGCATCCTTGCGGTGACCTCCTCCGGGGTGATCGCTGCCGTTGTCTGCGACGTCCTCGGACTCGGTGACGAACAATGGTGCGCGCTCGTGCGCCTGATCCAGAATGGTTCGCTGACGGAAGTCGTGTTCTCGAGGGGACGGACCGGCCTACGAACGTTCAACAGCGCCGGCCACTTGCCGCGGGAGCTGGTTTCCACAATATGAACCCGATGAGGCCGGCGTGCTGCTGGCCGAGCATCCCGAGATGCTCGCCGGGCTGACGGAACGACGAATCAGCCGGTTGCTTCCTCGGCGGCGGACCCGTTTTCTTCGAGGCGCTGGATCATGAAGTCGGCAGCCTGCGAGATGTGTTGCCGACCGAGTTCTTCGGCCTTCTGGCCATCTCCCGCTGCGATTGCATCCAGCATGGCCTCATGCTGGCCCCAGACGTTGCGGGGCTGCTCTTCGTTGACGAGCACTCCGCCCATGACGCGCTGCGTGTTCGTCCAATGGGCCTCCATCGCGGGGGCGATGAAGGGGTTCTCGGACAGCGCGTAGATGAAGTGATGGAAGGCCATGTCCGCGGCGATCATGTCGTTGTATGCGCCAGCCGCGACCGCCTTGCGTCCCGCACGGATCAGGGCCGGTCCCTTGGCCTTCGCCTGCTTGGGGTTCAGCTCAGCGGCGCGCCGGCATGCGAGACCTTCAATGACGGCCCGCATGTCGTACATGTTGCGGACGTACTTGATGTCGAGCGGCGCTACCAGCAGGCCACGGCCAGGCGCGTCGCGCAGCACGCCCTGATTGCGCAAGAGCGCCAGGGCTTGCTGCACGGGTTGGCGCGACACGCCCAGTTCCTTCGCGATCTGCTCCTGGATGATCCGCGAGCCCGGGCGCAGCTTGCCGCCCGAAATTTCTTCGAGAATCGCCTTGTGGACTTGCTCGACGAGCTTGGGTTGGGTTTCTAGGATCTTCATGGAGCATAACTCTATCGCGTGAATGGGAGGTCAAGCTAGAGCTGGTCAGGCTCCATCGCCGTCGCGCCAGCGGCGCTCGGCGTCGTTCCACGCCGCGAGTGGTTGCAGATCGGGTACCCATGCAAGCCCCGACTTGGCGTCGGACGAGGCCGCATCCGGTGTCACGAGGACATCGAGCAGGGCAGGCCGGTTGGCGAGCGCACGTTCGATCGCCCCGGGCAAGTCCTCCGCCTTTTCGACCCGTTCGGCGTGCATTCCGAATGCGCGCGCCATCGCAGCGTGATCGGAGAACTGTAACCTTGTTCCGCACACCTTGCCATGCGTTTCCTGCTGGTCGCGCACTTCGATCGCCCACGCGCCATTATTGGCTACGACCACGAGAACCGGTGCTTTGTGCCGCACGGCGGAATCGAGCTCCATCGCGTTGAAGCCGAACGCGCCGTCGCCGGTCGCGACGACCACCGTGCGGTCGGGGCAGGCGAGGCTCGCAGCCACGCCGAAGGGGGTTCCCACACCGATGCAGCCGAGCGAGCCGGGGTCGAGGTAGGTCGTTGCGGGCAGGCCGACGCGTGCAAAGCTCAGGAAATCTCCTCCGTCGGCGACGACGACCGCGTCCGAAGGCAGCGCATCGCGCAGGGCCGCGATGAGGCGATTCGGATGCATCAGCCCGTCGCTGCCCGGGGGGGCATTCCGCATCGAACTCACGAGCTTGTCCGCCCGTTCGCAGTGCTTCGCCCGCAATGCACGAGTCCATTCCACGTCAGTCGCCGGCGTACGGTCGCCCGCCGCTGCCAGGATCGCCTCGATCGCCAGCGCCGGGGTCGCCATCAACTCGACTGCGCCGCGACGGTTGTCGCGCAACTCCGCCGCGCAGTCGGCGATGCGAAGGAAGCGCGCATCTCCGAAGACGGCAGGCGAGCCGTAGGCGAGCTGGAAATCGAGACGCCGGCCGACGGTCACGACCAGATCTGCCTGGCCCATGACGGAACCGCGCATCGCCGCGACCACGGACGGGTGGTCTTCGGGCACGAGGCCGCGGCTTTCGCCGGTGTCGAGATAGGCCGCGTCGAGGCGGCTGAGGAGCTGGCAAAGCGCCGGACCCGAGCCCTGCGCGCCTCGCCCGGAGATGAAGAGCGGACGCTTGGCCGACCATAGCAGCTCGACGGCCGCCTGCACGGCGACGGGGTCTGGGGTCTGGGTCGGCATCGCCTTGGGCGCGAAATGCTCAGGCAGCTGAATCGCAAGAGGGACCTCTCCGCGCAGCGTATCGACGGGGAAGTCGAGATAGACGGGGCCCGGTTCTCCCCCCTGGCCGATCGCACGCGAGACGGCTTCGTCGAGTTCCTGGAGCACGAGTTCCGGTTGGCGGACGGTGCGTGCGTAGCGGGTGATCGAGCGCACGAGGTCGGTATGCACGATGTCCTGCAGGGCGCCGCGGTTTTCCTGCGGGCGCGGCGGCAGGCCGGACAGCACCAGGACCGGGACGCGCGCGACATGGGCATTCGCGATACCGGTCATGGCATTGGTGACACCGGGGCCCGCCGTGACCATGGCGACGCCGAACCCGCCGTTGAGTTGCGCGTCCGCGTGGGCCATGTACACGGCCGCACGTTCGTCGCGCACATCGATGATGCGGATGCCTTCCGCATCGAGCCGCATCCAGATCGGCATGATGTGGCCGCCGCAGAGGCTATAGACGCGCTTGACGCCGCGCTGTTTGAGAAAGCGCGCGATCACTGCCGCCGCCGACTGCTCCGAAATTGCCATGGTGCTCATGTTGTCTCCTCCTGTTGGTCGCAAAGCGGTGTTGCAAACTGCTTCGTTTCGGTAAAAATTTTACCGCATTCTGAATTCAGAAGTCTATAATTTGTTCAGAGTTCGGAATTCAGAGTCCGGACGAAACCCCAAGGAGACACTCCCCATGAGCCATCTGCTGACCATTTCCGATGCTGTTGCGACCCACGCCCGACTGATGCCCGAGAAGCTCGGGACGCGGGACTCGCGTCGATCCCTGACCTACGCCCAATGGGACGAGCGGGCCAGTCGCCTTGCTGCTGGCATGCTCGGCCTGGGCTTGCAGAAGGGCGACCGGGTGGCCGTGCTCGCGTACAACTGCATCGAGTGGATGGAGATCTATGTCGCCCTGGCGCGCGCCGGGCTCGTCGCCGTGCCGCTCAACTTCCGGCTGACGGCGCCCGAAATCGCGTACATCCTCGGGAATTGCGAAGCCGGGGCCTTGATCGCGGGCGCCGAGTTCGTTTCCACCGTCGATTCGATCAGGCACGAACTGGACGGGATCGCAGGGCGCCTGGTCGTCATCGGAAGCCCGACCGGTGCCGGGTGGATCGGCTACGAGGAGTTGGTGGCGCAGACTGCCGCCCCGGCCGAATTCCCGCGTGTGAACCCGGAGGAAATGTGCGCGCTGCTCTATACGTCGGGAACCACGGGGCGCCCCAAAGGCGCAATCCGCAGCCATGCCGGCAGCACGCTGATCGCGTTGGCAACCGCCCTCGAAATGGGGTTCACGCGCGAGGACACGGCACTGCTGGTGATGCCGATGTGTCACGCCAATTCGCTGTATTTCGGCACGACCTTCATCCACATGGGGGCCACCTGCATCATCGACGACGGGCGCAGTTTCGACCCCGAGAAGCTGGTCGCGACGCTCGCGCAGGAAAAGGTCACGTTCACGTCGCTGGTCCCGACCCATTACATCATGGTCCTCGCGCTCCCCGACGAGGTGAAGAAGCGCTACGACATGAGCAGCGTCGGAAAGCTGATGATCTCCTCGGCGCCCGCGCGCAAGGACACCAAGCTCGCAATCCTCGAATACTTCCGCAACGGCAAGCTCTACGAGCTCTACGGTTCGACCGAAGCGGGCTGGGTCACGCTGCTGCGGCCGGACGAGCAGCTCGTGAAGCTCGGGTCGGTCGGGCGCGAATGGGCGGGCAGCGGGGCGATCCGGCTGCTCGACGAGAACGGCTGCGAGGTCCCCGACGGGGAGGTGGGCGAGCTGTTCTCGCGCACCTCCTACGTGTTCGACGGCTACTGGAAGAATCCGGAAAAGACTGCCGAGGCCTTCCGTGGCGAATGGTGTTCGGTGGGCGACATGGCGCGCCGCGACGCCGATGGCTACATCTGGCTCGTCGACCGCAAGAGCAACATGATCATCAGCGGCGGCGAGAACATCTACCCGTCCGAAGTCGAAGGCGTCCTGGGCGCGCATCCGAAAGTCAAGGATGTGGCCGTCATCGGCATTCCGCACGACAAGTGGGGTGAGACGGTGCAGGCGGTGATCGTGCTGCACGACGGCCAGCGCTCGGACGCCGAGGAGATGCAGGCCTGGTGCCGGGAGCGTCTCGCCGGTTTCAAGTGCCCGCGCTCCATCGTGTTCATCGCGGACCTGGACATGCCACGCACCGCGACCGGGAAGATCCTGCATCGCGTGCTGCGTCAGCGGCTCGTTCCTTCCAGCGCGCTGACGGCGTGACGACCGCAGGGCGGCAGTCGCGCCGAGGCTGCCGCCAAATCCCCCCGAGAGAGATCTGCGCATGCAACAGATTCTGCAGGTGACCTTCCCCTTCTTCGCGCTGGTGCTGTGCGGCTATCTCGCGGCCCGGCGCCGGCTGCTGCCGCTGGAGGCGATTCCGGGGTTGAACACCTTCGTGCTGTTCTTCGCGCTGCCTTGCATGCTCTTCCGTTTCGGTGCGGGCACGCCGATCGCGAGGCTGCTCGATCTCAATGCCTTCATCGTCTACGTGGTCTGCGCGCTGGCCATGGTCGGCCTGACCGTCATCAGCACGCGCAAGGGCGCGATCGGCTGGAACGATGCGTCCTTCGGTGCGCTGGTGGCGGCCTTCCCGAACTCCGGCTTCATGGGCATGCCGCTGCTCGTGTCGCTGCTGGGCGCCCGCGCGGCCGGACCGGTGATGGTGCCGCTCGCCGTGGACATGGTGATCACGTCGTCGCTGTGTATTGCGCTCTCGCGCCTGAGTACTGCCGATGGAGGCGGGGCGCGCCAGGCGGCCGTGAAGGCGCTGAAGAGCGTGATGGTGAATCCTTTGCCATGGGCGATCATGCTCGGCGGGCTGTCGTCGGCGACCGGGTTCCTCCCCTACAAGCCCCTCATGCGGGTCATCGAGATGCTGGCCGACGCGGGCTCGCCCACCGCGTTGTTCACGATCGGCGCGGTGCTGGCACGGTCCCAGGCGGCGGTGAAGGCGCCACATCCGCAGCGGCGGGGCATCGGGGACGTTCCCCTGGTCGTGCTCTACAAGCTGATCGTCCACCCAGCGCTGATCTTCGGTGTCGGGACGCTCGCGATCGCGCTGGGCCTCCCCTTGGATCCGTTCACGCTGACGGTGCTCGTGCTGGTTGCGGCGCTGCCGAGCGCGAGCAACGTCCCGATGCTCACGGAGCGCTTCGGGGCCGACACGGGCCGCGTCGCGCGCGTCGTGCTCGTCACGACGGCGTGCGCCTTCCTGACCTTCTCGGGGGCCGTCGCGGTGCTGGTCCGCTAGGGCCGGAGGCAGGCTCCGGCCATCGCGCGCGTTCGAGCCTGCCCATACGCGCAATGCGGGAATTCTGAATTCAAAAAAATCACAAAACTACTTGCACTCTGAATTCAGAATTTGTAGTGTACGAAACCAGAGATGAGCGACAAGAATCCCCGCGGCAAATGCAGGGGATCGCACGGACGGAGACGATTCAAATGGAAGACAAAGAAACTTGCGCGTGCGCTGCACAAGCACCGGTTAATGCGCATCGCCGCAGGATCTTCAAGATTGCCGCGGTCGGCCTGATGGCCGGAATGGGCCTCCAGGGGCGCTCGGCGCAGGCGATGGAGACCGTGCCGGAGGAGCTGCGCCACGCAACGGGCGACCGCCTGGTCGAGGATGACGCGGAGGGCGAACCGACCCCGCTGAAGCTCGGTGACCTGCGGGTCGGCAAGCCGCTACTCGCTTTTCCCTTCGACGTCGCCTCGAAGAAGGTGCGTTCCGAGACCCGCCTGAACAAGATTGTCCTGCTGCGCTTGCCCGAGGCCGAGCTCGATGCCGAGTCCAAGGCGGTGTCCGCCGGCGGAGTGCTCGCGTTCTCGGCGATCTGCACGCACATGGGCTGCGACATCAAGACCTGGATGTCCAGCGAGAAGGTCTTCGCGTGCTTCTGCCACGGCTCCAAGTTCCGCCCGCTCGACCACGGATCGGTGGCAGGGGGCCCGGCACCGCGCCCGCTTCCTGTCCTGCCCCTCAAGCTCGAAGGCGACGAACTCGTCATCGCGGGGCCTTTCGCAACGCCGCCCGGCTTCACGGCGCAGGCATGAAATGACGCATCACGGTTTTGCCACCCTCGGCGGCCCAATGGGGGCCGCTGTGACCAACAATGGAGGAGACAAGAAGATGAAGGGCTTGATGAAAGGCTTCGCCGTATGTGCGATGGCGGCGCTGCCGGCGGCGGTGCTTGCCGCAGTCGGCAATTACACTCCCGTGACCGATGCGAGGCTCAAGAATCCCGAAGCCGCGAACTGGCTCCAGTACCGCGGTAACTACGCGGGCTGGGGTTACAGCGCGCTGTCGCAGATCACCGACAAGAACGTGGGCAAGCTGCAACTTGCCTGGGCCTTCGCGACCGGGCAGAAGGAAGGCCATCAGTCGCCGCCGATCGTGAACAACGGCTACATGTTCGTGACGACCCCCGGTGCGCAGGTCATTGCGCTGGAGGCGAAGACCGGCAAGGAGCTGTGGCGCTACAAGAAGGAGCTGCCCGGCGAGATGCTGCAACTGCATCCCACCAACCGTGGCGTCGCACTCTATGGTGACAAGGTGTATGTGGCAACGGTGGACGCCCACCTCGTCGCGCTGGACGCCAAGACCGGCAAGGAAGTGTGGATCAAGCAGGTCGGCGACTGGAAGGCCCTGCAGTACATCACGCTCGCTCCGCTTGCGGCGAAGGGCAAGATCATGGTCGGTTCCTCCGGCGGCGAGACGGGCGTGAGGGGCTATGTGGCGGCCTTCGACGCGGAGACCGGCGAAGAGGCGTGGCGGACCTACACCACGGCCGCGCCGGGTGAGCCGGGCGGCGACACGTGGCCGGGCGAGACGTACAAGAACGGCGGCGGCAGCATCTGGATCACCGGCAGCTACGATCCGGATACCAACCTGGCCTACTGGGGCACCGGCAACCCGGCGCCGTGGCCGACCGAGGGGCGCAAGGGCGACAACCTTTACACCGGTTCGACGATCGCCCTTGACGTCGACACCGGCGCGCTGAAGACCTACTTCCAGTACAACCCGAACGACGCCTGGGACTGGGACGAGGTGTCCGCGCCGCTGCTGATCGACACCGAGGTCAAGGGCAAGAAGGTGAAGACCGCCGTGCATGCGGGCCGCAACGGCTACCTGTGGGTGCTGGATCGCGACGGCCAGAAGCTGAAATTCGTCGATGCCTATCCCTTCGTCAACAACAACACGATCAAGTCGATCGATCCCAAGACCGGCCGTCCGACCTTCATCGACGAACACCGTCCGGGCCTGGGCAAGGGCGACGTGCATTTCTGCCCGTCGTTGTGGGGCGGCAAGGACTGGTTCCCTGAGGCCTACAACCCGAAGACCGGCCTGCTTTACGTGCCGGCCAACAACAACCTGTGCGCCGAGCTGCCCGAGCCGGAGCCGACGAAGTACAAGAAGGGCGACCTGTACATCGGCTACCCGATCGAGGCGATCCTGACCGGCCTGCGCTGGGCCAAGGGCGCGAAGGAGGCACCGAAGACGATGGGTGAGGTGCAGGCTTGGGATCTGAAGACCGGCAAGCAGGTCTGGACGCACAAGTACCCGACCTTCAACTGGGGACCGCTGCTCACCACGGGCGGCAACCTGGTCTTCGGCGGCGGCACCAACGACCGCATGTTCCGCGCCTTCAACGCGACCTCCGGCAAGGTCCTGTGGGAAGCAGCCACTCCCTCGGGCGTGACCGGCGTGCCGACCTCCTTCGAGGTCGATGGCGAGCAATACATCGCCGTGCAGTCGGGTTGGGGCGTCGATGCGCAGCGCATGCAGGGCGGCGTCGACCGGCTGCTCGGGTATCAGACGGTGGTGCCGCAGGGCGGCACGGTGATGGTCTACAAGCTGGCGAAATGATCGTCGGGCGAGTGACGGTGGCCCGTTTTTTTGTCTTGTTGAAATGAATTCAGAGTTCAAAAAATCCGGGCCACCAGACCGCCCATAACGTGAGGACAGGCAAATGAACAAGTCGTATCGCAACTTCATCGACAACCAGTTCGTGGATTCGGAAGGCGGCGCCACGATCGAGGTGCGCAACCCGGCGACGCACGAACTCCTCGGGGTCGTGCCCGCCTCCACCGCGGCCGATGTCGATCGCGCCGTCGAGGCCGCCCGGCGCGCCCAGCCGGCCTGGGAAAGGCTGCCGGCGATCGAGCGCGCGAACCACCTGCGCCGCATCGCCAACAAGCTCCGCGACAACAAGGAGCGCCTCGCGCGCACGATCACGTTGGAACAGGGCAAGATCCTCGACCTCGCCCGTGTGGAAGTCGATTTCACGGCCAACTACATGGACTACATGGCCGAGTGGGCGCGCCGGATCGAAGGCGAGATCATCCCCTCCGACCGTCCCGGCGAGACGATCTTCCTGCATCGCAAGCCGATCGGGGTCACCGCGGGCATCCTGCCGTGGAACTTCCCGTTCTTCCTGATCGCCCGCAAGATGGCGCCGGCGCTCGTGACCGGCAACACCATCGTCATCAAGTCGAGCGAGGAGACGCCGCTCAACGCGGTCGAATTCGCCGAGATCGTCGCCGAGTGCGACCTGCCGGCCGGCGTGTTCAACCTTATCAGCGGCGCGGGTGCGACCGGTGCCGCGCTGAGTGCGCACAAGGACGTCGGCCTCGTGAGCTTCACCGGCAGCGTGCAGACCGGCATCCGCATCATGGAAACGGCTTCGCGCAACCTCACCCGCGTGAATCTCGAACTCGGCGGCAAGGCCCCGGCGATCGTTCTGAACGACGCCGACCTCGAGCTGACCGCGCGCGCGTTGCACGCATCGCGCGTACTCAATACCGGGCAGGTGTGCAACGCGGCCGAGCGCGTCTACGTGCAGCGGGGCGTCGCCTCGGCGCTGGCGGAGAAGGTGACCGCGCTGATGGCCGACACGCGCTACGGCAATCCGATGGCGGACCAGGGCCTGCACATGGGGCCGCTAGTGAACAAGATCGGGCTGGACAAGGTCGCGGCGCTGGTCGACAGCGCACGGCGGCAGGGGGCGGAGATTCTGACCGGCGGCAAGGTCGCCGACCGCGAGGGCTTCCACTACGAGCCGACGGTGCTGATGGGCTGCCGTTCCGACATGGACGTGATGACGAAGGAAATCTTCGGGCCAGTCCTGCCGGTGCAGATCATCGAGGATCTCGACGAGGCCATCGCGCTCGCCAACGACTCCGAGTATGGCCTGACCTCGTCCATCTTCACGCGTGACCTCAACGCCGCGATGAAGGCGACGCGCGAGCTGCGCTTCGGCGAGACCTACATCAACCGCGAGCACTTCGAGGCCATGCAGGGCTTCCACGCTGGTCGCCGCAAGTCCGGCATCGGTGGCGCGGACGGCAAGCACGGTCTGTACGAGTACACCGAAACGCACGTGGTCTATCTGCAGACCACCTGAACACCGCATCCGTTTTTGGCAGGGAGAAGGGGCCGGGATCCGTCACGCGGGTCCCGGCAGGGCGAGTCGCGCCCGCCCGATTGAAGAGAAACGGCGCTTTCAGGCGCCATCCGTGAGAAGAAGCAGGAGACCAAAAGTGAAGAACCAGAAGAGCTGCAAAAAGTCGTGCGTCAGGACGGTGATCCAGGGAGCAGTCGTCGCAGCGCTGTGCGCTGCCGGAACCGCGGCGCAGGCGCAGGTCACGCGTGGTTTCATCGGGCCGCACGAGTACTCGCTTCCAGACCCGAAGGGTATGAAGCCCTGGAACGTGTTTGTCGAGTACTCCACCTTTCAGAAAAACGAGGATGTCTGGAGTAACGGTGGCAGCAAGGACAAGACGGCCGATGTCGAGACGCTGGTCAGCATCTCCAAGTTTGTCCACTTCTGGGAAGTGACCGATGGCGTCGGCATCGCCTGGGAACTCATCGTTCCGAAGGTCAGCGTCAGTAATCGTGATACCGGCGGCGGGGTGAGCGGTATTGCCGACCCGCTGACCGGACCTGCGTTTTGGATCAAGCCGAACGAGCACTGGACGCTTGGTACCGACATGTTCTTTGTGCAGGTCCCCGTCGGCGATCGCGAACTGCGTGCGACGCGCTGGAACGTCGTCGCCTCGGTGTTCTGGGATGCGCAGTACGACAAGTTCAACTACACGGGCAACCTCGCGACGACGATCAACGGTCCGCGCGAGGACAAGAACACGTCGGATCCGGCGAACCTCTACTACTTCAATAACCGTTTCGGCTACCGCGTGTCGCAACTGATCGAACCGTACGTCGGCCTGGACTACCAATGGCAGAACAGCAAGGCCGGCGCGCCCGAAGCGCACGAGCTGGCTGCGGCGGTCGGGGTCATGTTCCACCTGGCGCCGAACTACCACCTGGCGGTGCACTATCAGGGCGGCATCGACGGCAAGAACATGCCGGTGTCGAACAACCTCAACGTGCGCTTCGCGTACGTGTTTTGACGAGCGCGGCGGGGGAGCCTTCGCTCCCCCGCCGGCCGATGCTCATGAGAGCGAAGATGCCTGCAATCGAAAGGAGCGCATTGCCGGCATGTTTCTGCCAGCGACTGCCGATCTCCCGAGTGGATGAGGAAAGCGCCTATGACTGCCACGCTTGAGAATGTGCGCCTGGTGCTGGCGGACGATCACGCCATCGTCCGGATGGGTTTCCGGATGCTGCTCGAAGGGGCCGGCGCAACGGTCGTTGCGGAGGCTGGCTCCGGAGAAGAAGCCGTGTCCTGCTTCGCCGGGCATCTGCCGGATGTGCTCGTCATGGATGTGACGATGCCGGGACTCGGCGGACTGGGCGCCCTGGAGCGGCTGCTGTCGCATCACGGCAACGCGCGCGTGCTGATGCTCTCCGCGCACGACGACCCGCAGATTCCCACTCGGGCGCTGAAGGCCGGCGCGACGGGTTACCTGTGCAAGCGGGCGCAGCCGTCGGAGCTGGTTCGCGCGGTCGCTCAGGTCGCACGCGGCCGTCGCTTCCTCGATCCCGACCTGGCTTCGCAACTCGTGCTGGCGCAGTTCGGCAAAGGGGCCGACCCCATCGACGCCCTCACCGACAAGGAGTTCGCGGTGTTCCTGCAATTGGCGAAGGGCAGCAATGTGCAAGAGGTCGCCGATTCGCACTGCATCAGCCCAAGTACCGTGGGAACGCATCTGTACCACATCAAGCAGAAGCTGCAGGCGGCCAATGCGGCGCAGCTGGCGTTGATTGCAGTACGGGCGGGGCTCATCGAGGCCTAGCCGCGGCGGGGTCATACACAACAATCTCAATCGACATACGGAAGGTATCGCATCGTGGGCATCAGGAACGTAGGCATCGTCGGGGCTGGACACGATGCTCTCGGTGATGCAGGTCTTTCATGAGGGTTTCGGGGAGCCGAAATACCGCCCGGCGCCGCTGCTCAAGGAGATGGTCGACGCCGGCTTCCTGGGCCGCAAGAGCGGCCGCGGCTTTTTCAATTACGCATGACCTAAGGTTTTCGTACGGAAAGGTGCCTCGTCATCACGCTGGAACGGTGGATTCCTCCTCTCCCCTGCGTTCCTGCCGGCACCTTTCTTTTTTTATTCTGTGGCGCTTTGCACGACTCGTTGAGGGACACGGCGAGGCTAGGTTTCGATGACGAGGTGACAAAAATGAAGAAAATCCCGGCTTTTCCCCCAATTCTTTCCGCCCGTGGCTCGTGCGCCCGTCAAGGCTTGAAGACGACGTTCAGGTCGCTTGGCGTAGCGCTTTTGCTGAGTGCTGCCGTCAGCGGTGGACATGAAGCGCAGGCGCGAGAGCTGTCCATTAGCGATAGCTCGTTCAAGTGCCTGAACGACATGGTCAAGGTACGCCATTTCTACGTGGACAATCTCCTCGGCAATCGCAAAGCCACGATCAAGGTCGCCGAGAAGGGAACCGGATCGTATCCGCCGGGCTCCGTCGTGCAACTGGTGCCCGGCGAGGTCATGGTGAAGCACCCGAAGGGCTTCAACGCCGCGACCAAGGACTGGGAATTCTTCGAGCTGGACGTCTCCAAGGAGGGATCGAAGATCCGCAAGCGCGGGTTTACGGACGTGGTCAATCGCTTCGGGGGAAATTGTTTTGCCTGCCATGTGAAGGCGCAACCCGCGTTCGACATGGTGTGCGAGATCGACCATGGCTGCGATCCGATCCCCATCACTCGCCGCATGCTGGCGGCGGTGCAGAAGACCGATCCCCGCTGCACGGCGCCTGCCGCCCTGACCGAGGACGATCAGCGCGCCCTGAAGGAGTTGGACGAGGTGTTGAAGACCATGACGATGCCCGCGGCGTCGAAGTGAGGGTCGATGATCACGCGTGTGGGCGGCCACCCCCGCACCGGGCGGGAGACCTGAGTTTCGAGCCGCCCCTGGCGGTCCGATGAGGGAGGGAACGTCAGTGGGAAGTCAACGCGCCTGTCCGACGGGAGGCAGCATCGCGACGGCCTCCGCAACGAGCGGGGTGGCGCCGATGCGGGCGGCGCCGTCGGTCGTGAGCCGCTCGATCAGTGCATTGCGCAGCCGCGGCTCCCAGAAACGGGTGAGGTGGTCCGCGACCTCGCGGCGCGCGGCGGCGCGGTCTGGCCAGGCTTCGAAGAAGCGGCCGATCTGGTTGGCCATTTTGACGAGATGGTCGATGTCCATCGATCAGGTTCCGGTGAGTTGGGTCGGGTGGGTGTACACCGTCATGCGCCCGGCGCGGGCGAGGCCGACGAGCGTGACGTGCGCGGCGTCGGCCACGCGCACCGCGAAGGCGGTCGGGGCCGAGATCGCGGCGAGCACGCCGATGCCGGCAGTGGCGGCTTTCTGCACCATTTCGTAGCTCGCGCGGCTCGTGACGACGGCGAAGCCGTCCGCCGGGTTCACGCGGTGGGCGGCGAGGGCGCCGGCGAGCTTGTCGAGGGCGTTGTGGCGGCCGACGTCTTCGCGCACAAGTTGCAGGCTGCCGTCGTTGTCGGCCCAGGCCGCCGCGTGCGCGGCGCCGGTCGCGCGATGCAGCGGCTGCAGGGCGTTCAGCTCCGCGAGGGCGCGCTGGATTGCGGAGGCGCGTACCGCCGTCCGGGGGGCGACCGGTGCGGGCGTACGTACTGCGGCATCGAGGCTGTCGACGCCGCACAGTCCGCAGCCGGTGCGGCCGGCGAGGTTGCGCCGCCGCTCCTTCAGGCCGAACATCCGTGCGGCGGCGATGTCGAGGCGCACTTCGATGCCGCCGGGGCCATGGACGACTTCGCAGTCGTAAAGCTCGCCGGGGTTCGACAGAATGCCTTCCGACAGGCTGAAGCCGAGGGCGAAGTCTTCCAGATCGGTCGGGCTAGCGAGCATCACGGCGTGCGAGATGCCGTTGTAGACCAGCGCCACGGGCACTTCCTCGATGACGGTCTCAACGCTTGCGAGCGCTTCGCCGTCGATGTGCCTGCACGCGAGGACGGTAGCGCGCGCGTCCCATGGCGCGTGCTCGGCTACAGGGCAGGCCTCAGGTTTCAGCTGCGCGCTCACACCCTTTCTCCATTGCCGGCGAGCGCCGCCGCGGCATCGCCACGCAGCAGTGCGGTCTGCTTGCGGTGATGCTGCCGATAGCGTTGCTGCCATTCGGAGGGCTGCGCGACCGGCATCACTTCGACCGCGGTGACCTTGTACTCGGGGCAGTTCGTCGCCCAGTCCGAGTTGTCGGTGGTGATGACATTCGCGCCGGACTCGGGGAAGTGGAAGGTCGTGTAGACAACGCCCGGCTGCACGCGCGCCGTGATCGTCGCGCGCAGCACGGTCTCGCCGGCGCGGCTCGCGATGCCGACCCAGTCGCCGTCGCGGATGCCGCGGTCCTCGGCGTCCTGCGGGTGGATCTCCAGCCGGTCCTCGCCGTGCCACGCGACGTTGGCGGTGCGCCGCGTCTGTGCGCCGACGTTGTATTGCGACAGGATGCGTCCCGTGGTCAGGATCAGCGGATAGCGCTTGGTGACCTTCTCCTCGGTCGGTATGTACTCGGTCGGCATGAAGCGCCCCTTGCCACGGACGAAGGCGTCGATGTGCATGATCGGCGTGCCTTCGGGCGCGGCGTCCGTGCAGGGCCACTGCACGCTGCCGAGCCGGTCGAGCAGCTCGTAGCTGACGCCGCGGAAGGTCGGAGTCAGGCGCGCGATCTCGTCCATGATCTCGGACGGATGGCCGTATTGCATCGGATAGCCGAGCGCGTTGGCGAGATCGACGGTGACTTCCCAGTCTTCCTTACCTGCGAGCGGCGGCATCGCCTTGCGGACGCGCGAGATGCGGCGCTCGGCGTTGGTGAAGGTGCCGTTCTTCTCGAGGAAGCTCGCGCCGGGCAGGAAGACGTGCGCGTACTTGGCGGTTTCGTTGAGGAAGATGTCCTGCACGACGACGCATTCCATCGCGCGCAGTGCCGCCTCGACGTGGTGGGTGTTCGGGTCGGATTGCGCGATGTCCTCGCCCTCGCAGTACAGGCCGCGGAAGCTGCCGTCGAGGGCGGCTTCGAACATGTTCGGGATGCGCAGTCCCGGCTCGGCGTCGAGCGTGACACCCCAGGCGCCCTCGAACAGGCCGCGCACCGTGCCGTCCGAGACGTGACGATAGCCAGGCAGCTCGTGCGGGAAGGAGCCCATGTCGCAGGAGCCCTGAACGTTGTTCTGGCCGCGCAGCGGATTCACGCCGACGCCCAGACGGCCGACGTTGCCGGTCGCCATCGCGAGGTTCGCGATCCCCATGACCATCGTCGAGCCCTGGCTGTGCTCGGTGACGCCGAGACCGTAGTAGATCGCGCCGTTGCCGCCGCCGGCATAGAGGCGAGCCGCGCCGCGTACCGCTTCGGCGGGGACGCCGGTGATATCGGCGGTCGCTTCGGGGGAATTTTCCGGGCGCGCGACGAACTCGCGCCACATCGCGAACGAGGCCGTATCGCAGCGTTCGGCGACGAAGTCTTCCTGCACGAGCCCTTCGGTGACGATCACGTGCGCCAGCGCGTTGGCGATCGCGACGTTGGTGCCGGGCCTGAGCTTCAGGTGGTAGGCGGGCTCGTAGTGCGCGCCTTTCAGGAGATCGATCTCGCGCGGGTCGATGACGACGAGCTTCGCGCCCTGGCGTAGGCGACGCTTCAACTGGGAGCCGAACACGGGATGGCCGTCGGTCGGGTTCGCGCCGATCACGAGTACGACGTCGGACTGCATCACCGAGTCGAAGGTCTGCGTGCCGGCCGACTCGCCGAGCGTCTGCTTCAGACCGTAGCCGGTCGGCGAATGGCAGACGCGGGCGCAGGTGTCGACGTTGTTGTTGCCGAAGGCCGCGCGCACGAGCTTCTGCACGAGGTAGGTCTCTTCGTTCGTGCAGCGCGACGAGGTGATCGCGCCGACCGAGCTGCGGCCGTGCTTGGCCTGGATGCGGCGGAATTCGGATGCGGCGTAGGCGATCGCTTCTTCCCAGCTGACCTTGCGCCAGGGTTCGTCGATGCTCGCGCGGATCATCGGCGTCGTGATGCGGTCCGGGTGGGTCGCGTAGCCCCAGGCGAAGCGGCCCTTGACGCAGGAGTGGCCGTGGTTCGCGTGGCCGTCCTTGTGCGGGACCATGCGCACGACCTGGTTGCCCTTCATCTCGGCCTTGAAGGAGCAGCCGACGCCGCAGTACGCGCAGGTGGTCACGAGGCTGCGTTCGGCCTGGCCCAGCTCGATGACCGATTTCTCCATCAGCGTCGCGGTCGGACAGGCCTGGACGCAGGCGCCGCAGGACACGCATTCGGAGTCCATGAAGCTCTGGCCCTGGCCGGGGCTGACGCGCGATTCGAAGCCGCGGCCGGCGATCGTCAGCGCGAAGGTGCCCTGCGTCTCCTCACAGGCGCGCACGCAGCGGTTGCAGACGATGCATTTCGACGGGTCGTAAGCGAAGTAGGGGTTGGAGGTGTCGAGGGGGGCGCGGCTGGCGGCGTCGAAGTGGTTCTTGTTCTGGATACTGCTCGGCGCGGTGTAGCGCACTTCGCGCAGGCCGACGACGCCGGCCATGTCCTGCAGTTCGCAGTTGCCGTTGGAGGGGCAGGTGAGGCAGTCGAGCGGGTGGTCGGAGATGTAGAGCTCCATGACGCCGCGACGCAGATCGGCGAGCTTGGGCGTCTGCGTGCGCACGACCATGCCGGGCTCGACTGGCGTCGTGCAGGAGGACGGGTAGCCGCGGCGGCCTTCGATCTCGACGGCGCACAAGCGGCACGAGCCGAAGGGTTCGATGCTGTCGGTGGCGCAGAGCTTGGGGATCGCGATGTCCATTTCCTGGGCGGCGCGCATCACCGAGGTGCCAGCCGGCACCGTGATCTCGACGCCGTCGATCGTCAGGCTGACCATCTCGGCGGATTCGCGCTTGGGGGTGCCGTAGTCCGTGTCGCGGGGGAGGGACATGTTATTGCTCCTCGGCGGGGCTTCAGGCCGCCGCCTGCTTGTCGGCGCGCGGGACGCCGAAGTCTTCGGGGAAGTGGGTCAGCGCGGACTGCACCGGGTAGGGCGCCATGCCGCCGAGTGCACACAGCGATCCGGCGAGCATCGTGTCGCACAGCGAGCCGAGCAGCGCGATGTTCTTCGCACGCTCCTCGCCGGCGATGATGCGGTCGATGACTTCGACGCCGCGCGTCGAGCCGATGCGGCAGGGTGTGCATTTGCCGCAGGATTCGACGGCGCAGAATTCCATCGCATAGCGGGCCATCGCGGCCATGTCGACGGTGTCGTCGAAGGCGACGATGCCGCCGTGGCCGATCATTGCGCCGATGCCGACGTAGGCTTCGTAGTCGAGCGGCACGTCGAACTGCGACTCGGGGACGTAGGCGCCGAGCGGGCCGCCGACCTGCACGGCGCGGATCGGCCGTCCGCTCGCGGAACCGCCGCCGTAGTCGTACAGGAGCTCGCGCAGCGTGAGTCCGAACGCGCACTCGAAGAGCCCGGTGCGCTTGAGGTTGCCGGCGAGCTGGAAGGGCAGCGTGCCGCGCGAGCGGCCCATGCCGTAGTCGCGGTAGAAGGCCGCGCCGCGCGAGAGGATCACCGGCACCGACGCGAAGCTCATGACGTTGTTGATGACCGTCGGTTTGCCGAAGAGGCCCGCGATCGCCGGCAGCGGCGGCTTCGCGCGCACCGTGCCGCGCTTGCCTTCGAGGCTCTCGAGCATCGAGGTCTCTTCGCCGCAGATATAGGCGCCGGCGCCCATGCGGACTTCGAGTTCGAAGGCCTTGCCAGAGCCCATGACGTCGGGGCCGAGGTAGCCCGCGTCGCGCGCGCAGCCGATCGCCGCCTGCAGCGTGCGGAAGGCATGCGGATATTCCGAACGCAGGTAGATGTAGCCTTGGGTCGCGCCGACCGCGATGGCGGCGATCGTCATGCCCTCGATCAGGCAGTAGGGATCGCCTTCCATCAGCATGCGGTCCGAGAAAGTCCCCGAATCGCCCTCGTCGGCGTTGCAGACGACGTACTTGCGGTCGGCCGCGGCGTCGAGCACGGTGCGCCATTTGATGCCGGTCGGGAAGGCGGCGCCGCCGCGGCCGCGCAGGCCGGAGTCGGTGACTTGGGCGACCGTCTCCGCGCCGGATTGCGCGAGTGCGCGGGCAAGGCCTTCGAAGCCGCCGTACGAGCGGTAGTCGTCGAGCGACAGCGGGTCGGTCAGTCCGACGCGCGCGAAGGTCAGGCGCTGCTGGCCGACGAACCAGGGCTGGTGTTTGACACAGCCGATCGCGAGCGGGTGGGCGGCGCCGGCGAGGAAGTCCGCCGCGAAGAGCCCGGGTACGTCGTCGGGCTGCACCGGCCCGTAGGCGACTCGGCCGGCCGGCGTTTCGACCTCGACGAGCGGTTCGAGCCAGAACATGCCGCGCGAGCCGTTGCGCACGAGAGTGACGTCGAGGCCGCGCCGTGTGGCTTCCGCAGCGATCGCGCGGGCGACGCGTTCGGCGCCGAGTGAGAGGGCGGTCGAGTCGATCGGCACGTAGATGCGGGTGCTCATACTTCCTCCCGGACGGCACGCAGCGCGGCGATCTCGGCGTCGAAACGCTGGGCGTCGACGCGGCCGACGATCTCGTCGTCGATGCGGATCGCGGGCGAACAGGCGCAGTTGCCGAGGCAGTACACCGGTTCGAGCGTGACGGCGCCGTCGCCGGTGGTTTCATGAAAGTCGACGCCGAGGCTCGCCTTGGCGTGCTCTTCGAGCGCCACCGCGCCCATCGAACGGCAGGACTCGGCGCGGCAGACCTGGACGACGTGGCGACCGGCGGGGCGGGTGCGGAAGTGGTGGTAGAAGCTGATGACGCCATGCACTTCGGCGCGGCTCAGGCGCAGGGCGGTGGCGATGGTCGGGACCGCGTCGTCCGGCACCCAGCCGATTTCGTCCTGGATCGCATGCAGGATCGGCAGCAGTGCGCCGGGCAGCGTGCGGCGCTGGTCGACGATGCGCTGGATTCTTGCCGCGGTGGTTTCGTCCGCCATGAGGGGTCTCCGTTGGGGGGAACCGATCGGAGCGCGAGGCGGCTCATGGAGGGAGGGAGGGTGAGACGGCTGGCGTCATCCGATCGGGTGACCGGAGCTTAGGCGCCCGCCATGACGAGGGAAACCGAGAAATTTTGCAGGCATATTCGGTTTTTCCGAACACGGCTGTACGGGGCGCGAGGTGCGCCATGCGCGTGACACTGTGTCCCGCCGAAAACCTTGTGAAGCGCGCAGTGCCTTGGTTTTCGGGGCTGGCGGGGCAGTGGCCCGGAGCTTGCTGTGGATGCCGCAGACCTCTCCGACTCCGGAACCCCGATGACCATCGCTTCGTTCGCCTCCCCGATGTCCGCGTCCGCCGTCGCCATGGTGGATGCGCCGGCGCGGCTGCACCTCGGCTTCCTCGATCCCAGCGCCTCGCTCGGCCGTCGCTTCGCGAGCCTCGGCCTCGTCATCAACGGAATGAGCACGCAGGTGAGCGTTTCGGCGTCGGAATGCGACGCGATCGAGGTGCCGGCCGACTGCGGCAATGAGGTCCGGGAGCGGCTCGCACGGCACCTCGCGGCGCTGCGGACCGAGACCGGCATGCTGGCGCCGCTGCACGTCGTGTTGCATCGCAGCCCCCCCGCACACGCTGGCTTCGGCTCCGGGACGCAACTCGCGCTGGCGCTGGGGCGCGCGTTCAGCGCCTGCCATCGGCTCGATCTGGAAACCCGCCGCATCGCCGCGCTGCTCGCCCGCGGTGGGCGTTCGGGCGTGGGCATCGCCGGATTCGACCGCGGCGGTCTGTTGCTCGACGGCGGGCCGGGCGTCGAAGGGGCGACGCCCCCGCTGCTCGCGCGCATGGCGTTTCCACAGGCTTGGCGCGTGCTGCTGGTGCTCGACGAGCAACGCGACGGGCTGCACGGCGCCGAGGAACGCGTCGCGATGGAACGCCTCGCGCCCTTCCCGCGTGAGCTTGCCGCGGAACTGTGCCACCAGGTGCTGATGCGCGTGCTGCCCGGCGCAATGGAAAGCGACTTCGAGCCCTTCGCCGAGGGCGTATCGACGCTGCAGCGGCTCATCGGCGACTACTTCGCGCCGGCCCAGGGGGGCTCGATGTACACGAGCCCGGCCGTCGAGCGGGTGCTCGAATGGATCCGCCCGCGCTATTGCGCCGGCATCGGACAGAGCTCGTGGGGGCCGACCGGCTTCGCGATCCTGCCGACGGCTGCGCGCGCCGCCGAAATCATCGCCGCCGCGCGCGCAGCCGGTGTCGTCGATCCGGCGCTGCGCCTCGTGGTCGTCGCCGGGCGTAACCACGGCGCCCAGCTCGACGACCGACCGTCTTCTCCTTGGGGCGGCTGCGGAAGCGCCTGATCGCGCTTCCGGCCGTTCCCTTTTTCTCTTTCAACGATCTTCCTTCGCCCACGGACGGAATCCATGTCAGCCCGATACATCCTCCACATGTTCACCCCCTCCGGCCAGATGAGCCCCTTCGACATCAATATGGCGGTCGATGCCGGCTATGACGTGGTCGTGCCGTACTGCCGCGTGACGGCCGAGGAGATCCGCGGCCTGACGCAGGACGCGATCTTTTCGCGCGGGCCGAAGGGGGTGAAGGCGACCGGCATCTTCATCGGCGGGCGCAACGTGATCGCCGCCTCCGACATGCTCGAGACCGCCCGCGCCGCGATGGTGCCGCCCTTCGAGGTGTCGGTGATGGCCGATCCGAGCGGCTCCTACACGACCGCGGCGGCGCTCGTCGCCTGCGTCGAGCAGCAGCTGAAGCGTGCGCACGATACGGGCTTCGCCGGCAAGCGCGTGCTGGTGCTCGGCGGCACGGGAACGGTCGGACGCATCGCCGGCGTGCTTGCGGCGGGGCTCGGGGCCGAGGTGTTGCTCGGCCACCATGCGAAGCTGTCCTCGGCGGAGGCCGCCGCCGCCGAGACCGGCGCGCGTTTCGACTGTCGGCTCGCCGGCGCCGATGCGAGTACGCCTGAGGCGCGCCGCGCGGCACTCGCCGCGGCCGACGTCGTCTTCGCAGCGTCCGTTGCGGGTGTCCAGGTCGTCACCGATGCGGAGCGCGCCGCGGCCGCCCGGCTGCTCGTCGCGGCCGACGTCAATGCGGTGCCGCCCGAAGGCATCGCCGGGGTCGGCGTGATGGACGACGGCAAGCCGCTGCCCGAAGGCCGTGGCGTGGGCATCGGCGCGCTGGCGATCGGCAACGTCAAGTACCAGACCGAGCATCGGCTGCTGCGCATGATGCGCGAGGCGGACAAGCCGGTCTATCTCGGCTTCCGCGAGGCCTTCGCGATGGCGCGTGAGGTCGTCGCCGAGAAGGCCGCCCGCTGACGTAGGAGGAAACATCATGTCCCCGCTGCTCGCCGTCGCCGCGCTGTCTGCGCGGATGCTTGCCGAGGTCGCTCGCGGTAGCGGCTATCGCGCCATCGCGCTGGATCTCTTCGGCGACCGCGATACACGGCGCGCAGCGGAGGCGTGGTTTCCGATCGGCGAAACGGCGCGCCTCGCGATCGATGGCGAAGCGCTGATCGACGCCTTGCGGCGGTCGCGCGCGGCGGGCGCCGAAGCCTGGGTCGCCGGCAGCGGCTTCGACGGATGTCCGGAGCTGCTGGCGGCGGGAGCCGAAGTGCTGCCGCTTGCCGGCAACACCGCGGAAGTGGTCGCACGCGTGCGCGATCCGGCGCTGTTCTTCGGCCGCCTCGCGGCGCTCGGCATCCCGCATCCGGAGACCCGTTCCGACTGTCCTCCATCGCCGTTCGGCTGGCTGCGCAAGAACGCGGCGAGCAGCGGCGGGTGGGGCGTGTGGCGGGCGCGTCCTGATGACGACGCGGATGCGGGCTCCCGCGTCTATTACCAGCGCATCGCCGCCGGCGTGCCGATGTCGGCCCTGTTCGTCGCCGACGGTCGCCGCAGCCGGCTCCTCGGCGTCAATCGCCAGACCGTGCGCCCGCTCGGCGAGCGCCCTTTCGTGTTCCGCGGCTGCATCGGCCCGGTGCGTGTCGCGCCGGTCGTCCTCAGTGCGCTGGAGACGATGCTCGATGCGCTTGCGGCCGAATTCGGCCTGCGCGGCTTGAATGGCCTCGATTTCATGCTCGATGACGAAGAGATCCGCGTGATCGAGCTCAATCCGCGGCCGCCCGCGACCATCGCCTTGTACCGTCACGCGCTGGCGGGCGGATTGCTGCGGGTTCACGTCGAAGCGAGCCTCTCTGGTCGCTTGCCCGGGCCCGAGCTCCTTGCCGGTTCCGAGCGCCCGCGTGGTTTCGAGACCCTCTTCGCGAAGCGGGCCTGTGAGGTCGGCGCGCGGGCATCCGATGCGCTCGCGCAGCGGACGTGGTGCCACGACCTGCCGGCAAGCGGCACGCGCATCGCGCGCGGCGAGCCGCTGTGCACGGTGTCGGCGGTGGGCGATACGGTGGCCGAAGTCGAGGCGCAGCTCCTGCGGCGCCGTCAACAGATTCCCTTCCTGATGGAGCAGGTCGATGAACGAAGCAGCGAAGGTGCTCGCCTCCGAGCGCTCGAGTATCAATGAACTGGCGGCCCCGCTCGTCGCGCGGCTGACCGGCCGCGCGGCCGAGTGGCGGCTCGACGTGCAGCATACGGAGACCGGCGTCACGATCGTCGATGCCGGCATCGGCACGCGCGGCAGCGTCGCGGCAGGACTCGCCATCGGCGAGATCTGCATGGGCGGGCTCGGCCGTGTGCGCCTCGCCTCGGGGAGCGACGGTGATGGAGGCTGGCCCACCTGGGTCGAGGTCGCCAGTTCGCAGCCGGTGCTCGCGTGCCTCGCGAGCCAGTACGCGGGCTGGAGCCTGTCGGCGAGCAAGGAGGAGGGCGGAGGAAAGAAATTCTTCTCGCTCGGTTCCGGCCCGGCGCGTGCGCTCGCGTGCCGCGAGCCGCTGTTCGAGGAACTCGGCTACCGCGACCGCGCGGGTCCTGCAGTGCTCGTGCTCGAGGTCGATCGCGCGCCGCCGCCGGTCGTGATCGACAAGATCCTGCGCGACTGCGGGCTCGAGCCGTGGCAGCTCACGCTGGTGCTGACGCCGACGACGAGCCTCGCCGGCTCGACCCAGGTCGTCGCGCGTGTGCTCGAAGTAGCGCTGCATAAGGCGCATGAACTGGGATTCGCGCTCGGCGACGTCGTCGACGGGAGTGCGCGTGCGCCCTTGCCGGCGCCGAGCCCGGACACGGGCATCGCGATGGGGCGCACGAACGACGCGATCCTTTACGGCGGCCAGGTGCATCTGACCGTTGCCGGCGATGACGACGCGGCGCGCGAGCTCGCGAACAAGCTGCCCTCGTCGACCTCACGCGACTACGGGCGCTCCTTCGCGGACATCTTCCGCGACTACGACTACGACTTCTACCGCATCGACGGCGCGCTCTTCGCTCCCGCCGAGGTGTGGGTCAGCAACCTCGCGAGCGGACGGACCTGGCACGCCGGAAAGCTCGACATGGGCCTGCTGCGGCGTCTGTGGCTGGACGAGGCATGAGCGCCCCCGCCCGGCCGCGCGTGGCGATCCTGACGGACGAGACCGGCTGGCACACCAGCCGGCTGCGCCGGGCACTCGCGCGCCGTGGCTTCGACGGCCGTTGCGCGGATCTCGAGGATTGCCGCTTCGACACCTCGCGCGGTGGTTCCGGCATCGTGATCCCGGGCTTCGGACGCTCGCTGCCGGTCGCCGCGATCGTCCGCGGGATCGCTGGCGGCACGCTCGAACAGGTCACGAAGCGGCTCGGTATCCTGCACGCGCTGCGCGAGCTCGGCGTGCCGGTCTACAACGACGCGCGGGCGATCGAGCGCAGCGTCGACAAATCGATGACGAGTTTCCTGCTGCACCGCGCCGGCATCGCGTCGCCGCCATGCTGGGCGATGGAGTCCGAGGCCGAGGCGCGGCGGCTCGTGATGGCCGAGACGGCCGCGGGCCGCTGCCTCGTGCTGAAGCCGCTGTTCGGCTCGCAGGGCAAGGGCTTGCAACGCGTCGGCTGCGTCGACGGGCAGGCGGTGCCCTTGCCTGATCTGGCGGGCTACGGGCGGCTCGCCTATCTGCAGCGCTATGTGCCGCAACCGGAAGGCCCCGGCGCGCCCGGCTTCGACTGGCGCGTGCTGGTGGTCGGCGGGCGGGCGGTCGCGGCGATGCGGCGCGTGAGCGTGCACTGGGTCAGGAACGTCGCGCAGGGCGCTCGTTGCCGGGCCGCGCAGATCACGCCGGCGCTCGCGACGCTCGCCGAGGGCGCCGCCACCGCGCTGGGGATGGACTATGCCGGCGTCGATCTCGTGCCCGACGCAGCCGCGCCGCTCGGCGCTCAGGTGCTCGAAGTCAACGGCGTCGCCGCGTGGCGGGGATTGCAGTCGGTGACCGGCTTCGACATCGCGCAGGCGATGGTCGACGATCTCCTCGGCCGCCGGCTGGGCGTCGCCCTGGCGCCGGCCGACGAGCTGCGCGCGGGCTAGCATCGTGGATCGGATCGACGAACGGCTCGCCCACGGGCGGGCCGCTTTCCTGTGGGCCTGCGGGCTCGATGTCGCGGTGCGCAAGCCCGGCAACGTCAGCCACCACTCCGCCGGTCATGGCATGGAGGCGCAGGCCTTCCTCGCGAGCGCCGAGGCCTCCGCCGGGCCGCTATTCGCGCGCGGGATGCCGGTGGGCGAGCGCATCGAGGCGGCCGTCGCGGCGACGCGGGCAGCGGTCGGCTGCAACACGAATCTCGGCATCCTGCTGCTATGCGCGCCGCTCGCGGCCGCGCTGGAGCGGCTCGATGGGGCAGAGGAGGCAGCCGCACTGCGGAGCGCCCTGCACACGGTACTCGCAGACCTCGACATCGACGACGCGCGGGCCGCGTACCGGGCGATCGCGCTCGCGAACCCGGGCGGGCTCGGGCGCTCGCGCGAGCAGGACGTCGCTGCGGCGCCGACCATCGACCTGCGCGCCGCGATGACGCTCGCCGCCGACCGCGACAGCATCGCCCGACAGTATGCCGACGGCTATGCCGACGTGTTCGATTGCGGCCTCGCGGCACTGCGCGTCGCGCGGCTGACGAGCGCCGGCCTCGCGAGCGGCGTTCAATCGGTCTTCCTCGCATTCCTCGCGGCCTGGCCCGATACACACATTGTTCGAAAACTCGGTCTCGGCGCGGCGCAGACTGTCACCGCCGAGGCCGCCGCGTGGCGCACGCGCTTCGATGGCGACCCTGCCGCGGGCGAATCGAAGGCCTTCGCCGAATGGGACGAAGGCCTGAAAACGACAGGAATCAACCCCGGAACGACCGCCGATCTCACTGTTTGCACGCTTTTCGCCGGTGCATTGCTGCGTCCTGAGGCGATCAGTCTGCGCGTTGCCGAAAGCTGGCATGGATCGTGAGTTCACCTCATGAGACATCGGTCCCATCCGACGTCCGGAACTGCGGCGCACCTCCGGTGAGGGAGGCCGTGTGAAAATCAAAGGAGAAACAGGCAATGGCAAAAATCGATCGCATGCTGGTGGGTGAATCGCTGGTCGGGGATGGCAATGAAGTCGCCCACATCGACCTGATCATCGGGCCGCGCGGCACCCCGGCGGAAACGGCATTCGCCAACGCGCTCACGAACAACAAGGACGGCTTCACATCGCTGCTCGCGGTGGTCGCGCCGAACCTGCTGACGAAGCCGGCGACGGTGATGTTCAACAAGGTCACGATCAAGGGCGCCAAGCAGGCGGTGCAAATGTTCGGGCCGGCGCAGCGCGGCGTCGCGATGGCGGTCGCCGACAGCGTCGAGGACGGCACGATCCCGATGAACGAGGCGGACAACCTGTTCATCTGCGTCGGCGTCTTCATCCATTGGCTCGCCGAAGACGACGCGAAGATCCAGGACTACAACTACCAGGCCACCCGCGAGGCGATCCAGCGCGCCGTGACGGGCCAACCGCGCGCCGAGGAAGTGGTCGCGAAGAAGTCCTCGGTCGCCCACCCGTTCGCAGCGCACGTGTAATCGACGGGCGCCGGACCGCGGCAGACGCGGTCGGCGCGATGCAAAGAAAAAAGCCGAAGGGATCCTTCGGCTTTTTGCGTTAGGGGCGGCCGTTCAGTCCTTCCGTGGATGCGGCACGAGCCCGGAGCCGAGGAGATGCAGGACTTCGGCGGCGCGGCGCGGGGCCTGCTCGGGCGCCGTGCGGGTGCGCTCGATGACGACCCCGACGCCCTCGACGTCGTCGAACTTGCCCGGCTTCGTCACCGCCACGCGCAGCCAGTGGGCGCCGAAGCGCGTCAGCAGCAGGTTCGAGATGGCCTCGGCGAAGGCTTCGAGGAGCTGGAAGCGATGCGACTGCAACAGCTCGCGCAGCGCGGCACGCACCTCGCCGTAGTCGATCGTATCGCCGATGCGATCGGTGTTGCATGCGAGCGCCCGTGGCACGCCGGCGGCGAGATCGATGCGCACCGGCTGCGGCTCGTGCAGCTCGTCGTCGCAGATGCCGATGATCGTGTTGCCGCGGAAGCCGTCGATGAAGATGACGTCCATCGCGGCGGCGGCGGTGGAAGGCGCGGCGCTCGTCGGCAGCCGCTGCAGTGGATGGGTGGCGTGCAAGATGGCGCTCCTGCGAGAGAGATTTCGGGAGGTGGGAAGTAGGGGTGGCACGTTCGATGCAGTAGATGTGTGTCACCTCCTCCCGGAAAAGCGAGAAGCGGGCCATGTAGCGATGGTGCAGTGCGGAACGTAACCGGTCGCCATTGCATCGTCGCTGCAGCCGGAGCAGGCTTATACTTTGTTGGTTGTATGGGACGATCCGCCGCGGAAAGACGGCGGTCGCCGCGGCAGACGGGGCGCGTCAGACGCCCTGCGCCGGAAGCGGAAGGGACACGCGCGTTTGAAGGAGGAGACATTAGTGATGTCGTCGATGATGCTTGAGCCCCGGGGCCATGCGCACCGGATCTACGAGGTGGTCGAGGGCCGCGGTAGCGGCACCACCGATCTCGTGACGAGCTCCTGGGAGCGCTGCGTCAAGGATTACCGCCTCGACCCGGACAGACCGTCGCACCCGACCGTGCTCACCGATCGCGCGCTCGAAGAGCGCCGCACGAAGGCGGCCGACGTCATCGACTGCGCCAAGCTCGAGATGACCACGCTGTACCAGCAGCTCGGCGATCGCGAGTCCGCGGTGGTGCTGGTCGATACCGAAGGGACCATCCTGCACATGGTGGCCGCCCCGGAGTTCGCGCGCGACATGGGCAAGGTCGGCTTCTGCCCGGGCGCGGTGTGGAGCGAGTCCGCGGTCGGCACGAACGGCATGGGCACCTGCCTCGTCGTCGGCGAGCCGGTCGCGGTGCGGCAGCACGATCACTTCTTTGGCGCTTACACGTCGCTCACCTGCTCGGCAGTGCCGATCTTCGATCCCGACGGCGCGCTCGTCGCGGTGCTCGACGTCACGAGCCGCTCGCAGCTGATGCAGCAGCATTCGCTGGTGCTGCTCAGCATGACGGCCCAGATGATCGAGAACCGTCTGCTCGACCTGCGCTTCCGCGACGCCTGTCCGATCCACTTCCACAGCCGTCCGGAGTTCGTCTATACGCTGCACGAAGGCAAGCTCGTCGTCGCCGACGACGGCAGCATCCGCGCCGCGAACCGCAGCGCGCTGTTCCAGCTCGGTATCCCGTCGGTGCAGGAGATCCGGGGCAGGAAGATCGACGAGGTGTTTCAGACGACGCTGCCGGATATCCTGCAGCGCAGCGCCCGCAGCTCCTTCCATCCGGTGCCGACCTTCTGCACGCAGCGCTCGAACCGCTTCTTCGTCGTCGCGCAGGAGCCGGCGACGCTCTACGCATCCAATGCCGAACGCGGCGCCGCGAAGCAGGTGACGGTCAATCTGCGCGGCATCGGCGGGCCGGACACCGAGTTCGGCGACGAGCGCATCGCCTCGCAGCTGCACGTGGCCGCACGCGTCATCGCAAAACGCATTCCGGTGCTGCTGCACGGCGAGACCGGCGCGGGCAAGGAGGTGTTTGCGCGCGCCTTGCACAAGGGCAGTCCCTTTGCGAGCGGCGCCTTCGTCGCCGTCAATTGCGCGTCGCTGCCCGAGAGCCTGATCGAGAGCGAGCTCTTCGGCTACCGTGCTGGCGCCTTCACCGGCGCCCAGCGCACGGGCCGGCGCGGCAAGATCCTGCAAGCCGACCGCGGCACGCTCTTCCTCGACGAGATCGGCGACATGCCGCTCGCGTTGCAGGCCCGGCTCTTGCGTGTACTCGACGAGCGCCAGGTTTCGCCGCTCGGCTCCGAGGAGACGATCCCGGTCGATTTCCAGCTCGTGAGCGCGAGTCACCGCAACCTGCCGAAGCTCGTCGCCGAAGGGGTGTTCCGCGAGGATCTGTACTACCGGCTGTCCGGTTTGGAGGTGGCGCTGCCGCCGCTGCGCGAGCGCGCCGACAAGCGCGAATTGCTGTATCGCGTCCTGCAGGAGGAGGCGGCGGGGCAGAAGATGACGATCGACGCGGACGCCGAGGCCCTGCTGATGAGCCACCCGTGGCCGGGAAATCTTCGCCAGCTGCGCCACGTACTGCGGACCGCAGTCGTGCTTGCGGGGGGCGATCGGCTGCGGATGGAGGATCTGCCCCCGGCCCTGCGGCAACGCATCGCAGCGCGGCCGGAGCCGATGGCAGCGCCTGCGGTGGCCTTGCACGAGACGGAAGGGGTGGCGGATGGGGTGGCGGGGGGCGGCAGCGATGCTGCGGACGATGAACTGGCGGCGCTCAATCCGGTTCAGGCCAGCGAGCGTGCGGTGTTGCTCGGCCTGCTCGAACAACAACGCTGGAACGTGAGCAATGTCGCCAAAGCCCTCGATATCAGTCGCAACACCCTGTACCGCCGATTGCACCGATTGCGCATCCCCCTCTCCCACGGCGACCCCTCAATGCAGTGACATCCCGGGACATGCTCCGCCGCAGGAGGCGGAGCATGTCCCCACCGGCGGCACCGCGGGCGATGCCGCGCGGCGCGACCGCTGGGCCTGGACCATCACGGGCTCGGGTCATTTCCTCACCGAATCGCTGGAGCTCGCGTTCCGCCTGCCGAACGTCGACTTCTTCCTGTCGCCCGCGGCAGAAGAGGTGCTGCCGCTCTACGGCTACCGCATCGACGCGCTGAAGGAACGCTTCCGCGTGTTCCGCGACAAGACCGCGAGCTCGGTGCCGGTCGGCATGCTCTACGACGACGTCTATCACACCGTCGTGATTGCACCGGCCACCAGCAACACCGTCGCGAAATGCGTCGTGGGCATCTCCGATACCTTGCCGACCAACATGTTCGCGCAGGCGGGCAAGCTCGGCATACCCGGCATCGTATTTGCGTGTGACAGCGAACCTGTGGTCGTCACGAAGAGCCCGCGGGAGTGGGTCGAGCTGCGTCCGCGCAACATCGACCTCGAGAACGTGGCCCGGCTACGCCAGATCGATCATTGCCGGGTCGTCGAATCGCTCTCCACATTGGAGCAGGCCCTGAATGCACGTCTCGCGGAGTTGTCTCTGAAATGGAGCACATTGTCCTCCTGACGGGACGCCTTGCGCAGCCCGCCCTCGAACGCGTGCTCGCCGGCATGGCGCCGGCCCCCTTCACCTGGGAAGTGCGCGAGATCGGCCTGCAGGTCGCCGGGCTGATGACCGCCGACATGATCCGCCGCCGCGTCCCCGCGCCGATCAGCGCCGACCGCGTGCTCGTGCCGGGGCGCTGCCGTGGCGACCTCGACGCGCTGTCGGCCCACTACGGCGTGCCGGTCGAGCGCGGGCCCGACGAGCTGAAGGACATCCCGCGCCACTTCAATCGCAGCGCCTCCGCGGGGCGGCTCGACGCCTACGACATCGACATCTTCGCGGAGATCGTCGACGCGCCGCGCCTCGACGTCGACGCCATCGTCGAGCGCGCGCGGCGCCTCGCGACGGACGGCGCGAACGTCATCGACCTCGGCTGCCTGCCGGCGACCCCCTTCCCGCAGCTCGAAGACGCGGTCGCCGCGCTGAAGGCCGAAGGCTTCCGGGTCAGCGTCGATTCGCAGGACACGGACGAGCTGCTGCGCGGCGGACGGGCCGGCGCCGACTACCTGCTGAGCCTCACCGTCGACACGCTGTGGATCGCCGACGAGGTCGCCTCGACGCCCGTGCTGATCCCGCGCGAGCCTGGCGACGAGGCCTCGCTGTACGCGGCGATCGAGACGCTCGCGCGCCGCGGCCGGCCTTTCCTCGCCGATGCGATCCTCGATCCGATCCCCTTCGGGCTGCTCGGCTCGCTGTGCCGCTACCAGCGGCTGCGCGAGCGCTTCCCCGAGGTCGCGATCATGATGGGCGTCGGCAACGTCACCGAGCTCACCGAGGCCGACACCAGCGGCATCAATGCCGTGCTCTTCGGCATCGCCGCCGAGCTGCGCGCCGGCGCGGTGCTGACGACGCAGGTGAGCCAGCACGCGCGCCGCGCGGTGCGCGAGGCCGACGTCGCGCGCCGCGTGATGTACGAGGCGCGCGAGAGCGGCTCGCTGCCCAAGGGCATCACCGACGAACTGATGACCGTGCACGCCAAGCATCCCTTCCCGGATACGCCCGAAGAGATCCACGCCACCGCCTGCGCCGTGCGCGATCCGAGCTACCGCGTGCAGGTCTCGCGCCTCGGATTGCACATCTACAACCGCGACGGCCATCACGTCGACACCGACCCCTTCGCGCTCTATCCGCGGCTTGCGCTCGACGGCGACGCCGGCCACGCCTTCTACCTCGGCGTCGAACTCGCGCGCGCCGAGATCGCATGGTCGCTCGGCAAGCGCTACGCCCAGGACCAGCCGCTCGACTGGGGCTGCGCGACCGAACACCCCGCCGAGGACTTGATGCGCCAGTGCGCCCCCGCGCCCACCAAGCAGCGCGCCGTCACGGCTTCCTTGACTCCAAAGAATCGCGCGCCCGAGGTTGCGCCCCAGCCATGATCTTCGAGACCCTCGTGACCACCGTCGGCGCCGACGGACGAGTGCACTGCGCACCGATGGGCGCGCGCTATGCGGCCGACGAAGTTGTGCTGATGCCCTTCAGGCCGTCGGCGACGCTCGACAACATCCTCGCGACGGGCGTCGCGGTGATGAACCTCACGACCGACGTGCGCGTCTTCGCCGGCTGCGTCACGGGCCGCCGTGACTGGCCGACGCTGCCGGCCGAGCGCATCACCGGGCGCCGCCTCGTCGGCGCGCTCGCCCACGTCGAGCTGCAGCTCGAAGCCTGCGACGAGGACCCGCAGCGCCCGGTGCTGCACTTCTCCCGCGTCTGCGAGCGCACGCATGCGCCTTTCCCCGGCTTCAACCGCGCCCAGGCTGCCGTCATCGAAGGGGCGGTGCTTGTGAGCCGGCTGCGGATGCTGCCGGCGGAGAAGATCGACAGCGAGATGGCCTACCTGCAGATCGCGATCGACAAGACCGCCGGCCCGACCGAGCGCGAGGCGTGGCAATGGCTGACCGAGGCCGTCGCGGCGCACCGCGCGGCGTCCGGCACCGCTCAGGACACCACTGAGGCCGCCGCATGATCCGCCTGCTCGCGAGCGTGCGCGACCGCGGCGAGGCCCTGGCCGCCGCAGCGGCCGGCGCGGATTTCATCGACCTGAAGGAACCGCGCGACGGCGCGCTCGGCGGCCTTGCCATTCCGCAGATCCGCGACATCGTCGCCGTGCTGCGCGACACGCATCCCGCGCTGCCGATCAGCGCGACGATCGGCGATCACGCGGCCGACGCGCTCGCCGAGATCGACGCGCTCGCCGAGATCGACGCGGCCGTCGCCGCCGTTGCGGCCTGCGATGTCGATTACGTCAAGGTCGGCATCGCGGGCGGCGACGTCCGCGTACAGGTCGCGCTACTCGCCCGCCTCGCCCAGTCGCCGCGCCCCGTCGTGCCGGTCTTCATCGCCGACCGCGGGATCGACCTCAGCGCCGTCCACGCCGCCTGCCGTCTGCCCTTTCCGGCCGTGATGGCCGACACCGAAGACAAGCGCGCCGGCAGCCTCTTCGACTGCGTCACCAGGGCCGCGCTCGCCGAGTTCGTCGGGTGCGTGCGCGGCGCAGGCAAGCTCGTCGGGCTCTCGGGGGCGCTGCGTACGCAGCATCTGCCGCGGCTAGTGGCTCTGGAACCGGATTTTGCGGGGTTTCGGGGTGCGCTGTGCGAAGGTTCGCGCATCGGCACACTCGACCCCGACAGGTTGCGGGCGCTGCGCAAGGCGCTGCACGACGCGACGCGCGTGCCCGCGGTCGAGCTGTGCGTGGGCTGAATCAAGTCCTGTAGCAGCGCAGCTTGATCCGGCAGGCGGACCGCCCGCCCAGCCGGCCTCAGACAACGGTTGCGTCGAGCAACAATTCGCGCAGGCGCGCGAGGTCGGTCCGTTCCAACAGGTGAATCGGATAAGCCGCCTCCGACGCCAACGCCGGAAACCGCCGATCGACGATACCCTCGGCCGACAGCGCAGGCCATTCGTCCGGGGCGGGCGTCGTCGCCGGAATCGGGCAGGACTTCACGAGGATCACGCGCTCCGCGTTGAGGCGGTTGGCGAGCCACAGCGCGAGGCTGTCGGAGGTGACGTCCCAGGTCGTCAGTTCGTCGGCTTCGCGGCGCAGCAACTGCAGCGGCATCCATAGCGCGACCCGACCGCTATGTACGGTTTTCTCCAGTTCCAGCTCGTCGGCCGCGATGACGAGGTCGGGGCACAGGCCCTGCAGCATGAAGGCGAACTGGCCCATGCCGAGGACGGCCATGTTGTGGGCGACGACGTCGTCGAGGTGCCATTCGGCCTGCGCGTGCCGGACGCCGTCAGCGTAGTCACCGCCGCCCGGCACGATGACGACGCGGCCGCCGCCGAGGTCATTGAGGTGTTCGAGCCAATCGACCAGCAAGGGATCCTTGGCCAGGCTGCCGCCGATCTTGATTACCCACATGTCGGACTCCAACGGTCGAGGAGGAGGGCGACGGCGACGCTCGGTGCGCAGGTGTCGGCCCATCGATGGATGGCGTCGGCGGCCGAGGGGTTCAGGCCGGCGACGGAATGGAAGGGGACGAATTCGTGGCTGCTGTGATGCGCGAGTTCGCGGGCGAGGAACATGCCGCAGCCGGCGCCGATGATCGGTGCGCTTGCCGGTAAGCCGGCCTGTGCGGCGACGCGCGCGAGATTGGTAGCGATTTCGTAGAGCATCGCGGCGCGCCAGCGTCCGGCGAGTTCGATCCAGTCCAGCACATCGGCGTCGCGGGCGTCCATGCCGATCATGCGCGCGATGCGGCGGCAGCTCGCCGCGCAGCTCTTGTCGCCGCCGTCGGCGGCGGGATGCTGGTCGTGCTCGGGGTCGAGCTCGCCGGTCAGGCGGAACACGTCGGCGGTCGTCGCGAAGTACTCGTTCATGACGTTGTAGCGGCTGCCGGCGAAGGACATCTGGCGTGCCAGCGCGCACAGCGGGGTGCGCACTACGCCGACATAGACGAGCTCGCCGCTCGCGAGCCGCTCGGCGTCGCTGCGACCGCACGGGGCGGGCGAGCCGCCGCGGATCGGGATCAGGTCGGTCGTGGTGCTGCCGATGTCGACGAGCAGGGCGGTGGGATAGCGGGCGGCGACCTGGAACGCGGTCGCGAGCCAGTTGGCCGACGCGACATCGCGCCAGCGTGCCGGCCCTTCCTCCGCGCTCGCCCAGTCGGCCCGGCCGGCGAAGAAGCAGGTCGCCTCGCCGAGTCGTTCGGCGACCCGTCGGACGAGGGCGCCCACGCCGGCCTCGCGGTCGGGGAAGAGGTCGGTCATCTCGGCGGTCATCGTGACCGCGTGTCGAGCCTCGCCGAGATCGGGCCAGCGTTCGGTTGCCGCGTCGATTGCCGCGTCGAGGTGCGCGAGCCCTTGCCACAGCGGCGCGGCCCATTGCGCGACGTCGCGCACGCGGCCGTCGACGAGCAGGCTCGCCTTGACGTGGGCGCCGCCGATGTCCCAGCCGACCACCGGCGAGCGATGCGGGCGGGGGTTAGTGGAGGCCATGCTGCAGAGCCTCCGTGGCGCGGGCGTTGAGGATCTCGCCGGCGAGGTTGCGGCCGAGCGCCGCCGACAGCCCGACATAGGCACAGGTGACTCTCGGGTTGATCTCGATCACGACCGGCGTTGCATCCTCGGACAGTGACCGGGCCGGCCAGACGACGTCGACGCCGACGTAGCCCGCGAGGCCCGGCAGCGCGGCGGCGATCTGCTGCCCGAGCGCGGCGAGCCGCCCGCCGGCGGATCCGTGGATCGGCGCGACGCCGATGTCGACGCCCTGATAGACGACAGCCGAGCCCGGCGACGAGACAATGCGCTGGCGGTTGATCGCGAGGAGTTCGGCGCGGCCACTACGGCATAGCAGCGACAGGCTCAGCGGGATGCCCTCGGTCCAGGCTTCGAGCGTGCTCGGAGCGCCGCGATCGAGCCGTGCCAGGAGGTCGTCGCGCGCTGCGGCGAAGTCTGCATAGCGTTGCGCATCGACGCTGCCCGCGCCGTCGTCGGGCTTGACAATCCAGCCGGTGCCGGCCGCAGGTTCGGGTTCGCCCGGGCGCCACGCCGCCGGCACGGCTATGCCGGCCGCGGCGAGACGGTCGCGCGTCGCGGATTTCGAGGCCGCTACGCGGATCGCGGGGGTCGTGCAGCCGACCCAGCGCTCGGCCCCGACGCAGGCGGATAGTTGCGCGAGCAGGTCGTCGCACTCCGGCGCGACGACCCAGACGCGGTCGTGGCCGGGGGCCTCGCGGGCGAGGAAATCGGCCGCGGCCTGCCCGCCGTCTCCCGCGTCGAGGCAGCGGACGCCCGCGAGCGCGGCGGGCAAGGGCGCATACGGGCTTGCGACGCAGGTGAGCGCGACGTCGTCGAGCCGCTGCAGGTCGGCGGCCAGCGCGTCACGCATCGCCCGTCCCTGCGCGAGCAGGCCGGGGTCCGGCCACCCGCCCTCGGGCGACGCGAAGCCCCCGCCGCTGATACATTCGTATACCAACACTTTTTTCTTTCCGTTCATGCAAGTCGTTCCTGTCATCGATCTGCTCGCCGGTGAGGTCGTGCGCGCCGTCCGCGGCGAACGCAGCACCTACCGTCCGATCCGTTCTGCGCTCTGCGCGGGCAGCGAGCCGCTCGTCGTGGCCCGTGCACTGCTCGACTACACCGGCTCCGACATCCTCTACATCGCCGACCTCGACGCGCTGACCGGCGGCGTGCCGCAGGCCGGCGTCGTGGCCGCCTTGCTCGCGGCGCTGCCCGCCACCACCATCTGGCTCGACGGCGGCTTCCGCGACGCGTCGGCCTTCGCCGCCCTCGTCCGGCAGTTCGGCGCCGACGCCGCACGCGTCGCGCCGGTGTTCGCCAGCGAATCGCTCGCCTCGCCGCAGGCCGCCCGCGATGCGCTTGCGAGCCTGCCCGGCGCCATCCTTTCGCTCGACCGGCGCGGCGACCAGGTCCTCGACCCGGCCGGCTGCTGGTCCGACGCGTCGCTCTGGCCCGGGCGCGTCATCGTCATGACGCTCGAGCGCGTCGGTGCCTTCGCCGGCCCGGACCTCGAGCTCCTCGCGTCGATCCGCCGCCGTGCGCCGGGCGCGATGCTGGTCGGTGCCGGTGGCATTCGCGACGCCGCGGATCTCGACGCTGCCGCGGCGGCCGGCGCCGATGCCTGGCTCGTCGCGTCGGCACTGCACGACCGCCGGCTCGTTCCCAATCCCTGAAACACAATCCATGCCAAGAGCCCGCTCCCCGCGGGGCTTGCGGATGGCGCCCGTGACACTGCGCTACCGCCACCGACTGTGTGCCATCGGGACCACTGTGTAACGGGACATTCTGTAATCGTCCCCGTGCGCGCTTGCGCCGTTGGGGGCCGTCGGGCCTCGAGGAACGCGACGCGACCTCCGTTTTCCCATCTGCGACAGGCTCGGCGCCGCGGGATTCGTGTGTGCATCGCACCATGGCACGTCGCTTGCGTCCGACATCGGCGGGACAGAAACAAAGGCTGTTCCGCCCTCCCGACTTCCCGCCCGTTCGACGGGGTCTCCAGGGACGGCGACTTGGCATCGATTGTGGTAGGCCGGTCCCGCAGGACGAGATCCGGCAACGAAACGTTCGAAAAAAGACGAGGAGACATTTCAATGGATATGGCCTTCAAGCATCGAGTGATCGCCGGGGTCGTTCTCGCATGGGCGGGCTTTGCGCACGCCGACGCGCAACTGGACCGCGCCATGCAGGACCCGGGTAACTGGGCCGCGCAGGCGGGCGACAACTACAACCAGCGCTATAGCGCGCTCAAGCAGATCAACGCCGGCAACGTCGGCAAGATGCAGGCGGCGTGGACCTTCTCGACCGGCGTGCTGCGCGGCCACGAAGGCTCGCCGCTCGTCGTCGGCGACGTCATGTACATCCACACCCCCTTCCCCAACAACGTCTTTGCGATGGACCTGAAGACGCAGGAGATCCTGTGGAAGTACGAGCCGAAGCAGGATTCGGCGGTGGTCGCGCAGATGTGCTGCGATACGGTCAACCGCGGCGTGGCGTACGGTGATGGGAAGATCTTCCTGCAGCGTGCCGACAGCGTGCTCGACGCGCTCGATGCGAAGACCGGCAAGGTCGTCTGGTCGGTCAAGAACGGCGATCCGAAGCTCGGTGCCGTCAACACCAACGCCCCGCATGTCTTCGGCGATAAGGTCATCACCGGCATCTCCGGCGGCGAGTGGGGCGTGCGCGGCCACCTGACCGCGTATGACATCAAGACCGGGAAGGTCGCATGGCGGGGCTACAGCACGGGCCCGGACGAAGAGATGCTGATGGATCCGGACAAGACCGTGACCTGGACCGACGGCAAGCTCGCGCCGGTCGGCAAGGACTCGTCGCTGAAGACCTGGAAGGGCGACCAGTGGAAGACCGGCGGTGGCACGACCTGGGGCTGGTACAGCTACGACAAGGAGCTCAACCTCGTCTATTACGGCACCGGCAACCCCAGCACCTGGAACCCTTCGCAGCGGCCCGGCGACAACAAGTGGTCGATGAGCATCTGGGCGCGTGACCTCGACACCGGCAAGGTGAAGTGGGTCTACCAGATGACGCCGCACGACGAGTGGGACTTCGACGGCATCAACGAGATGATCCTCGCGGACATCGACGTCAAGGGCAAGAAGACCAAGGCCCTGGTGCACTTCGACCGCAACGGCTTCGGCTACACGCTCGATCGCACGACCGGTGCGCTGCTCGTCGCCGAGAAGTACGATCCGGCGGTCAATTGGGCGACCCACGTCGACATGAAGACCGGCCGTCCGGAGGTGGTGGCGAAGTACAGCACGCAGCAGAACGGTCCGGACGTCAATACCAAGGGTGTCTGCCCGGCGGCACTCGGCTCGAAAGACCAGCAGCCGGCGGCCTTCAGTCCTAAGACCGGCCTCTTCTACGTGCCGACCAACCACGTGTGCATGGACTACGAGCCGTTCGAGGTCGAATACACCGCGGGCCAGCCGTATGTCGGTGCGACGCTCGCGATGTACCCGGCACCGAAGAGCCATGGCGGCATGGGCAACTTCATCGCGTGGGACGCCGGCAAGGGCAAGATCGCCTGGTCGAAGCCCGAGAAGTTCTCGGTGTGGAGCGGCGCGCTGACGACTGCCGGTGACGTGATCTTCTACGGCACGCTCGAAGGCTACCTGAAGGCGGTGCGCCTGTCGGATGGCAAGGAGCTGTGGAAGTTCAAGACGCCGTCCGGCATCATCGGCAACGTCTTCACCTACATGCATCAGGGCAAGCAGTACGTCGGCGTCTATTCGGGCATCGGGGGTTGGGCCGGCATCGGCATGGCCGCGGGTCTCGAGAAGGACAACGACGGCCTCGGCGCAGTCGGCGGCTATCGCGACCTGCAGAAGCACACCGCGCTCGGCGGTTCGCTGACGGTGTTCGCGCTGCCTGATTGAGGCGGTTTCACTAGGCAAACCAGACGCCCGTCTGCCCCGCGGATGCGGGGCAGGCAGGGCGCAAACACTTCGACACCGGAGGAGACAGTCGATGAAACCCGCAATTTTTTGTTCCTTGGCGGTATTGATGGCGAGCGTAGCGGTGCCTGCGACGGCGCTGAGCGAAGGCCCGCTGTATACGGTCGTCGAAGGCTACAAGGTCGACGCGAACACGATGCAGGGCTTCCGTACCTGGCGCTCGGCGGCGTGCGACCGCTGCCATGGTCCGAATCAGGAAGGCCTCGTCGGTCCGTCGCTGATCGAGCGTTTGAAGGTGCTGACGCCCGAGGAATTCAAGACGACCGTACTCGGCGGGCGCATGGCCAAGGGCATGCCGAGCTTCGGCGAAAATGCGAAGGTGTCCGAGCACATCGACCAGCTCTACGCCTACCTGAAGGGGCGGTCGGACGGTGCGATCACCCGCGCGAAAGTCATCGAAATCGAGCAGTAGCATCATGACGCGCTCACCGTCATCCCGGTCGTGGCTGCGCGCCAGCCTGTGCCTGCTCCTCGCGTTTGCGCTCGGTGGTGCGGCGATGCCGGCCTCCGCCGAAGATGCCCCGTCGCGCAAGGCCTTCCGCGTCTGCAAGGATCCGAACAACCCCCCGTTCACCGATGCCCGCGGCGAGGGCTTCGAGGACAAGATCGCCGCACTCTTCGCCGCCAAGCTCGGCCTGCCGGTCGAGACCTACACCTTCCCGCAACGGCTGGGCTTCGTGCGCAACACGCTGCGCTACAAGCTCCCGGGCAAGGACTATCCCTGTGACATCGTCATGGGCGTGCCGGCCGACTTCGGCCAGCTGCTGCCGACCAAACCCTATTACCGTTCGACCTACGTGCTGGTGATCGCGCCCGGCAAGGGGCTCGACGGTGTGCGCAGCGAAGAGGATTTCCTCGCGCTGCCGCCGGACAAGCTCGCTGGCCTCAAGATCGCCGTGTTCGACCGCTCGCCCGGCTCCGCGTGGCTCGCGCGTCACAACCTGGTCGATTCCGGCGTTCCGTACAAGACGATGAACCCGAATCCGGACGAGGTTCCCGGCGAACTCATCGCGCGTGACCTCGCGAGCGGCGCGATCGACGTCGCCGTGATGTGGGGTCCGATCGGCAGCTACACGGTGCGCCAGGCGAAGGACATTGCGCTGCGCGTGGTGCCGCTCGCATCCGAGCCGGGCGTCAAGTTCGACTACGAGATGGCGATGGGCGTGCGCTTCGGCGAAAAGGCGTGGAAGCAGCAGATCGAAACGCTGATCGAAGAGAATCAGGCCGAGATCGCGAACATCCTGAAGCAGTACGGGGTGCCGCTGATCACGCAGCCGGTGGTGTTGCCGCTTGCCTCGCCCGAGCTCGTGCGGCAGGCGGCGGTGTCGCGGTGACCGAACGATGATGCGACGCCTGCTGTGGCCGATCCCGCTGCTCGCTGCGCTGGTCGCGGCGGCACCGGTAACCGCGGCCGACACTGCGCCGATCTCCGAGGCCGAGCGGAGGGTGTTCGAGGACGCGCATCTCGACAACCTGCCGGCCACGGCGAGCCTGCATTACCGCTACCGCCGCACTGAGGCCGGCCAGCCGGAGGTCGATGACGAGGTAGTCCTCAACGCGCGCCGCGACAAGGGCCAAGGGCGTGTCGTGCAGGTCGACTACCTGCACGGCGAACGGCATCTCGCGCTGCCCGATGTCGAGCACCCGTCCAGCAATCCGCTGATCCTGTACTTCCTCGAGGCCGATGTACGGGACATGCACCGACGGCTCGGCGGGCAGGAGAACTACTTCCGCCGCCGCATCCGGCTTGCGCTCGCCGAAGGCGCGCAAGTATCGAACGTCGTCGTCAGCTACGCCGGCAAGACGCTGCCCGCGACGCGCGTGGAGATCCGCCCGTATGCCGCCGACGCGGAGCAGGAGCGCCTGCGGGGAATGGGGGGCAAGACCTATCGTTTCACGCTGTCGCCACAAGTGCCCGGCGGCGTGTACGAACTGAGCACGCAGGTCGCCGCGGCGGCCGGCGGCCAGCCGCTGATCGAAGAAGTCGTGACGCTTCGCAGCGAAGCCGGCGGCAAGGGTGGTGATGAAGGGCCGCGGCAGGCACCGGGCTACATGACGGAGGGAAAATAGCGATGATCAAGAAACTGCTTTGCGCACTCGCCTGCGGCCTGGTGCCCTGGGCGCCGGCGGCCGTCGCCGCGAACGACTTCCCGACCCTCGACCGCGTCGAGTACGTGCTCGGCTGCGCGCGCGACGCCCATGGGCCGGCGCAGGAGAACATCTACAAGTGCACCTGCATGATCGACACGATCGCGCAGCGCATCTCCTATGATCAGTACGTGGCGTATTCGACCTCGGCCAACGCGCTGAGCATCGGCGGCGAGCGTGGCGAGACGATGCGCGCATACGGTGCCGGCAAGGAAATGGCGTCCAAGTTTCGCGCGCTCCAGGCGGACGCGCGCAAGGCGTGCCTGATGAGCTGAGGCGCGGCGCCTTCCCGGCGGCGCGACACCTCGCGGCGTGGGCCTGCGCCGCCCTCGCCGCGCTCGCGCCGGCCAAGGGCGGCGCCGTCACGCCGTTCGAGCTCGTCGAGGCCGCGCCCGGCCTCTTCGTGCATGTCGGCCGTCACGAGGAGACGTCGCGCGCGAACGGCGGCGATATCGCGAACGTTGGCTTCATCGTCGGCGAGCGATGCGTCGCGGTCATCGACACCGGCGGGAGTCTGCCGGTCGGCCAGGCGCTCGCCGCCGCGGTCCGCCGGACGACCGACCGCCCGGTGTGCTACGTCATCAACACGCACATGCACCCGGATCACGTCTTCGGCAACGCCGCGTTCGCCGACGGCGCCGCCCGCTTCGTGGGCGCCGCACGCCTGCCGGAAGCCCTTGCCGCACGAGCCGCGCACTATGAGGCGGCACTCGTCGCTGCGCTCGGCGACGCCGCGGCCGGCAGCCGTATTGTCGCGCCGGACCTGCTCGTGGAGGATCACTTGCGGCTCGATCTCGGGGGCCGCACGCTGCTCCTGCAGCGCTGGCCGACCGCGCACACGGATAACGACCTGACGGTGTTCGACGAGGCGAGCGGAACCTTGTGGCTCGGCGATCTGCTGTTCGACGAGCGCATCCCGTCCGTCGACGGCAGCATCAACGGCTGGCTTGAGGTCGGCGCGCGGCTGCGCGAGCTGCCGGCGTCGCGAGTCATTCCCGGGCATGGCCGTGTTACGCCACCCTGGCCGGCCTCGCTCGATGCGCAATCGCGCTATCTCGGGCAGGTCGTGACCCGCGTCCGCGAGGCGATCGCGGCCGGGAAGACGCTCGGCGAAACCGTCGACGCCGCCGACCCGACCGATGCCGAGGGCTGGGCGCTCGCGGAGACCTACCATCGGCGCAATCTCACCGCCGCGTATGCGGAGCTCGAATGGGAGTAGCGACGATGCTCGGCCCCTTGCTGTGGATCCTCCTGTCCTTTGCTGCCGGCAGCGGATCGGCGTATGCGGCGCCCGACGACGCCGAAGCGAATGCCGTCTGGCAACGGCTGCGCCCGGCGCTCTTCGGAGCGCGGCCGATCGCCGCGGCGGACGAGGGTACGCTCGTGCTCGAGGCGCCGGCCCGCGCCGAGGACGCGGCGATCGTGCCGCTCTCCGTGCGCAGCCGCCTCGACCAGACGAGCGCGCGGCGCGTGAAGACGGTATGGCTCGTCATCGACGGCAATCCGTCGCCGCTTGCGGCGACCCTGCACTTTGCGCCCGCGAGCGGGCGCGCCGATGTCGAGACGCGCGTGCGCGTCGAACAGTACGGGTATGTGCGCGCGATCGCCGAACTCGAAGACGGTTCGCTGCACATGGCGACGCGTTTCGTGAAGGCGTCGGGCGGATGCTCGGCGCCCGCCGGCAAGGATCCCGTCGCCGCCGCCGCGAACCTCGGGCGCATCAGGCTGAAGGTCGACGACGCGGGCGAACCGCGGCGTGCGCAGCTGATGATCAGCCACCCGAACACGTCGGGACTCGCGATGGACCAGATCACGCGGCTCTATCCGAAGGCGCATTTCGTGCGACAGGTGACGGTGCGCTACCGCGGCCAGCCGGTGCTCGAAGCCGACGTCGACTTCTCGATCAGCGAAAACCCGAGTTTCCGCTTCCTGTTCAGCAGCGAGGGCGGCGGCAACGGCGAACTCGCGGCCGAGGTCGTGGATACCGAAGGCCGGACATTCGAGAGCCGCGTCCCGGTCGCTCCCCGCCGCGACGGAGTCTGAGTGCGCGCGGCCGCGCTCGGCGGGCTGCTGCTTGCCGTCGCTGTGCTGGTGTCCGCCGCAAGCGCCCACGCCGCGGAGTTTATCGCGCTCGCGCCCGGCGCCTTCGTACTGCCCGGCCCGTCGCTCGCCGCGGCCGCTCCGCCCGACGCGGATACGGGAAACGTCGGCCTGCTCGTCGGCCAGGATGCGGCGCTGCTCGTCGACACCGGCGCCTCGGCCCGACAGGGCCATGAAACCCTCGCCGCGGCGCGCCGCGCGACGGACCGGCCCCTACGGCTCGCGCTGATCTCCCACGGCCTGCCGGAATTTCTGTTCGGTGCCAACTCGCTGCAGGATGCCGGCATCCCGGTCGTCGCCCACGCCCGTACGGCGGAGCTCATCGCACAACGCTGCGCGATCTGTCTGCAGCACTTCGTCGAGGCCCACGGCGCCGACGCGATGGCCGGCTCGTGGGTGCCGCGGCCGGACCCGCTCGCTCCCGGGGACCGCTCGATCGATCTCGGTGGCCGCAGCGTCGAACTCCTCGACTTCGGCTGGGCGAGCACGCCTGGAGACGTCGCGGTGCTCGACCGCGCGAACGGCATCCTGTTCGCAGGCGGCCTCGTCATCATCGGCCGGGTGCCCCTCGTGCGCGACGCCGACGTCACCGCATGGATCGCCGCGCTCGACCGCATCGCGGCACTGCCGATACACCGGGTCGTCCCCGGCCACGGGCCGGTCGTTGCCGTCGAGGCCGCGACGGCGCTACGCGCCTACCTTGTCGAGCTCGATACCGAAGTGCGGCGACGATATGCGGCCGGCGCGAGCCTATCGGAGGCGGTGGAGGGCGTCGCGATGCCGGCGTACGCGACATGGGCCGGCTACCCGCAGGTCCATCGGCAGAACGTGCATTACCGGTATCTGGCGCTCGAACGCGCGGAATTCGATGCGGCGGCGCGAACCGTGCGCCCGTAGGCGAGGGCGGAACGGAAAAAAGGCCGCAATTGCGGCCTTTGTCTTATTGCTGCGACTGCGCTGCGCTCGTCAGCAATTCGCCGCTCTGCCGGAGTCGCAGTTCGGCGAGCACCGGCGAGTCGTCCTGTACCTTCCGCGTGAACTTCCAGCCGGCGGGGGTGTTGACGAAGGCGAATCCCGTCGGCGCATCGATATAGACGTCGAACGATCCCGGACGGGACTTCGCGACGGCCTCGATCGAGGTCAGGTGCTTGCCGTAAGGCGCGGTATCTTCGGCCGGCTCGGCCAATGCGCCGAAGCTGACGGCCAACAGCACAGCCGTGCCGAGTGCGATTGCGGGTTTCAGTTTCATGGTGGGCTCCTTTCAGGTCATAAAAGGTTGGCCGGGGTTGCGGCGTGCCGTTGTGCAGCACACTTGTTATCCGCGGAATCAATCTTGAACCCGCACATATTACGCGGAAATGCTGCAGTGCAGCAAGATAAGCGTGTTTATGGGCGCATAAGATCCCGTCCACAACCTATGCCGACAGGCGAACGCCGCCGACCGCAGACTTCAGCCGGCCAAGCCCTGGATGCACGCTTGCAGGGCGTCGATCTGCAGGGGCTTGTGTTGAATGACAACGCCGCGACCGGCCATGCTGCGGATCAGATTCGGATCGGTATCGCCGGTGATGAGAACCGCCGGAAGATCCTCGCCGAACTTGGCCCTGACGCGGGTAATCACGTCGAATCCCGTCTCCCCGTTCGACAGCCGGTAATCCGAGATCAAGACGTCGGGCGACCAGCAGTCGAACCGGGCGAGAAGCGAGCGGCAATCTGCAGCCGACACGACTAGGTGGCCGGTCGCCTGCAATGCGAGTTCGAGCGCCTGGCGAACTTGTTCGTTGTTTTCCACCAGGGCGATGCGAAGCGAGCGGCGGCCGGGTTGCGGCAGGGGGCCTTGGCTCGCCTGGATCCCGAGCGGCGCTTCGATCGCGAACATCGACCCCCGGCCGGGCGTTGATCGCACACGGACGCCGAGGCCAAGCAGCTTTGCCGACTTGTCGACGATCGCGAGGCCCAGCCCGCTGCCGCGGGTTCGCGCCTCGTCGAGCTGCTTGAACTCCTCGAAGATCTCCTTCGTCTTGTCCTCGGGAATCCCGATTCCGGTATCCCACACCTCGACCCAGAGTTTCCCCTGCCGCCGCCGACAGCCGATCAGCACGGTACCGCGTTCGGTGTAACGGATCGCGTTCGATACCAGATTGGCGAGCATTCGCCGGAACATGACCGCGTCGGTGCGGACTGTCACACCGGATTTGACGCAGCGCAGGCGCAAACCTTTCACCTGCGCATCGGGCGCGTGGACGGACTGAAGATTGCTCAGGACATCGGAGATGGGAAAATCGACGATGCTCGGCGTGACGACGCCCGCGTCGAGCTTGGACAGATCGAGCAGGTCGGTCAGCAGTTCGTTCAGGCTGCCGACGCATTCCTTCAGATTGGCCAGCAGCGGCCGGTCGGCGGCAGAGCTCTTGGCCCGAAGGACATCGATGTAGAGGTTCACGGCCGAAAGCGGCTGCCGCAGGTCATGACTGGCGGCGGCCAGGAAACGGGACTTGCTGTTGTTCGCCCGTTCGGCATCGATTCTTGCAGCCTCCGCCGCCTTCGTCGCCGCCGCAAGATCGGCGGTCCGTTTTTCGACGAGCATTTCCAGGTGCCGTCGGTGCTGCTCGAGTTCCACTTTGACCTGAGCCAACTGCTGACGCTGCTGCGCCAGATCAAGCATCGCCTGGTGCGTGCGCAGCGCGGCATAGACCGAGACAAAGATCTTGTCGGCGGTCAGTTCCGACTTGAGGCGATAGCCGTCGATCTGGTAGTCGGTAATCACCGCGCGTTGGGGCGCATAGCCGGGCTGACCGGTGACGAGCACGATCTGCATCCAGCGGTTGGAAAGTTCCTGACGGATGTGGCGCACGAGGTCGAGACCGGCGTGCTCTGTTTCCATCACGACGTCGAGCAGGACGAGCGCGATGTCTGGATGTTCGTCCAGTCGGGCCCTGGCTTCGATGCCGGATCGGGCCTCCAGCAAATGAAGTGTGCGTCCATCGAAGACGATGTCCTGCATCGCGAGGCGCAATACTGCCCGAATCGCCGGCTCGTCATCGACCAGCAGCACCTTCCATGGCGGCGGGGAGAGGGCTTCGGTCTGGAGCAACTCGGGAGCGAACAGGTCAGCGAAGTTGTAGCGGGCGCTCATTGGGGAATCTCGATGACGAAGTGAGCACCGTAACCACGTTGGCTGTCGCACTGAATGTTGCCGCCCATGCGATGCGTGACCAGGTTGTATACGAGGTGCATGCCGAGCCCCATGCCGTGCTGGAGATCGGTGGTAAAGAAGGGATCAAAAATGCGCGCGCGAGTCGTGGCGTCCATGCCACAGCCATCGTCGCGGTAATCCACCCGCAGTCGTTTTGCATCGCTGACGATGCGCGTGGCGATGCTGCCCTGGGCTCGATCCTTGAAGCCATGCTTGAGGGAGTTGACGATCAGGTTTACGAAGATGCTGCCCCAATCGCTGGCGACGCCTTCGATTTCAAGCGCCGGATCGCAGTCGATCTGCACCGGGATGCCGGCTGCGAGCAGCTGGTCGCCGAGGCTGCGAATCACGTCGTCGATGCAATCCCGCAGGCGAAACCGCGCCTTGTCCGAGGTCTTGCCATCGACGGCCACCTGGCGGAAGGCATCGATGAGGTTGCCGATCCGCTCCAGGTTCTGGCACAACAGTTCGGTGCCGGCTTGGGTTGTCTCGAAGTAGTGGGTCAGTTCGGACTGCGTCATGCTGCGGGCGTCGAAGCGCTCGGCGAGGCGACGCGAGCGTTCACGCAGCATGCTGGCGGCGGCCAGCCCGACACCGAGTGGGGTGTTGATCTCATGGGCGACGCCGGCAATGAGTACGCCGAGCGCGGCCATCTTCTCCGACTCGATCAGACGCTTCCTATTGCGCGCATTGTCGATCACCAGCCCGCAGACGCCGGTGAGCGCCAGTGCCATATTGAGGTAGTGCTCGCTCGACTGCGACGAGGCGATCTCCTCAAGGGCGATGATGCCCAACGTATCCTCGCCGCTGGCGATGCGCAGGAGGAAGCCCCGGCCGTCCGGACTCCGGGCGTGATCACCACGCAGGGCCCGCATCGCATCCAGCAGAGGAGCAGGGATCTGCCCCTCCGACACGGGCACGTCGTTCACCACGCGCAGGTAATAGAGCGAGCCCGGGGCGAAGAGAATGCGGAAGAGATCCTCGATGGCCGTGATGGCTTCCGATTCAATTTGCGTCCTCGCCAGTCGCACCAGGATGTCCATGGCGGCGAGGTGATCCGCCAGTTCCCTGACATGGCGCTGTGCGTATTCCCGGCGGGCCTGCTGCTCTTGCGCCAGCCGCCATTCGAGCACCGGCCGGGCGAGTTTCAGCCTCAGGGTCTCGAGTCCGATGGTGACGCGCCGTACCGGCAACTGCACCGTCGCCTGCAACGCGGCCAACTGGGCGTCGGTGTCCGCGTTCTTGTGTGAACTCCGTCCGGTGTCGAGCAGTACCATCTCGCTGGCGGATTCACGGAAGAAATCGGCAAGCTCGACCGAATTGTAGGGATCGAAGCCCAGTTCCCGGATGTGGCTGCGCCAGTCGGCGAGCCAGGACGGCGTCATCAGGTAGCCGCCGCCGCCGATGGTTTCATCCACCAGGGTTTCCCCGGCGACCCAGTGGAAGCATTGCTTCGCCGAGAGGAGTCGGACCTTCGGGAAGTCGGAGGGCGGGACGCCCAGCCCACGCAGGCAGGCGCGACCGAGGACAGCGACCTGCGTGCACCCATTCGGCAGGAGCGGGCGCAACTCGTCCCAATTCACGGGCGGCCGCCCGCAACGGGCTGGAAAGGGCGCAGTCACCACGTCATCCCAGTCCTCCTCCGCTACGCCAGCGGCGACCTCTGAGTGGAAGGTGTGGCAGCAGAAAAGACAGAGCTTGCCGGCCATGCGATATCCGCCCTTACGGGCTGTCGGTCCATTCCTCGACCCAGTCGAGCGGATAGCGTCCCCAGCGCTCGACGGCATCGCCGATGGCGAGCAGCACCTCTTCCGGCACCTGCCATGGCACCTCGCCGTGGTTCTCGCCGAGCAGGAAGCCGCCGCCACGCCCGGCGCTCGCAATCGCGCGCTTCACTGCGAGTTCGGCCTGCGCCGGCGTCCAGCGCCGCATCTCGACGGTATTCAGGTTGCCGAGCAGGCTGACACGCTTGCCGGCGGCCGCTTTGAGTTCGGCCAGGTTTTCCAGCCCACTGACGCCGACGATCGCAGTCCCCGTCTGGGCGATGTCGCCGATGATCGGCAGGCAGCGTCCCGAGGCCATGTGCGTCGCGGTCGGCCCTTTGATCTGGGCAATCGCCTGCTTGGCGACGCGCTGGCCGGTCTTGAGATACAGCTCGCGCGGGAGGTTGGTCGTCGAGGACACGGGGTCGAAATAGCAGATCGCGGTCGCGCCCGCCGCCAGTTGGGCATTGGCCCAGGCGACGGAGAAGGCGATGTTGGCTTCCATCAGCTTTTCGAAGCGCGCCGGGTCTTCATAGATCAGCTCGAAGTACTTGTCGAAGCCCATCTGCATCACCGGCAGCGAGAACGGCGAGATTGCGACGCCGATGATCGGGACCGTGTCGCCGACCGCCGCCTTGAGGCCGCGCAGGGTGGCCAGCACCCGCTGCAGGCCCGGCGCAGCAGCGACATCGGGCACCTGGAGCGCATCGATATCCTCGCGCCTCCCGATGACCGGCCGCCCGTTCTGCGGCGGGCCGTCGGGCAGGTAGATCGTGCTGCCGCCCCACGCCTCCATTTCGATCGAGGCGTGATAGAAGCCATAGAGACAGTCGGCGCGATATTTCCGCCGGAGACGCAACTGGCCCTCGATGACGTGCTCGGCCCGACTGAAGTATTCCTCGATCGTCATGCCGAGTTCCTTCGCGCCATGAAGCGTGGTGAGAAGGAAAAGCGGTACGCGGTCGGGTTCCTGCTGGCCCAGGGCGGTCAGCGTGCGCTGCATGGAATTCATTGCATCTCTCCCATCCAGCGGTCAACGATGGCGACGGCATCGGCGGCGCTATGGCCCATGGCATCGGCGCCCACCTCCTGCCACAACTGGTCGTCGAACAGAAAGGGCGCGCCGCCCACTAGGATCTTGATGTCGGGGACGGCCGTCTTCAATCTGGCGCACACTTCCTTGATCTTGAGCGCGGAAGGCAGGATGAGGACCGAAATCAGCAACACGCGGATCTTGTCAGCCGACACGCGCTCGACCAGTCGATCAACATCCAGGCGGCCGTAGTCGAACAACTCGTGGCCGCTGGCGCGCATCACCGAATAGACGATGCGCTTGCCGAGCATGTGATTGTCATTGAGTACGACGATGGCCGAGCGCAGCGGGTTCTTGCGGTCTGGGTCGGTGGGCGGCAGCACGCGCTCGACGAGTTCCACGCAGGTGCGTCCGCTCATGTACACCTGCGAGAGGGCGATGCCTCCTTCGTGCCAGTCCCGGCCAATCAGTTCCAGCGCAGGCACCACCAACTGCTCGACCGCGGCCAGCGGGGAATGGGAGGCCAAGGCTTGCTGGAAAAGCCTCTCGGCATGGTTCCGATCGAGTGTTACCAGTGCATCACGGAATCGCGTGATCAACTCATCCATCGCTTCCCATTAATTTCAGTGAAGTTGGGCTTCTCTTTTGCCCGCCAATCCTCCCGGGGCCTGCAGAGGAGTGCGGCATCGATGGATTTAGCGTGAATCGCCCCGAAATCCGTAGACGCCTCCGAGCGTCGTCACGGACGAGGCAAGAGGATCATACCGAATGCATCCGGAGGCTATGTTGATCTAAGGCAAAAGTCATAAACTGCCGCCCTCCATCAGTTCGTCACGCGGCCGATTAAAGGGGCCGGACCCGGATATTCACAGACCATGCGCGAGAGCATGATGCTCGGTCAGCAGATGGCCATGGGCGGTATCAACGGCCCGATGCACGATATGATGGACTGCGGCGAAATGATGGTGAAGCCCGGCGGCCACGAGGCCATGGTGGAACGTATGCAACAAATGGAGCGGCGCATGGACATGATGGAGCGGCAGTTGCGTACCATGAAGCAGCGCCTGCGGCAGTCACGGTGATGCCGGATTTTCCAGAAGGCGTAGCTGGCTTCGTTGAAGCCCTAGCCGACGCCCTCGATCTGCGCGAGCACGAAACCGGCCTGCATTCGCGGCGCGTGGCCTGCCACACCCTGGTCCTCGCGCGCCGCTTCACCGAGACCCCGGAAGAGTTGCGCCAGATCTACTGGGGCGCTCTGCTCCACGACATCGGCAAGATCGGCGTGCCCGACCATATCCTCCTCAAGGAAGGCCCGCTCGACGCGGCCGAGTGGGCGATGATGCGCCGCCACCCCGAGGACGGCTACCGCATCGTCAGCCGCTTGCCGGGCATGGAGACCGCTGCCGGGATTGTGCTGTCCCACGAGGAGCGCTTCGATGGCAAGGGCTATCCGTGCGGCCTGCGCGGCGAGGAGATTCCTTTCGGGGCGCGGCTTTTCGCGGTGATCGACACGCTCGACGCAATGACCTCGGACCGGTCCTATCGGCGAGGGCTGAGCTTCGAGACGGCACGGGAAGAAATCCTGCGTTCGGCCGGCAAGCAGTTCGATCCGGTTGCGACCGAGGCATTCGCGGCCGAGGAAGCCGTGCTGCGGCGCATGGTGGAGAGCAAATGCATGGAGGCTCGGCTCGGCCCGTCCGATCCGTAAAAGGATTCGGCCCCTTGCGGGGCCGAATCGTTGTGCGTCTCAGGCGAAGACTCAACCGCCCCGGTAGATCTGGTAGAGCGCTTGAGCGCGCGAGATTTCGTTACCCTTCATCTCGATTTTTGTGCCGTCGCGCGCATCTATTTGCCCTCGGCGAGCTTCTTCAGGTTGTCCAGGCCGGCCTTGTAGATGCCCGTCACGGCCGCGATTGCGGCGTCGTCGTTGCGCTCCGGGGCCGGGTTGTTGTTCGGGTCGCCGCGATAGAACCCGGCCTTCCATTCGACGACGGTCGTGTTGCCATCGCCGGGGCCGACGCTCAGCGTGGAGCTGTAGTTCGTGACCGGGACCGGGCCGGGGTCGGTCATCTTGTAGGCGAGGCGGTGCTCCTCGGCGGAGTAGCGGGTCAGTTCCTCGACGATCTTGCCACCGCCCTTCAGGTTCAGCGTGCGCACCGAGCCGATCTCGTTGCCGGCGGTCGTCTGCGAGGATTCGACGGCCGGATGCCAGGTCTGCAACGCGGCGAAGTCCTTGAGGCGGTCCCACACGGCTTCCGGAGGCGCCGCGATCGTGACGGTCTCGGCGACTTTCTGGCGCGTCGGGCCGTGGGCCCAGGCGGCGGTGACGGCGCACAGCAGCGTGGCGGCGATCAGTGTCTTGCGCATCATGGTGTCGCTCCAGGAGGGGAATAAAAAGAGCCCCCTGCCCGGAAAGGGATGGGCGGGCAGGGGGGGCGTAGCCGTTCCGCATTTGCGGGTTGGTCGCCGAGAGGGAGAGGGTGAGGATCGTGGCGAGCGAGCGGCGTCATCGCGCTGCCCCGCTGTGGCTTGTCGTGGCGAGGAAGGCGCCGAAGCCGCGCGGATTGCGGCCGACGGCGACTTCGCGGAGGCGCTGGCCGGAGCTGCTGTCGTGGATCGCGACGACGTCGTCCATCCAGCCGACGACCCACAGCCGGCCGGCGTCGAACGCGACGCCTTCGGGGTATTCGGCGGTCGCCCAGGTCGCGGCGACGCGGGGCGGTTGCACATCGAGGTCGATCACCGACACGCTCGCCGCCTGCTGGTTGGTCACGAAGGCGCGCCGGCCGGTGTCGTCGAACGCGACGCCGTAGGGTGCACGCCCGACCGCGAGGGTCGCGAGCGGGGTGTGCCGTTGGGCGTCGATGACGGTGACGTCGTCGCCATAGACGTTGAGCGCGAGGAGATGCCGGCCCGACGGGCTCGCGCCGAGCGCGAAGGGATGGCGGCCGGCCGGGATCGTCCGCGTGAGCGTGAGGGTGGCGGCGTCGATGACGCCGATGTCGTTGTCGTCGCGGTTGGCGACGAAGACCGTTGCGCCGTCGGGCGACAGGGCGATGCCGGCGGGCGAGCGGCCGACCGCGATGCTCGCGAGCGGCCGGTAGTCGTCGGTCGCGAACACGTGCAGCCGGTCCGTCTGCCACGCGGCGACATAGAGCCGGCTGCCATCGGGCGAGGCGGCGATGCCGAGCGGCACGCCGTCGATCGGCATCGTCGCGGCGACGCGGCGGGTGGCGAGGTCGATGACGCTGACCGTCGCGCTGTCCGGATTGCTGACGAAGGCCTTGCCGCTCGCGGTGCTGACCGCGATGCCGGCGGGCGAGCGTCCGACGGCGATCCGATCGACGACCGCGAGGCGTTCGCCGTCGATGACGCTGAGGTCGTGCGAGCCCTGGTTCGTGATGTAGGCGGTCGGCGCGGCACCCGCCGGCAGCGCGAACGCGGCCAGCGCGAGCACGGTACGGCGGGCGACCGTGCGGCGCGGGAGGGAGCTTGCGAGGTGGCGGACAGACGGCATGGTGGTGCGGATCGGGGGCCTGGTCGATAGGAGTAAATGGCCGCGGTGCGAAGTCGCGCTGAGCCGTTACCAGACCCCCTATCAGGATTCATGCCAGTTGCCGGTAGCGCGCCGATGTTTCCCCTCGCCTGCTTTGGGGAGAGGGAGGGCGGCGGTTCGGCCAGCAGTGGGCAGCGGCGCATTGACGGGCCCGGCAGGCGCTCCTGTGACACTGTGTCCCGGCTCCGCAGTGGGCGGCGCTGACACAGTGTTGAGCCGGGGGGCGCTTCGCGCGCCGTTCGGCGGCACAGGCCGCGTCGGGCTTGGGTGGCATATGGCTTGCCTTAGCTCTGGCCATGACTGCCAAGACTGCTTCCCCAACCTCCGACGCGCCAACGGGCCGGCCCTGGACCTGCCCGTTCTGCCCGTTGTCCTGCGACGGCTTTTCGCTGGCGGACGCGCCGCGGCCAACGCTGGTCGATAGCGACTGCCCGCGTGCGACGGCTGCTCTGTCCCACTTCGCCGCCGTGCTTGCGTCTGCGACGGCGCGGATCGACGGACGCGCCGCCGACCACCGGAGCGCCGTCGCTGCCGCCGCCGCGATCCTCGCCGCGAGTCGTCAGCCACTCTTCGCGGGGCTCGCGACCGACGTCGCGGGGATGCGCGCGCTGTACCGGCTGGCGAACGGCTGCGGTGCGATCCTCGACCACGCGAACGGCGACGCGCTGATGCATTCGACGCGCGCGCTGCAGGACCGCGGCGTGTTCTATACGACGCTCGCCGAGATCCGCAACCGCGCCGACCTCGTCGTCTGCCTCGGCACGAACGCGAGCGATCACTATCCGGAGTTCTTTCGCCGCACGGCGCCAGCCGCGGATGCGCCCGAGCGTCACGTCGTGTTCGTCGGCGCGAATGCGGATACCGCAGCGCCGGGGCTCGGAGGCGTCACGGTGGAGGAGATCGGCCTCGCCGGCAACGTCTTCGACACCGTCGCGCTCCTCGCCGCACGGCTCGCCGGCCGTCGCATGGCGTCCAGCGATCCCGCGCTCGACGCGCTCGTCGCCCGCATGCTGGGCGCGCGCTACACGGTCGTCGTGTGGGAATCGGGGAGCCTCCCGGCACATGGCGCGCTCGTCGCCGAAACGATCCAGCGCATCGTGAATACCTTGAACCGCACGACGCGTGCGGCGGCGTTCTGCCTTGGCGGCGGCGATGGCGGCTACACGGCGAACCAGGTCACGACCTGGCTCTCGGGCCTGCCGCTGCGGACCGGCGTGCACAAACGCGGGCTCGTGCATGAGCCGCAGCGCTACGCGACGGCGCAGCTCCTCGCGCACCGGGCCGTCGATGCGGTGCTGTGGGTGTCGGCGTTCACGCCCGAACTCGCGCCGCCGGCCACCGACTTGCCGCTCGTGGTGCTCGGCCACCCGGGACTCGAAGCCGCGACGCGGGCGAATACCGTCTTCATCCCGGTGTCGACGCCGGGCATCGGCTCGGCCGGACATCTCTTCCGCGCCGACGGCGGCGTCGTGCTGCCGCTTGCGCCGATCTACGAGGACACACTGCCCGGCGTGGCCGACGTTGCCGGGGACATTGCATCCCGTCTGGCCGCGAGCGAAGGAGGTGCGCGATGAGCACGCTGCGTCTCAGGGGCGGCCGCATCATCGACCCCGCCAACGGCATCGACGGCGAGATCCGCGACGTCGGCGTGCGCGACGGGCGCATCGTCGCGCTGCATCCGGCGGAGAAGGTCGATCGCGAGTACGACGCCTCGGGCATGGTCGTGATGGCAGGCGGCATCGACATGCATACGCACATCGGCGGCGGCAAGGTGAATCTCGCGCGCATGCTGCTGCCCGAGGACCACCGCGCAAATCGCGCGCCGGACAATCCGCTGGAGCTCGCGTCCGCCGGCTGCTGCACGCCGGGCACGCTCGCAACCGGCTACCGCTACGCGGAGATGGGCTACACGGCGGCGTTCGAGCCGGCGATGGCGGTATCGAACGCGCGTCACGCGCACATGGAGATGGGCGATACGCCGATCCTCGACCATGGCGCCTACGTGATGCTCGGCAACGACGAGCTGATGCTGCGCATGCTCGCCGAGGGCCAGGACTTCGAGCGCATCCGCGACTACGTCGGCTGGACGATCCACGCGACGCGCGCGATGGGCGTCAAGGTGGTCAATCCCGGCGGCATCTCGGCGTTCAAGTTCAACCAGAGGAAGCTCGACGTCGACGAGGACCACGCGCACTGGCGCATCACGCCGCGGCGCGTCGTGCAGACGCTCGCGCGCGCGCTGCACGAGCTCGGCGTGCCGCATCCGCTGCACATCCACGCGAGCAACCTCGGCGTGCCCGGCAACATCGGCTCGACGCTCGCGACGATCGCGGCACTCGAGGGGCTGCCGGCGCACCTGACGCACGTGCAGTTCCATGCCTACGGCACCGAAGGTCCGCGCAAGTTCTCGTCGGCGGCGCGCGAGCTCGCCGAAGCGGTGAATGCGAATCGCAACGTCAGCATCGACGTCGGCCAGATCATCTTCGGCCAGACCGTGACGGCGTCCGGCGACACGATGCGCCAGCACGCGAACGCCGATCTCGGCAGCCCGCGCAAGTGGATCGGCGCCGACATCGAGTGCGACGCCGGCTGCGGCATCGTGCCCTTCCGCTACCGCGAGCAGAGCTTCGTCAATGCGCTGCAGTGGGCGATCGGGCTGGAGCTCTTCCTGCTCGTCGACGACCCGTGGCGCGTCGTGCTGACGACCGACCACCCGAACGGCGGCCCCTTCACGAGTTATCCGCACCTGATCCGCCTGCTGATGGACAAATCCTTCCGTGACGAGCAGCTCGCGAAGCTGCACCCCGAGGTCGCCGCAGCCGCGCCGCTGCGTGAGATCCGCCGCGAACTCAGCCTCTACGAGATCGCGATCATGACGCGCGCCGCACCCGCGCGGCTGCTCGGGCTCGCCGATCGCGGCCAGCTCGGCGAAGGTGCGGCGGCCGATATCGCCGTGTATCGCGAGGACGCCGATCGCGAGGCGATGTTCGCGACGCCCGAGTACGTGTTCAAGGACGGCGAGCTCGTCGCGCGGGCGGGGCGCATCGTCGCGACGCCGGTCGGCGGCACGCACTTCCTCGAGCCGGACTTCGATCCGGCAATCGAGCGGGATCTCGCGAAGTACGCCGACGAGCACCTGGCGACGAGCCGGCGGCACGCCGCGATCGGTCGCGACGAGCTGTGCAGCTGCGCGAACGGCGGGCGCCTGCTGCAGTGTCCGATGCACGGGCGGGGGGGCAACAAATGAGCGCCGCGACGGTCGTGCAAATCAACGGCATCACCATCGACGACACCTTCGCCGAAGCCTTCCCGATGAAGGCGACGCGCCTCGTCATCACCGCGCACAACGCGACCTGGGCGAACCACGCGGCGGTCGCGCTGACCGGCTTCGCGACCTCGGTGATCGCCTGCGGCTGCGAAGCGGGGATCGAGCGCGTGCTCGGTTCGGACGAGACGCCGGACGGCCGGCCGGGCGTGTCGGTGCTGCTGTTTTCGATGTCCGGCAAGGAGCTCGCGAAGCAGATCGAGCGGCGCGTCGGCCAGTGCGTGCTGACCTGCCCGACGACGGCGGTCTATGCGGGCCTCGACGACGGCGAGCCGGTCGCGCTCGGCAAGAACCTGCGCTTCTTCGGCGACGGCTGGCAGATCTCGAAGATGATCGACGGCCGACGCTACTGGCGCGTGCCGGTGATGGACGGGGAGTTCGTCGCCGAGGAGACGACGCCGGTCGTGAAGGCGGTCGGTGGCGGCAACCTGCTGATCCTCGCGCGCGACACCGAAGCGGCGCTCGGCGCGGCCGAAATCGCGGTCGCGGCGATGCGGGCGCTGCCCAACGTGATCCTGCCTTTTCCCGGCGGCGTCGTGCGCTCGGGTTCGAAGATCGGCAGCAAATACGCTTCGCTGCCGGCCTCCAGCAACGATGCGTTCTGCCCGGCACTGACGCCGCTCGCAAAGCGGACCGAACTCGCGGCCGAGCCGGGCAGCGAGATCGGCTGCGTGATGGAAATCGTCATCGATGGCCTGACCGACGGCGACGTCGCGGCGGCGATGCGCGTCGGCATCGAAACGATCGTCGCGCGGGGGGCGGCGGCCGGCGTGCGGCGCATCTCGGCCGGCAACTACGGCGGCAAGCTCGGGCCCTACCTGTACCGGCTGCACGCGTTGCTCGGGGGGGAAGTCCAGTGAGCGCAAATTCAAGCTCCGCATTCCGTCTGCGGCTGCGCGCGCAACCCGCGCTGCGGCTCGATCTCGCCGGACTCACGCCCGTCGCATTGGCGGGCGCCACGCCCTCCGACGTCGCGCGCAAGATGCTGTGGCACGGCAACGATGAGGTGCCGCTCGGCGAGTTCTTCGCCGTCGAAGCGCTGGCCAGCGACAGCGCTGAATTGGTCTTCGAAGGCGACCTGTCGCGCTGCGACGGCGTCGGCCGCGGGCTAGACGGGGGGTGCATCCGCATCGAGGGCGATGTCGGCGACTACCTCGGTGCCGGCATGTCGGCGGGCGAGATCGTCGTGGCCGGCAGCGCCGGGATGCTCGCTGCGTGCGAGATGGCGGGCGGGCGGCTGGAGATCGCGGGCGACGTGGGCGACTACGCCGCGAGCGCGCTGCCCGGCGACATGGACGGCATGCGCGGCGGGCTCCTCGTTGTGCGCGGCAACGCCGGCGCGCGCTTCGGCGACCGCATGCGGCGCGGTACGGCGCTGGTGTTCGGCGACGCAGGCGACTTCCTCGCCTCAAGGCTCGTCGCCGGCACGATCGCCGTCGCGGGCGAGGTCGGCGCGCACTGCGGCTACGGCATGCGTCGGGGCACGCTGATCTTCGCCGGCCCGCAGCCCGAGCCGCCGCCGGCCTTCGTCCCGACCGGTCACGACGTGCAGGTCATCTGGACGCTGCTCGCCCGCAACCTCGCGGCACACGGCGGTCCGTTCGCCGCCCTCGCGGCCACCCATCCGCGCCGTTTCGTCGGCGACCTCGCCGCGGACGGCAAGGGCGAATGGCTGCTGCCGGCCTGATCCAAGCTTTTATCCACGGAGTACTTATGAGCGACTACACCTTTCACGCCGGCGAAGCGACCGTGCTGGCGGCCGAAGGCCAATACACCGACGCGATGCCGGAGATCCTGATCGGCCGCACCGACGGCCCGGTCGGCCAGGCCTTTGCGAACATGATGGCGCAGAGCAAGGGCCACACCGCGATGTTCGCGATCCGCGCGTGCAACCAGCTGGTGCGCCCGGCGACGATGATGGTGCCGAAGGTCACGCTGAAGGACAGCGCGAACATCGAGCTCTTCGGCGGCGTCGTGCAGTCGGCGACCGCGGACGCCATCGTCGATTGCCTGATCGAAGGCGTGATCCCGCGCGAAGAGGCGAACCGCCTGTGCATCATCAGCCTGGTGTGGATCGATCCGCGCTGCGCGACGCATGCGGAGCTCGACAAGAAGGACATGTATCGGACGAACTATGAGGCGACGAAGCTCGCGATCCGCCGCGCGCTCGCCAACGAGCCGAGCGTCGACGAGCTGATCGCCAACCGTCACACGATCCGCCACGACATGGACGACTGGAGCTGACCCGCGGCCGACGGCACGGTTTTCGGAACCGATAGCCTGGGTTGAGCGCAGCGAGGCTCAACAAGGTCGGTTCCGACTACGCCGAATGTTGGCTTAGTTGGCAAAGTCGGCTTCAACTCAACCTACGCAGGAGACCCCCATGGCCTGCTTTGCCCTGCTCGACGACTGCAATGCCACCGCGACGCACCCGACGAGCCGGCTCTACACCGGCTTCGTGCGCGAGCATCGTTGCGATGATCCCGCGACGCTCGACGCCGTCTGGCGCGCCGTCGAGCGTGACCAGCGCACCGGGGGCCACGCGGTCGTGCTGGCCGATTACGAATGGGGCGCGCGCCTGCAGGGCGTCGACACCCGGCCGGCCGCTCAGGGCGGCGCGCTGCGCGTGCTCATCTTCGCGGAGCTGTCCCAGCTCTCGGCCGCCGAGGTCGAGGACTGGCTGCTCGCACAGGATGTCGACGGTCGCGCCGGTTATCCCTACGACGCGGATCACGCCGAGCCGGCGGCTATCCTCGCGCCGCGTGCGAGCGTTGACCGCGCGGCCTTCGATGAAGCGATCGCGCGCATCCACCACGCGATCGGCGAAGGCGAGACCTACCAGGTCAATTACACCTACCGCCTCGACTTCGACGTGTTCGGTTCGCCGGTATCGCTCTACCGCCGGCTGCGCGAGCGGCAACCGGTCGCCTACGGCGCCTTCATCGGACTGCCGCCGGGACCGGGGCCGAGCCATGTGCTGTCGTGCTCGCCCGAGCTCTTCCTGCGACACGAAGGCGGGCGGCTCGTCACGCGTCCGATGAAGGGTACGTCGCGCCGCGCCCCGGTCGTCGAAGTCGACAGCGAGCTCGCGCGGCTGCTCGAGGAGGACATCAAGAACCGCGCCGAGAACCTGATGATCGTCGATCTGCTGCGGAACGACCTGGGCCGCATCGCGCGCGTCGGCAGCGTGCGTGTGCCGGCGCTGTTCTCGATCGAGCCCTACACGACCGTCTTCCAGATGACCTCCACGGTCGAGGCCGAACTGCCTGACGAGGTCGGCTTCCCGGCGATCCTGCGCGCGCTCTTTCCCTGCGGCTCGATCACCGGCGCGCCGAAGCACCGCACGATGCAGCTCATCGGCGAGTTGGAGAGCACGCCGCGCGGGCTCTACACCGGCAGCATCGGCTGGATTGATGCGCCACGCTCGGATCGCGGCGACGCCGCGTGCGGGGACTTCTGCCTGTCGGTCGCGATCCGCACGCTGACACTCGGCGCGGCCCACGGCCATCTGCGGCGCGGGCAGATGGGCGTCGGCGCGGGAATCGTCATCGACAGCACGGCGCCCGAGGAATTCGCCGAGTGCGCGCTGAAGGCCCGTTTCCTGACCGGGCTGGTAGCCGATCATGCCGAGGTGCCTGCGTCGGCCGTGCCTGCGAAGCTGCGTCGTGCGGCAAAGCGTCGGCCGCGTGCCGCCGACGAGGCGCCGCGCCGCGTGGCGAACTCGGCATGAGGACGGCGGCCGCGCGATCGGCCCAATCCAGCCCGCGGGTCGCGCTGTTCGACCTCGACCTGACGCTGATCCCCTACGACAGCGGGATGGCCTGGCTGCATTTCCTCGTCGATCGCGGCGCGCTCGAAGCGGCCGTCGCCGAGCGCTACCTCGACGGCTGCCGCCGCTACGTGCGTGGCGAGCTGCCCGTGCGGCTGCTGCACGGCATCGCAATGGCGCCGCTCGCGCGCTTTTCGCTCGCCGAGCTCGACGAGTGGGGGAAGGCCTTCGCCGCGACGGTCGCCGGGACGATTCCCGCGGCCGCGCGCGCGCTCGTCGCCTCGCATCGCGCGCGCGGCGACCTCTGCGCCCTCGTCACCGCGACGAACGACTTTGTCGCCGCGCCCTTCGCGCGCCTGCTCGGCATCGACGACCTGCTGTCGAGCCGGGCCGAAGTGCGCGACGGCCGTTTCACCGGCGAGGTCGAGGGCGAACTGTGCCACGGCGCCGAAAAGGTGGCGCGCGTCGAAGCGTGGCTCGCCGGGCTCGGCGTCGGCTGGGCCGATCTCGCGCACTCGACCTTCTATTCGGATTCGGCGAGCGACCTGCCGCTGCTTGCCCGCGTCGACGAGGCAGTCGCCGTGCGGCCCGATCCGAGGTTGCGAGCCGAGGCCGCGCAGCGCGGCTGGCGCATCGTCGAGGAGCTCGGCGATGCGCCCTGAAGCTGTCGCGTCGGCCGGCCGTGGCTTGAAGGACTTCCTCCCCGCCTTGCTGCAAGACTGGCAGCTCGCGGACGGCTCCGGCGCGTCCGTGCTCGAAGCTTTCGCGCAACGCCACGGCACGCCGCTGTACCTGTACTCGGCGCCGCTGATCGAGCGCCGGATCGCGGAGCTGCGTGACGAGCTGCCCGCCGGCCTCGCCCTGCTGTACGCGCTGAAGGCGAACCCGCACCGTGACGTCGTCGCGCACGTCGCCCCGCTCGTCGACGGCTGCGACGTCACGTCGGCCGCGGAGATCGGCATCGCGCTCGGCGCCGGCGTCGCCGGGCACAAGCTGAGCGTCGCGGGGCCGGGCAAGAGCGACGAGGACCTCGCCGCCGCAGTCGCCGCGGACGCGCTCGTCGTCATCGAATCGCTCGGCGAGGCGCGGCGGCTCGCGGCGCTTGCCGGCGGCCGTCGCCCCCGCATCGCCTTGCGCATCAATCCCCCGTTCGGCCTCGCGGCCGATGCGCGCATGGGCGGCGGCCCGCGCCGCTTCGGCGTCGACAGCGAAGCCGCGCCCGCGGTGCTTGCCGAGATCGGGCGCCTGCCGCTCGCCTTCGAGGGCTTCCATGTCTATGCTGGCTCGCGCTGCCTCGATGCGCTCGCGATCGCCGAAGCGCAGCGCGCAACCTTGCGCCTCGCCTGCGAGCTCGCGCCCTTCGCGCCCGCGCCCGTACGCCTGCTGAATCTCGGCGGCGGGCTCGGCATTCCCTGCTTCCCCGGCGAGGCGCCGCTCAACCTTCCGGCCCTCGGCGACGCGCTGCGGGCGACCGCCCGCGAGGCCGCGCGGGTGCTGCCCGATGCGCGCCTTGCGCTCGAACTCGGCCGTTACCTCGTCGGCGAGGCCGGCCTGTACCTGACACGCGTCGTCGAGCGCAAGGAGTCGCGCGGCCGTGTCTTCCTGATTCTGGACGGCGGCGCCCATCACCACTGGCACGCGACCGGCGCCCTCGAAGGCCGGCGCCATCTGCATTTCCCGCTCGTGCTCATCGGCGCAACCGAGGACCGCGCCACCGAACGCGTGACCGTCTGCGGACCCCTGTGCGCTCCGCACGACACTTGGGCCGAAGACATCGAACTGCCGGCCGCCGGGCCCGGCGACCTCGTCGCGGTGTTCCAGTCCGGCGCCTACGGTGCAAGCGCGAGCCCGCAAGCCTTTCTCGGCCGGCCCCCGTCCGCCGAACTTCTCACGGATTGGCCCGCCCGGCGCGCGGGCACCCGCCCCCATCCCCATCAGCAGTTGCAGGAGACAGAACATGCTTGACGAGCGCGACACCGACGGCGCCTGGATGCCGACCCCTTCCATCGAACCCGCAGCTTTGCCCGCCCAATCCCCCGCGAAACTGCCCCGACAGCCGAAGACAGCGAAAGCGGCGAAGGACTTGCCGCGCCCGACGCGCAAGGAAGCCGAGGCCGCGGTGCGCACGCTGCTGCGCTGGGCCGGCGACGATCCGGCGCGCGAAGGCCTGCGCGACACGCCGCGCCGCGTCGTGCGCGCCTACGAGGAGTTCTTCGCCGGCTATGACGTCGATCCCAAGGCGCTGCTCGCCCGCACCTTCGAGGAGGTCGAGGGCTATGACGAGATGATCGTGCTGCGCGACGTGCGTTTCGAAAGCTATTGCGAACACCACATGGTCCCGATCATCGGCCGCGCGCACGTCGCCTACTTGCCGCGCCACCGCGTCGTCGGCATCTCGAAGCTCGCGCGCCTCGTCGACGCCTACGCGAAGCGGCTGCAGATCCAGGAAAAGATGACCGTGCAGATCGCCGACACGCTGCAGGAGGTGCTGCAGCCGAAGGGCGTGGCGGTCGTCATCGAGGCGGCGCACCAGTGCATGACGACGCGCGGCGTGCACAAGCCGGGTGTCGCGATGATCACGAGCCGCATGCTCGGCGCCTTCCGCGAGAACGCGACGACGCGTCGCGAGTTCTTCGCGCTCGTCGGCGGCGCCGCGGCGCAGACGCCGACCTATGGCTGAACGCCTACTCGGCCCCGCCGAGCTTGCGCGCTTCGGCGACGAGCGCCGCGACCATCGGCGGGCTGGGATCGCGCGCGAGCGTGACGACGGTGGTCTCCCACGCGACCGCGGGCTCCGTCAGCGGCAACACCTGCACGTCGCGCGGCGCGCCGATCAGGTCGAGCACGCTGCGCGGCACGATCGTCGCCCACGGGCCGGCGCACACGTGCGCGAGCAGCGTGATGATCGAGTTCGTCTCGAGGCTCACCTTGGGCTGGCAGTCGAGCGACGCGAATACCTCGTCGATCGTCTGGCGGTTCTGCATGTCGCGCGTCAGCAGGCACAGCGGGAAATGCGCGGCCTCGCGCCAGCTCACCGAGTCGCGCCCGGCCAGCGGCCCGCCCGGCGCGGTCAGGAACACGTGGTTCTCCTGCCAGACGGGTGTCGCAAGCAGATCCGCGGCGCCGGCCGACGCGCTATAGACGATGCCTGCGTCGAGCTCGAAGGCGCGCAGCCGCGCGAGGATGTCGCCCGTCGCCGCCGCAAGCACCTCGATATCCACGCGCGGATGCTTTCGCGCGAACGGTGCCGTCAGCGACGCGACGACGGTCAGCGCGGTCGGGATCACGCCGATGCGCAGCCGCCCGCTGAGACCTCCCTTGAGCCGCGCCATGTCCTGCCTGAGCCCCTCGGCGCCGGCCGCGATGCGTTGCGCATGCTCGACGACGCACATGCCTTCGGGTGTCAGCCCGGCGAAGTGCTGGCTGCGCTCGACGAGCACGACCCCCAGCTCGTCTTCGAGGCCGCGGATCGCCGCCGACAGCGTGGAGGGCGAGACGTGGCAGCACGCGGCGGCGCGCCCGAAATGCTTTTCGCGGGCGAGGGCGATCAGGTAGAGATATTTGCGGGCGATCATGGCGATGGATCTTCGGCGCTCGGATGAACGAAGGCAAGGGGGAAGGGAAGGCGCATTACGCCGCCAGCGCCCGCAGCCGCTCGGCGCCTTCGGCCTGGAAGTAGTCGAGCAGCGCGACCAACGCCGGGGTCGGCGCGCGGCCTTCGGGGACGAGCACGTTCCACTCGCGCACCACCGGTGTCCCCTGCACGTTCAGCCGCACGAGGCGCCCGCCGGCGAGCTCCATCGCGAGGCACTGATGCGACAGGAAGGCGACCCCCATGCCCGCCATTGCGGCCTGCTTGAGCGTCTCGTTGCTCCCCATCTCGTCGGCGCGCACCGCCTTGACCCCGGCCGAGCGCAGGAAGCGTTCGAGGTTCGCGCGTGTGCCCGAGCCCTGTTCGCGCAGCAGCAGGCGCTCGCCGGCGAGCGCGCTCGGGGGGATCCGCTCGCGCGCTGCGAGCGGATGGTCCGGTGCCGCGACGAAAGACAGCGGATGCGGCGCGAACGGGATCCGGCGCAGCGGCAGTCCGCTCGGCGGCTCGCCGGTGATCGCGAGGTCGGCGCGCTGTTCGCGCAGCATTTTGTGCACGACTTCGCGGTTCGCGACCGTCAGCCGGAAGCCCACGTCCGGGTAGCGGCGCCCGAATTCGGCCAGCAGATAGGGCACGAAATACTCGGACGTCGTGATCGCCGCGACTTCGATCGTGCCCGCGGGCACGTCGCGTTGCGCCTTCAACTGCAGCTCGGCCATCTCGATTGCGTCGAGCGCGACGCGCGCCTGCCGCACGAGGATCTCGCCGGCCGAGGTCAGGTGGATCTGGCGCCGGCCGTCGACGAGCACTTCGCCGACGATCTCCTCCAATTCCTTCATCTGCATCGACACCGCGGGCTGGGTCACATGCAGCAGATGCGCGGCCGCCGTGAAGCTACCGGAGTCCGCCACGGCGACCAGTGCGCGCAGCTGGCGCATGCTCAATCGCTGAACGAGTCGCATCAGGATTCCTTATCTCAAAATCGGTGTTTATTCGATTGGAGCTTATTTCCAAAACGCCTTACTGTCCATCCACCGGCAACGGATTTCGAACCGAACGAGAGGAGACAAGACATGGGCGCACTGGAAACCGCTGAAGCGATCATCGACCCGAAGCAGCGTTATCGCGCGGGCGTGCTGAAGTACGCGCAGATGGGCTACTGGGACGGCGACTACGAGCCGAAAGAAACCGACGTGCTGGCGCTGTTCCGCATCACGCCGCAGGAAGGCGTCGATCCGATCGAAGCCGCGGCGGCGGTGGCCGGCGAGTCATCGACCGCGACCTGGACCGTGGTGTGGACCGACCGCCTCACCGCCTGCGACCGCTACCGCGCCAAGGCCTACCGCGTCGATCCGGTGCCGGGGCAGCCGGGCCAGTATTTCTGCTACGTCGCCTACGAGCTCGATCTCTTCGAGGAAGGCTCGATCGCCAACCTGACCGCGTCGATCATCGGCAACGTCTTCAGCTTCAAGCCGATCAAGGCGGCGCGCCTCGAAGACATGCGCCTGCCGGTCGCCTACGTGAAGACCTTCCGCGGCCCCCCGACCGGCATCGTCGTCGAGCGCGAGCGGCTGAACTGCTTCGGGCGTCCGCTGCTCGGCGCGACGACCAAGCCGAAGCTCGGGCTCTCGGGCAAGAACTACGGCCGCGTCGTCTATGAGGCGCTGCTCGGCGGTCTCGACTTCACGAAGGACGACGAGAACATCAACTCGCAGCCCTTCATGCACTGGCGCGACCGCTTCCTGTATGTCATGGAAGGCGTCAACCGCGCCTCCGCCGCGACCGGCGAGGTCAAGGGCCACTACCTCAACGTCACCGCCGGCACGATGGAGGAGATGTACGCCCGCGCCGAGTTCGCGAAGTCGCTCGGCTCGACGATCGTGATGGTCGACCTGATCATCGGCTGGACCGCGATCCAGTCGATGAGCAACTGGTGCCGCGCCAACGACATGATCCTGCACATGCACCGCGCCGGCCACGGCACCTACACGCGGCAGAAGAACCACGGCATCTCCTTCCGTGTGATCGCCAAGTGGCTGCGGCTTGCCGGTGTCGACCACCTGCACGCGGGCACCGCGGTCGGCAAGCTCGAAGGCGATCCGATGACGGTGCAGGGCTACTACAACGTCTGCCGCGAGATGAAGAACGCGGTCGACCTGCCGCGCGGGATCTTCTTCGAGCAGGACTGGGCGAGCCTGCGCCGCGTGATGCCGGTCGCATCGGGCGGCATCCACGCCGGGCAGATGCACCAGCTGCTCGACCTCTTTGGCGACGACGTCGTGCTGCAGTTCGGCGGCGGCACGATCGGCCACCCGATGGGCATCCAGGCCGGCGCCACCGCCAACCGCGTCGCGCTCGAAGCGATGGTGCTCGCCCGCAACGAAGGCCGCGACATCGCAAGCGAAGGCTCGGACATCCTGAAGGCCGCCGCACGCGACTGCGCCCCGCTGCGCGCCGCGCTCGATACCTGGGGCGAAGTGAGCTTCAACTACACCTCGACCGACACGTCCGACTTCGTACCGACGGCGAGCGTCGCCTGAACCGCCAACAGAATCCGAGGAGACATGACATGAGAATCACCCAAGGCGCCTTTTCCTTCCTGCCCGACCTGACCGACGCGCAGATCTCCAAGCAGGTCGAGTACTGCCTCGCCCAGGGCTGGGCGGTCAGCATCGAATACACGGACGATCCGCACCCGCGCAACACCTACTGGTCGATGTGGGGCAACCCGATGTTCGACCTCGCCGATCCGGCGGGCGTGATGGTCGAGCTCGCCGAATGCCGCGCGGCTTTCCCGGAGTACTACATCCGCATCAACGCGTTCGACTCGACCCACGGCTGGGAGACGATGCGCATGTCCTTCCTCGTCAACCGCCCCGCCGAGGAGCCCGGCTTCCGGCTCGTACGTCAGGAAAGCGAAGGGCGCGTCGTGCGCTACACGCTTGAGAGCTACGCCGTCGCACGAGGGCCCGAAGGCCAGCGCTACACCGCCTGACCGGTGCAGGAACGCGCCGCATCGACGGCGCGCCGCACCTCCACCCACGAGGAGACACAACGATGAACGCTGTCGAACGGCAGGCCGACGGCTTGCCAGGTAACACGCTGGAAACGGTGGACCTCGCGGCCGAGTACCGCGAGGCCGGCGTCGGAGAGGTGCTCGACGGCCTCGACCGCGAGCTGGTCGGGCTGGTGCCGGTCAAGCGCCGCGTGCGCGAGATCGCCGCGCTGCTGCTCGTCGACCGCGCCCGCCGCCGCATCGGCCTCGCGACCGAGCCCCCGTCGCTGCACATGAGCTTCACCGGCAACCCCGGCACCGGCAAGACCACGGTCGCGCTGCGCATCGCGCAGATCCTGCAGCGGCTCGGCTACGTGCGCCGCGGCCACGTCGTCGCCGTGACGCGCGACGACCTCGTCGGCCAGTACATCGGCCACACCGCGCCCAAGACCAAGGAAGTCTTGAAGCGCGCGATGGGCGGCGTGCTGTTCATCGACGAGGCCTACTACCTGTATCGCCCCGAGAACGAGAAGGACTACGGCCAGGAGGCGATCGAGATCCTGCTGCAGGTGATGGAGAACCAGCGCGACGACCTCGTGGTCGTGCTCGCGGGTTACGCCGGTCGCATGGAGCGCTTCTTCGAATCGAATCCGGGACTCAAGTCCCGCATCGCGCACCACATCGACTTCCCCGACTACTCCGACGGCGAGCTCGGCGAGATCGCCGGAAAGATGCTCGCGCAGTGGAACTACCGCTTCGACGAGGCCGCGCGCCGCGCCTTCGACGAATACATCGCGCTGCGCCGCCCCCAGCCCCATTTCGCGAATGCCCGCAGCGTGCGCAACGCGCTCGACCGCATGCGGCTGCGCCAGGCGCTGCGGCTCTTCGAAGCGGGCGCGACCGTCGATGCCGAGGCGCTCACGACGCTGACCGAGGCCGACGTACGCAGCAGCCGCCATTTCCGGCCGGCGCCGGCCCTGAGCGTCGTCGAGACCCCCTCGACCGTCTCCGTCCGCAACCGCGAGTGCACCGAATTCTGACCACTGGGGAGTCGCCATCATGTTCGACATCGAACGCACCACACTGACCGAATACCTGATCGCCCAGCGCCGCCTGCATCCTGGCGCGACCGGCGAGTTCAACGCACTGATCCTGCAGGTCGCGCAGGCCTGCAAGGCGATCTCGCGCGCCGTCGAGCACGGCGCGCTCGCCGGCGTGCTCGGTTCGCTCGACACCGAGAACGTCCAGGGCGAGACGCAGAAGAAGCTCGACGTGCTCGCCGACCGCATCTTCCTGCGCGCCACGCACTGGGGCGGCGAGCTCGCCGGCATGGTGTCGGAAGAGAACGACGCGCCGATCCCGCTGCCCGAGGGCACCCGGCGCGGCAAATACCTGCTCGTGTTCGATCCGCTCGACGGCTCGTCGAACATCGACGTGAACGTCTCCGTCGGCTCGATCTTCTCGGTGCTGCGCGCGCCGACCCCCGGCGAGGACGCGAAGCCCGAGGACTTCCTGCAGCCCGGCACGCGCCAGGTCGCCGCTGGCTACGCGATCTACGGCCCCTCGACGATGCTGGTGCTGACCGTCGGCGACGGCGTCGCGGGCTTCACCTTCGACCCGATCATCGGCGAATTCTTCCTGACCCACCCCGAGATCGGCATTCCGACGACGACGCGCGAATTCGCGATCAACGCTGCGAACTCGCGCTTCTGGGAGCCGCCGGTGCGCCGCTACGTCGACGAATGCCTCGCCGGCCGCAGCGGTCCGCGCGAGTCGGATTTCAACATGCGCTGGGTCGCGTCGCTCGTCGCCGAGACGCACCGGATCCTGATGCGGGGCGGGGTGTTCCTCTACCCGCGCGACCGCAAGGATCCCGCGAAGCCGGGGCGTCTGCGCCTGCTCTACGAGTGCAACCCGATCGGCATGATCATCGAACAGGCCGGCGGCCGCGCCTCGACCGGCGAAGGCCCGGTCCTCGACGTCCAGCCCACGAGTCTGCATCAGCGCATCGGTTTCGTCTTCGGCTCGCGCGAAGAGGTCGAGCGCATCGAACGCTACCACGCCGAGCCCGCGCCGCAGCCCGACAGCGACCTGCCGCTGTTCCACTCGCGCAGCCTCTTTCGCCAGAACTGAGCCGCCAAAACTGAGCCGGCAGAACTGATTTCTCAAACGCCAAGGGGGACATCATGTCCGAACGCCACCCAATCGTCGCCATCACCGGCTCGTCAGGGGCCGGAACCAGCACCGTGCAGCGCACCTTCGAGGAGATCTTCCGCCGCGAAAAGGTCACTGCGGCCGTCGTCGAAGGCGACAGCTTTCACGCCTTCGACCGCCTCGAGATGCGCAAGCGCCTCGCCGAGCTCGAAGGCGTGCCGAACAACCACTTCAGCCACTTCGGCGATGAAGCGAACCTCTTCGCCGAGCTCGAGCAGCTCTTCCGCAGCTACGCCGAAAACGGCCGCGGCATGCGGCGCAAGTACCTGCACAGCGCCGAGGAGGCCGAGCCCTACGGCCAGCCGGCCGGCACCTTCACCGCGTGGGACGAGATCCCGGCCGGCAGCGACCTGCTGTTCTACGAGGGCCTGCATGGCGCCGTCGTCACCGAGAAGGTCGACATCGCGCGCTTTCCGGATCTGTTGATCGGCGTCGTGCCGGTGATCAACCTCGAATGGATCCAGAAGCTGCACCGCGACAAGAGCACGCGCGGCTATTCGACCGAGGCCGTCACCGACACGATCCTGCGCCGCATGCACGACTACGTGCACTACATCTGCCCGCAGTTCGCGCGCACGCACGTCAATTTCCAGCGCGTGCCGATGGTGGATACCTCGAACCCCTTCATCGCGCGCGCCGTGCCGACGCCCGACGAGAGCATGGTCGTGATCCGCTTCGCCGATCCGAAGGAGATCGACTTCGCGTACCTGCTGAACATGATCCACGGCAGCTTCATGAGCCGCGCCAACACCATCGTCGTGCCCGGCGGAAAGATGGAGCTCGCGATGCAGCTGATCTTCACCCCGTTCATCTGGCGCTTGATCGAGCGCCGCAAAAAGGTGATGTGACCATGAACATGAGACTCGAATCACCGGCTCTCGACGCTGCCGCCCTCGACACGCAGTGTGCGAACGCGCTGCGCTTTCTCGCAATCGACGCCGTCGAGCAGGCCAATTCTGGCCACCCCGGCATGCCGATGGGCATGGCCGAGATCGCCGTCGCGCTGTGGCGCCGCCACCTCAAGCACGACCCGGCCGCCCCGCAGTGGCCGGATCGCGACCGTTTCGTGCTGTCGAATGGCCACGGCTCGATGCTGCTGTACGCGCTGCTGCATCTCACCGGCTACGACCTGCCGCTCGACGAGCTGAAGCGCTTCCGGCAACTGCACTCGAAGACGCCGGGCCATCCCGAACACGGCCTGACGCCGGGCGTCGAGACGACGACCGGGCCGCTCGGGCAGGGCCTGACCAACGCCGTCGGCATGGCGCTCGCCGAGAAGCTCCTGGCGCGCGAGTTCAACCGGCCGGGCCACGACATCGTCGATCACCGCACCTGGGTGTTCCTCGGCGACGGCTGCCTGATGGAAGGCGTCAGCCACGAGGCGGCGTCGCTCGCCGGCGTGCAGCGGCTGTCCAAGCTCGTCGCGCTGTGGGATGACAACCGCATTTCGATCGACGGCGACGTCGGCGGCTGGTTCGCCGACGACACGCCGCGGCGCTTCCGCGCGTACGGCTGGAACGTCATCGAGGGCGTCGACGGCCACGACGTCGAAGCGGTTGATCGCGCGATCCGCGAGGCACTCGCCAACGCCGACAACGACGTCGGCCCGACGCTGATCTGCTGCCGCACCGTGATTGGCCAAGGCAGCCCCGCGCGCGCCGGCACCGCCGCGGCGCATGGCGCACCGCTCGGCAAGGACGAGATCGCCGCGACCCGCGCCGCACTCGACTGGCCGCACGCGCCGTTCGAAGTGCCGGCCGAGGTGCGTGCCGCATTCGACGCCCGCGAGGTCGGTGCCGCCCGCCGCGACGCATGGAAGACGCGCTTTGCCGCCTACCGCACGCAATGGCCAGAGGTCGCCGCCGAGTTTGCACGCCGCGTGGCCGGCGAACTGCCGGTGGGCTTCGACGTGCTCGCCGACGCGCTGCTGCGCGGAGTGCAAAACGAGAGCCCGACCGTCGCGACCCGCAAGGCGAGCCAGCAGGCGATCGGCCGCCTCGCCCGTGCGCTGCCCGAACTGCTCGGCGGCTCGGCCGACCTGACGCATTCCAACCTCACCGACTGGCCGGGCTGCGGCGCCGTGCGCGCAGACGCAGGCGGACGCCACATCAACTGGGGCGTGCGCGAGTTCGGCATGACGGCGGCCCTGAACGGCGTCGCGCTGCACGGCGGCTTCCTGCCCTTCGGCGCGACCTTCCTGGTGTTCTCGGACTACTCGCGCAATGCGATCCGCATGAGCGCGCTGCTTCGGCAACGGGTCATCCACGTGATGACGCACGACTCGATCGGCCTCGGCGAGGACGGTCCGACGCACCAGCCGATCGAGCACATTCCGTCGTTGCGCCTGATCCCGGATCTCGACGTCTGGCGCCCCTGCGACGCCGCCGAGACGCAGGCCGCATGGAACGCCGCCGTGATGCGCACCGACGGTCCGAGCCTGCTCGCGCTGTCGCGTCAGAATCTGACAAATCAGGCTCGCAGCGCCGAGCAGCTCGCGGCGATCGTGCGCGGCGGCTACGTGCTCGCGGAAGCTGAGGGCGGCAAGCCGGCCGTCGTGCTGATCGCAACCGGCTCCGAAGTCGAGCTCGCGATGGCCGCCCGCGCACGCCTTGCGGCCGACGGCATCGCCGCGCGTGTCGTGTCGATGCCCTGCACGAGCCGCTTCGACGCGCAGGACGCCGCCTGGCGCGACGCGGTGCTGCCACCGGGCATCCCGCGCGTCGCGGTCGAGGCGTCCCGGCCCGACGGCTGGTGGAAATACGTCGCCGGCCGCGACGGACGCACGCGCGGCGACGTCGTCGGCATCGAGCGCTTCGGTGAATCGGCACCCGCGGGCGAGCTCGCCGCGCTCTTCGGGCTGACGCCCGAACGCGTTGCGGATGCCGCGCGCCGCCTGATCGCCGGCTGAACGGAATCGCATCGCCACGAATTCGTAACACCATCGAGGAGACTGCAGTGACCATCAGAGTTGCAATCAACGGCTACGGCCGAATAGGGCGCAACGTGTTGCGCGCCTTTTACGAGGGCGGGCGTCGACAGCCGATCAGCATCGTCGCGGTGAACGCCCCGCGCGGCAGCGCCGAGGCGAACGCCCACCTGACGCGCTACGACAGCCTGCAAGGCCCGTTTCCACACACGATCGACGTCGACGGCAATGATTGGGTCGTCGGCGAGGACCGCATCCGCGTCATCAGCGAGCGCGATCCGGCGAAGCTGCCGTGGCGCGAGCTCGGCGTCGACGTCGTGCTCGAATGCACCGGCCGCTTCCGCTCGAAGGCGGGCGCCCAGCCGCATCTCGACGCCGGCGCCGGCAAGGTGCTGATCTCGGCGCCGGGCGGCTCCGACGTCGACGCGACGGTCGTCTATGGCGTCAATCACGGCGCCCTGCGGCGCGAGCACCGCGTGGTGTCGAACGCGAGCTGCACGACCAACTGCCTCGCGCCGGTCGTCTACGCACTGCATCGCCCGCTCGGCATCGTGCGCGGAAAGATGACGACCGTGCATTCCTACACCAACGACCAGGTGCTGCTCGACGTCTATCACGAGGACGCGCGCCGCGCCCGCAGCGCGACGCAGTCGATGATCCCGACCAAGACCGGCGCCGCTGCCGCGGTGGGCCTCGTGTTGCCCGAACTCGCGGGCCGGCTCGACGGTTATGCCATTCGCGTACCGACGCCGAACGTGTCCTTCACCGACTTCACCTTCGTCGCCGCGCGCGAGACGACGAAGAACGAGGTGAACAACCTCGTCCGCGAAGCCGCCCACGGTGCGCTGAAAGGCATCCTCGCCGTCAATGACCTGCCGCTCGTGTCCTGCGATTTCAACCACAACCCGCATTCGAGCATCTTCGACGCGACGCTGACGCGGGTCGACCACGACCTCGTCACCGTGACCGCGTGGTACGACAACGAGTGGGGCTTCTCGCACCGCATGCTCGACACGACCGTCGCGATGATGGAGGCGAACTGAAATGGACAGGAGCAAAATCTCACGCTCGGGCGACACGACCCGGCGCGCGACGGGCGATTTCCTGCGGCTCGAACACGTGCCGCTGATGGGGCGCCGCGTGTTCATCCGTGCCGACTTCAACGTGCCGCTGACGCCGGACGGCCGCGTCGCCGACGACACGCGGATCCGCGCGACGCTGCCCGGCATCCGCCAATGCCTCGACGCCGGCGCGACGGTCATGGTGACTTCGCACCTGGGACGGCCGAAGGAGGGCGCGCTCGGCTCTGCCGACTCGCTCGCGCCGGTCGCCGAATGCCTGTCGCAGCTCATCGGCCGTCCGGTGCCCCTCGTCAGCGACTGGGTCGACGGCGACTTCGCCATGCGTGCCGGCGAGCTCGTGCTGCTCGAGAACTGCCGTGGCAACGTCGGCGAGAAGGCCGACGATCCGGTGCTTGCGGCCCGCATCGCGAGCTGGATCGACGTCTACGTCAATGAGGCCTTCGGCACCGCGCATCGCAAGGAATGCACGCTGCATGCGCTCGCGCTGGCCGCGCCGGTCGCCTGCGCCGGGCCGCTGCTCGCCGCGGAGCTCGACGCGCTCGGCCGCGCGCTCGCCCAGCCCGCGCCTCCGCTGGTGGCGATCGTAGGCGGCTCGAAGGTGTCGACCAAACTGACGATCCTCGAGAGCCTCGCCGACAAGGTCGATGCGCTCGTCGTCGGCGGCGGCATCGCCAACACCTTCCTCGCGGCACGCGGGCTGTCGGTCGGCACCTCGCTGTACGAGCCGGATCTGCTCGACGCCGCGCGTGCCGTCGAGCTGCGGCTCGCGGCTCGCGGCGCGCGACTGTGGCTGCCCGAGGACGTCGTCGTCGCCGACCGCTTCAGCGCCGACGCGAATGTCGAGGTGCGATCGGCCTGCGACGTGCAGCCCGAGCAGATGATCCTCGACATTGGCCCGCGCGCACAGGCGAGCCTTGCCGGTGATCTCGCGAACGCCGGCACCATCGTTTGGAACGGCCCGATCGGCGTGTTCGAGCTCGCGCCCTTTGCGGCCGGCACCAAGGCGTTGGCAGCCGCAGTCGCCGCGAGCCCCGCTTATTCGATCGCCGGCGGCGGCGACACGCTCGCGGCGATCGCGGCTTTCCGCGTCGGCAAGCGCATCGACTACATCTCGACCGGCGGCGGCGCCTTCCTCGAGTTCCTCGAAGGACGCCAACTGCCGGCGGTCGCCGCGCTGCGCGTGCGCACTCGCGCGATGACCAGTCGCCGCGACGTACCGATGCCGGCCTACGAGCACGAGCCGGAACCGGCACGGGCAGCGGGCTGAGTCCTTCATCGGCCGTCTGGCGCGTCTTGCGCCGGACGGCCCACCGAATCCCCCTTTCGAGGAGACAGCGATGGCAATGATCGCGCTGAGACAATTGCTGGACCACGCCGCCGAACACGGCTACGGCGTGCCGGCGTTCAACATCAACAACATGGAACAGATCCAGGCCATCATGGCCGCGGCCGAACGTACTGACAGCCCGGTGATCCTGCAGGCCTCGGCCGGCGCGCGCGGCTACGCGGGCGAGGCCTTCCTGCGCAAGATGGTCGAGGCGGCCGCCGAACAGTGGCCGGACATCCCCATCTGCATGCACCAGGACCACGGGGCGAGCCCCGCCGTGTGCCAGCAGTCGATTCGCTCCGGCTTCACGAGCGTGATGATGGACGGTTCGCTGAAGGAAGACATGAAGACGCCGGCGAGCTACGACTACAACGTCGCCGTCACGCGCCGCGTCGTCGAGATGGCGCATGCGGTCGGCGTGTCGGTCGAAGGCGAGCTCGGCTGCCTCGGCTCGCTCGAAACCGGCCAGGCCGGCGAGGAGGACGGCGTCGGCGCCGAAGGCACGCTGGACCACGACCAGCTCCTCACCGACCCGGCCGAAGCCGCCGACTTTGTCGCCGCGACCGGCGTCGACGCGCTCGCGGTCGCGATCGGCACGAGCCACGGCGCCTACAAGTTCACGCGCCCGCCGACCGGCGACATCCTCGCGATCGAACGCATCGCCGAGATCCACCGCCGGATCCCCGACACCCACCTCGTGATGCATGGATCGAGCAGCGTGCCGCAGGAATGGCTGGCGATCTTCCGCGAATTCGGCGGCGAGATCGGCGAGACCTACGGCGTGCCGGTCGAGGCCATCGTCGCCGGCATCCGCAACGGCGTGCGCAAGGTCAATATCGACACCGACCTGCGGCTCGCGATGAGCGCCGCAATCCGCCGCCTGACGGTGAAGTCGCGAGGCGAGTTCGACCCGCGCAAGTTCTTCAAGGTCGCGAAGGAAGCCGCCGAAGAGATCTGCGTGGCGCGCTTCGAAGCCTTCGGCACCGCCGGTCAGGCGAGCAGCATCAAGCCGCTGCCGCTCGCGAAGATCGCCAAGCGCTACGTTTGAAGATAAACGCGTCATGGTCGCCGCCGTTACGCGACGGTGGTGGCTACGCGCGCAACGTTCGCAAGCGCCTGCGGCTCTGCATCCGGCGTCGCGTAGCGGCCGCGGTAGAACAGCGGCGGCGGGCGGTCGTCGGTTGCAAAGCGCTGCACACTGGCCGACGACGATCAGGTGGTCGCCGCCTATCGGACGCCACTGAAAGTGAAAACCGTGCCAAAGGCTCCTTTCGGAGCCTTTTTTCTTGGTGCGCCCGGCAGGGCGCACCTACTTGGAGGTGAAAGTCCTCTGCTCGCCCGGCAAGGGGAAGGGTTAGCCGAACGGCAAGGGTGTCGCGGGTAACTGCGAATCTGGAGGAAGCCGAAGGCAAAGCGCGGGCCTGACGAACAGGAAGCGGATACGAGGCGGCACAGCGGGGTAAGGCGGCCAATATCGTCGAAGCCCGAAACTTGCACGGAACGCTGTGACGTATATCCGACAGGTATAAGCGTGAAGGTGGGTGCGTCATACCCGGGGAGATCCTCACCGGTGCCTTGGTGCTACCGGCATCGCGAGGTGTCGGGATGCGGGTGAGGAAGTCAGCCGAGGCCATAGTAGGTGCCGGGACGGACCGAAGGGCCGAACATGGAAGAACGCGAGTAGGCGATGAGCTTTCGATGAGGTCAATGAAGGCAGAAGCCCGTCGGCAAGACGGGGCGCAGGCGGCAGGTTGCGGACGGAATCCGGTGCGGGCTGCGTTGCGTGCCGAGGCCGAATCGGCGACTGATCTGCGGACGAAAGCGGAGACGAGCGGGCTGATGGAAGTCGTGTGCGAGCGCGGCAACCTGTGGCTTGCGTATCAGCGGGTGGTCGAGAACAAGGGCGCGGCCGGTGTCGATGGCATCGGCGTGACCGAATTCAAGGATCATCTGAAACGACACTGGCCGACGATCAGGGCCCGGCTGCTGGCGGGAACGTACATTCCGCAGGCAGTGCGCCGAGTGGATATCCCCAAGCCGCAAGGCGGGGTGAGGACACTCGGCATTCCGACGCTGACGGATCGACTGATCCAGCAGGCGTTGCATCAGGTGCTCTCACCGATCTTCGAGGCGGAGTTCTCCGAGTCGAGCTATGGCTTCCGGCCGGGGAGAAACGCCCATCAGGCGGTCAAGGCGGCGCAGCGGTATGTGGCCGAAGGCCGGCGCGTCGTGGTGGATATGGATCTGGAGAAGTTCTTCGACCGGGTCAATCACGACATTCTGATGGAGAAGGTTTCGAAGAAGGTTGGCGACGGGCGGGTACTGAAACTCATCCGCCGGTATCTGGAAGCAGGGATGATGACAGACGGCGTGGTCTCGCCGAGGACGGAAGGGACGCCGCAAGGCGGACCGCTCAGTCCGCTGCTGTCGAACATCCTGCTGACGGAGCTGGATCGGGAGCTGGAACGCCGGGGGCACGCCTTCTGCCGTTACGCGGACGACTGCAACATCTACGTCCGCAGCCAAGTGGCCGGAGAGCGGGTCCTGGCAAGCATCACCCGGTTCCTGACGGAACGGCTCAGGCTCACGGTCAACGCGACCAAGAGCGCGGTGGCCGCGCCGTGGGAGAGGAAGTTTCTGGGCTACAGCCTGACGTGGCACAAGGCCCCGAAGCTGCGGATTGCGCCGACCAGCCTGAAACGGCTGGAAGACAAGGTCCGGGAGGTACTCAAAGGGGCACGAGGGCGCAGTCTGAGTCGCACGATCGCCGAACTCAATCCGGTGCTGCGCGGATGGGCGGCGTATTTCAAGCTGACCGAAACCAAAGGGGCGCTGGAAGAGATCGACGGTTGGCTCCGGCGCAAGCTGCGCTGCATCCTGTGGCGGCAGTGGAAACGCCCGTATACTCGTGCCAAGAACCTGATAAAGGCAGGACTGACGGAGGAGCGCGCATTTCGCTCGGCCTTCAACCAACGCGGGCCGTGGTGGAACAGTGGCGCCCGCCACATGAACGCGGCCTTCCGCAAGTCCTTCTTTGATCGCATGGGTCTGGTGTCGCTGCTCGATACGACGCGACGACTCCAGTGTCTTTCATGAACCGCCGTATGCGGAACCGCACGTACGGTGGTGTGAGAGGGCGACGGGGGTGACCCCGTCCCCTACTCGATTCATTCTGGTTGTTCAGGGGGCGCGCATCTCAGCTTCTGAGGAGCCGAACGCCCACTCTCGACTGCCGTCATTCGTTGCGGCGACGATCCACCGGCTGAGTCCGCAACCCAGTGCAGCAAGTCGAGCCGTCAAAAATTCAACGATAGATAACAGAATGGAGTAGCCGTTCGGTACTGCGGCTCGCGGACGGCTGTTCGGCCAAAGTGGATGTAAGATTATCAAGTGGCATAGGCTGCTTACCAATGGAGTTGCAGCCCTTTTACAGCTCATGATGCATGGGGGAAGATTATTTGAGGTGTCTAGAAGAGCCGGGGCAATTCAAACTAACAGGTTGACGTTAGAGATGACGAAGAAGAAGGTACATCACTTCGTGCATGATGGTTATCTCAAAGCATGGCGAATGCCAAAAATCATCTATGTGTACGATCTTCAAAAAAGGAAGTCTTTTGAAAAAACAGGGCGTGATGTCGGGGCGGAGGGGAAGTTCAATGTCTTTAGCTTCGACGAAAGGGTAATTGACCTACTCCACTACACTTTTGCGGAGAGGGTGAATCGAGGTGAGTCGAACGGAGTCTATCGTCCGATGCTATGTTTCATCGATTTCATGAAGAATTTCGATTATCAACACAAGACGGATAATTTTCTTGAAGACTTCTACGGATATTTTGAAACCAGGATAGATGAAGCGCTGCGGCGCGTAAAGCGCGTTGAAAAATTGATCAATAACGGAATTTTCGAAGCGTTTGATAGCCTGATATTCTTCTTCTGTTTACAGCTGTTCCGCACACCGAAAATCCGCCATCTCATGTCTGGCGAAATGATGGAGATATATCACGGAAATCACCAGCTAGACGCTCAACAGAAAGATGAATTCATCAAGATGCATCTGCTGATCTCTGCACTGGCGATGGCTGCGGACATAGTAAGGAAGGGCTGTCAGATTCGATTGAACTATGCGGACTGCGGTGGAAGGTTTATTAATTCTGATGCTCCTGTTATTTTGAGTGGCGGAGCTGTGCGCCAACTTGACGAGATTAAGGGCCGGATGCCGTTGAGCCCGCACGTGTTGATGGAGATCGATCATATCGGACTGGGTGCGAGGCTGGAGTGTCGCAGCAACATTAGCTATGTCGAACTGAGAGATATTAATTGTCAGATGATTTTCAATGCGAGGCGGTCGATATATTTCAGCAGCGCGAATCAACTTACAAAGTACCTTCCTGTCATTGAGCGTCGGCTAAGGGGAGATGGTCAAATTTATTGATTCGCGGCGCGCAGGCGCGCCGTCAGACGTTATCCATTTGATCGAATTGATATTGTGTTACGTCGCTTCAAGTATCGACGAAACATCTGCACTGCGACGATAATGCGAGGCGTGTTCGAGTTCACGCAAGCGTCAAGGTGAGCGCGGGGCAATTTCAGAATGAGCCGTCGGTAGGATTTCTGGCAACTGATTTCCAATCAGTAGCTATCGGGAATACGTAGCAGGAAGACTGGGTAGGACGCAAATGACCGGTGCTCCTGGTGCTAGATTTTGCGAAATATAGCTGAGCTTGACACGGAATATCGGAGGGGAAGATGGCAAGTAGCAACACGTCGCTCGAAAGCGAAATTTCAAAGTGGCTCGTTGACTTGATTGAGGCTGAGTCATTGACTGAAGCCATAGGCGAGTCGGCGCGGATTGACGCTGCCGTCAAATCGTTCGATCAACGTGTCGGTATTCCTGCGTTCGGATTCGATCATCTGTCGCGAAGGGCGAACGTACGCGCTGCAGCCACTGTGCTGAACAACTTGACGCTTCTCGATATCGTTGCAGTCGACAAGAGTATCTCCCTGACTACAGGGGAGGTGCTGCGCCCCGATATCCTGTGCTTCAACCCCGAGTCGAGAACGCTAGTGGTCTTCGAGATCAAGCGAGACAAGCTGACCGAGCGGCAGGCCGTCACCGAGCTCGCGGGATACGAACAGGAACTGAGGAACGCGCTTCCCTTCCTTGGGGACTTTGACGTGAACTTCGTGGTGATCTCCACGCATTGGGACACTCTCCTGAGTCATGCAATCTCGAACTTCAACACATGGTCAGGTAAGCACTGCCTTGCGCTTAAAGTCTCAGCTGACTCGCGGCCGTTCACCCTGACTTGCCATGTTCCCGATGCTTGGCAGCTTCGAGGTGGCAATGGTCTGCCTCAAGAGGCACTGCAAACAATCGATGTATACCTATACGAAGACGGTGATGGCGACGATGAAGAGGATGATGAACAGATCCCGGTAGCGCTGATCACAGCGATCAACATCATTGCAAGGTCGGGAGATCGTCATGAGTCTCATGGTTTCGTCATGCTATGGAGGGATCACGCTAACCTTGGGAACGGCCAATGGAGTTTGACGCTTTGCGGCGTCGACCCTATCGCAATGCACGCATGGTGCCGCAGGCATGGTCTCCCGACTCGCTCGTCCAAGCTCACCGATTACTTGGAACAGCATGCTAAAGATATGCCTTCTCAGGTTCCTTCATCGATTTACAAGATCGCTAAGGACGCGTTCCCAGTGCTTCGTGGGAAGTACAGTCCAATGTTTGAGACCGCATGTGCTTGGGATGACAAAATGGCGCTCCTCAGACGTAGGGCGTCACCGATTTACTTCGAGTTTTGGGGTGTCCTCGGCGATTACGCACGTGAATTCATCTGTCACCAAGATGTTCGTGAGAGATATATTCCATATATCGAGCACTACGGGCTGGATTGGACTCACGCAGACGTTGCGCTTCCGCTGATCGGGAACATCTGCGGCGACATCCCCTTTCCCGATGGAGTCGTTCGATGCAGTGATGCTTTTGAGACAGGTATTAAGTTAGGTCTCCACGAAGCGCTCGCCAAGATATCGCAGGAGTCCGCAAACGAGGAGCGAAACCTAGCTGCTCTAATGCGATGGACCCTGCTGGAGGCAACGCGCGTAGCTATTGAGATGGCAGAGATTTACAGGACCGTTGCGGAGGTTGAAGAGCCGCCCCCGCCGTTGTCGTCTGCTAAAAGCACGCGTGCGTCCTCGGCAACAAGTCTGTGCACGTGGGTCATGGATCACCTGATTGGGGAAGACAACCCGGTACATCAGCGGTGCTTCGAACTAGGCCGCTGGGGGGCACTGTTTTTTAGTGACTGGCTCGACGAGCGCGAGCAGCAGGCCTTTGTGCATGCAAATGCAGAGGCGTTAGCAAATCCCCTGCGCGAAATGCTGGGGCCGCTCTTGAACAACGCGAACCCATTTGAGATGGGGATCTCTAGGACGAGCGCGCTCCGGGGGTTCCTGCGCCGAGTTGCAATCACTTCATCTGCTGAGCTGGCTGTCCAGCCTTCGCTGTTCAACACAATTCCGGCAGTCGACCTTCTCTCCGCATTTCGGGACCTTGGAGCAAGAGGGCTTGACGAAGCCGTCCCTGCCATCCTGCATACCGTAGGTGAAATGCCCGACATGGCGCTCGACTGGGACGGCATGCGAGAGAGCGCTCGCAAAATTTTTGAGAGTGGTTGCAAATGGCCGGCCGTCGTACTCAGCCAGAACGGCAGCTGGGGAGTGGGTGAGGTAGACGTGCCGTTTAGACAGTTGCTGTTACCCGTACGCGACCCTGATGTCGAGATCTACTTCGTAGACCAAAAGGCCGTGGCAAACATATCTGTAAAAATGACTTGGCTCGAGCTTCGGGAAAAACTGACTGCTTCCATTCCGACGATGAATTAATGACATTCAACAGTACGACACAGAAGGTCCGGTCTGCGACGATGGTGGAGCGTGTTATTGAAGAGACCCGTTCATGCTTTCTCGTCCGGGTGTGTCCAAATTCTAGTGAATACAGCCATTACTCGATCTCGGCCAAGTTGCATACGTAGCCGATAGGACGGGTTACAGAGCGGAAGTGGCCGGGTGCAGTCAGCAGACTACGCGCACAAGGCTCCCAAGCGCCTGCGGCGCGTCATCCCCACTGGCGTAGCGACCCCGGTAGAACAGCAATGGAGGCCGATCGTCAGTCGCAAAGCGCTGCACGCGGCCGACGACGATCATATGATCGCCGCCGTCATAGCAGTGCTCGACCGAGCATTGAAAAACCGCGGCGCAGTGCGGCAGCAGCGGCACGTCACCGAGTCCGCTCGACGCTCTGACGTCGGCAAACTTGTCGTCGCTGCTGCGCGCAAACCGGTCCGACAGCGCCCGCTGGTCGGCCGCGAGCACATGCACCGCGAAATGCGGTGCGGCCTCGAACGCGGCGAGGCTGTGCGACTTCTTCGCAAGACTCCAAAGAATCAGCGGCGGGTCGAGCGACAGCGATGCGAAGCTGTTGATGGTGACGCCGATCGGCGCGCCGGCCGCGTTGCGCGTCGTGACAACGGTGACACCGGTCGCGAAATGGCCCAGTGCGTTGCGAAGCTCGCGGGAGTCGATCACGTTGGTCTCCTGAGGCGACTCTGAACACGCGCCGATGCTAGCGCTCTCGCATAGGACGCATCGATACCACCTAGTGAGTAGTGCCAAGTAGAAATTTTCCCGCCTAGTGGAGCTGCCCATACTCGGCTCCGCGATCACAACCCAAGCGGAGAATTTCCGATGACACGAAATTCGATTCTGAACCCTCGCCATCGCGAACTGGGTTCGAGTCTGGACGGCGCGACCTGGAACGAAATGCCGATTCCCTGGCGATATCGGCGCGACCCGCACGACGAAGTCGTCGCAGTGCGCACCGCCGCCGGCCTCTATGACATCAGTGCGTTGAACATCGTCCGCGTGTCGGGCGCCGATGCCGCGTCGGTGATCGACCGGCTGGTGCCGATCGACGTCCATCGCCTGCGTCCCGGCACCGCGCGGCTGGCAGCCCTGGTCGACGAACGCGGCGCGATCAGCGACGACTTGATGGTGATCCGCGACGGCGAGTCGGCGTTCCGCCTGTCCCACGGCAGCGGCACCACGCAGGCGCAACTTGCCGCGCTGTGCGAGGGACGTCGGGTGAGCTGGGAGCAGGATCTCGACATCCACATGCTTTCGCTGCAGGGGCCGCGCTCGGCCGCCTTGCTGCAGCCCCATATAGGCACCGAGCTCGCCTCGCTGCCGTATTTCGAACATCGGGAGACCACGCTCTGCGGTCTGCCGGTGGCCGTTTCGCGCGGCGGCTACTCGGGTGAGCAGGGCTTCGAACTCGCCTGCGCCTCCAAGCATGCCGTGGCCCTATGGGATGCGATCCTCGAAGTGGGCGCCGCGCACGGCGTCATTCCCTGCTCGTGGGATTCGCTCGAGGTGGCGCGCATCGAGGCTGGGCTGTTGTTCTTCCCCTTCGACATGCCCGAGGGAGATACCACGCCCTGGGAGGTGAATCTCGGCTGGGCGATCGATGCCGACAAGGCCGCCGACTATGTCGGCAAGACGGCCTTGCTCGCGGCACGCGGCAAGGAGCGCTTCTTCCAGGCGGGGGTCGCCGTACGTCACGACGCCGCAGTCGAGGCCGGGGCGCCGATCCTGGTTGACGGCAAGGAGGCCGGCGTCGTGACCAGCGCCTCCTTCAGCCGCTACCTGATGCAATCCCTCGCGCTGGTTCACCTCAAGCCCGAGTACAAGGCGCTCGGGACGAAGGTCGAGATCCGCGATGGCACCGGCAACCACGGCGGTGTGGTCGTGAGGACGCCGTTCTATGACCCACTGCGCCTGCGCGCCAGAGTTCAGGCGGCCTGAGTTCAGGCGGCGGAGTTGCAAATCCCGTTTCATCACCGGTTGGAGACTTGGAGACAATAAGATGGCCCGCGATCCCCGTTACGACATTCTCTTCGAACCGATCCAGATCGGCCCGAAAACCCTGCGCAACCGTTTCTATCAGGTTCCGCACTGCATCGGCGCCGGCTCGAACCTGCCCGGATTCCAGGCTGCGCACCGCTCGATGAAGGCCGAAGGCGGCTGGGCGGCGATGAACACCGAATATTGCTCGATCCACCCCGAGTCCGATGACACCCATCGCCTGTCAGCCCGCATCTGGGACGAAGGCGACGTGCGCAACCTGCGCGCGATGACCGATGAGGTGCACAAGTACGGCGCGCTGGCCGGCATCGAGATGTGGTACGGCGGCGCTCATGCGCCTTGCATGGAGAGCCGCGCCACGCCGCGCGGGCCGAGCCAGTATGCCTCCGAGTTCGAGACGCTGACCTACTGCAAGGAGATGGACCTCGACGACATCGCCCAGGTGCAGCAGTTCTACGTCGATGCGGCGCTGCGCGCACGTGATGCTGGCTTCGACATCGTCTATGTGTACGGCGCGCATTCCTACCTGCCGCTGCAGTTCCTGTCGCCCTACTACAACAAGCGCACCGACAAGTACGGCGGTTCGGTCCAGAACCGCGCCCGCTTCTGGCTCGAAACGCTGGAGAAGGTGCGCCGCGCCGTTGGCGACGACTGCGCGATCGCGACGCGCTTTGCGGTCGACTCGCTGTACGGGCAGGCCGGCATCGAGGTCGAAAGGGACGGCATGGCCTTCGTCGAGATGGCCGACTCGCTGCTCGACCTGTGGGACGTCGATGTCGGCGACATCGCCGAGTGGGGTGAGGACGCCGGTCCGTCGCGCTTCTACCAGCAGGGCCACCAAGTGCCCTGGACCAAGTTCATCAAGCAGGTGTCGAAGAAGCCGGTGCTGGGCGTGGGCCGCTACACCGATCCGGAGAAGATGGCCGAGATCGTCACCAAGGGCTATGCCGACATCATCGGCGCCGCGCGCCCCTCGATCGCCGATCCCTACCTGCCGAAGAAGATCGAAGAGGGCCGCGTCGACGACATCCGCGTCTGTCTCGGCTGCAACGTGTGCATCTCGCGCTGGGAGATCGGCGGGCCGCCGATGATCTGCACGCAGAACGCGACGGCCGGCGAGGAATACCGCCGCGGATGGCATCCCGAGAAGTTCGCCAAGGCCAAGTCGGATGACGCGGTGCTCGTGATCGGCGCCGGCCCGTCCGGTTCCGAGTGCGCGCGCGTGCTGATGGAGCGCGGCCACACGGTGCACCTCTATGACACGGCCGAGAAGATCGGCGGCCACCTCAATCAGGTCGTCACGCTGCCGGGCCTGGGCGAATGGGGCTATCACCGCGACTACCGCGAGACGCAGATCGCCAAGCTGCTGAAGCAGAACAAGCAGCACCAGCTCGCCCTCGGTCAGAAGCCGATGAGCGCGGCGGAAATCCTCGAGTACGGCGCGGAGAAGGTCGTCATCGCGACGGGCGCGCACTGGGTCGGCGACGGCACGAACTGCCTCTCGCACGACATCATCCCGGGCGCCGATGCCACCCGCGACGACCAGCTCACGCCGGAGCAGGTGATCGCCGGCAAGAAGCCGATCGGCAAGCGTGTCGTGATCCTCAACGCCGACACCTACTTCATGGCGCCGAGCCTCGCCGAGAAGCTGGCGGTGGCGGGGCACGAGGTGACGATCGTCAGCGGGGTGCATCTGGCGAACTACATGCACTTCACGCTCGAGTACCCGAACATGATGCGGCGGCTGCACGAGCTCGGCGTCAAGGAGATGGGCGACCACTTCTGCAGCCAGATCAAGCCGGGGGCGCTGGAGGTGTACAACATCTGGGGCGACGGCTCGAAGCGCACCTATCGCGGCCCGGGCAACCTGCCCCGCGACACGAACAAGACGCACCGCTGGCTCGAGTTCGACTCGCTGGTGCTGGTCACCGGCCGGCGCTCCAACGACAGCCTGTTCCGCGAACTCAAGGCGGCGCAGGACCAGTGGGCGGCGAAGGGCATCAAGGACGTGTATCTCATCGGTGACGCCGAAGCGCCGCGCCTGATCGCCGACGCGACCTTCAGCGGCCACCGTCTGGCGCGCGAGATCGAGGAGAAAAACGCCCAGCTGCCGCTGCCGTACCGCCGCGAGGTGGCGGTGTGGGGGACGCCGCACAAGCCGGGCGGGACCTTCGAGATCCAGTACAAGGTGTAAGCGCCGTAGCCCCCGAGGGGGCGGTCCGGTGCCGGGCAACCCTCTCCCGTCCGGACGAGGGTAGGGGAGGGCCTGCCCCCTCCCGCGCCCCGATCCGACCGTCCCCTGCGTCGCCGCCCCCTTTCCCCGTCCCTCTCCTTGCGGGGAGAGGGGGCATACGCGGCGCTGGACGCCGGCCCGGCCGGCACCCGCCACATCAGACGGACCATCGCCCATGTTCGCTACAGAGAGATTCGATCCGCAACACGTGACGCGCATCCTCTTCGAGGGGTTCTCGTCGCCGGCCATCGCGCTGTTCTATGTCGTCGGCTTTGCCGCCATCGGTGTCTTCTGCTGGGGCACCTGGGTGCAGATCCGCAAGTACCGCCGCGGCCAGCCCTTGGGCGTCGCGCTCGAGCTCGTCCCGCGCTTCATCGACATGTGCCGCACGGTGCTTTCCCACCGCACCCTCGTGCGCCGCGATCCGTCCGCCGGTCGCGCGCATCGGCTGATCTTTTTCGGCTTCGCGTTGCTCTTCGTCGGCACTTCAGTGATCGCGCTCGACTACGACGTCATCGCCCGCCTCATGGGTCGGAGCGTCTGGACCGGCGACTTCTACCTGTGGTTTTCGCTGGTGCTCGATCTCGCCGGCGTGGCCCTCATCGGCGGTCTGCTCTACATGATGGCGCGCCGCGGCTGGATCAAACCGCCCAAGCTCGACTACGCGCGCCCCGACCGCCAGCCCGGCGACCCGGACTACGACCGCAGCTTCTATCGCCGCGAGGATTGGGCCTTCCTGTGGACGCTCATCGTCATCGGCGCGACCGGTTTCGTGCTCGAAGCCTCCCGCCTGGTGTGGCTGCAGGCCCGCCCCGAAGTGTGGGAGCTGCGCTGGTGGTCGCCGATCGGTGCGCTCGTCGCCGAGGCCATGCGCGGCGCGGGCCTGGACGCCGATGGAGCGGGGGCCCTGCGTAGCGGCCTGTGGTGGTTCCACGGCGCGCTGGCGCTCACGCTCATCGCGCTCATTCCCTTCACCAAGGTCAAGCATATTGTCACCGCGCCGGCCTCGCTGATGCTGCGCAACCCGCTTGCCGCCCAACGCCTGCCGCGCCAGTCGGCCGACAGCGAGCGCGTCGGCTACTCCACCATCACCGACTTCACCTGGAAGCATCTCCTCAACCTCGACGCCTGCACCAAGTGCGGCCGCTGCCACGAAGCCTGTCCTGCGCGGGCGTCGGGCGCCCCCTTGTCGCCGCGCGACGTCATCCTGTCCTTGCGCGAGTTCGCCAACGAGGCGCTGCAGAAGAACGCGCTGCCCGACGAGGCGAAGCTCTCGGTGCATGGCAAGGACATCGGCCAGGTGTTCATGGAGACGCTGTGGTCCTGCCGCACGTGCATGGCCTGCGTCGAGATCTGCCCGGTGGCGATCGAGCATGTGCCCATCATCGTGCAGATGAGGAGAAAACTCGTCGAGGACGGCGCGATGGAGCCGCAGCTGCAGAAGACCCTGCAGACCATCCACAAGACCGGCAACTCGTTCGGCGAATCCAAGCGCAAGCGTGCCGCGTGGACCAAGGCGCTCCCCTTCCAAATCAAGGACGCGCGCAAGGACGCGGTGGACGTGCTGTGGTTCGTCGGCGACTACGCCGCCTTCGATCCACGCAACCAGAAGGTGAGCCAGGCCTTCGCCACGCTGTTGCACGACAAGGGCGTCGATTACGGCCTGCTCTTCGAGGGCGAATCCAACGCCGGCAACGACGTGCGCCGGGTGGGCGAGGAGGGCCTCTACGAGCTCCTGGCCGAGAACAACATCGCGATGCTGGCCGCCTCGACCTTCAAGCGCATCGTCACCACCGACCCCCATTCGTTCAACACGATCCGGAACGAATACCCCGATTTCGGCGGCAAGTACGAGATCGAGCACTACACCAGCTTCGTGCAGCGCATGCTGGAGGAGGGCACGCTAAGGGTCCCGCGCCCCTTGGGGTATCGCGTCACGCTGCATGACCCCTGCCACCTCGGTCGCTATAACAAGGGCTACGACGCCCCCCGGCGGATTCTCCAGGCGCTCGGCTGCGAGCTGGTCGAGATGGTGCGGAACCGCGACAACTCCTTCTGCTGCGGTGCCGGCGGTGGCCGCATCTGGATGCCCGATCCTGTGGGCGCGGAGAAACCCTCGCAGATCCGCATGCGCGAGGCGGGCGACATCGAAGGACTGGAGGTCTTCGTGGTGTGCTGCCCGAAGGACCTCACGATGTTCGAGGACGCGCTGAAGACCAGCGGCTTCGAAGGGCGCTTCGTCGTGCGCGAGCTCATCGAGCTCATCACCGAGGCGCTCGCCGGCCCCGCTTCGGTACCGGGCGCGGTGCGTGAGGATGCAGAAGATGCGCTCCTCGCCTGATCCGCGCACCCGTGGCACGGCTCGGCGCCAATGGCGCGAGCTGGCGGCTCGGGCTTGCGCGGACGACGCCCCCTTCGTCGCTGCCGCGCTCTACCCTTACGCCGCGCCGTCGGACCGCGCCGGCCTCGAGGCGCGGATGTTCGGGGAGCGCCGCGACCGCCTGGCGCTTGCCTCGGCGCACTTTGTCGCGTCGGCGGTGCTCGCGCGACTCGCCGCGCTCGAAGACGACGAAGCTCTGCAGTTGCGCCTTGCGCGCAATCCGGCGACGCCCGCAATCGCTCTCGCCGCGCTGTGGCGCGCGGGCACGAGCGCCCGCCAGCGCCAGCTCATCGCTCGCCATGCCCACACGCCCAAGGTCATCCTCGGGCAGATTGCCGCTGCTGCCGACGAGATCGAGACGCTGCGCGCGCTGTGCGAGAACGGTGGGGTGGCCGCCGATGTGCTGGCAGCGGTGAGCGAGCACCGCATCGGTGTGCTACAGCGCCTGCTGGCAGTGAACCTCGCTACCGCCGAAGACACGCTCATTGCGCTGTGGGCCGAGGCGGACGACGAGGCGGTGCGCGCCCAGATCCTGTTGCATCCGCACTGCCCGGACGTACTCCTTACAACGGTTCCGGCATCGATTCTGGAACGCCGCTGCCTCGCCCGGCAGACGCGCGCCCCCCAGGCGCTGCTCGCCGAACTCGCGAACGACCGCGACGCAGTCGTGCGGCGCGCCGCGGCCGCCAACCCCGGCACGCCGCTGGCGGCGCTCGTGACGGGCTGCTTCGATGCCGATGCATCCGTGCGTCGCGCCGTCGCTGCCCGGCGTGACCTCTCGCCTGTGCTTGCCGGCTGCCTGGTCGACGACTCCGACGCCTGGGTCCGCCGCGTGCTCGCGCGCAACCCGGCCTGCCCGCCGGAGCTCCTCGTGCGACCGGCCGCCGATGCCGATTCCGAGGTGCGTCGTGCTGCCGCCCGACACCCCCATTGCCCGCACGAACTGCTCGATCGCCTGAGCCGCGACGGGGTCGCGTGGGTGCAGGCCGCAGTGGCCTATCGTGACGACATCCCATTTGCGGTCTTGCGGCGCCTCGCCCGAAGCAGCGACGTGGATGTGCTCGCAGGCGTTGCGCGCCACCCCGCCACGGCGCCCTCACGGCTTGCCCGCCTGGCCGTCCACGACTGCCCTGACGTGCGCCGCGCGGTGATCCTGAATCCGCGCACGCCGCGCCCGGTGCTGCGACTGCTGCGCCAGGACGGCTACGCCCTGCACCGCGCCATGGCGGTCGACCACCCCCGCCTCGCCGACACCGACCGCTGGCGCATGCGCGACGACCCGGACGTGCAGGTGCGCTTCCGAGTCTTCCAGCACTTCGCGCGGCGCGATGCCACGCCGCAGCTGCAATACCACCCCCATCCACCCAAGGAGCACAAGGAGACGACATGAAAATACTAGTGCCGATCAAGCAGGTGGCCACGCTCGACGAGGACTTCGAGTTCCGCGACGACGGCCGCGACGTCGACCCTGACTTTCTCATCCATGACCTCAACGAGTGGGACAACTACACGCTCGAGGAGGCGATGCGCCTGAAGGAAGGCCCCGGCGGCGAGGGCATCGAGGTGGTGGTCGCCACCGTGGGCCCGGAGAGTGTCGACGAGGAGCTGCGCAAGTGCCTCGCCAAGGGCGCCGACCGCGCCGTACGGGTGTGGAGCGACGCCCTAGAGGATGCCGATGCCGTCGGCGTGGCGCGCGTGCTCGCCGCCTTGGCGCGACGCGAATCGCCCGATCTCATCTTCGCCGGGGTGCAGGCCGCGGACCACGCCTGCGGCGCCACCGGAATGGCACTCGCGGGGCTTCTCGACCTCCCGCACGCCGCCGTGGTCGCGGCGCTGGACTATGTTCCCGGCAGCCACAGCGCGACGGTCCGCCGTGAGCTCGAAGGCGGCAGCTACGCATCGGTACGCATCGGTTGCCCGGCCGTGCTGACGCTGCAACTCGGCATCAACACCCCGCGCTACGCGTCACTGCGCGGCATCAAGCAGGCCGCTCAGCGTCCGATCGAGGTACTCGACGCCGAAGCGCTCGGCGTGACGGCAGATGCTCTCGGGGCGGCGGGTTCGGCTTCGCGCGTGCGCCGCATGTATGTGCCCGAGAAGGGACGTGCCCAGATGATCGAGGGAACGCCTGCGGAACAGGCAGCGCGTCTGGCGCAAATCATCAAGGAATTCGGGGGGGCAGCGTGATGAGTGGAATTCTGGTAGTCAGCGAGCATCGCAATGGCGAGCTGCGGCCGGTGAGCCGCGAACTGGTGGGTGCCGCGGTAGCGCTGAAGCACGCGACCGGCGAACCGGTGCGGGTAGCGGTCATCGGAGAGGCGCCGGAGCGCTACGTTGCCGAGCTGAAGCTCGCCGGCGTCGACGAGATCCTTACGGTGCAGGCGGTGGTCGACGCCTTCGATCCGGAGATCTACGAGGCCTCGGTCCGGGCGCTGATCGAGGCGCGCGAGCCCTCGCTCGTGCTGCTCGCCCATTCGGTCGACAGCCTGGGCTACGCAGCGCCGCTCGTCGTGAAGAACGGCTACGGCTTCGCCAGCGATGTCTTCGGCATCGAACGCGACGCCGATGGCTGGGTGGCGACGCGCTCCGGCTACGGCCAGAAGGTGAACATCGAAGTGGACTTCCCCGGGCGTTCCGTCGTGGTGCTGACCGTGCGCCCGGGTTCCTACAAGCCGGTGGAGACCCTCGCCGAGCCCGCCGTTTCGGCCATCCCGGCGCCGGCGGTCATGCCCCGCAGCCAGCATCTCGGCTTCGAGGAGCCGGCCGGCGGGGACGACGTCAACATCCCCGGCGCCGAGTTCATCGTCTCGATCGGCCGCGGCGTCGGCGAGGAAGACAACGTCGAGCAGTTCAAGGAGCTCGCCGACAGCGTCGGCGCGACGCTCGGCTGCTCGCGGCCGATCGCCGATGCGGGCTGGCTGCCGAAGGCCCGGCAGGTCGGCCAGTCCGGCAAGACGGCGGCAGCCTGCAAGCTCTACGTCGCCATGGGCATCTCCGGCTCGGTGCAGCACATGGCGGGGATGAAGCACGTCGAGACCATTGTCGCGGTGAACACCGACCCCGAGGCGTCGATCTTCACGATCGCCCGGTACGGGATCGTCGGCGACATCTTCGAGATCGGTCAGGAACTGCGCAACCATTTCTGAGCATCACGGGGGCGAAAGCCCCCTCAGGGGGACTTCAATGAAGATTCAGCATTTGCCGCGGCGCGCGATCGGTTGTCTCGCCTTCTGCGCTGCGGGCCTCACCGCCCCGGCCAGCCACGCGGAAGAGGCGGCGAGCCCGCACACGGTGACGAGCAACGTCGGCTTCGTCAGCAACTATGTGTTCCGCGGCATCACCTATACGCAGAACCATCCCGCGCTGCAGGGCGGCTTCGACTACGCGCACGCCAGCGGCCTCTATACGGGGGTGTGGGGAACCAACGTGAGCAGCGACGCCATCAACGACGCGAGTCTGGAGGTGGACTTCTACGGCGGCTACGCCGGTACTGTGGATGACTGGAGCTATGACATCGGCCTGCTTCAGTTCTATTACCCCGAGCACCCGAAGCTCCCCGGTACCAACGAGAGCTACAACACCCTGGAGGCCTATGGGTCGGTCGGCTGGCGATGGCTCACGCTGAAGTATTCCCACACACTGACGGACTTTTTCGGCTTCAACCACGACTCGATGGGCGGCGGCAGCTCGCGCGGCAGCGGATACCTGGAGCTCAACGCCAAGGTGCCCTTGCCGGGTGACGTCGTCCTGGGGCTTCACGTGGGCCGCCAACGCGTGCGCAGCTACAGCGCGTTCAGCTACACCGACTGGCGGGCGAGCCTCGCGAAGACCTTCGGTGCCGGGTGGACCGCGTCTTTGGCCTATACCAAGACCAATGCCGACAGCAGCCTATGGGTGGCCGACGGCAAAGACCTCGGCGAAGGGCACTGGATCGTGGGGTTGTCGCGCTCGTTCTAGGGGGCGTGGGGGGGCGGTTAGCGCGGCAATTCGCCTGCGGCGTGGCGCCAAACCTGGGCAATCTGCTGGGACTGGGCGCCGGCGAACGCGTAGCGCACAGCGCTGTTCGGAATCTGCGACTGCGCGGTGCAGACTGCCCGGCCCGCGTCGCGGAACATCGCGTCGGCGTCGTGCGAGCCATCGATGCTGAGCGCAATGCCGATGCGGGCGCCGACCGAGATCGCCGCATCATCGATCTCGAATGGCGCGTCGAGCAGGGCCGCGATGGCCTCGGCCCATGCGGCTGCGCAGATCACCGCCGACACATGCTCCTCGCCCGCATCGGCGCCGACGAAGGCCGCCATATCGGGCAGGGCCGGCAGGCGCCCGTCGGGGAGTGGCTGCCCGAGATGAACGAGGATGCCGAACTCCTCACCCCGGTTGCGTCCCACTGCCGCACCCGCCCGGCACAGTCGGCTAAGCCGCTGCCCGACGCTTCTCAGCAGCTTGTCACCGATATCGCGGCCGTGGCGCTCGTTGATGCGCGCGAGATTGTCGACGTCCAGGCACAGCAGCGCGAACGGACGCGCCGCCGCCGACTCGGCCTCGAAGGCGGCCGTAATGAACTCGCCCAGCAGTGCGCGCGTCTTCAGTCCGGTCAGCGCGTCGCGCAGCGATTCCCGCGTAACCCGCTCCTCGTCGCGCTTCTGGTCGCTGATGTCGGAGATGAAACCTTCGATCGCGAGCAGCGTACCGTTGCCGGCGAACACGCCACGGCTGCGCTCTTCGACCCAGCGCTCGCGGCCTTCACGCGTGCGGATGCGGTAGCGCAGATGAAACGCATTGCGGCGGGCAAGCTGGCTCTGCACGTAGTCCCATACGTAGGCGCGGTCCTCGGGGTGGATCAACTGGTCGTAGGACGCGTGATCGAGGAGATCGACCGCCTCGTGGCCGGTCAGCTCGAAGCAGCCGTCGCTGACGAACTCCATCGTCCACGCGCGATCGTTGCGGCAGCGGAAGGCCATGCCGGGCAGGTGATCGAGCAGCGTGGAGAGGCTGCGGTCGCGGGCGCGCAGCAGGTCTTCGGCGCGCTTGCGCGAGTTGATGTCGGTCATGATCCCGGTGGCGCCGTTGATCCCGCCGCGCCGTCCGTGACGCGGCTTGAGACGCACGTCCACCCAGCACTGCCGGCCGTCGCGGCAGATCAGGCGGGTCTCGAAGCGGCAGGTTTCCTGCCCGGGCTGCAGCACCTTGAGCAATTGCTCGCGATTGAGCGCTTGGTCGTCCGGGTGGACGTAGTCGAAGAACGAATGCCCCACGCAGTCGCGCGTATCGAGGGCGGTGATGTCCTTCCAGGAGCGGTTGAGGAAGGTGAGCGTGGCATCCGTATCGGTCTGGAAGACGATGTCGTCGATCCCGTCGACCAGCGAGTGATCGTCCTGGGCGAGAGGCGCCGCCGGGAGAGACGCGCGGCCGGCGGCCTGCATATGCGCGCGTCGGTTGCACAGTTCTGCCGAAAATATGAATATCGACGCGACCGTCAGGCTTGCCACCGCGAGCGCGGGCGATGCCGGTATCCACGCCATGCTCGCTCCGAGCGCATATGCACAGGCGGTGGCGGCGCCGACAAGATACAGCCATAGGCTCAGCATGAGCTGTCCTCCAGGACTCTCCGTAGGTGGAACGATGATGTTCGATCGAATAGATTCCAGCCGCGCCTGGCCATCATACTGGCTTCGATCGACGCCGCAAGGCGCGTGGTCGCTGCCCTGGATAGTCGTGATGGCGGTGGCGGCCGGTGCAGCGATGCTCCTGCTGGCGCAGCCGATCCTCACCGCCGCGTGGACCAATCACGCCGTGCGCTTCATCGCCGGTGCCGCGGAGTTGCAGGAACGTGCGTCCGCGCTCCCGCCGCAGCCGCACAATGCGGCCGCGCGCGAGTGGCTGGAGGAAAGCCGTGCCTTGCTCGCGGACCTTCCGTTTCGCATCGATCTGCCGGACGCGGTGCCGGCAGATGCCTTCGACAACGTGTCCAGTGCCCTGCCTCTCGTCGAGACGGCGACGCTCACCGTAGCCGAGGCCTTGCGCCGTCACCTGCGCGTGGATATCGCGGTGCGCATGGCTCTCCTCATCGTTGCGTTGGGGGGCGCCGGGCTCGGTGTCCGCCTGCGCCGCCGCGGCATCGAGCAGGCCGCCCGCGAGGCCGCCGGCAACGGTCATGCGCACGCCCCGCCACCCGACCGCTGGCTGCAGTTGCTGGACCGCGTCATGTCCGAACTTGCGGGTCCGGCACCGGGGCAGCAGGCGCTGACGAAACTGTCGCAGATCGTGCAGGAGGCGCTCGGCGCGAGGGTTTGCGGGGTGTGCCTGAACGAGGAGGTGCGCGAGTCCATGCAACTTCCGCCGGCGATCCACGCCGGCGAGCTCGGCTGGGCCCAGCTCGAACAGCTCCGCGCCTTGCCGGTCGCCGGGCGCTACCAGATGTTCGAGCTGCTGCCGGCGGGAGCAGTGCAGGCCGGCCCGCTGTGGGAGGGCTTGGCGGTGCCGCTGGGTGACGGCAAGACACGCTACGGTCATTTGTTCGTCATCGGGCGAGACGAACCCGAAAGCCTCTCGTCCTTGTTGCAAGTGGTGGAGCTGGTGGGCAAGCACCTCGCCATGGCGATCGCCCATTGTCGGCGCAATCAGGAAGGCCGGCGCATCGCCCTCATCGAAGAGCGCACCTCGATGGCCCGCGAGCTGCACGACTCGCTCGCCCAATCGCTGTCCTACATGAAGATCCAGGTCACCCGCATGCAGAAGCTGCTCCAGCGCGGCGCACGACCCGAGGAGGTGGCGGGCGCGGCGGAGGAGGTGCGCGAGGGCCTGAATGGCGCGTATCGCAAGTTGCGCGAACTGCTCAACACCTTCCGCATGCAGATCGACGCCGGGGGCCTCGCGGCGGCGCTGGAAGAAGCACTGGACGAGTACGGCGCCCGCAGCAGCGTGGCGATGACGCTGGACAACCGCCTGGGCGCCTGCCGGCTCGACGTCAACGAGGAGTTCCATGTCGTGCAGATCGTTCGCGAGGCCTTGTCGAACGTCGTGCGTCACGCCGGAGCCACCCAGGCCACGGTGCGGCTGTCCCTGCTCAATGACGGCCTGACCGCGGTGACGGTCGAGGACGACGGCCAAGGCTTCGATCCGGTGGTCGACACCCGCAACCACCACGGTACGACGATCATGCGCGAGCGCGCGCTGAGCCTGGGCGGCGCGCTGTCGATCGAGCGCCGGGCGGAGGGCGGCTGCCGCGTCACGGTGCGCTTCAAGCCTACGATCCTGGAACGGTGAGCACGGCGCCGCGGACAGGGCAGTGAAGACGGAGTACCATCGCCGGGCAGTAAATAAGTCGCCGGCACAGGCGACGATAACGACATTGGAGACCGACAGTGGTGGAGACCAGTCACACCGTCCTGATCGTGGACGACCACGCGCTTTTCCGCAAAGGCATTGCGCAGTTGATCGAGATGGAATCCGACTTCCGCGTCGTCGGGGAGGTCGGTTCCGGGGCGGCAGGGGTGGAGATGGCGGAGCGGCTCAAGCCGGACGTCGTCCTCATCGACCTCAACATGCCGGGCATGAACGGCATCGACACCCTCACGATGCTGCGCGAACGCGGCGTCCAAGCCCGCTTCGTCATGCTCACCGTGTCCGACAATCAGCGCGACGTTGTCGCCGCGCTGCGGGCTGGTGCCCATGGTTACCTGCTCAAGGACATGGAGCCGGATGAGCTCTGTATTGCGCTCAAGAAGGCGCTCACGGGAGCCGCGGTGCTGAGCGAGGCGGTCACCGGCAGCCTCATCGAGGCGGTGGCGACCGGGCAGCCGATGCCGGCCACCGAAGCCGACCTCACGGCACGCGAGGCGGAGGTGCTCGACTTCCTCGCCGAAGGCATGTGCAACAAGACCATCGCGCGCCAGCTGGGGATCAGCGTCGGCACCGTCAAGGTGCACGTCAAGCACGTGCTGTACAAGCTCAATCTTCATTCCCGCCTGGAAGCCGTGGTCTGGCGTCACCAGTGCGAGGACGCCCGCCAGCGCTCGGCATCCTGACCTGAGCTGACCTGCGCGACACGCGGCGGCCCGCGCCCCCTTGGCGCCGGCCGCCGCATTCATTTCTGCATCAAGCACGCCTTCCCCATGCCTACTTGTGGGTATGCCCCTTTGGAGCATTGTCGCGCCCTCCGGCTCTTCCAATAATTCCCTCACACGTTCCCGCCGCGCGTCGCGAGAACGGATGGAGACGAAGGCCAATGTGCCGCCTGTTCGGCACGTATCAAACAACAAGGAGGAGTCATGACGTCCGCAATTTATGCGAAAGCCGCCTTTCGCGCCCGGAGCATCCGCTGGGGTTTCATCTGGGCGCTGTGGTGCGCGGTGCTTTGGGGGGCGTGGTACGTGCCGGGTGCGGCGATCTGGCAGGAGCAGCCGTTCGCGGCGATCGACATGAACGATACCCGGCAGTTCCTGACCGCCGCCGCGGTCATCACCACGTTCAACGCCTGCGCCGTGCTGCTCTTCCTCTTCCTCTGGCTGGTCGTGCTGGACAAGTTCGGCGACTTCGTCAGGACCGCGACGCGAGTGCGCAAGATCTCCAAGTGGTACTTCGCGGCCGCGATCTTCGGCGGGCCGATGGCGATTTTCGGTTCCTTCCTGGCGATGGGTTACGTCGGCGCAGTGTTTGCCGCGATTTCCGGGCTGTTGTATCCCATCGTCGGGGCCACCATTGCCCGCGCCTGGTACAAGGAAAGGATCACCATGCGCGCCGCGCTCGGTATCCTCGTGATCGTCGGCGGAGGGATCGCGATCTACGCCCCGGGCATCCTCGGCGAGCTGTCCAACGCCTCGACGAGCAAGGTGTCGTGGCTCGGCTATCTCGGCGGCGCCATGGCGGCGCTGGGCTGGGGCATCGAAGGAGCGCTCGCCGGCCGGGCGTTGGACGTGACCGATCCAGACTGCGGCATTACCGTCCGCTTCGCCGCCGAAGTCTTCTACTGGTCCTGCCTCGTGCTACCCGCGTTGGCCCTGTTCGGTGATGCCGACGTTATCGGTCTGATCCTCGCCGCCTTCAATCTCAAGGCGCTCACGTGGCTGCTGCTCGCCGGCATCACCTTCGGCTTCTGCTACGTGTCGTGGTACAAGTCCTTCCCCTTGATCGGCGTCGGCCGGGGCCAGGCGATCGCTGCACTCTACGGCGCTTTCGCGGTGGTCTTCCTGGCCGTCTTCACCCTGCAGTTTCCGGCCTGGAACTTCCTGGTCGGCCTCGCCCTGGTCGTGGGCGGCGCCTTCCTGATGTACACGGAAAAGAGCGACGTGCTCGAAGTCGTGCGCGCCCTGTGAATACGCAAGGACTCGAAGCGAGGAGATGACAGATGGCAAGGGTTCACATCAAAGGCTACATCCTGCAACTCATCGCCCAGACCGAGGGGATCTGGGACAACGAGATCGCGACCGCGGTATGTGCGGAATACGGCAAGGACGGCCCCTATTGGCACGGGTCAATACGCGTCATCCTCACCGACCTCTATTCAGGAGGCTTGGTCAAGAGCCTCGATGAGCGTTTCGACGCATACAGCGACAAGATGCGTTTCCGCTTCGCCCTGAGCGATTTCGGCCGCCAGCGAATGGCCGACACAGGCTTGCTTTGAACCTATTCAACCGCAGGACAAGGAGACGGACCATGTCGCAATTCTGGGGGTATCCGGGAGCGGACACGCTCGCATTGATCGTCATTTTCGCGTTGAGTCTGGTGCCGCTCTACCATGCGCGCACGTTCGTGACGAAGATCTAGCCAACATCAGTCGGGTCCGCGAGGCGATGCCCTCTCTGAAGGGCGTCGCCTCAAGACGGGCTCATGTTCGACCTGCTTACCGCCATTCCGAAATTGCCACGGCGAGGCGCTGCCAGTCGATCTCGTTGGCCGGCAGCCCGAATCGAACCAGCGGCTGAGGATCGTAATGGCGGACGAGAATGGCCCGTTCGGCAAAGTGCTTGACCAGCGAATGGGCCCGGTCGGTCGTGACCGTGGCGAACAGCGGCGTTCCGGCGACCTGGCCGAGCGGCGCCAGGAGTTGCTGCAGGCGCCGCCCCTCGGCCAAAAGCGTCTCTCGCGTCTCTGCCTGCCACTTGCGATCGGCAAGCGCCTGCTTGGTGACCTCACGGGACGGCCCGGCGACGGCCCAGGGGCCGATGATCTCGCGTAGCCGGACAAGGATTTCCCGCGCGGCGAATGCGAAACCCACCCGCGCGCCGGCCAGGCCGAAGAATTTCCCCGGAGAACGCAGCACGATCAGGTTGGGTGCCTCCGCACTGCCGGCCAGGGCGGCAACGCTATCCGCGGGCAGAGGGTCGGCGAAAGCCTCATCCACCACCAGCCAGCCGCCCCGACCTTGGAGCTCCTTGGCTGCGCCCAGGATGGCGGGGCGCGGATGCGACCCGGCGGTCGGGTTGTTCGGATTGCATAAGACGACAACCGGAGTTTCGGCTTCGAGCGCTTGCGCCAGATCGGCATATGCCATGTGCCGGACCTCGTGCCCGGCCTTCGTCCAGGCCTGGGGATGCTCGTTGTAGAGCGGTCCCAAGACGGCCACCGAGGCCCGCGGGAAGAGAGAGGGCAGCGTCTGGATGGCGGCCTGCGACCCCGGCACAGGCAGCAGGCGCGCGCTGCCGTAATACGTTGCTGCGGCGGCTTCGAGACCGTCATCCTCTTCCGGCAGGCGCTGCCAACAGGCCGGCGACAAGCTCGGCACCGGCCAGCCGCGCGGGTTGATGCCGGTCGAAAGGTCGAGCCATTCCGCGGGAGGAATGCCGTATTGAAGGGACGCGGCAATGACGCGGCCACCGTGGTAAAGCATGGAGAGCTCCGGTAAACAGCGAAACGGTGTACGGAGGGGAAAGGTCTTGCAGGTCGGAAGAATGGCGGTGGACAGACGGACCGGGTGCCAGTCATCAGATGCATTCCCGTTACCCCGGGGAATCGCAACAATTCATCTGGGCCGGTCTTCTGGCTTGCCCTCAGTCTTCTCCGGCCGCCTTCCCGTGCATTGCACAGTGGCTTGAGGCGGAGTCGTCAGGCTTACAGCAGCGGGGGCTGCGCCGGAATGTCTTGTCGTCCAAGAGTCACCGGCTTCCCGTTTCACCCGCTCCACGACCGTGGAGGCAGGCACCCATCATCAAAGTATATCCACCGCCAAAGTCGTTTGGGAAGCGTTTCAGGGACGCCTACGGCCGACTTGCGAAGGTGACATGCCGAAGAACTCGCGGTAGCAGCGACTGAAATGGGGGGCGCTCGTGAAGCCGCAGGCGATCGCAACGGTGGTAATCGGCTCGTTGGTCTGCTGCAGCAGGCGCCGTGCGCGAGTGAGGCGGGTTTCGAGGTAGTAGCGTGACGGCGTCGTGTTCATGTAGCGCTGGAACAGACGATCGATCTGGCGCCGCGAGGTCTTTGCGTGGAGCGCCAGATCGTCAATGCTCAAGGGCTCCTCGATATTGCTCTTCATCAGCTGCAGCACGTTTTGAAGCACATCGGGAAAGGTCGGGTTATCCACCAGGGTCGGCATCGGACTGTCAGGCAGATCGTCGAGCGTCCGGTCGCAGGAGAGGATCTCCTCGATGCCACGCACCATCTCCTCGCCGTGGTGATGCCGGATCACCGCGAGCATCATGCCCAGGGCGCTGTTGGCCCCGGCGGACGAGATGCGATCGCGGTCGATCACGAATGGATTCGGCAGGAGCCTGACCTGCGGGCGCAGCTCCTCGAGGCCGGCGCGGCTGTCCGGATGCACGGTGCAGGAATAGCCGTCCAACAGGCCTGCGTGTGCAAGCAGGTAGCTGCCGTTCCACAGGCTGCCCAGGATCACCCGGCGCCTCGCCACCTCGCGCAGCTTTTCGAGGACCGGACGTCCGGGTTCCAGCTTCGAGCGGAAGCCGCCGCAGATGATCAGGATGTCGAGATCGTTGGCGTCCAGCGCGGGCAGGGCTCCATCGACCGAAATGTTGATGCCCAGGTCACTGCGCACCGTGGCCCCCTCCAGGGCGTACGTTTCGAAGCGATAGAGCGGCTTGTGGCTGACCAGGTTGGCCGTCACGATCGCGTCGACGGCGCCGGTGAAGGCCATCATCGAAAAATGTTCGAGCAGCACGAACGCGATCCGGCGACAGATGGGCGGGTGCGCATCGTCGGACAATTGGCCCTGCAAGTAGGCCTGATTGCTATGTCGTAAGCCGCTGTCGAAGCTGCGCGGGGCTTGGCGCGCTTTGTCACCCATATCCGTCTCCAATTGTCTGCTTGTGCCTGGGCCGCCAAAAAATATACAGCAGATTTTCGGATCTCCCCCTGCGCGATCCGCCGCGACGACGGATGTCGTGCGCTGGCTGCAGACTGTCCCAATCAGGCAAGCGACGATCAGCCGGAAGATTAGATTCTTCTGTGGTGGATTCAGGAGACACGCAATGTCAGTCATGACGGAAGGCAAGAACATCTACGTACTCAAAGCGAGCTGCAAGGGCGTGATCGGCACGGTCTCGCGCATTTCGACTTTTCTCGCCGAGCGCCACTGCTACATCATGGAGATGGCCCAGTTCGACGACATCCTGACCGGGCGCTTCTTCGTGCGGACGGTGTTTTCGACGACCCCCGAGCGCACACCGTCATTCGACGAGCTCAAGCGCGTCTTCGGCGAGGAACTGCCGCAGGCCGAAGAGGACTTCGAATGGGAAATGCACGACACCCTGGCGCGCCCGAAGGTGCTGCTGATGGTGTCGAAGTTCGACCATTGCCTGGACGATCTGCTGTACCGGCATCGCACCGGCGAGCTGAAGATGGACGTGCCGGCGATCGTGTCGAACCATCCCGATCTGCGCCCGCTCGCTGAGTGGCACGGCATCCCCTTTCATCACCTGCCGGTGACCCCGGAGACGAAGGCCTCGCAGGAAGCCCGCCTGATGGAGATCGCCGCCGAGACCGGCACCGACCTCATCGTGCTCGCCCGCTACATGCAGGTGCTGTCGGAAGATCTGTGCCGCAAGCTCTCGGGCCGTGCCATCAACATCCACCACTCCTTCCTGCCCGGCTTCAAGGGCGCCAAGCCGTACCACCAGGCGCACGAGCGCGGCGTGAAACTGATCGGCGCCACCGCCCACTACGTGACCTCCGATCTCGACGAGGGGCCGATCATCGAGCAGGCCGTCGAGCGCGTCGATCACACCTACCGGCCCGAGCACCTCGTCGCCGTCGGGCGCGACACCGAATGCCTCGCCCTCGCGCGTGCCGTCAAATACCACATCGAGCACCGCGTCTTCCTCGCCGGCAACAAGACCGTCGTGTTTCGCTGAACGGGGCTAGGATCGCAACGTGCCTCCAACCACACAGAGAACCCGGAATGAGCGCAGATTATCCTTTCAGCGTTGAAATCTTTCCGGCGCAGACTTCTGAGGGCCGGCTACGCCTCGCGGACACCGTCCGACGGCTCGTCGCGCAAGGCCCCGAATTCATTTCCGTGACCTACGGCGCCGGAGGCTGCACGCGCGAGGCATCGCTTGCAGCCTTGCAGCTTGTTCGCGCGGCCGGGGGCGTCGCCGTGCCGCACATTTCCGCCGCGGGAGCGAGTCGCGACGACATCCGCTCCCTGCTGGCCGAGTACGAAGCGCTCGACGTACACCGCCTCGTCGTGCTTCGAGGCGACCCGTCGTCGGGCTTGCCCGGCCGCGGCGCGTTCCCGCACGCCGTCGAACTGGTGCGATTCATCCGGGAAGAGACCGGATCGCGCTACCACATCGACGTCGCGGCGTATCCGGAAACCCATCCCCAGGCACGCAGCGCCGAGCATGACCTCGCATGTTTCAAGGCGAAGATCGAGGCCGGTGCGAATGCCGCGATCACGCAGTTCTTCTTCAATGCGGACGCTTACGAGGATTTCCTCGAGCGCTGCGCAAGGCAGGGCATCAACGTGCCTGTCGTACCGGGCGTCATGCCGGTGGCGAGCTTCTCGCGCCTGCTGCGCTTTTCCGACGCCCACGGCATCGAGATCCCTACGTGGATTCGTCGCCGTGTTGCGGACTTCGGCGATGACGCCGAGTCGATCCGTGCGTTCGGCGTGGATGTGGTGCGCCGCTTATGCGCGAGGTTGCTCGCGCTTGGGGCGCCGGGAATTCACTACTTCAGTCGCAACGACTGGCAGCGTATCGCCGACATCGGATCCGGGCTTCGTATTCCCGCCTCATCCCGCGTGTAGGAGTGTGACGGCTTGGCCGGCGAAGCGAAAGTGCTCGTGGTCGGACTTTCCCGACGTCTCCGGCGTGCGACTCGACGGCGTGGACTTCTTGTCGCCTTTCGAAGTCCCCGACGGGCGCTGTGCAATCACGCCGATCGATCATAGTTTCGAGCTCGTCCCCGCCGCGCCCGAAGGAGATCGAAGCCTCGCGCGCCTGGTCGTTCAAACCGACCGGGCGGGGGGCTACGCATGCCTTAGCTGGACGGGCCTGACAATCTTCCTGAGCCAGACGCTCACCATCCTGCTCATCGCCGCCGCGCTGGTCATCGTCTTCCAGCGGCTGGTGACCCGCCACCTCGAAAGCATGGCGCGTTTCGCCAGACAGCTGGGCGAAGGGCGGCTCAACGCGCCCCTGAAGCTCGCCCGTCCGCCCGCCGCGGTGCCGGACGAATTCGAGGCGGTGGTTGCCGCCCTCAACGACATGCAGCTGGCGATCCGCCAAGACATCAGCCGCCGCGAAAAGGCGCACGAGCAACTGCGATACAGCCGCGACCAGCTCAAGTAGATCGTCGACAAGCGCACGCGCGGCCTGCAGACGGCCAAGGAAGCGGCAGAGGCGGCGAATCGCGCCTGTCGATAGCATGGGCGGAACCATCGGTGTGACGAGCGCACCCGGTGAGGGGAGCCGCTTCTGGTTCGAGTTACCGCTACAGGTTTCGTCGCTGGATGCCGGCGGGACTGCATCGATCATCCCCGCGAAGCTGCCAAGCCTGAGCCTGCTCCTCGTCGATCACGTCGAAGTGAATCGTCAGGTACTGGGCGGGCTGCTCGAACATGCGGGACATTTTGTCTGCGCCGCGCCGGACGGCGCGCACGCGTTCGAAATCTGCCCGACAGCAGGGGTTCGACGCGATCCTGATGGACATCCATCCGGGGATGAGCGGCAGCGAGGTTAGCCGCCACATCCGTGGCGATGCCGGCAATCTGAATGCGCGCACCCCGATCATCGCGCTGACCGCCAGAGTCAGCCCCGAGGAAGTTCGCCACTATCTCGCGAACGGCATGAATGCCGTCGTCGCGAAACCGGTCCGAATCGAGCACCTTCTGCGGACGCTCGCCGATGCACAGGGCGTGACAGAGCCCGCCGTTCCGGCCGGTGCAGTAGATACGCGCCTTCTGACCGCCCGGGTATTCGGCAATTCGCGAGTCATGAAGCTGCTGCGCCCGCTGCGTGAGCAGGTCGCTGAAGTGCTGTCGCAAATCGCTGCGGCACTGGAGCAGGGGGATTTGTTCGAAGTGCAGGAGCTTGCGCATAAACTCGCCGGAGCTTGTGAAATGCTGGGTCTGGTGGCTAGCGGGGAGCAGTTGCGCATGTTGGAGGCGAGGGCGGGGCTGACGATCTTGGAGGGTGTCGCTCCGTGGGGGAGGAATTGAAGGAGCTGCTGTTGCGCGAACTCGATGAGGTCGGGCAGTGTGTGCAGGCGCAGAAGCCGGTCGCGAGCGAGGCGAATCGTAGCGACATGGCGTAGCGGTGTTGAGAATAACGCTATTGCCTGCCGAATTCACCAGCAAGGAACTGCGGGTCGTTGTCAACGCTGAGTAGCCAAATGAGCGTGTCGTTTGGTCGGAGTTTTACCAGACGACCTTTGCGTATAGCTCGGCCTACGGCGAGCCTCGCAACTGGCCTATGAGCTCGCGAAAGGTTCAGTTCTTAACTACCGACATCTTGCGACGGCCCGCCGTGCTCACGGCACAACCTTATTCCCCTAATCCGTCGGAGAATGTTAGTCTTGCTCACTGCATAGCCATCAGGAATACAGATGTTTGACGCGCCAAGGATGAATGAGTTTACGCAAGGGACCATCTTCTCGTGCGCTTATGCCGAAAACTATAAGGGCGGAAAGGTCTATGGGTTAGTAATCACTGCGCGGTGTGATGCAGCCCAAGAGAAGACCCCTGTGTTTACCTATGTGCCCGTAGTTCCCTTGGCAGTGTGGCTTCTCGTTGATGGCGCCTCCATAGTTCTCGATCGTGTGGAGGCCGATATTTCCAATACCCTCCGGAACTATCTAAAAGACGCCAATCTATCCCAAACACTCTTAAAGACGCATTCCGAGCAGGCTATATATGACGCGCATTTTCGGCCTCACGAAGAAGAACGAGCTCGCAAATCTCAATGCGATAAATTTCGGAAATGCATTCAGCAGATTGATGAGACTCGAGGATTTAAGGCCGACTGTTCCGACTGGGGTAGGCTTAAAAATTATTTGACTCAGAACCAAGCAAAGACGGATGCAGTTATCAAAGAATTGGCTTCTCATCGCCTCAATGGATATTATCTATTGCGAAATCTTGAAACATATTCGGATGAGAACGGTGACTATGTTGTCCTGTTAAGAGAGATTCATCACATTCCAAGTGATGTAGCAAAACTGATTGCGGGCGGGTTGCCATTTGATGTTTGGAAGGAAGCTTATAGCAACTGTGGGTCGATTTGTCCTCGGATTTTGAATGAAGATGACATGGCCCTGCCGGTGGGAAAATTAAAGTCACCTTGGATTGAACATCTTATGCAGAATTTCGCGCTCCTGTTTTCCAGGATAGGCGTGAAAGATAATGACTTTGATGACATCAAGAAATGCTTGATGAAAAAATTTTGAGGTTGAAATGAAATTTTTATATTTAGACCGGGTGGCGACTCAGGAGTTAATTTCCGAGCGGACCTTGCAGTCTGCGGAGTTTGACTTAGGGAAGCTTCTTGCGGCTTTCGTGCGTGCAGAAATATCGGCTCTGCCGCTCAGCTCCAAGGTCATGGCTCTTAGGGTTGGAGACGGAGGATTTATCCTGGCACCTACCTCGAGGGAGTTGAACTACATTGTTTTCGATTTGGAAGAAATTCCAAGACTATTCAAGCTTGACGATAACGGAATTCTGCTTGTCTTGCAGAAGACGTTGCGGTTTGCAATCAAGCTTTGGGATAACCTCAAGCCAAGTTCCCATGAACGGGTTCTTGGTCATGGTAAGGCGGTTGTTTTTCCTTATCCGATTGGAATGCAAACCGAGCTAAGGGTTGTCATTGAAAGACAACCGGATGAAAAGCGACGGAGCAAGCGTGAGCAAGGTTCTGCATTACTGGTGTACAAATTTTCGGATCAGGAGGGGGAAGGCACAGCCGAGGTCGCTAGAGTCACCAATTTCCGAAAAGCTGGTGACGCCAAAGACGTTGCGTACAAGACCGCCGACGACTCTCTCGCCCAAATTCGACAGGGCTCCCAACCGGGAGGGAAAGCGCTAGCAGTTACTCAACTTGGAGAAGAAAGCCATTCACGTCCTCTCTTTCAGGCGGGTCTAGAAGGTTGGCGCCCTGTTTTGACAACTGCTCAGGCCGAATTCGTTAACAGACCCCTGGATGTTCCTCACCGAATCGAGGGGCCAGCAGGGACGGGGAAGACGCTGTGTCTAGTCTTGAAGTGCCTTAAATGTCTTCGCGATGCGAGGGACGCCAATGTCGACCATAGGGCACTTTTCATCGCGCATAGCGAAGCTACTAAGAAGGCAATCGACAATCTTTTTGCTATTAATGATCAAGATAACTTTATTGACCGGGCGGGCGATGTTATTGGCGCCCCGCAGACTCTCCGTGTTACCACGCTACAGAATCTATGTGCGCATCTCCTTCATCAAGAGATTTCTGAGTCCGAACTCGTTGACCGTGATGCATATGAGTCGAAAATGGTTCAGGCGCTATATGCCAGAGAGGCGATTGATAGCGTCTTGAGGAATGAATTTGATTCCCATAAGCCCTTCTTGTCGCAGGCGTTTGCAGACCTTATTGTAACGACTGATCGTTGGGTCCTTGCCGAAATGCTGCGGCATGAAATAAGCGTCCAGATTAAGGGTCGGGCCGATCAGGACTTGAATAAATACAAGAAACTAAAGAAGCTTAAGGTTGGATTGCCGATCGAAACTGAAGGCGACCGTACTTTCGTCTTTTTGATGTACGAGCGGTACCAGCATGAGTTGGTTTCGTCGGCACAATTTGATACGGATGACGTGGTTCTCAGTGCGATATCTCAGTTAAATACGCCAATTTGGCGTCGCAGGAGAACTCGCGAGGGATATGATAGCGTCTTCATAGACGAAACTCATCTATTCAATTTGAATGAACTGTCTGTATTCCATCGTCTAACGAGGAATGAGGCGAGTCAACCAATCGCGTATTCCGTGGACAAGTCGCAGGCCTTAGGTGACAGGGGGTGGACCAACGAGTCGTTCGACCTCGCCTTTGATCCGGATGCTACGGTCGGAGAGTCTGCACCAACGCCCGTAAATTCAATATTTCGGTGTTCACCAGAAATCGTAAATTTGGCGTTTTCGGTAACGTCATCTGGTGCAACTCTGTTTACAAATTTTCACAACCCATTGACGTCGGCGCTTAGCACTTTCACTGCAGAAGAGGAACGAAAGACTGCGGAGCCAGTGCTGCGCCAATACAGCTCGGACGAGACAATGCTTGCGGATACGTTTATGCGAGCTGATGCGCTTGCGAGAGACATGGAGGTAACAAAGGCGGACGTCGTAGTTATCGCATTTGGTGATGATATCTTCAAGGAATTGCAGGACCGGGCAAGGGCGGGGAATAAACCTGTGGAAGTAATAAAGAGCCGGGGGGATCTCGAAGCGGTCAATCGAGCGAAACAGTCAGGTAGATTCGTTCTAACAGCTCCTGAGTTTGTCGGTGGTCTTGAATTCGCCGCGGCGATATTGGTTGGAGTGGATGGCGGTCGGGTTCCGCCAAAGGGTGGGCCGACCTATGACGATAGCCAAAGTTTCTTGAGCTACACCTCCCATCAGCGAGTATATGTTGCCCTAACTCGGGCGAGATTTAGAGTTGAGATTTTAGGGACTAAGGCGAGGGGCATTAGTTCGATTTTTTCGTCAGCAGTTCAGTCGAATTTGCTTTCTGTTTGCGACGGCTAATCGTCTTACGTATGAATCGCCCACCCTCCGAGGTCTACTAAGGCAGAGCACTCGCAAACGAGCAGTGGTTTAGTACGTCAGCTGCTTTTGTCATCGGCCCTTCAAGCCGTCAGGGCTTGAAGGGCTACAAAGGGGGCGAGCACCGTTTTTCCCTGCTGTTACAACAAACTTATTTAACCCGGCAATGTCAGCACCTGTACTCCACCGGCTGTTCGCAGGAGCCAACCGCACCGACAGCAACAGCCGGACTTGGGTTCCCTGCTGTCGAGAACGTCGTCGGCCGACGGATTCATTTGAGAGTTACGTCAAAATATCTGATGGTTGCGCCATGGCGGAAGCACGATGATGGCTCAATTAAGCCTCTGAAGCCCGTTCTCGCGATTCGTTGTCAGTTCGAATGAACCGAATCCGAGGATGCTTAGAGATCAGTTGGTCTCAAGGCGATTTATCTCAATCCCAAAAAATTCATGACTCTTCTAAAGCCACAAAATCCGATTCCGTCGACTGCCCTTTTACTCGGGAAAAACAGCTGTGGGAGCAGATTGCGGCGTTCATCGAGACGGATTATTAGCCGTTTCTGCAACTCTTGGCCGATTTGGGCCTTGCCGTGGTCGCTAAATATCTTACTTTATCTTGAAATTGGCCAAGCGCAGGAACTCGTCCGAGCTTTCTATCTGGACATAACTCAATTCGACCTGATATTGATCACGGTGGGCGGGGCCTTGTCCATGATGGTTGTCGCATGGCGGCTCGATCCTTGTGTTTGGATGCTTTCAAGCTTTGTCGGAATGAGCGCCATTCCCACTGCACCATTCTTAGCTCACGATCTACCTTCCTATGGGGGATTTTTCGGCCAATATCTCGATACTCTGACCTTGGAAATTATTCTGCTGCTCGCCCTGACAATGGGGGCGTTTGTTTTCCGTCTTCGCAAGAGTCGAGAAACCGCCTTCTCAGTTCTAACTGCTTTTAGCGTCATCTTCCTCATTTTGTCTGCCTTAGCCCCTGCCGGCTGGCTTAATCGGATACCCCCTTGGTTAATAGCTGCTGCTTTCCTAATGATGTGGATCGTGGTGTTGACGGGAGTACAAGTTGCTGTTGGAAGGGCGAATGTACTGATGGCTGCCCTGGCGTTATTTTTGCCGATTATGGGATGGCTTCTGGTTCTAATGGCAGCTGTTCGGGCGGCCTCGGGAAAGATATTTCGTGGCATTGTATTCGCTACGGTCATGGTTGCGTTTGCCAGTAGCTACTTTTCGGTTACCCATTCAACTCCTGCTCCAGCCATTACATTTGAGCGACCGAGCGCGGAAACGCATTTCCTGCGATGGATTGCGCGTCGAATTTCCAGCGGTACAGTTGAAAATCCATATCCTGTAGTGTTGGTTATTGCGGAGGGGGGTGGTGTACGAGCAGCATACTGGACCTACAACGTGCTCGAGTCGTTGTATGACATCCTGCCTTCGTTCTATTCGCATCTCTACGCGGTATCCAGTATTTCGGGGGCTAGTCTCGGTGCTGCCTCATTCATATCCGCTGTGGAGGGTTTCCAGCGAACAAGTACGGATCCATGCGACCTTCTCAATAATCGTGATGCGTGCTTAAGCAACAATCAGCAAGGCCCTCTTTCGATGTCCACTGATCTTGTAGGACCTGCCACAGGGGGATGGTTGTCTCAGTGGTTGATCGACAAACTAGGCTTAACTAATTTTTCGAAGCCCGATAGGTTCGAAGAGGCGGTGTTGGCAAGTACCCCCGCTGGAACCGCAAGATGGTTAACCGAGGATCTAGCTAAATTCTCAACTGTCGACGGTCCGTTGCTTATTTTGGGTAGTACCGATGCACAGTCGGGCCGACCGTTAGTTGCGTCCTCCGCAAGACTTTCCGAGGAGTCGGAGAAAAACGGTGCGCTTGATATGCTTGATTCGTCGGAACGCATTTCGCTTCTGAATGCCGCGTATCACAGTGCCCGTTTTCCCGGAATTAGTAACCCGGCCGAAATACCGCACGATAAGAGCGAAGCGTCGATGGCTGTTGATGGAGGCTATTACGACAACAGCGCTGCAGAAACTATGGACGATTACGTAAAAATGATCGACCGGTTAGTTCGTACTCATAAGGAACTGCGAGGAAAGATAAAGCTGATCCTACTCGTAGTATCAAATAAGCCGAACAACGACTCGGCAGTGCTTGTTAATCGGAAACATAACAGCGGAATTTTCGGGGCGTTGCAATCGATTTCAACCTTCGAACAGGTTCGTCATCGCCGCGCAGAAATTGCAAAACGACGACTGGTGACAACTGTCGGGACGCTCGGGGGCGAATGTATCAAATTTGATGTGGGAGAAGCTGCATACCCCATTCCCGTTGGGTGGACACTGGGGCGACTAGGCTACTTGGAGATGGAGAAACATCTCAATGAACTGCGCGTACTGAAGGTCAATGGAGCAGTTCGACGCGTTGCTGAGGCGCTTGATGTCAAAATTCCATTTCCGGCGACCGAGCCTCCCAAACGATCATTTCTATGCAAGCAGTCCGCAGAGATATGACGTATATCACTACGGCGCACGTATCGCCGTCGGTATTGCGGCTTCGGCAGACCTACTGTCCTTGAGCTGTTAGGCTGAGCGGCGGATTTTGAGCGTTGGGCGCGTGGGTGGCCGACCTTTGTGGCCCCCGTAACGACCAGCTTTCAGTTGCCGGTGGTGTTGCAGGAGCAGCGGGGGGTGCCATTCGTACTGCATAGGCCGCCGAGTTGCCAAGATGTGAATCGCCCCGGGTTTCGCGGAGGCCGTTTTGTTTGAGTCAGGCGGCGACCGCCTGCTCGCTGAGGTTGCGGTAGTAGTTTGCCTCGGCTTCGGCGGGAGGAATGTACCCGATCGGCTCAAGCAAGCGGTGATGGTTGAACCATGAGACCCATTCGAGGGTGGCCAACTCGACCGCTTCAACGCTCTTCCAAGGCCCTCGCCGGTGGATGACTTCGGCCTTGTACAGGCCGTTGATGGTTTCGGCCAGGGCATTGTCGTAGCTATCACCACGGCTGCCGACCGACGGCTCGATGCCCGCTTCTGCCAAACGTTCGCTGTATCGGATCGAGACGTACTGGGAACCGCGATCGCTGTGATGGACCAAGGCATTACGTTCAGGCTGACGAGCCCACAGGGCCTGCTCCAGGGCGTCGAGGACGAACTCGGTCTGCATGGATCGACTGACGCGCCAACCCACGATGTAGCGGGCGAAGACGTCGACCACAAAGGCGACGTACACGAACCCCTGCCAGGTCGAGACATACGTAAAGTCGGACACCCACAATTGGTTTGGGCGCTGGGCGACGAACTGGCGATTGACGCGATCGAGCGGACACGGCGCAATCGAATCCGGGCGGGTGGTCCGCAGCGCCTTTCCGCGCATTGCACCGCGCAAACCCTGGGCACGCATCAGCCGTTCAACCGTGCAGCGGGCGACCTCGACGCCTTCCCGCTGCAACTGCCGCCATACCTTGCGCGCTCCATACACCTGCAGATTTGCCTCCCAGATCCGCTCGATGTGCCCCTCCAGCACCTCGTCGCGACGGGCTCGCAGACAGCGCAAGGCGGGATCACGCCGACGGGCTACCGCGCGACGATAGGCCGACGGGGCAACCTGCAGCACCCTGCAGATCGGCTCGACCCCGAAGCGCTCGCGGTGCGTGTCGATGAAACTGTTCATCACTTGTTGCGGCGGTCGAGCTCCGCCTGCGCGAAATACGCGCTGGCAAGGCGCAGAATCTCGTTGGCCTTCTTCAGCTCGCGGACCTCGCGCTCGAGCTCCTTGATGCGGGCCGCCTCTGCAGTGCTGACCCCATCACGCTGCCCGGTGTCCCGCTCGTACCGGCGCACCCAGTTCGACAGCGTCTGCGCGCTGCAACCGATCTTGGCCGCGATCGATTCGATCGCCGCCCACTGTGATCCATGCTGGTCGCGCTGCTCGAACACCATGCGCACGGCCCGCTCGCGCACTTCGGGGGAGAACTTCGTCTTCTTCATGGCTCCATCTTCTCAAGAGTTGGAGCCTCCGCGAAACCCGGGGCGATTCAATGCGATTACCTCGCTGTGTGAAACCCGGCGTTGGAGAGCGCGGGAATCAGTGCCGACTATCCTAGCGGTCGAGATTGGCGCCGCCGGGCGCGAGCACGATTTGTTGATGCTGCAGCACGTAGCCGCGATGGTTGACGCGCAGCGCGTGGTGCGCGTTCTGCTCGACGAGCAGGATCGTCATGTCGCGCTGGGTGTTGAGCTCGCGGATGAATCTGGAAGATGCGCTCGACGCAGATCGGTGCGAGGCCCAACGACGGCTCGTCGAGCCGTAGCGTAGGGTTATCAGCGCACGGCCTATCGTTAGCATCTGCTGTTCGCATCGATTGGAAAACGAAACGGCCTACGGCGCGTCCCGCACCGGAATGAGTTGGGCAGGAGCGGGCCATACGCCGCGCTCGACGAGCCGCGCATCCTCGAACACCAACCAGCTCTGCGCGCCGTAGTGAGGCAGAGGGCGCAGCAGTGCTCGCAGTGATTCCACGTCCCGCGCCGAAACCACGGCCACCGGCGCGCCGTCCGGGACCGAGACGGTCCATACCTGGGCGCTGCCGCGACCACCTAGGCGTTCGGGCCGCGGCGGCAGGTGGGCCTGCTTCAGTGCCGCATCCACGTCTGCGTGCAGACCAGCCAGTAGCACCGGCTCGCTTCCCTTGGTCATGTCGCCCAACGCGATAGCCTGCGGCTTGACCTCGAACAGGCGTTGGGCCAGCGTGGCGGCCGCTTCGCGCACATCGGGCGCAGCAGAGGCCAGCGCCAGGCGCGGAGCGCGGGCGATGATCCACTGGCGCAGGATGGGCGGCAACTGCTCCTGCCCGAGCATGCGCCAGACCTGCAGCTCGGGATCCAGGCGCACGCCCGTGGGCATCGCTCCCACATCCATCGCGACCGCCCGGCGTTCCCCCTCGACGTCGATCCAGCGCATCTCCTCGCGGTCCGGGAAGACAAGTTGCACCGGAAGGTGCAGGGCATAGGCGGGGGCGTTCTGCGCTACCGTGAGCGTCAATCGCGTGCCGCCCGCTGAGCGGCGGGCGTCGGCTGCGGCGATCTTGACCGCAGGACCACCGGGACGGTCGACCCATTGTCTGAAGAAGCCATCCAGAGACCGGCCCGAGGCGCGCTCGAAGGCCGCTTGCAGGTCTTTCCAGGACGCAGCGCGGAACTTCTGCGTTTGCCAGAAGGCGCGGATGCCGCTCCGGAAGGCATCCTCGCCGATGGTGTCGCGGAGCATCACGAACAACATCGCCGCCTTGCCGTAACCCACCGCCGCCGCAGCGCCATGGGTGCGGGAGCGGAAGTCGGCCAGCGACTGCTGATCGCCGGCGGGCACGGCGGCAAAATCGCGCAGCCATCCGAGCCGCATCGCGCGTGCCGCTTCGGCGGACTCCGATTCCTTGTAGGCGTAGTCCGCCATGAAGGTGGTCAGTCCCTCCGACCAGTTGCCGTGAGCATAATCGACGTAGACGCCGTTGCCCCACCAGTTGTGCAGCACCTCGTGGCCGAGCGAGGTGGCGCGGATGAAGGGCAGTTTCAGCACGTCGGCGCCGAGGTAGGTCAGCGTTGGCATGCCGAAGCCGGTCGGCAGGGGGCTCGCCACCACCGAGAACTCGGTGAACGGATAGGTGCCGATCTCCTGCTCGTAGCGCTCGAGGTAGCGCTGGGTGTCGTCCAGGTAGCCATCGGCAAGGTCGGGGATGGCATCCAGATCGCGGAAGAAGTAGGTGCGCAGGCGCACCGGCTCCGCTGACGCCCGCGCCATCATCTTCTCGCGGACGACCCAGGGGCCCGCCATGAGGTCGATGCCCTCGGCGGGCTGGGCGAATTCGAAGCGCGCCCGGTAATGGTCAGACCCGCTGCCAGACCCGTGGCCCGCTCCGTCGGAAGGCATTTCCTCGGACTGCAGCCGTCCGGGCACCAATGCCCGCTGGTCCCCCGGCACGGTTATCGTCACCCGGTAGGCGAACAGCGCTGACGGCCGCGGATACCAGGCGCCTCCGGACGGCAGGAAGCTCCCGTCCGTCGACGCCGCTGGCGACAGGCCTTGCAGCACGTCGCGATGATCGAGCTTGGAGTCCAGGGCGGGCAGGGTGCCGGCGTATTCGAGATGCAGCTTGTCCGCAGTGGGAGGCAGCGTCACTTGCCAGGCGCGAATCGGACCGTGGCGGCCGGCGGGGCGGACGGTCAGCGGTTTGCCGTTCGCGGTTGCGGCGCTCACTTCCAAGGTTTCGTGCAGCTCGAAACGGAAGTCGTGGGAGGCTGGCGCGACGTCGGCTTGCACGGCGAGGTGGTGAGTGCCGGGATCGAGTTCGACTGCGAGTTCCAGACTCGGCGAGGCGGCCCGCGCCGCGGACGTGAAGAGGAGAAGGATAGGGAGCAGGACAGCCTTCATGGCGCGGGCGGAAATTTGATGACGAAGTCGAGCGTCTCGTCGCCCCGTTTTACGCGCATTGGAAGCCACGTGCCGGGCGGCTGCCCACGCACCGATGCGATCACTGAACTCGTCTGCTTCACCGGGCGTCCCGCCACTTCGACCAAACGGTCGCCGTTCTTCAGGCCCGTCTTGTCGGCGAGACTGCCGGGTGTGACGTCGGCGATGCGCACGCCGCCGCCTTCCTCTTCGAGGCGCACGCCGAGCCGCGGCGGTTCCGGCTTGGTCCCCGCATGGGTCGGCAGCGCGAACACGGCGTCCGCGAGGCCGGTGCGAAGCTCGTCGCAATCGAAGTCGGCCGGCAGGGGCAGCAGGGTGCCGATACGGGTGACGCCGAGATCGCGCAGCTGGTGCGGCACGCCATGGCCGAAGCGGAGATGGCCGCTGCCCATGATGCCGACGACGAGGGGCTTGTCCGTCGCCGGGCCCGCGTTCAGGGCTCGGGCCAGCGCCTCTGCCATGGCTCGGTCCCAGGTGGTTTGCGACTCGACGAAATAGCCGAAGGCCGCATCGCTTTGCGCCACCTTCGCGCCATCCTTGCCTCTATGTGCAGCGTGTTCGCGATACACCTCGAACAGTTGATCGCGATAGGTTTCGACCGGTGCCGCGGGGCGACCGACGCCTTCCCGCTGGGCCGGCGGGACCGCGTCCCAGCCTTTCTGGGTGATGGCACGGTTAAGCGATTCGTCGACGTTCAGCGCCACCATGCGGATGCGGTTGATGCGGGCGAATTCGAACAGCGGCACATATATTTCCGCCGGCCAGTTCCATACTTTGCCCCATTCGGACTGATCCAGAAAATCCTTGACCGTGAGTTCGCCCGCCACCCAGCGGTCCAGTACCGGCTGCACCCGGCGTGGGAACATCTCGAAACCGATGATCATGTTCGGGCGCTGGATATGAAGCTCGGCCAGCACCTGCGCTTGCCAGCGGTGATGGTCGTCTTCGTCATGGTGCTCCCCCAGCAGGACAACGTCGCGTTTCGCCATCTCCGCCAGCAGGGCGACGGGGGCCGCGACGCGCGGCCGTTTGCCGTCAAGGCTGTGCCAGGCGGCGGGCGTGAGACAGGCAGAGGCGGCCGTCGCGGCGTGAGCTTCCTGGGCGATGGCCGAGTGGGCGAAACCAGTCATCGCGAGGGCGATGGCGGCGGTGAACAGGCGAGGGAAGTTCGAGTTCATCGCGTTCCGGGAGAGAGGGGCTTAATTCGGATTGCATTGTACGTGACGAGTTCCCGGAGCAGCAGGCGGCTCGTTGCCTTCCTTGGTCTTCTACTTCACACCCTGCAGGCACTCCTTCGGATCGAATGCCCCGAGGTCTTTGACGACGTTCAAGCTGCCGTTGCTCACCTGGGCGACGTACATGTTCATCCGGACGTGATGCTGGCCCGGCACCATTTGCGCCGGGCCGCCCGGCCCCTCGGCGATCGTCGCATGGTCGAGCGCCTTGATGACGTCTTCCTGCTTCAGCGAGCCCGCCTCCTTCACTGCGGCCTCCCACAGTTTCAGGCCCCGATACATGCCGGTGGCCGCGCTGCCCCCGGTCAATTTGGCGCCACCGGGGTAGAGCTGGTTGTACCGATCGAGCAGTTCCTTGCTGAACGGATCGCTGACCGCCTGATAGTAGTCGAGGCAGCCGTAGAGGCCGTCCACATGCTCGACCGGAAACAGCGGCAGGATGTTCTCCTCGAAGTAGGTGCACATCAGTATTCCGCCGCGCTTCTTGAAACCGGCCCGGTGCAGCTGATCGAGGAACGGCACAACCCCGGGGGGAACGGTCGTATTGAAGACCACCTCCGCACCGGTCGACATGATGCTGTCGACGGTTCTTGCGTAGTCGGCATGGTCCAGCGGGAAGTACTCCTCGCCGACGATCTGGCCGCCGTTGGCGGTGACCAGTTCACGGACCTTCTTGTTCATGATGCGCGGCCAGATATAGTCGGCCGATGGCAGGTAGAACTTCTTCGCCCCCGTCTGCTGCATCAGCCAGGGAATCGTCGGTTCGAGCTGCTGCGCCGGCACCGGGCCGGTGCAGAAGATCAGGGGATGGCATTCCTGCCCCTCGTACTGCTCCGGGTAGATATAGAGCTTGCCGGCCTTTTCAACGGCCGCGCGCTTGATCGCCTGCCGGGTCGAGCTGTAGATCCCGCCGAGGATGACGTCGACCTTGTCCTGCTCGACGAGCTTGGCCGCCTTCGCCTCGGCCACGCTGTCGGTCGTTGCGCTGTCCTCGAGGTACAGGTCGATCTGCCGACCGAGCAGCCCGCCTTGGGCGTTGATGTCGTTGATGACCATCCTGGCTACGTTGGCGTTGGCAATGCCCATCACCGACAGCGGACCCGATTGGTCCGTAACGACGCCGACTCTGATCGCTGCATCTTTCATCGCATTGCCTCCTTGGGAAAGGGGCTACTGAAGAAGAAAACCCGGCCTCCGGGAGTTCCCGCCGCGAAAGCCGATCCTGATTTCCTAGTTTAGGTGCTTGCCGTAGATGCGCAGTCGCGAAGTCATAGCTGCCGGAAAGCATGGCGGGTCCGGAAAAGGGGAGCCCGCGCTACCAGCTTGGCCGCGCAACAATCATCGCCTCGGCCTCCCCGGCATCGAGCGGTTTGGCGAAGTAGTAGCCTTGCCCGTACTCGACCTGCAATGTTCGCAGCCGGGCGAGTTGCTCGGCGGTCTCGATCCCTTCGGCGATGAGATCCATGTTGAGGGTCCGCGCCAGGGCGACGATGGTGTCGACGATATCGGCCGCCTTGCGGTCGGCGTCCATGCGGCGCACGAAGGATGCGTCGATCTTCAAGGTGTCGACCGGAAACCGGTGCAGATAGGAGAGCGACGAAAAGCCGGTGCCGAAGTCGTCCATCAGCAGTTTCACGCCCAGATTGCGCAGCTTTTCCAGGATGGCTGTCGCCGCTTCGGCGTGCTCCATGATGACCGTCTCGGTGACTTCGAGCTTGAGGCTTTTGACGTCGAGGCCGGTCTCGGACAACACGGCTTCGATCTGCTGGCTCAGATCGCTCTGCACAAACTGCCGCCCGGCGAGATTCACGCTCATCTGCATGGCCAGACATTGCGGATGGCGTTGCTGCCACTCCCGCATCTGGCGGCAGGCTTCGGCGAGCACCCAGCGTCCGATGGAGACGATGAGGCCGGTCTCCTCGGTGAGGGGAATGAATTCGCTCGGTGGCACGAGGGTGCCGTCGGGGCGGCGCATTCGCACCAGCGCCTCGAACCCCGCCAGCCGGCCCGTTTGCAGCGAGACGATGGGCTGGTAGAAGACCCGGAATTCTTCGCCGCCGGCCACCGCCTGGCGCAGCTTGGTCTCCATTTCGAGGAGGGCCACGACGCGCGCATGCATGTCGGCGGCAAACACCTCGTGGCATGCCCCGCCGCGCCGGGACGCGCCGTGGGCGGCGGTTTCGGCGTCGCGCAGCAGATCTTCCGCGCTGCTATAGCCCGGATGACCGAGTGCGACGCCAATGCTTGCGGAGGTAAAGAGTTGATGCCCTTCGATGTTGAAGCCTGCGCTCAGGTCGTTCTGGATCCGGTCGGCAAAGCGGGTTGCCTCGCCAGGGTCATGGGCTTCGTCGAGAAGGATGGCGAAACTCTCCCCGGGCATGCGGGCGATCGTGTCGCCGACGCGCAGCCCCGCACCAAGGCATTGCGCCACGGCCAGCAGCATCTGGTCGCCTGCGGCGCCGCCGAGGCTGTCGGTGATCAGGCGGAACCGGTCCAGCGTGACGAAGAGCAGGGCAAAGCCGCCGCCTTTGAGCCGGTGTCGCTCCAGTGCATCGCCGATCCGCATCACCAGCAGCGCGCGGTTGGGCAGGCCGGTGAGGCTGTCGCGCAGGAATTCGTGCTGCACGACCGAAGCGAGCATGACTCTTGCCGAGGCCGCGCCGATGACCCCCGCAAGCTGAGCTTCGCATTGGCTGGCCAGCTCGGCATCGATTTCCCGTGGCCAGTCCAGGCCGCGCCGGCGGGCAAACTCGGCAAACACGCGCTGGGCACCGTCGGCGCCAAGCATCCGCAACATCAGCGCATGGAGGTCCGGCAGTGAGCCGCTGACCCGCCAGTTCTCGCCGACACGCCGCTCCGACTGAAAGACATCGACGAAGGCCGCGGCCTGTGTCTGTTCGATGGCGCTCTGGTCGCTCATGATCGACACGACCAGATAAGCGCCGATATTGGCGAGCATGCTCCACAGCAATGTGTGGCTGATCTCGTCGAGCCCCTCGAGACCGAACAGGGCAAGCGGCCGGAGCAGCGCAATCGAAAATGGTCCTTCCTCGACGAAAGCGATCGGCAGCCAGCCGGAACGGGCGGCTGCCGGCAGCAGGAGCGTGTAGACCCAAACCAGGAAACCGGCCGTAATGCCGGCGAGGGCACCGTTCCGGGTGGCGCCTTTCCAGTAGAGGCCGCCCAGCAGCGCTGGCGCGAACTGGGAGATGGCGGCGAAGGAGATGACGCCGGTCTGCTCCAGCGCGTAGGCGTTGCCCGCCAGTCGATAGTAGGCGTAGCCGAGCAGTAGCCCGATCACGATGGTAATGCGCCGGATAGCGAGCAGCAGCCCGGAGAGATCGGCGCGATCGAACAGGCGCAGCGCCTTGATGCGCAGCAGGCCGGGCATCACCAGGTCATTGCAGGCCATCGTCGACAGGGCAATGGTCTCGACGATGACCATGCCGCTGCCGGCCGAGAGCCCGCCGAGGAACACGAGCAGCGCGAGCCCTTCCTTTCCGGCGGACATCGGCAGGGTGAGGACGAAGGTGTCGGGGTTTACGGCCCCTGCACCGAAGTGCAGGAGTCCGCCGAAGGCGATCGGCAGGACGAACAAGGAAAACAGGAAGAGATAGAGCGGCAGGAGCCAGACCGCCTTGATGAGGTGCGCTTCGTCGACGTTCTCGACCACCGCGACCTGGAACTGGCGGGGCAGGCACATGATCCCCAGCAGGCTCACAAAGCCGACGGAAAAGTGCGAGACCCAATTGCTTGGGCGGCCTGCCGAGCCGTCGTCGATGGTGAACACCCGGGCGATTTGAGGCACTGCGGCGGCGCGCGTGAAGATATCCGTGAGGCCGTCGTACATGCCCCACGCGACGAAGACGCCGACGGCGAGGAAGGCAGCCAGTTTGACCAGCGATTCGAAGGCAATCGCCGCGACCATACCTTCGTGGCGCTCCGACGCATCCAGCGTGCGCGTCCCGAACACGATGGTGAAGGCAGCCAGGATGAGGGCGACGTGAAATGCCGTGTCGCTCCAGACGTTCTTGGGCGCGGGCACCGCCGTGAGGATCTGGGGGTATCCGCGCAGCAGGTGGAAGCTGATATCGATGGCCTTCAGTTGGAGCGCAACGTAAGGGGTGACACCGATCACCGCGATCAGGGTGACCAGCGCAGCCACCGCCTGGCTCTTGCCGTAGCGAGAGGAAATGAAGTCGGCCAGCGAGGTGATGCGGTTTTCCTTCGCGACGCGGATGATCTTGCGCAGCACCACCCACCAAAGGGTGATCATGACCGTCGGGCCGAGGTTGGTGGCCAGGAATTCGATCCCACTTTCGGCTGCGCGCCCGACGCTGCCGTAGAAGGACCACGCGGTGGCAAAAACGCCGAGCGACAGGGAATACACGTAAGGGTTGGCGATCAGGCTTCGTCCCGCACTGGCCGCTTTGTCGCCGCGATAGGCGATCAGGAAGAGCAGCCCCAGATAGAGCGCTCCGACAAGGATGATGATCCAGGCCGGCACGTTTCTACTTGCTCTCCATGATCAGCATGAGCAGGCCGATCACGAGCGCCCAGGCGACAAAGACATAGGCAAAGACCAGCGGAATGGCTCCGACCATGATGGGGCGGTTGAACAGGGCGAGCAGTGGGTAGTTGAACAGCAGGGTGCCCAGGATGAATACCGCCACCAAGCGCTCGGTCTTGACGTAGGGTCTGTTCATAACCATGTCCCTTGAAGGGCTTACTCCAAAATAGACAAGATCGGAACACTTCGCTGGCGGAGCGCGCGGGCGGCGCGATGTCGCAATCGAGGAGACTTGCGTCGGCAGTGCATAAGTGGCGCCGGTGCAGCTGCGCCAACATCCTCCCGTCGAACACTAAATCATTAAAAGACCAGCGGAGAGAACATGAAGATATCCAGCCCTGTGCGAGAGCTGATTCTCGCCCGTCAGCCCGGTTACAACCTCGAAGCGCCGTTTTATACCGCGGCCGAAATCTACGATCTCGACATGGAGGCGATCTTCGGTCGCCACTGGATCTACGTCGGGGTGGAGCCGGACATCCCCGAGCCGGGCGACTACTTCACGGTCAAGCTCGGCCGTGCGTCGATCGTGGTCGTGCGCGACGACGACATGAACGTGCGCGCCTTCCACAACGTGTGCCGCCATCGCGGTGCCCAGCTCTGCAACGAGCACAAGGGCAGCGTCGGCAACCTGGTCTGTCCCTATCACCAATGGACCTATGACCTGTCCGGCAAGCTCATCCACAACGAGCACATGGGCGAGGACTTCGATTTCAGTCGCCACAACCTCAAGCCCGTGCACGTCGGCAATCTCGCCGGTCTGATCTTCATCTGTCTGGCCGAGCAGCCGCCTGCCGACTTCGAGGAGATGCGCGCAGCGATGGAGCCCTACATCGCTCCACATCGTATCGCCGACTGCAAGGTGGTGATGCAGGACGACTACGTCGAAGCCGGCAACTGGAAGCTGACGATGGAGAACAACCGCGAGTGCTACCACTGCGTCAGCAATCACCCGGAGCTCACCAGCTCGATCTACGAGTTCGGCTTCGGCTACCAGCCTTCGCCGGCGAATGCCGAGGCGGTGCAGGGCTTCTACGACCTCATCGAGCGCGAGCATGCGCGCTGGGAAGCGGCGGGCCTCAAGTCGGCCGAGATCGAAATGCTCGACAGCCGTGTCACCGGCTTCCGCACGCAGCGCCTGCCGCTCGACAAGGCGGGGGAGTCGCAGACGATGGACGCGCGCGTGGCCTGCGAGAAGCTGCTGGCCGATTTCACCGACCGCAAGCTCGGCGGGCTGTCGTTCTGGACCCAGCCGAATTCCTGGCACCACTTCATGAGCGACCACATCGTCACTTTCAGCGTGCTGCCGATCGATGCCGAACACACCCTGGTGCGCACCAAGTGGCTGGTCCACAAGGATGCGGTGGAAGGGCGCGACTACGATCTGGAGAAGCTCACCGAGGTGTGGAAGGCGACCAATCGCCAGGACGGCGCGCTGGTCGAGATGTCGCAGCGCGGTGCCGCGAGCCCCGCCTTTGAGCCCGGCCCGTATTCGCCCTACACCGAGGCGCTGGTCGAGAAGTTCGCCAACTGGTACATCGAGCGGCTGCGCGCGGCGCTGGGCTGAGCTGAGGATCAGGACATGAATGCCCCGAACGACCGCTTTGCGGCGGATGCCTGGTGCGGCTTGCCGCCGTTGTGGAACAGCGACGAGGACGATGAGCTGGTGTGCAGCCAGCGGCGCCAGGAGACGCATGACGTCGTCACCTTTCTGTTCCGCGCGCGGCGCCCGGTGCTGTTCCGCTTCCTGCCGGGTCAGTTCCTCACGCTGGAACTGGAGATCGATGGCGAAGCGATCAACCGCTGCTACACGATCTCCTCGCCGCCGACCCGCCCCGACACCCTTTCGATCACCGTGAAACGGGTTCCCGGCGGCAAGGTGTCGAACTGGCTGCACGACCATCTTCAGCCCGGCATGAGCCTGCGTGCCCTGGGGCCGTCCGGCGAGTTTTCCGCCAGTCTGCATCCGGCGGCCAAGTACCTGTTCCTGTCGGGCGGTTCCGGCGTGACGCCGCTGATGTCGATGTCGCGGAGCGTGCACGATCTGGCCGAACCCTGCGACATCGTCTTCGTGCACAGCGCGCGCACGCCGAAAGACATCGTCTTCCGCCGCGAGCTGAGTCTCCTCGCGATCAACCAGCCGGGCTTCCGGACGGCGTTCGTGTGCGAGCAGCTGGGTGACGAGCCCGACTGGGCGGCTCCCACCGGTCGCCTGACGCAGTCGCTGCTCGGTGCCATCGCCCCGGATTTTGCCGAGCGCGAGATCTTCTGCTGCGGTCCCGAGCCCTACATGGCTGCCGTGCGCGCGCTGCTCGAGGCTGCGGGATTCGACATGCGGCGCTACCACGAGGAGAGCTTCAACTTCGGCGCCGCGGCCGAAGAGGAGGCAGCGCCGGCTGTCGCTACGGAAGTCGCCGAAGGCTTCGACGTGCAGTTCGCGAAGAGCGGAGTCTCGGTGCGTTGCGCGCCGGAGCAGACCGTGCTCGAGGCGGCCCGTGCCGCAGGGCTCCGCCTGCCGGTTTCCTGCACCAAGGGCATGTGCGGGACCTGCAAGTCGAAGCTGACGTCGGGTAGCGTCGATATGAAGCATGGCGGTGGCATCCGCCAGCGCGAGATCGACCAGGGCATGTTCCTGCCCTGCTGCAGCAAACCCTTGTCGGATCTGGTTCTGGATCGATAACCGTAGCACCGGGAAAAGGGTTTACGTGGAACGTAGAGGAGGAGTGCAGCGGGGGGTGCAGTGGCAATTTGCCGATTTGAGCCTGGCGAAGAAGCTCGCATGCGGCTTCGGTCTGGTGTTGCTGCTCACTGGAATGGTGGCTGCGATCGCCGTGAGCACGATGCAGGCGGCCGACCGGCGCTTCGATCTGCTCAAGCAGATGTCGCAGATCAGCGATGCCGCGCTGCGGGTTCGCGTGGAGGAGCGGAGCTTCTCTTTGACGGGCGATGCTGCGTCCGCGGATGCGGTGCGCGGCAGCCTCGACGGCATTCTCGCTTCGAGCGAAGCCTTGAGAGCACGCTCTCCGGCGAACGCGGCGGCGATGGACGAGGTGGATGCCGCCGTGCGCGGCTACCGGGAGGCCTTCGACCAGTTCGTGGATCTCTCCCAGAAGAAGGATCTCGCCCTCGAATCGGCCGCCTGGTCGGTGCAGAACGTGACCGGTACGCTCGATCTGGTCCGTGGCCAGTTCATGGAAGATGGCTTGTCGGCCCTGAAGGCGTCGCACGGGCGCGAGGGTGCCGGCCTGGTGGGACAGGCCGGAGAACTCGGCGAGGTCGCGCGTCTGGCGCTTCAGGCGATCAACGAAGCCCGTGTCCGCCTGGAGCAGAGCCGCAAGGACGACGCGGCGGCGGGCGAGGGCGCAATGACGATCGCGCAGACCGACCAGGCCTTGGCCGTGATCGCGAAGCTCCTCGATGCGGCGGGCGGCGATCCGGCCTACCGCGGCGTGCTGGTGGAGGCGAAGTCCCATCTCGGCGGCTTCGCAGACAGACTGAAGGAGTACACCGGCCTCTTGGCGCAGGAACGCAAGGTCCACGCGCAGATGCGGGCGCGCGCCGATGACGTGTTGCGGCAGGTTGACCAGGCCTACGGGCAGCAGGCTTACGCAATGCGGGATCACCTCGCCGCCAGCAGCGGTTTCATCCTGATCTCTTCGGCTGCAGCCTTGCTGGTCGGGCTGGGCGCCGCGGCGCTGATTACGCGCGTGGTTGTCCGTCGCCTCGGCAACGCGATCCGGGTGGCCGACCGTATCGCCGATGGCGATCTGACGGAGAAAATCGATGTCCGGGGCGCGGACGAGGTCGGGCAACTGATGCGCGCCATGGATCGGATGTCTTCGGCGCTCGGAGGCATCGTCGGGGGCCTGCAAGCCGGAATCGGAAGGATTGCGGATTCAGCCCAAAGTCTCTCCGTCGCGGCCGAGCGCAGCAACGCTGAAGTGAGCAGCCAGAAAGCGGAAACCGAGCAGGTGGCGACGGCCATGAGCGAGATGGCGACGACCGTTCACGAGGTCGCGCGCAGCGCCGAAGATGCGGCATCGGCCGCGGAATCGGCGGACGCCGCCGTCCAGAGCGGCCGACACGTGGTGAAGAACAGCATCGGGCGCATCGAGCAACTGGCTGCAGCGGCGACTTCGGCGAGCGACAGCATGGGCATCCTCCACGGCGAGGTGCAAAACATCGGCGCCGTGCTCGACGTGATCAAGGGGCTCGCCGAACAGACGAATCTGCTTGCGCTCAATGCCGCAATCGAAGCGGCCCGCGCCGGAGAGCAGGGGCGCGGCTTCGCCGTGGTCGCCGACGAGGTGCGTCTTCTCGCGCAGCGCACGCAGAAATCGACCGTCGAGATCGAGGATCTCGTCCGTGCCTTGCTGCGAAGCGCGCAGGATTCGGTACGGCAGATCACCATCAGCAGCGAACTCGTGCGGCTCTCGGTTGGCGACGTCGGCGAGACCGAAGGTGCGTTGCACAGCATTGCCGAGGCGGTCGCGGCCATCCATCGCTTGAACCAGCAGATCGCCGCTGCGGCCGAACAGCAAAGTTCGGTCGCGGCCGAGGTCGATCGGAGCATGGAGAGCATCCGGACCAGCGCCGATCAGGCGGCCGCGACGATGGAAGGCACTGCCGCGTCCAGCGTCGAGTTGGCGCAATTGAGCAACGAGCTCCACGTCATGGTGGGGCGTTTCCGGCTCTGAATCCTCCGCATTTCCCCGTCCATCGCGTCTCGGCGTCCCTGCTTGCCCGGCAGGGTTCGTCGAGCCGCGTCATCGTGCGTTGCAGCATCGTTGATGCCCCTTCGACCGCCGAGTCCTGTTGTCCCAATTGAGTAAGCGCGTGACGGTTACAGGCAATAGCCCTATCAGCGAACTTCCTAACATCTGTCTCCATTACGAAGCCACCCGCCGCGCTCTGCTCGGTTGCGGCGGCAAGACAACCCCGAAAGGAGACAGAACCGATGTTCGCAATGACCGATCGCATCGCAGGTTTCGATGATGAGCTCAAGGCCGCGATGGACGCGGAATTCTCGCGCCAGGAATCACATATCGAGCTGATCGCATCCGAGAACTACACCAGCCCGCGCGTGCTGGAGGCGCAGGGCAGCGTGCTGACCAACAAGTACGCCGAGGGTTATCCGGGCAAGCGCTACTACGGTGGCTGCGAGCACGTCGATGTGGTCGAGCAGCTGGCCATCGACCGCGCCAAGCAGCTCTTCGGCGCCGACTACGCCAACGTCCAGCCGCACTCCGGTTCGCAAGCCAACGCCGCCGTCTACATGGCGCTGCTCGAGCCGCACGACACCGTGCTCGGCATGAGCCTCGCCCACGGCGGTCACTTGACCCACGGCGCCAAGGTCAACTTCTCCGGCAAGACCTACAACTCGGTGCAGTACGGCCTGAACGAGCAGACCGGCGAGATCGACTACGAAGAGGTCGAGCGGCTGGCCCGCGAGTGCAAGCCCAAGATGATCGTCGCGGGCTTTTCGGCCTATTCGCGCGTCGTCGACTGGAAGCGCTTCCGCGCGATCGCCGACGAAGTGGGCGCGAAGCTCTTCGTCGATATGGCCCACGTCGCCGGTCTCGTCGCCGCGGGTCTCTACCCCAACCCCATCCCCTTCGCCGATGTCGTCACCACGACGACCCACAAGACGCTGCGTGGCCCGCGCGGCGGCCTGATCCTGGCTCGCGCCAATGCAGAGCTCGAGAAGAAGCTCAACTCCGTCGTCTTCCCCGGCATCCAGGGCGGCCCGCTGATGCACGTCATCGCCGCCAAGGCGGTCGCGCTGAAGGAGGCGCTGCAGCCCGAGTTCCGCGAGTACCAGCAGCAGGTGCTCAACAACGCCCGCGCGATGGCCGCCGTGTTCATCGAGCGCGGCTACAAGATCGTTTCGGGCGGCACCGACGACCACCTCTTCCTGGTCGATCTCGTCGCCAAGGGGCTGACCGGCAAGGCGGCGGACGCGGCCCTCGGCGCGGCGCACATCACGGTCAACAAGAATTCCGTGCCCAACGACCCGCAGTCGCCCTTCGTCACCAGCGGCATCCGCATCGGCACACCGGCGATCACGACCCGGGGCTTCAAGGAAGCCGAGGCGAAGGAACTCACGCACTGGATCTGCGACGTCCTCGACAACATCGAAGATCAGTCCGTGATCGCTGCTGTGCGTGAGAAGGCCAAGACCTTGTGCGCGCGCTTCCCGGTCTATCCGGCCACCCGCTAAGCAACCCAGGGGCGCAACGCCATGGCTATCAGCGTTTTCGAGATGTTCAAGGTCGGTATCGGACCATCGAGTTCCCATACCGTGGGCCCGATGCGCGCCGCGCTGACCTTCGTTTCCGGTCTCAAGGACAGCGGCGTGCTGCCGAAGGTGCGGCGCGTGCGCGCCGAGCTCTACGGCTCGCTCGGCGCTACCGGCAAGGGCCACGGTAGCGACAAGGCGGTGTTGCTCGGCCTCGAAGGCGAGGCGCCGGATCTCGTCGATCCGGCCAGCATCGATGCCCGCCTCGGGCGCATTCGCGAGGGGCGCACGCTCTCGCTCGCAGGGCTGCACCAGATCGAGTTCAACGAGAAGAACGATCTCGTCTTCCTGCGTCGCCAGAGCCTCCCGTACCACCCGAACGGCATGCGGCTCATCGCCTTCGGCGAAGGCGACGCGGAGCTCGCGAATCGCGTCTATTACTCGGTGGGCGGCGGCTTCGTCGTCAATGAAGAGGCGGCGGGCGCCGACCGCATCGTTGAAGACAGCACCCAGCTGCCGTATCCCTTCCACAGTGGCGACCAGCTGCTGACCCAGTGCGCGGTGAACGAGCTCTCGGTGAGCCAGCTCATGCTGGAAAACGAGAAGGCCTGGCGCAGCGAGGCGGAGACGCGCAACGGCTTGCTCCACATCTGGCAGGTGATGCAGGCCTGCGTGCGTCGCGGTTGCGAGGAAGAGGGGGTCCTTCCGGGCGGGATGAAGGTACGCCGCCGCGCCGCCGGGATGTATCGCAAGCTCTCCAGCGCGCCGGAGGCGTCGCTGCGCGATCCGCTGACGACGATGGACTGGGTGAACCTCTACGCGCTCGCCGTGAATGAGGAGAACGCCGCGGGCGGGCGGATCGTCACCGCGCCGACCAACGGCGCCGCCGGGATCGTCCCCGCCGTCCTTCATTACTACTACCGCTTCATCCCCGGCGCGACCGAGGACGGGGTGGTGCGCTTCCTCCTCACCGCGGCGGCGATCGGCATCCTGTTCAAGGAGAACGCGTCGATCTCCGGCGCCGAGGTGGGCTGCCAGGGCGAGGTCGGCGTGGCCTGCTCGATGGCGGCCGGCGCGCTGGCGGAAGTCATGGGCGGCACCCCGGAGCAGGTCGAGAACGCGGCCGAGATCGGCATGGAGCACAACCTCGGCCTCACCTGCGATCCGGTCGGCGGCCTCGTCCAGGTGCCGTGCATCGAGCGCAACGCGATGGGCTCGATGAAGGCGATCAACGCCGCGCGAATGGCACTGCGCGGCGACGGCAAGCACTTCGTGTCTCTCGACAAGGTGATCAAGACGATGCGCGACACCGGTCGGGATATGAAGGACAAATACAAAGAAACGTCCCGCGGCGGTCTGGCGGTGAACGTCATCGAGTGTTGAAGAGAAACGAGGCGACTCTCGGGTGAGGGTCATAGCGGTCCGGGCCGGTTCGCCCTGCCTGGATTCGAGGAGATAGAAGATGCAGCACTATTCGGGATTCGGACTCCTGAAACACGGTCTCAGCCACCACGAAAACTGGCAGCGGGCCTGGCACAACCCGGAGCCGCGCAGCCAGTACGACGTGATCGTGGTCGGCGGCGGCGGTCATGGCCTCGCCACGGCCTACTACCTCGCCAAGGAGCACGGCATCACCAACGTGGCGGTGGTCGAGAAGGGCTGGCTGGGCGGCGGCAATACGGCGCGCAACACCACCATCGTCCGCTCGAACTACCTGTGGGACGAGGCCGCCTGGCTCTATGAGCACGCGATGAAGCTGTGGGAGGGCCTGTCGCAGGACCTCAACTACAACGTGATGTTCTCGCAGCGTGGCGTGATGAACCTCGGCCATACGCTCCAGGACATGCGCGACATCCATCGCCGGGTGAACGCCAACCGCCTGAACGGCATCGACGGCGAAGTGCTCGACGTGAAGCAGATCCAGGAGATCGTCCCGCTGATGGATTGCTCGCGCAGCACCCGCTACCCGGTGATCGGCGCCTCCTGGCAGCCTCGCGGCGGCGTGGCACGCCACGACGCGGTGGCCTGGGGCTTTGCGCGGGCGGCGGACGCGCTCGGCGTGCATCTGCTGCAGCAGACCGAAGTCACCGGCATCCGCACGAGCGGCGGCAAGGTGCTGGGGGTCGAGACCAAGCGCGGCTTCATCGGCGCGAAGACCGTCGGTGTCGTCGCCGCGGGCAATTCGAGCGTGATCGCGAAGATGGCCGGCCTGCGCCTGCCGCTCGAGTCGCATCCGCTGCAGGCGCTGGTGTCCGAGCCGATGAAGCCTGTGCTCGACACCGTCGTGATGTCGAACCACGTGCATGGCTACGTCAGCCAGTCCGACAAGGGCGATCTCGTCATCGGCGCCGGCATCGATGGCTACAACGGCTACGGCCAGCGCGGCAGCTACCCGACCATCGAGCACACGCTGGAGGCGATCGTCGAGCTCTTCCCGTCGTTCTCGCGGGTGCGGATGAACCGCCAATGGGGCGGCATCGTCGATACGACGCCGGACGCCTGCCCGATCATCTCGGCGACCCCGGTGGGCGGCCTCTTCTTCAACTGCGGTTGGGGCACCGGTGGCTTCAAGGCTACGCCGGGCTCGGGCAACGTGTTCGCGGCCACCCTCGCCAAGGGCAAGGCGCATCCGCTGGCGGCTCCGTTCTCCATCGACCGCTTCATCTCCGGAAAACTGATCGACGAGCACGGCGCCGCCGGCGTCGCGCACTGACAGGAGCAGGGAACATGCTGCATATCTACTGTCCTCATTGCCAAGAGTATCGCGAGGAAGAGGAGTTTCGTCCCAAGGGCGAGGCCCACATCGCGCGTCCGCTGGACCCCGAGACCACCAGCGACGAGGCCTGGGGCGACTACCTCTTCTTCCGCAAGAATCCGCGCGGGCTGCACCACGAGCAGTGGTTCCACGCCGCCGGCTGCCGCAAGTTCTTCAACGCCACCCGCGACACCGTGAGCTACGAAATCCTGGAAACCTACAAGCCGGGCGAGCAGCCCTCGATCGACGCGACGAGCCGGAGGGCTGGGAAATGAGTCAACGCAACCGTCTTTCCAGCGGCGGACGCATCGACCGCAGCCGTCCGGTGCGCTTCACCTTCAACGGTCAGAGCTACCAGGGCTTCGCCGGCGACACGCTCGCTTCGGCCTTGCTCGCCAACGGCGTCGACGTGGTGAACCGCAGTTTCAAGTACTCGCGGCCGCGCGGCATTGTTGCCGCCGGCGCGGACGAGCCGAATGCGATCTTCCAGCTCGGCGAGCGCGAGGCGGCGCAGGTGCCGAACGTGCGGGCGACCCAGCAGGCGCTCTACAACGGCCTGGTGGCGACGAGCACCAACGGCTGGCCGAACGTCGACCGCGATGTCATGGGCGTGATCGGCAAGATGGGCGGCCGCTTCATGCCTCCCGGCTTCTACTACAAGACCTTCATGTCGCCGGCCTCGATGTGGCCGAAGTACGAGAAGTACATCCGCAAGGCGGCGGGCCTCGGCCGCGCACCGCGCGAGCGCGATCCGGACATCTACGACCACATCAACCGCCATTGCGACGTGTTGGTGATCGGTGCCGGCCCGGCGGGGCTCGCCGCTGCCTACGCCGCCGGCCGCGCCGGTGCGCGTGTGATCCTGTGCGACGAGCAGGAAGAGATGGGCGGTTCGCTCCTCGATTCCCGCGAGCTGATCGATGGCCGCCCGGCCGCCGAATGGGCCGCCGCAGTGGTCGCCGAACTCGCGACGATGCCCGACGTGCTGCTGCTGCCGCGCACGACCGCGAACGGCTATCACGACCACAACTTCGTCACGCTGCACGAGCGCCGCACCGAGCACCTCGCCGACACCGCACCGCTGCTCAACGGCCGTCGCCGTGCGCGCGCCCGGATGCACAAGGTCCGCGCCGGGCAGGTGATCCTCGCCACCGGCACGCACGAGCGTCCGCTGGTGTATGCCAATAACGACGTGCCGGGGAACATGGTCGCCGGCGCCGTCTCGATCTACATCCGGCGCTTCGCCGTCGCGCCGGGGCAGCGCCTCGTGCTGTCGACGTCGAACGACCACGCTTACCGTGCCGCGCTCGACTGGCACGATGCCGGCCGCGAGGTCGCCGCCATCGTGGATGCCCGAGCCAACCCCGAGGGCGATCTGGTCCATGAGGCCCGCTCGCGGCGCATCCGCATCATCACCGGCAGTGCCGTGATCGAAGCGCGCGGCGAGAAGCGCGTTTCCGGCGCGCTCGTCGCCAGCATCGATTCCGTCGGCTTCCGTGTGTACGGTGCGGTCGAGGAATTGGCCTGCGACACAATCGCGACTTCCGGCGGTTACAGCCCGGTCGTGCATCTGGCCGCTCACTCCGGCGTCCGTCCGGAATGGCGCGACGACATCCTCGGCTTCGTGCCGGGCGATGTGAAGGGGCTCGTGCCGGTGGGAGGCGTGAACGGCAGGATGCCGCTCGCCGAAGCGCTCGTCGACGGTCTTGAGGCCGGAAGCCGCGCCTTGATGGCCTGCGGTTTCGAGAGCCCGAGCATGACGGTGCCGGCGATCCGCAACATCCGCGAGGGCAGGGCGGTCGCGCTCTACCAGGTGCCGCACGTCAAACCCGCGATGCGTGCCCCCAAGCAGTTCGTCGACCAGCAGAACGACGTCACCGCCGCCGGCATCGAGCTCGCCACGCGCGAGGGCTTCGAGTCGATCGAGCACGTCAAGCGTTACACGGGCCTGGGCTTCGGCACCGACCAGGGCAAGCTCGGCAACATCAACGGCATGGCGATCGCGGCGCGCTGCCTGAAGCAGACGATCCCGCAGACCGGCACGACGGTGTTCCGCCCGAACTACACGCCGATCACCTTCGGCGCCATCGCCGGCCGCCACTGCGGCGAGTTCTTCGATCCGCGCCGCTACACCGCGCTCCATGCGTGGCACGTTGCGAACGGCGCGAAGTTCGAGGAAGTCGGCCAATGGATGCGGCCGTGGTACTTCCCGCGCGGCAACGAGACGATGCACGAAGCCGTGCAGCGCGAATGCCGCGCCGTGCGCGAGGGCGTCGGCATCCTCGATGCCTCGACGCTCGGCAAGATCGAGATCCAGGGCAAGGATGCGCGCGAGTTCCTCAACCGCCTCTACACCAACGCCTGGACCAAGCTCGACCCCGGCAAGTGCCGCTACGGCCTGATGTGCAAGGACGACGGCATGATCATGGACGATGGCGTCACCGCCTGCCTGGGCGAGAACCACTTCCACATGACGACCACGACCGGCGGTGCTGCGGGTGTGCTCGACTGGATGGAGCTGTGGCACCAGACCGAGTGGCCGGAGCTGGAGGTCTATTTCAACTCCGTCACCGACCATTGGGCGGCGATGGCGATCAACGGCCCGAATGCTCGCAAGCTCCTCGCCGAGCTCACCGACATCGACCTCTCGAAGGAAAAGTTCGGCTTCATGGACTGGCGCGAAGGCACGGTCGCTGGGGTGCCGGCGCGCGTCTTCCGCATCTCCTTCACGGGCGAGCTCTCCTACGAAATCAACGTGCAGGCGAACCATGCGATGCACGTGTGGAAGGCGCTCTTCGAGAAGGGCGAGAAGTATGGCCTGACGCCTTACGGCACGGAGACGATGCACGTGCTGCGCGCCGAGAAGGGCTTCATCATCATCGGCCAGGAGACCGACGGCTCCGTCACGCCCGAGGACCTCGGCATGCAGTGGTGCGTCGGCTACAAGAAGCCGTACTCGTGGATCGGCCGCCGCGCGCTGTCGCGCCCCGACACCAAGCGCGAGGACCGCAAGCAGCTCGTCGGCCTGAAGCCGCTCGACCGCAATCTCGTGCTGCAGGAAGGCGCGCAGATCGTGCTCGACAAGGTGCTGCGGATTCCGATGCCGATGGTCGGCCACGTCACCTCCAGTTATTTCAGCCCGACGCTCGGCCATTCGTTCGCGCTCGCCCTCGTGAAGGGCGGCAGCCAGCGCATCGGTCAGACCGTCTATATGCCGATGGCCGACGGCACCATTCACGCGGCCGAGGTGGTGAGCCCGGTCTTCTACGATCCCAAGGGAGAGCGTCAGCATGTCTGATCTTGCGATTTTCAATGTCAATCCGGCGGCAGTGGTCGTGAAGGCCGAATCACCCTTGGCGATGAGCCGTGTCACCGTGCAGACCGTCGGTTCGGCGAAAGAGGCCGGTGTCGTGGTGCGCGAGCATGCCTTCCTCGGCCATCTCGTGCTGCGCGGGAACGCGGCCGACGCGGCCTTCTGCGGCGGGGTCGAGCAGGTCCTCGGCCTGCCTCTGCCGCAGGGCATGGGGCTGCTCTCGATGGACACGGAGCGCGGGGTGAGCATCCAGTGGATGTCGCCCGACGAGTGGCTCGTGATCGTACCCGCCGGGCGCGAGCACGAGACCGAGATGCGCCTGCGTACTGCGCTCACCGGCCACTTCGCCGTGATGATCGTCAGCGGTGGCCAGACCGTGCTGGAGCTCTCCGGCCGGGCGGTACGCGAGGTGCTGATGAAGTCGATGGCTTACGACGTGCATCCGAGCCAGTTCCCGGTGGGCAAGGGCGTGAGCACGACCTTCGCCAAGGCCTCGGCGATCGTGCGCCGCGTCGGCGAGGAGCGCTGGGAGCTGGTGATCCGGCGCAGCTTCGCCGACTACCTCTATCGCTGGGTGCTCGACGCCAGCGAGGAGTTCGGCGTGTTCGTAGCTTCCCGCTAAAGCGGGGCCGCTGACCGATTGTGTCGCCGGGGACTGCGACGAAGGTGGCAGTCCCCTTGATCCGGAGTATTCGAATGAAGCTTGAAACGACGGAGGCGCCGGCTCTGGCGCCCGCCCCGCGCAAGGCCCGCCCCTTGCGCACTGCAACCTTCAGCGCGCCGCCGCTCGCCGGGGACGACACGATCTTCCTGCGCGGCCTGCGTGTCGAGGCGCTGATCGGCGTCTACGAGCACGAGCGTCACGCGCCGCAGCCGCTGGTCATCGACCTCGAGCTGGGCCTCACGCATTCGCGTGCGTGCTTCAGCGACAACCTGAACGACGCCGTCGACTACGGCGCGGTGGTGGCCGCGGTACGCCGCCACGCGATGCTCAATCGCTGCGAGCTCCTCGAAGCCTTCGCGCAGAACGTCGCCGACACGCTCCTCGACGACTTCGAGCTGCTGTCGGTCGCGGTCCACGTTTCCAAACCCGGCATCTTCGACGTCGCCGACAGCGTCGGCGTGTCGATCCGCCGCCGCCGCACCCGAGCCTGAAACACGCATGACTTCCTCCTGCTCCGCGCCTTCCTCGCCGGCCATGACCAAGCCGATCCGCAGCCTTCTGGTCGCCAACCGCAGTGAAATCGCCATCCGCGTCTTCCGTGCGGCGAGCGAGATGGGCATCCGCACCGTAGCGATCTACGCCGACGAGGACCGTTTCGCCCTGCATCGCTTCAAGGCCGACGAGTCCTATCGCGTCGGCGAAGGGCGGCAGCCGATCGGCGCCTATCTCGACATCGCGGACATCATCCGGGTGGCGAAGGAAGCCAAGGTCGACGCCATTCACCCGGGCTACGGTTTCCTCTCGGAGAACCCGGAGTTCGCCGAGGCGTGTGCGCGGGCGGGAATCGTCTTCATCGGCCCCGATGCGGACATCATGCGCACGCTGGGCAACAAGGTGGCGGCGCGCGCGCTGGCGCAGGCGGCCGGCGTGCCGGTCGTGCCGGCGACCGGAGCGCTGCCGCACGACCCCGAGGCGGCGAAGCGGGAAGCCGCCGCCGTCGGCTACCCCTTGATGCTGAAGGCAAGCTGGGGCGGCGGGGGCCGCGGCATGCGTGTGGTGGAGGACGAGGTGGCGCTGCTGCCGGCGATGGAGGTCGCCCGCCGTGAGGCGCTCGCGGCCTTCGGCAACGACGAGGTCTACCTCGAGAAGCTGGTCCGCCGCGCGCGCCACGTCGAGGTGCAGATCCTCGGCGATCTTCACGGCAACCGCGTGCATCTGTTCGAGCGCGATTGCTCGGTTCAGCGGCGTAATCAGAAGGTCGTCGAGCGGGCGCCGGCGCCCTACCTCGACGAGGCGCAACGGGCCGAAGTGTGCGGCCTCGCGCTCAAGCTCGCCGATGCGGCGGGCTACACCCACGCGGGGACGGTCGAGTTCCTGATGGACGCCGACACGGGCGCGTTCTACTTCATCGAAGTGAATCCCCGCATCCAGGTCGAGCACACGGTTACCGAGCAGGTCACCGGGGTCGACATCGTCAAGGCGCAGATCCGCATCGCCGAAGGCGGGCGCATCGGCGAACCGGACGTGGTGCCGATGCAGGCCGAACTGCGCCTCAACGGCCATGCGCTGCAATGCCGGGTGACCACCGAGGACCCGGAAAACGGTTTCACGCCCGATTACGGCCGCATCACCGCGTATCGCAGCGCGGCCGGCTTCGGCGTGCGCCTGGATGGCGGCACCGCCTACAGCGGCGCCGTGATCACCCCCTTCTACGATTCGCTGCTGGTGAAGGTGACGGTCTGGGGGCACACCGCCGCCGAAGCCAACGGGCGCATGGATCGCAGCTTGCGCGAGTTTCGCGTGCGCGGCGTGTCGACGAACCTGCAGTTCCTCGAGAACGTCATCGCCCACCCGCTCTTCAAGTCGGGTGAATGCACCACGCGTTTCATCGACGAGACGCCCGAGCTCTTCCACTTCACGCCGCGCCGCGACCGCGCCACCCGGCTGCTCGACTTCCTCGCCGAAGTTGCGGTGAACGGCAATCCCGAAATGGCCGGGCGCAAGGCACCGGAGCTGATTCTGCCGCGTCCGAAGGCGCCTGCGTGCGATCTCGCCACGCCGGTCCCGCCCGGCACCCGCGACCGCCTGCGCGAGCTCGGCGCGGACGGCTTCGCGCGCTGGATGAAGGAAGAGCCGCGCCTGCTCGTCACCGACACCACGATGCGCGATGCGCACCAGTCGCTCTTCGCCACCCGCATGCGCACCGCCGACATGCTCGCGGTTGCGCCGCATTACGCGCGCCTCGCACCGCAGCTCTTCGCGCTCGAATGCTGGGGCGGGGCGACCTTCGACGTCGCGCTGCGCTTCCTCAAGGAGGACCCGTGGGAGCGCCTGGCGAGCCTGCGCGAGGCGGTGCCCAACATCCTCTTCCAGATGCTGCTGCGCGCCTCCAACGCGGTCGGCTACACCAACTACGCCGACAACGTGGTGCGCCATTTCGTGCGCCAGGCGGCCGGCACCGGCATCGACCTTTTCCGCGTGTTCGATTCGCTCAACTGGGTCGACAACATGCGCGTCGCGATCGACGCGGTGCGCGAAACCGGCGCGCTGTGCGAGGCGACGATCTGCTACACGGGCGACCTCTTCGATGTGTCGCGCGGCAAGTACGACCTGCACTACTACGTCGAGCTCGCGAAGCAGCTCGAGAAGGCCGGCGCCCACATCCTCGCGATCAAGGACATGGCGGGTATCTGCCGCCCGCGCGCAGCAAGCGCGCTCGTGAAGGCGCTCAAGGAGGAGGTCGGCCTGCCGATCCACTTCCATACCCACGATACCAGCGGCATCAGCGCGGCGAGCGCGCTGGCGGCCGTCGAGGCGGGCGTGGATGCCGTCGATGGCGCACTCGATGCGATGAGCGGCTTCACCTCGCAGCCGAACCTGGGCGCGATCGCCGCAGCGCTGGCGGGCACCGCGCGCGACCCCGGCTTCGACCAGGACGCGCTGCAGTCGCTGTCGCACTACTGGGAAGCGGTGCGGCGCCACTACGCGCCCTTCGAGCCCGATCTGCGCGCACCGGCTTCCGACGTTTATCGCCACGAGATGCCCGGCGGGCAGTACACCAACCTGCGCGAGCAGGCCAGGGCGACCGGGATCGAGCATCGCTGGCCCGAAGTCGCCAAGGCCTATGGCGACGTCAACCGGCTCTTCGGTGACATCGTCAAAGTCACGCCGACCTCGAAGGTCGTGGGCGACATGGCGCTCTTCATGGTCGCCAACCAGCTCAGCCCAGCCGACGTGCTCTCGCCCGAAAAGGAAATCGCCTTCCCCGATTCGGTGGTGTCGCTCTTCCGCGGCGAGCTCGGCTTCCCGCCGGACGGCTTCCCTGCCGAACTGCAACGCAAGGTTCTGAAAGGCAAGGCGCCGCTCGCGGGCCGCGCGGGGGATTTCCTGCCCGACGTCGACCTCGACGCCGCGCGTGCCGAGTTGGAGGCACTGCTCGGCCGTCGTCCGAGTGAGAACGAACTCTCGTCCTTCCTGCTGTACCCGAAAGTCTTCCGCGAGTATGTCGAGCACGTCCAGCGCTACGGCGACGTCTCGGTGCTGCCGACCTCGGCCTTCCTGCACGGCTTGCGGGACCGCGAGGAGATCGCGGTCGACATCGACCGCGGCAAGACACTCTACATCCGCCAGACCGCGCGCAGCGAGACGACCGACGACGAAGGCCGCGTGAAAGTCTTCTTCGAGCTCAACGGACAGCCCCGGCTCGTGCGCGTGAAGCGTGCCGGCGCGGAGGTCGTCCGCCGGCATCCGCGTGCCGAGGACGGCAACCCTGGCCACGTGGGCGCACCGATACCGGGCGCGGTCGTCACCGTGGCGGCGCGGGTCGGTCAGCGGGTGACGAGGGGCAGCCCGCTGGTGTCGCTCGAAGCGATGAAGATGGAGGCCATGGTCGCGGCCGAGCGCGACGGCGTCGTCACCCGCGTGCACGTCGCGAGCGGCGACCGCGTCGAAGCGAAGGATCTGCTCGTCGAACTCGACTGAATGTCTTTGCCATGTGCCGACAGGACACCCGAAAACTGATGCATGCGATGAAGATGGCGGTGGGCCCGGACGAGGCCGCCGTCATCGCCTTACAGTTGCTGCGCCACAGCCTGGGGCTCGGCCATCGGCGGCTGTCGGTGAAGCGTCTGGAGCATGCGGTCGATTGCGGGGCGGAGGTGAGCCCGGATGACTTTCAGCGTTGCCTGGAGCTGGCCCTGAGCGTGAACGACGTGCGGGTCCACGAACGCGTCGTGCAACTGGGTCGGCGGCTGGAGGCCACGCAGCGCGGGCGGTGACGTCCCCAAACATTGCAATGTCGCGCGCGGACCAGCCCCGATGTACCGGCTGCAGTTAAATCACCGCAAGCCCTCCCGCTTCCGCGGAGCCGGGCGACGCCGACGCAAGGAGCCGAGACCATGAATCCGAAGACGCTGAGCCACTGGCTCGCCCATATCGAACGCCTGCACCCCACCGTGATCGACATGGGGCTGGAACGCGTGCATGCGGTCAAGCGCGCGCTCGGCCTGGCGCCGAGCTTCCCGGTCATCATCGTCGGCGGCACCAACGGCAAGGGCTCGACCTGCGCGATGCTGGAGGCGATCCTCGCCGAGGCCGGCTACCGGGTGGGTTGCTACACGTCGCCGCACCTGCTGCGCTATCACGAGCGGGTGCGCATCGACCGCCGCGAGGCGAGCGACCGCGAGTTGCGCGAGAGCTTTGCCGAGGTCGAACGGGCGCGCGGCGATCTCGCGCTGACCTACTTCGAGTTCGGCACGCTGGCGGCGATGACCCTGTTCGTGCAGACCGGTGTGGACGTCGCCATTCTCGAAGTCGGCCTCGGCGGCCGGCTCGACGCGGTCAACGCCTTCGATGCCGACTGCGCGATCGTCACCAGCGTCGACATCGACCACGTCGCCTATCTCGGTGACACGCGCGAAGCGATCGGTTTCGAAAAGGCCGGCATCTTTCGCGGCGGCAAGCCGGCCATCTGCGCCGACGCCGTGCCGCCCGAGAGCCTTCGCGCCCACGCCGCCTCGATCGGCGCCGACCTGCGCGAGATCGGGCGCGATTTCGGCTACGACACGCGGCGGCTCAATTGGCGCTTCCAGCGCAGCGGCGCCGACGCGGTGGTGCTGCCTTACCCCAGGTTGCGGGGCGCTTTCCAGCTATCCAATGCGAGTGCGGCAATCGCCGCCCTCGACGCATTGCACGACCGCCTGCCGGTTCCCGAATCCGCGTTGCGCAGCGGGCTCCTCAACGCCACGGTTGCCGGCCGCTTCCAGATCCTGCGCCACGCCCCGAGCGTGATCGTCGACGTCGCGCACAATCCGCATGCCGCCACCGCGCTCGCCCACAACCTCGAATGCTCGAAGACCGGCGGACGAACCACGGCCGTGTTCGCGATGCTCGCCGACAAGGACATCGAGGCTGTCATCGGCGTGCTCAAGGGCCGTATCGACAAATGGCTCGTGGCCGACATCCACGAACCGCGCGGCGCGACCGCCGCCCATCTGACACAGGCGCTGCGTGTCCAGGGCGTGGACGCGCCGATCGACGAATTCGCGACCCCGGCGCTCGCCTACCGTCACGCGCTCGCCAATGTCGACAGCGCGAACGACCGGATCGTCGTCTTCGGTTCCTTCCACACCGTCGCCGACGTGCTGCGCGAGGAGGCGACGTCTCCCGCACGGCTCACCCGGCAGCAACCCGCCGCTTCGCACGCCTGCGCCTGAGCGGACGCCGGCAGGGCGTGGCCGTCCTGCGGCGCTAAGCCCGATGCCGACGCCGTAGATCCCGAGCGGCGCATCGGGATCAGGTGCGAGATACCCGTCCCAGGCGGGACTTGACAAAACCCGCCAGGGTGATCGTCACCCAGACGAGGTGGGCGACGAACGACGGCAGGTTGAAGTCGTGCATCAAGGAATAGAGAAGCGTGACCGGCCCGAGCACGTTGAGTGCGACGATGCGGCCGTCGTTCGGGTCAATGCGGCCGAGCTGGATCGCAAAATATGCGATCTGGTAGCACGCGACTCCGAACAGGCCGACGATTTCGTGAGCGCTCATGAATCCAGTGTCCTTGTTTTTGTGTAACGCGATGTGATGGTGCATAAGGGCGGACCCGCGTTCCGCCTTGCGTTGCGACCCATTCCTTCCTGGCTGCGACAACCGCTTTTCGGCGGCTTTTTCGAATATCGATTCCGCAAACGCCGTTTGGCGCATTTCCGCTTTTGGCGGTCGCAATTGGAAGCTGCGCCGAATTCCTGTCCTCCTACACTTTTCCCGTCCGCAAGCCCGGCAGTCTGGCGGCAAGGGACGCAGGGTGAAGCAGCGCCGATGGTGGCGCACAGACTTATAGTGGGAGACACGATTGATGAAAGCACATGCGCGCGTAGTTGTGATCGGCGGGGGTGTTGTCGGCGTCAGCACGCTGTACCACCTGACCAAGAAGGGCTGGTCCGACGTGGTGTTGCTCGAGCGCACCGAACTTACGGCAGGCTCGACGTGGCACGCGGCCGGATTGCTGCCGCTGTTCAACATGAGCTACACGGTGGGCCAGATCCACAAGTATTCGGTCGACCTGTACAAGCGTCTGCCCGAGGAAACCGGCCAGGAGGTGAGCTTCCATGTGACCGGCAACCTGCGCCTCGCGACCAATCGCGACCGGATGGACGAGTACCTCAAATACTGCGGCACCGCCAATACCATCGGCGTGCCCTTCGAGGTCATCAGCCCGTCGCAGATCAAGGAACTGTGGCCGCTGATCGACCTGGGTGACGGCGTCAATACCGAGAAGGTCATCGGCGCCCTGTATCACCCGGACGACGGCCATATCGCTCCGGTCGACCTCACCATGGCGCTGCGCAAGGGCGCGCGCATGGGCGGCGCGGAGATCTACGAGCAGACCGAGGTGCTGGGCGTGCAGCAGCTCGCCTCCGGCGAATGGAAGATCACCACCAACAAGGGCGACATCACCTGCGAGCACGTCGTCTGCGCCACCGGCAACTATGCGCGCCAGATGGGCCGCATGTTCGGCATCAACGTGCCGGCGATCCCGGTCGAGCACCAGTACATCGTCTATGACGAGTCGCCGGAGCTGAAGGCCTATCGCGAAGCCGGCGGCAACGAGCTCGCCGTGCTGCGCGAGTCCGACGCTCAGTACTACCTGCGCGAGGAGCGCAACGGCTGGATTCTCGGCCCCTACGAGAAGGGCGCGCCGGCGCGCTTCGCCGACGGGGTGCCGGGCTGGTTCGGCAAGAGCCTGTTCGAAGGCGATCTCGACCGCCTGCTGCCGCACGTCGAAGCGGCGATGAAGCGGGTGCCCGCCCTCGAGACCTGCGGCATCAAGACGATCGTCAATGGTCCGATCTCGTACACGCCGGACGGCAGCCCGCTGATCGGCCCGGCCTTCGGCAAGCGCAACCTGTGGCTGAACGAAGGCCACAGCTTCGGCGTGACCGCCGCGGGCGGCTCGGGCTGGCAGCTCGCCGAGTGGATCGTCGAAGGCGAGCCCGGCATCGACATGCTGGCGGTCGACCCGCGCCGCTTCGGTGCCTACACCAGCAAGCGCTACACGATCGCGAAGAACGAGGAAACCTACCGCAACGTGTTCACCGTCCATTTCCCGGACGAGGAGCGCGAGGACGGCCGTCCCCTCAAGACCAGCCCGGTGTACGACAAGCTCGACCGCATGGGCGCGGTATGGGGTCAGCGTTACGGCTGGGAGCGCGCCAACTGGTACGCCCCCGAGGGCGTCGAGCGCCATGACAAGTGGAGCTTCCGCCGCACCAACTACTTCGAGCACGTCGGCAACGAATGCCGCATCATGCGCGAGCAGGTCGGCGTCATCGACCTCACCGCTTTCACGAAGCACGAAGTCATCGGTGCGGGTGCCGAGGCTTGGCTGGATTCGCTGGTCGCGAACAAGGTGCCGAGCAAGATCGGCCGTATCGCCCTGTGCCATGCGCTGACCAAGCGTGGCGGCATCCACGCCGAGTTCACGATCACCAAGATCGCCGACAATCACTATTATGTCGTGAGTGCCGGTGCGGCAGAGCGCCTCGACTCGGACTTCCTGCAGAAGAACCTGCCGGCCGACGGCTCGGTGGTCCTGCGCAACATCACCAGCAGCCGCGGCTGCTTCGTGGTCGCCGGGCCGAAGTCGCGCGACGTGATGAAGAAGCTGACCGATTCGCCGCTCGACAACAAGAGCTTCCCGTGGCTCACGAGCCAGGTGATCGAAGTCGGAATGGCGACCGATGTCTATGCGCTGCGGGTGAACTTCGTCGGCGAGCTCGGCTGGGAGCTGCACTTCCCGATCGAGTACGCCCACCACATCTTCGACCAGCTCTTCGCCGCCGGGCGCGAGTTCGGGATCGGGATGGTCGGCATCCGCGCGATGGAGTCGCTGCGTATCGAGAAGTCCTATCGCATGTGGGGCACGGACCTGACCCGCGAGAACACGCCGTTCGAAGCCGGTCTCGACCGTTTCGTCCGCATGGACAAGGGCGACTTCATCGGCCGCGCCGCGCTCGAAAGGCAGCTCGCCGCAGGGGTGCCGAATCGCTTCGTGACCCTGGAAGTGCATGACGTGGTCGACGCCGACCCGCTCGGCAACGAGCCGATCTTCAACGCCAAGGGGGCGGTGATCGGCCGCGCGACTGCGGGCTACTACGGCCACGTGCTGGGCAAGAGCCTCGCACTCGCCTACGTGAAGCCGCAATACGCGGAGGTCGGCACCGAGCTCGAGATCCAGATCCTCGGCGAGCGCAAACGCGTCACAGTGGTGCCCGAGTCGCCCTTCGACCCCGAGAACACCAAGCTGCGCGCCGACGCGGTGGCGTGATCAGGTCAAAGCGGGTCACGACCCTGACAGAGTGAGAGTGAGGAGACCATGAAGATATTCGCAGCAGTAAAGCGCGTCGTCGATTTCAACGTCAGCGTGCGCGTAAAGGCGGACGGCACCGGAGTCGACACCGCCAATCTCAAGATGTCGATGAACCCCTTCGACGAGATCGCCGTCGAGGCGGCGGTGAAGCTCAAGGAAGACGGCAAGGCGAGTGAGGTGATCGCCGTGTCGGTGGGCCCCGACAAGGCCCAGGACACCCTGCGCACCGCCCTTGCGATGGGTGCCGATCGCGCCATCCTCGTGCAGACCGATGGCGAGACCGAGCCGCTCGCGGTGGCCAAGGCGCTTAAGGCCCTGGTCGACCGTGAAGGACCGCAGCTCGTCTTCGTCGGCAAGCAGGCGATCGACGACGACTGCAATCAGACCGGGCAGATGCTCGCTTCGCTCCTCGACTGGGCGCAGGGCACTTTCGTGTCCGGTCTGGAGCTGGACGGTGGCGGTGCCGCCATCACGCGCGAGGTGGACGGCGGCCTCGAGCGCGCGAAGGTCCGCCTGCCGGCGGTGCTGACGGTCGACCTGCGCCTCAACCAGCCGCGCTACCCGGGGCTGCCGGCTATCATGAAAGCAAAGAAGAAGCCGCTCGACGTCGTCACGGCTGATTCGCTCGGCGTCGATCTCTCGCCGCGCTTGGCCACCCTCAAGGTGGTTGAACCGCCCAAGCGCCATGCCGGCGTGAAGCTGTCCTCGGCCGCCGAACTCGCGGCCAAGTTGAAAGATCTGGTGGAGGTCGCATAAATGAGCATCCTCGTACTTGCCGAACACGACAACACCCAACTCAAGTCGGCGACGCTGAACGCAGTCACCGCCGCAGTGCAGATCGGAGGCGAGGTCCACGTGCTCGTCGCCGGGTCCGGCTGCGGCGCGGCGGGCGAAGCGGCGGCCAAAGTCGTGGGCGTGTCCAAGGTGCTGGTCGCAGACGATCCCTCGCTTGCCCATCAGCTCGCGGAAAACCTCGCGCCGGTGATCGCCTCGGCGGTGAAGGCCGGCGGCTACAGCCATCTGCTCGCGCCGGCCTGCAGCGTGGCCAAGGCAGTCATGCCGCGTGTCGCAGCGCGCCTCGACGTGATGCAGATCTCCGAGATCAGCGCGGTCTTCGACGCCTCGACCTTCGAGCGGCCGATCTACGCGGGCAATGCGCTGGCGACGGTGCAGTCGCGCGATCCCATCAAGGTGGTGACGGTGCGCACGACCAAGTTCGCTCCGGCCGCGGCCACGGGCGGCAGCGCCTCGGTCGAGACGGTTGGCGGTGCCATCGATGCCGGCCTGTCGAGCTTCGTGTCGCAGGAGCTCACCAAGAGCGTCCGTCCCGAACTCACCTCGGCGCGCATCGTCGTCTCGGGTGGGCGCGGTGTCGGTTCCGCCGGCGGCTTCGGTCTGCTCGACAAGGTGGCCGACAAGCTCGGCGCCGCGGTCGGTGCGTCGCGTGCGGCGGTCGACTCGGGGTTCGCGCCGAACGACTACCAGGTCGGCCAGACCGGCAAGGTCGTCGCCCCCGACGTGTATATCGCGGTCGGCATCTCGGGTGCCATCCAGCACCTGGCCGGCATGAAGGACTCCAAGGTGATCGTCGCGATCAACAAGGACCCGGAAGCCCCCATCTTCAACGTCGCCGACTACGGGCTCGTAGCCGACCTCCACGAAGCGCTCCCTGAGCTTGCCGAACGGCTAAGCTCGTGAGCATCGACGCTGGTTGCTGGGCGGGGCGCCGTGTTCGGCGTTCCGCCTGATGTGGAAGAGGGGAGAGGTAGGCATATGAAAGCAAAGATCGTGGCCAAGGGCCTCTACAAGATCTTCGGACGAACACCCGAAGTCGCGATGGAGATGCTCCGCAAGGGCCAACACAAGGACGACATCTTCAAGCAGACCGGCATGGTCGTCGGGGTGCAGGATGCCAATTTCGCAGTCAACGAGGGCGAGATTTTCGTCATCATGGGCCTGTCGGGCTCGGGCAAGTCGACGCTGATCCGTCTGCTGAACCGCCTCGTCGAGCCGACCGCCGGCCAGATCCTCGTCGACGGCGTCGACGTGGCGACCATGAGCAAGGCCCAACTGGTCGCATTGCGCCGGCGCGACATGGCGATGGTGTTCCAGTCCTTCGCGCTGTTGCCTCATCTCACGGTGCTCGACAACACGGCCTTCGGGCTCGAGATCGCCGGTGTGGGGCGCAAGGAGCGCGAGATGCGGGCGATGGAGGTGCTCGACGAGGTCGGCCTCAAGGCCTTCGCGCACAAGCGCCCCGCCGAGCTGTCCGGCGGCATGCAGCAGCGCGTCGGCCTGGCGCGTGCGCTGGCGGTGAACCCGTCGCTGATGCTGATGGACGAAGCCTTCTCGGCGCTCGATCCGCTCAAGCGCACCGAAATGCAGGAACTGCTGCTGACCCTGCAGAAGGAGCACAAGCGCACCATCATCTTCGTCTCGCACGACCTCGACGAAGCGTTCCGCATCGGCAATCGCATCGCCATCATGGAAGGCGGGCGCGTGGTGCAGATCGGCACGCCCGACGACATCCTGCGCAATCCGGCCGACGACTACGTGCGCGCCTTCTTCAAGGGCGTGGATGTGAAGCGTTACCTCACCGCCAAGGATGTCGCGCTCCAGGACGAGGTCCTGGTCATGGAGGCGCCGACCGACATCGGCGCCGGCTTCGAGTCGGCGATCGGCCGCCTGCGGCAGATGCGACGCAACTACAGCTTCGTGGTCGACAAGGAAGGCCGCGTGCTGGGCACCGTGTCGATCGATTCGATGCACCGTTGCCTGGAAGAGGGAAAGATGTCGCTCGAGCAGGCGCTGCTCGACGACATCCAGCCGATTTCGGGCGATACCCGCATCAACGAGCTGATCTGCCACATCGTCAAGAATCCCTACCCGCTCCCGATCATCGACGGCGACCGGCGCTACCTCGGCGCCGTAACCCAGACGATCCTGCTGCGGAACATGGTCCAGGAGACGGCCAATGCGTGACTTTCTGCCGATCGGCGAGTGGGCCGATAAAGCGATCAATTTCCTGCTTGAGAACGATCACGGAGCTTTCGGCGCGATCGGCTCGGTCGTCGGAAACCTGACCGAACTCGTCGAGAAGGGGCTGCTGCTCGTTCCCAGCTGGGTGCTGGCCGCGGTGCTGACGGGGATCGCGTTCTGGCGCGTCGGGTGGCGCTTCGCCCTGTTCTGTGCCGCTGCCGCGGTCGTGATCATCGGCACCGGCTTCTGGGACGCGACGATGGCGACCTTGGCGCTGGTGATTGCGGCGACCCTGATCAGCCTGCTGGTCGGGGTGCCGCTCGGCATCTGGACGGCGAAGAGCAACCTCGCCGCATCCTTCGTGCGCCCCAGCCTCGACTTCATGCAGACCATGCCGGCTTTCGTGTATCTGATTCCGGCGGCGATGCTGTTCGGTCTGGGCAAGGTGCCCGGCGTGCTGGCAACGGTGATCTTCGCGATGCCGCCGGTGGTGCGGCTGACCAATCTCGGCATCCGGCAGGTCAACAGCGAACAGGTCGAGGCGGGCATCACCTTCGGCTGCACGGCGCGCCAGTTGCTGTTCAAGGTGCAGATTCCCGGCGCCCTGCCTTCCATCATGGCCGGGATCAACCAGACCATCATGATGGCGCTGTCGATGGTGATCATCGCGTCGATGGTCGGTGCCGGCGGTCTGGGCAACGACGTGCTGACGAGTATCGCGCGGCTCGACATCGGCCTCGGCTTCGAGTCCGGGCTGGCCGTCGTGCTGCTCGCGATCATTCTCGACCGCATCACGGAGAGCTTCGGCGTGCAGCGCCAGAAGAAGGCCTGACGACAGCGTCCGCAGCCTTGCGCCGGGGGGCGCCACCGCGGGGGATTCCCTGTGGCGGCGCCCCTCGCGCCTTTTCGGCAGGCCTCGAAACTTCGACTTTCGCCCCGTCGCTTTCAGACAAGCCATCACCCCAGGAGCGGTCGCACCTGCACAACGCGAGACGCGCGCAGACAACGCGTTCAGTCTATATTTGGCGTATATCGAACGAAGTATGTCGCAATTGGAACAGGGTGGCCCACCCTTGGGCATAAGATGCGCCCATAAAAGAAGAATTTCGGGGGGAGCGCCGGCGACAGTTCGCGCCGGATTGCATCCCTCCCGGTCGATGAAAATGGGCTGGAAGGAGACAATTCGATGTTGGAAGCAACGACGGCAGCACCCACGTATCGTTTCGCATTCGTTACGCTCGATAACTATTCGATGATCGCGCTCTCGAGCGCCATCGAGCCCCTGCGCATGGCCAACCACCTGAGCCGGCGCGAGGTGTACCAGTGGTCGATCGTCACGCTCGACGGCCAGCCGGCCATCGCCAGCAATGGCATGTCCATGGCGCCGACGGTGGCGCTCGATGACATGGGGCCGGTCAATATCGTTTTCGTGTGCGGCGGCATCAAGGTCAAGGAAGCCGTCACGCCTCCGCTGCTGGCCGCGCTGCGCCGTTTCGCGCAGCGCCACATTCCGATCGGCTCCTTGTGCACCGGGAGTTACGCGCTCGCCAAGGCCGGCGTGCTCGAAAAGCATCGCGTGGCCATCCACTGGGAGAACATGGCGGGCCTCCTCGAAGAATTTCCCGGCATCAGCTTCACCGAAAAGCTCTTCTCGATCAGTTACGACCGCTATACCTGTTCCGGCGGCGTGGCGCCGCTCGACCTGATGCTGCACCTCATCCGGGAGCATCTGGGACATGAGATCGCGTCCGCGATCTCCGAGCAGTTCATCGTCGAACGCATTCGCGACGACAACGACCGCCAGCGCGTGCCGCTGCAGTCGCAGGTCGGCTCCTGTCACGAGAATCTGCTCAAGGTCGCGTCGCTGATGGAGGCGAACATCGAGGAGCCGCTGTCGCTCGACGAACTGGCCGACGAGATCGGCATCTCGCGCCGACAGATCGAGCGCCTCTTCAAGCGCTACCTCAATTGCGTGCCGACGAAGTACTACCTGGACCTGCGGCTGCGCCGCGCGCGCGAGCTGCTGCTCCAGACCTCGATGTCGATCCTCGACATCACCATCGCCTGCGGCTTCCAGTCGCCCCCTCACTTCTCGAAGTGCTATCGCAGTCTCTTCGGCTATCCCCCGAGCGCCGAACGGGTACAGATTCGCAGGACACCGGTCCTCCCGTCGGCAACCCTGCTGGCTGTGCAGCACTAACTAGTAGGCGGTGTGCCGGGCGCCGGCGGGTTCGCCGGCGCCCTTTTCTTGTTACTTGAACACCACCGTCTTGTCGCCGTTCAGGAACACGCGGTGCTCGACGTGGAAGCGCACGGCGTTGGCGAGTGCCTTGCATTCCGAGTCGCGCCCGGTGGCGGCGAGCATGTCCGGCGTGAACGTGTGGTCGACGCGTTCGACGATCTGCTCGATGATCGGCCCTTCATCCAGATCCGCGGTGACGTAGTGCGCCGTGGCGCCAGTGAGCTTGACGCCGCGGGCATGCGCCTGGTGGTAAGGCTTCGCGCCCTTGAAGCCGGGCAGGAAGGAGTGGTGGATGTTGATCGCGCGCCCGCGCAGCTTCCGGCAGAGATCGTCTGACAGGATCTGCATGTAGCGCGCGAGCACCACGAGCTCGCTCTGCGTCTCGTCGACGATTTCCAGCAGCCGGGCTTCCTGCTCGGCGCGCGTCTCTTTCGTGACCGGCAGGTGGATGTAGGGGATGTTGTGCCAGCGCGCCAATCCCTCGAGATCCGGGTGGTTGGACACGATCGCGGTGATCTCCATCTTGAGTTCGCCGGTCCGCGTCCGGTACAGAAGGTCGTCGAGGCAGTGGTCGAACTTCGAGACCATCAGCAGCACGCGCGGCTTGCGCGTGACCTCGTGGATGGCCCATTCCATCTCCTCGTCGCGGGCGATGGGGAGGAAGCCTTCGCGCAGATGGTCCAGCTCGGGCGTCGCATCGGCGTCGCCCTGGAAGGTGGCACGAAGGAAGAAACGATCGGTCAGGACGTCGTCGAACTGCTGCATGTCCATGATGTAGCAGCGATTCTCGGCGAGGTAGCCGGACACCTTGGCGACCGTTCCGGTACGGCTCGGGCAGGACGCGGTCAGGATGTACTGCCGTTGCGGGTCGTATTTGATGTTCATGTCTGGAGTGCTCCCCCGGATGGTGAATGGCCGGTCGAGTCGTTCTCGAACCGTGCCGCGCCGAGTTTATGGAGTGCACCCGCCCGGGATTGTCCCGCATGCGACGAGGGCTTCTGTCGTCGCGACCTCCCCTTCACGAACCGTTTTCGCTCGCGGCCGGCAGGTCGCGGCTGGGCATGCATGCGTCGCGCCTCGGTCTGCCGCGGGGTAGGGGGACGCCTAACATTCGCCGCAGATCAGTGGCCGCCGGGCGGCAACTGTCCCAAAAACCCCACCGCGAAAAGGGAACGAAAATGGCAGAGGATTTCGAAGACGACCTGGACCTTAATAGTCTGGACGATGACGAACTCGTCGCTCAGGTGCACGACGATCTCTACAACGGGCTGAAAGAGGAAGTCGAAGAGGCGACCAACATCTTCCTCAGCCGCGGATGGGGAGCCGATCGGATCCTCAATGAGGTGCTGGTCGAAGGCATGCGCATCGTCGGCGTCGATTTCCGCGACGGGATCCTCTTCGTGCCCGAGGTGCTGCTCGCCGCCGGCTCGATGAAGGGGGGCATGGAAATCCTGCGGCCGCTGCTGGCCGAGACCGGCGCGGAGCCGATCGGCAAGATCGTCATCGGCACGGTGAAGGGCGACATCCACGACATCGGCAAGAACCTGGTGGCGATGATGATGGAAGGCGCCGGCTTCGAGGTGATCGACATCGGCATCAACATCCCGGTCGAGACCTACCTCGAGGCGCTGGAGAAGCACAAGCCCGACATCCTGGGGCTGTCCGCGCTGCTGACGACGACGATGCCCTACATGAAGGTCGTCATCGACACGATGAAGGAGCAGGGCATCCGCGACGACTACATCGTGCTGGTCGGCGGCGCGCCGCTCAACGAGGCCTTCGGCGAGGCGGTGGGGGCGGACGGCTATTGCCGCGACGCAGCAGTCGCGGTCGAGACCGCCAAGACGCTGATCGCCGACCGCCGCGCCCAGCGCGCGGCCGCCTGACGGTCCCACGGCGATGGCGCCCGAGCGCGGCACGACGGAGGAGGCGACGCTGGTGCTCGCCTGCGGCGCCCTCGCGCACGAGATCGTCGCGCTGCGCAAGGCCAACGCGTGGTCGTCGCTGGAGGTCCAGTGCCTGCCGGCGGAGCTGCACAACTTCCCGGATCGCATCCCGGGGGCGGTGCGCGCCAAGCTCGAGGCCAATCGCGGGCGCTATCGCTCGACGCTGGTCGCCTATGGCGACTGCGGCACCGGCGGAGAACTCGACCGGGTGCTCGACGAGTATGGCGTCGAGCGCATCCCCGGTGCGCATTGCTACGAGTTCTACGCCGGACCCGCCGTGTTCGCGGCGCTGGCCGACGCGGAGCCGGGAAGCTTCTATCTCACCGACTTCCTGCTGCGGCATTTCGAGCGCCTCGTCATCCGCGGACTCGGCCTCGATCGCAATCCCGAGCTCGCCCCGCTGTATTTCGGCAACTACCGGCGACTGGTGTATCTCGCGCAGCGCGCCGACGAGGCCCTGATCGCAGAGGCACAGGTCGCGGCACAGAAGCTGGGGTTGGCATTCGAATACCGGCACGTCGGCTACGGCGGGCTCGAAACGAGTCTGCAGCAGGCCAATGAGGGAGTGATCACATGGCACGCCTGATCGTCATTTCGTGGCGCGACATTCCAGCCCAGGTGCTGGCCAAGCGGGGGCGTCAGACGGCAAAGGTCCAGCTCTCGTCCCGCTTCCAGGAGGCGGTCGATCGGGCCGCGATGCGCGCCGGCCGCGGCAGCTCCGACGCCTATCTCGCCGATTGGCAGCGTCGCGAGCGGGCGTGCGGCGACGAGATCGACGACGAGGTCCGGCAGGAAGTTGCACGGCTCGAAGGCCAATACAGCGACGCCGATCTGGAACGGCTGATCCGCGCCAGGGGCATCGACGAACTTGCCGCCCGCAGCGCTGTAGAACAACCAGGAGAACAATGATGTACGCAGTTCGGCGCTGGTCCGTGCGTCACGCGCGCGGCCTGGAAATCTTCTACACCCTGTTCGAGAAGGCCTTCGTCGCGCTCGATCCGCTGTGGTCGCGCATCGGCTATCAGCGGATGGAGAAGCCGGTCGCGGCCTTCGAGCGCTCGGTCAAGGGCTTCCTCTTCGATTGCAAGATGTGCGGGCAGTGCGCCTTGAGCTCGACCGGGATGTCGTGCTCGATGAACTGTCCCAAGAACCTGCGAAACGGCCCCTGTGGCGGCGTGCGCGCAAACGGCCACTGCGAAGTCAGGCCCGACATGAAATGTGTGTGGGTCGAGGCCTTTGCCGGCAGCCGGCGCATGCACATCACCGGGCAGCAGATCCACGTGGTGCAGAAACCGGTCGATCGCCGCCTGGAAGGGCGTTCGTCGTGGCTCAAGGTCGCGCGCGAGCGTGCCGCGGCGCGCAAGGCAGAGGTGCAGGCATGATCTTCGAAGACGAGCCGGTACCCGGCTATCCGCTGCCGATTCTCCCCGGACATACCTCGCCGGGCCGCTTGGAGCGCGTGCTGCGCGCAGGCTCCTTCGCGGTGACGACGGAGCTCGAACCGCCCGACTCCGCCGATCCCGAGGAGGTCTACCGCCGCGCTCGCGTGTTCGACGGCTATGTCGACGCGATCAACGCGACCGACGGCAGCGGCGCCAACTGCCATATGTCGAGCGTCGCGGTGTGCGCGCTGCTGACCCGCATCGGCTATGCGCCGGTGATGCAGATCTCCTGCCGCGACAAGAACCGCATCGCCATCCAGGGCGACATCCTCGGCGGCGCGGCGATGGGCGTGTGCAACGTCATGTGCCTCTCCGGCGACGGCGTGCAGTCCGGCGATCACCCGCAGGCGAAGCCCGTGTTCGATCTCGACTGCATGAGCCTGCTTGAGATCGGCCGCAAGATGCGCGACGAGCACCAGTTCCAGAGCGGCCGCAAGCTCGCCTACGCGCCGCGGGTGTTCCTCGGCGCGGCGGAAAACCCCTTCGTGCAGCCCTACGAATGGCGGCCGCATCGCCTGGCGAAAAAGGTCGCCGCCGGTGCCCAGTTCATCCAGACCCAGTACTGCTACGACGTCCCCCGGCTCAGGGTCTTCATGCGCCACGCGCGCGACCTGGGACTGCTCGACAAAGTCTTCGTCCTCGTCGGCGTCGGTCCGCTGCGCTCGGCCAAGGCGGCCGAATGGATGCGCACCAACGTGCCCGGCATCCATATCCCCGACAGCGTCATCAAGCGCATGGCGGGCGCCGAGAACCAGGCCCAGGAGGGACGCCGCCTGTGCGTCGACCTGATCCAGGAGATCCGCGAGATCGAGGGGGTCTCCGGCGTGCACCTCATGGCCTACCGCCAGGAGGAGTCGGTGCCCGAAATCATCGAACGTTCTGGCGTGCTCGCGGGACGCACGCCGTGGTACCCGGACCGCGACCGCAAACTTCAACTGCATAGGACCGCATCATGACCGACACGATCATCAGCTCTGCCACCAAGGAAATTGCGATCGGCTTCGACCGTCCGTTCGCCATCATCGGCGAACGTATCAACCCCACGGGCCGCAAGATTCTCGCCGCCGAAATGGCGGCCGGCGACTTCAGCCGCGTGGTGGCCGACGCCATCGCGCAGGTCGAGGCCGGCGCCCACCTGCTGGACGTCAACGCCGGCATCCCGCTCGCCGACGAGCCGGGTATCCTGGCCAAGGTGGTGCAGATCGTGCAGGGGATCACCGATCTTCCGCTGTGCATCGATTCCTCGATGGTTTCGGCGCTGGAAGCGGGGCTCGCGGTCTACAAGGGCAAGGCGCTGGTGAATTCGGTCACCGGCGAGGAAGACCGCCTGGAGGCGGTGCTGCCGCTGGTGAAGAAATACGGCGCCGCGGTGGTCGCCATCTCCAACGACGAGACGGGCATCTCGCAGGATCCGGACGAGCGCTTCCGCATCGCCAAGAAGATCGTCGAGCGCGCGGCCGACTACGGCATCCCGGCCTGCGACGTGGTGGTCGACCCGCTGGTGATGCCGATCGGCGCGGTGAATCTCGCCGGTGTCCAGGTGATGAAGCTGGTGCACCGCCTGCGCACCGAGCTCAAGGTGAACACCACCTGCGGCGCATCCAACGTGAGCTTCGGCCTGCCCCAGCGCGAGGGCATCAACGCAGCCTTCCTGACCATGGCGATCGCCTCTGGCATGACCTCGGCGATCACCAACCCGCTGCACACTGAAATCGTGAAGGCATGCATGGCGGCCGACGTCATGATGGGCCACGACCCCGATTGCGCACGCTGGATCCGCCGCTTCCGCGAGCAGCCCGCTCCGGGCTCCGACGGTGCGCGCGGTCGCCGCGAAGGCGGCCGCCGCCGTCGCGAAGGTGCGCCGGCCGAGGGCACGACGGTGGCAAGCGCATGAACGAGCGGCCCCGCCCGGAAGGCGATCCAGTGACCGGCGACAAACTTGTCGTCTTCACCCCGTCCGGCCGACGGGGCCGCTTTCCCGTCGGCACGACGGTGCTCGACGCCGCGCGCTCGCTCGGCGTCGACATCGAATCCGCCTGTGGCGGCAACGCGCAGTGCGGGCGCTGCCAGGTCGAGCTTTGCGAGGGCGAGTACCCCAAGCACGGCGTGACGAGCTGTGCCGACCACCTTTCGGCGCTGGTGACCGAGGAGCACGAACGGGGCTTGGCGCCTGGTCGGCGCCTGTCCTGCACGGCCCGCTTGCTCGGCGACGTCGTGGTCGACGTGCCGCCCGCGAGCCAGGTTCACCGCCAGGTGGTGCGCAAGGCGGCCGACGCACGCACCGTGGAAACGGAGCCGGCGGTGCGGCTCTACACGGTGGAAGTGCAGCAGCCCGACATGCATAGCCCTTCGGGAGATCTCACCCGTCTCGAGGATGCGCTGGAGTTCGAGCACGGCCTGTCCGGCCTCGCCGTGGATGCCGCCGTGCTGCCGCAACTGCAGCCCGCACTGCGGGCGGGCGCCTGGGTGGCGACCGTGGCCGTGCATCTGCCGCATCGAACCCTCATCGGCATCTGGCCCGGCCGGCGCGAGGAAGTCTACGGCCTGGCGGTCGACGTCGGCTCGACCACCATCGCGGCCCACCTGTGCCGGCTCGGTACCGGCGAAGTGATCGCCGCGGCCGGGCGCATGAATCCGCAGATCCGTTTCGGCGAAGACCTCATGAGCCGGGTCTCCTACGTCATGATGCATCCGGGCGGCGAGAAGGAACTCACCGGCGCGGTACGGGCGGCGGTCGAAGCGCTGGCGGACGAGGTCGCGCGGGACGCCGGAATCGCGCGCGAAGACATCGTCGACGCGTCCTTCGTCGGCAACCCGATCATGCACCACCTGCTGCTCGGCATCAGTCCCGTCGAGCTCGGCGGCGCCCCGTTCGCGCTCGCCGTCGACCGCGCGGTGACCCAGCCCGCCGCCGAGCTCGGGCTCGCGTTTCACCCCGGGGCGAGGGCCTACGTGCTGCCGTGCATCGCCGGCCATGTCGGCGCCGACACTGCGGGCGTGCTGCTCGCGGAGCGGCCGGATCTCTCGGACGACATGACGCTGCTCGTCGACGTCGGCACCAATGCCGAGATCGTGCTGGGCAACCGCAGGCGCCTGTTCGCCTGTTCGAGCCCGACCGGGCCGGCCTTCGAGGGCGCGCAGATCAGTTGCGGGCAGCGCGCCGCGCCGGGTGCGATCGAACGCGTGCGCATCGACCCCGTCACGCTCGAGCCGCGCATCAGGGTCATCGGCTGCGAGCTGTGGTCCGACGAAGCCGGATTCGCCGAGGCGGTCGCCGGCACGGGCATCACCGGGATCTGCGGCTCAGGCATCATCGAAGTCATCGCCGAGATGTACCTTGCCGGCATCGTCCTCCCCGACGGCACCATCGATGGCGCGCTTGCCGAGCGCAATGCGCGGGTGCGGCAGGACGGGCGCACCTATGCCTACGAGCTCGTCGCGGGCGCGGAGGGCAGGGCGCCGCTGTGCATCACGCAGAACGACGTGCGTGCGATCCAGCTCGCCAAGGCCGCCCTCTATGCCGGCGTCCGTTTGCTGATGGAACGGGCAGGAATCGAGCGCGTCGATCGCATCCGCCTTGCCGGCGCCTTCGGCAGCCACATCGACGTCAAGTACGCGATGATCCTCGGCCTGATTCCCGACTGCAGCCTCGACCACGTGAGCTCTGCGGGCAATGCGGCGGGCACCGGCGCCCGCATGGCCCTGGTCGATGTCCGTGCGCGCCGCGAGATCGAGAACCTGGTGCGCCGCGTCGAGAAGATCGAGACCGCCGTCGAACCGCGCTTCCAGGCGCTCTTCGTCGACGCCATGGCGATCCCTCATCGCACCGATCCCTACGAGACGCTCCGCGCCGCGGTGACGCTTCCGGAAATGCCGACGGCAACGGCTGCAGAGGCGCCCCGGGGACGCCGCGCCGGACGTCGCGCCGTTCGTTGAGAAACCCCGCCGCAACTAGGCCGATCGAGGTCGCTCTGGATAAATAGGCCCTTGGTAGGCCCCTTAAACTTGCTTACATCACAGAACCGCCGACCCACTCTTCAGGATTGTCGCCCGCCCCGCAATGCCGCAGGGGGAGGGTAGTTTCGGCAATACGCGGCACAAACGATACCCAAGCCAAGTGCTGAAGAAGGAGGAGAGTCAATGTTTACAACAGTCAAGCAGGCCTTTCGCAAGATGGCCGCTGCACTGGCGATCACCGCCGTTGCGGCCACGCCGATGGCCGCCCACGCGGAGGGCAAGACGATTCGCGTCGGCTGGACGGCGTGGTCCGACGCCGAGGCCGTGACCAACATTGCCAAGCAGCTGCTCGAGCAGAAGCTGGGCTACAAGGTCGAGCTGGTGATGACCGACATCGGGCTCCAATACAACGGTGTGGCCAAGGGCAATCTCGACGTGATGTTGATGTCGTGGCAGCCATTGACCCACAAGTCGTACTGGGACAAGGTCTCCGACCAGGTCGAAGATCTCGGCATCCTCTACGACCAGGCCCGTCTCGGCTGGGTGGTGCCGGACTACGTCCCGGTGAGCGAGGTCAAGTCGATCGAGGATCTGAAGAAGCCCGGCATCGCGGAGAAGTTCAACAAGCGAATCCAGGGCATCGACGCCGGCTCCGGCCTGATGCGGGCCTCCGGTGCAACGGTCAAGGAGTACGCTCTCGACGGCTATCAGTTGGTGACCGCCTCGGACGCGGCGATGGTCTCCGCCGTGGATCGCGCCACGAAGCGCAACGAATGGATCGTGGCGACCACCTGGAACCCGCACTGGATGTTCGCCCAGTACAAGCTGCGCTACCTCGAGGACCCGAAGAAGACCCTGGGCGGCGACGAGGCGATCCATGCCGTTGGGCGCAAGGGCTTCGCCAAGGACTTCCCGAAGGCCGCCGCCTTCATCAAGAACTTCAAGATCCCCCTGGCGGACCTCGAGGCCATCATGCTGAAGGCCAAGGACACGTCCTTCGACAAGGAAGCGACCGCCTACATCCAGTCGCATCCGCAAATGGTCGACCAGTGGCTGCATGAAGCCATGGCAATCAACAACACCGCCGCGCGCTAAGCCGGCGACGGGCACGACGAGTTTCGCCTCGGCCGGTCGCGGCCGGGGAGGGTGACGCCAGCCCGGCGTCATCCAGCCCACCACAAAATCCCCTGGCGGTACCACACACGCGTGGCGACACGCGCGGGGGACGTTTTTCGCCTGAAAACGGCACACATAACCATCAGAAAAGGGGCCGCCGGCAGGCGGCTCTGTCATGGAGGAGCCATGAGCTTCAAAACCGCCTTACGTCCCATTGCAGCGGGCATCTGTCTCGCCCTGTCGGCCTCGGGGGCCCTGGCACAGGTTGCCGACTCTCCCCTCAAGTTCGACGGCGCAGCCAGAATCCGATTCGAGCACCTGAGCTGGAATCCCGACCGCAAGGGCACGCTCGAGTTCGACACCATCCGCCTCGGCTACACCTACGACGACGGCCAATTCCTCTCGTCCGGACGGGAGCGCTATTACCACTACTCGACGCGTCAGACCGGTGCCAGTGAAGGCACCAGCCTGCTGATGAACGAGTACCTGTGGGGAGGCTTCCGCTTCGCCGACAAGAGCGAAATCCACGTCGGCCAGGACATCGTGCCGTTCGGAGCCTTGAAATACGCTTCGCACAATTTCTTCGAATCGATGGCTTACTACGCCGGCTACGAAGATACCTACGCGGCGGGCATCAAGTACTTGCGCCAGGATGGCGGTCTGAGCACCACGCTGGCCTTCTTCCCGTCCGACGGCGGGCATTTCCTCGGCGACGCCGACAACATGTCGGTGCTCGACGGACGGGATTCGCTGCGCTACAGCAACCACCTGATGAAGCAGTACGGACGCGAGGAGCGGAACACCTTCGTCGCCCGTTTCGCCTACGCCTTCGAGATGGGTGGTGGCAAATCGGAGTTCGGGGTTTCCGCGATGAGCGGCGAACTGGCTGCGACCGATTCGTCGCTCTCCGGCGGACGACGCAATGCCCAGGCGGTCCACTACACCGGCGAATTCGGCAACTTCGGCGTCAAGCTCGAAACCATCAACTACCGCAACAAGTTCTCCGGCAACGGTTCGGTCGATGGCAACTGGTGGAGCGCCTGCGACAACGATTGCGTCATCATCGGTTCCTACGGCTTCACCAACCGCATGGCGGCCAAGGGCAACATCGATATCGTCAGCCTGAGCTACAAGATCCCCGGCTCGATCGGCCCCTTCAGCAGCTTCCGCGTCTATAACGACTGGAGCCAGTTGAGAAAGTCCGCATCGGGATATGACCGCAGCTGGCAAAACGTCACGGGCGTCGAATTCGGCTCGGGCGCCTGGTGGATCATGCTCGACGTCGCGCGCGCCAAGAATCAGCCCTATATGTCGCCGGTCTTCGGCGATGCATTGGCGGCGGGCGGGTCCTCCAACACCACTGGAACCCGGTTCAACGCGAGCATCGGCTATTACTTCTAAGGCCGCTTGAGCGGTTGAAGGAAGTCTTCCGGAACAAAGGGAACGGGCTTCGGCCCGTTCCCTTTTTTTTGCGCATCCGGGAGTTCTTGCTTGTAGTCAGGGGAGCTTAGGGCGCCATGTCGTGGAATCACGGTTGGCTGCTCGGCCAGTGCTGACCTTGAGTCTGACGCCGGCCTCGGGCGGCAATGCATCGGTCATCTGCCGCTCACCTGCTTGTGGCGGTCAATGACCGCTTGTCACTTCAGTCTATAGCCGGACCCGTGGCCAGGGTGCGCATTTCACGGGATCCTGATCGATGCATGAGAAATGCGCAGCAGGGCTCGGGCGTTCATCAATAATCGGTGTAGCCCTTTTCTCCCGGCGTGTAGAAGGTAGAGAAATCGGGGGCCACCAGCTCCTGGCCTGACTTGAGCTTGGATACCAGATCCGGATTCGAGATAAACGGGCGACCGAAAGCCACCAGGTCGCCACGCTGCGCGTCGAGATCGGCAGCGGCTCGCGCCACGTCGTAGCCGCCAGAGAGTATGTATTGCCCTTTAAATGCGGCACGGATCTTGGCTTTCAATTCGGGACTGACCTTAGGCGCCCCCATGGCGCTGTGATCCACGACGTGGACGTAGAGCAGGCCGAGCGCATTCAATGCGTCGATCAAACGCAAGTACAAAGCATCCATATCTGCATCCGGCACCTGGGCGTTGAATACGCCATAAGGCGAGATTCGCATGCCGACGCGCTCGGCGCCAACGGCGGTGACGGTTGCCTTGGCGACTTCGACGGCGAAGCGGATGCGGTTTTCGACCTTGCCGCCCCAGTGGTCGTTGCGCTGGTTGGAGGCCGTATTGAGGAATTGGTCGATCAGATAGCCATTCGCAGCATGCAGCTCGACACCATCGAAACCGGCCTGCATGGCCAGTTTGGCCGAGGCCGCATATTCGGCGATGCTCTGTGCGATGTCCGTCTCGCTCATTGCGTTCGGCACGGGATGCGGCTGCATTCCGTCCACGTCAGTCCACATCTCGCCCGGAACGGCGACCGCCGAGGGCGCCAAAACGCTGGCGCCGGCCGGCATGTTCGCGGGATGGCTGACGCGCCCGGTATGCATCAGCTGCACGAAAATCCTGCCACCTGCCTGATGGACGCCATCGGTCACGCGTCGCCAGGCCTGCACCTGTTCCTCGTTGAACAGCCCGGGAATGCGCGCATAGCCAAGCCCGTTGGGGGAAGGCGAGGTTCCTTCGGTGATGATTAGTCCAGCATCCGCACGCAAGCGGTAATACTGCTCCATCAGGGGATTGGGCAGGTTCCCGATCGCGCGGCTACGCGTCAGCGGCGCCATGACGATGCGGTTCTTCAGCGACAAGCCGCCGAGTTGGGTGGGCGTGAATAGCGTGGTGCTCATAAAAGTTTTCCTTGGTGTCGAGTTCAGATCATGTCGTTGATGGGGAAAATTGGACGAAGGGCGCTTCGCCCTTCTTCGGTCAAAGTGCGAGGAGTCGTGGTGCGGGCTTGCCGGTTTGCATCGCCTGGAGCGCCAATGCCGAGGCAATATTGATAATGACGCCTTCGTTGCGCTCTTTGAAGGCGGGCAGTACGGCATGCGTCAAGCGGGTCAGGGCCGTGATGTTCAATGCGATCTGCGACAAGGAGTCTTTCATCGGCGTCTCGGCAATAGGGCTCAGCCTGGCAATGCCGGCGTTGTTGATCAATAGATGGATGGCCGGATTGCCCGCGAGAACAGCTTCGAGAGCGACGAGGTCGGCTTCTTTTTCAAGGTCGGCGACGAGCGTTTCAGCCTTGGTGCCGTAAGCCTGCTCTAGTTTCGCGGCGAGATTCTGCAGACGGTCTCCGCGCCTCGCGACGAGCAGGAGGTTGTAGCCGCGCCGAGCCAGGCGATCAGCGTAGACGGCATCCGATGCCGGAAGAAGCACCCGTGATAACAGCGATTCTTGTAGATGGGGTCATGGTTTTGTGTCCTAAAAGTTAACTACCTGTCTTGGCCGGTTTGCTTCCCGGCAATTTCATATTCAACACATCTTGATAACGACTTTTCCCTTGGCGTGCCCTTGGGCAAGGTAGGCAAGTGCATCCTTTGCCTGCTCGAACGGAAATACCTTGTCGATCACGGGCTGGATGCGCTCCGTCTCGAGGAGCTTGCTGATTTCGGTAAGTTGAGCGCCATCGGGGCGCGCAAAGAGAAATGAGTAGGTGATGTCCCGCTTTTTCGCCAGGCGCATGATCTTGCGGCTCATCAAGCCGAATACGAACGTCAGGACGAAGTTGAGCCGTCGAGCGCGAGCGAATGCTGCATCCAGCGGCCCGACCAGAGAAACGATCGTGCTCCCTGGCTTGAGGATGCCGAGGGATTTCTCAATCGCGTCACCCTTGACGGTGCCGAGCACCGCGTCGTACCCGTGCAGCACTTTTTCGAATTCCTGCTTCTTGTAGTCGACCACCTCGTCAGCGCCAAGGCTGCGCACCAGTTCGACATTGCCCGTGCTGGTGGTCGTGCCCACCTTGGCGCCCAGGTGCTTTGCCAGTTGGATCGCAAACGTGCCAATACCGCCGGAGCCAGCCGGGATGAATACCTTCTGGCCGGCGCGAAGATTCGCGCGCTCCTTGAGTGCTTGCCAGGAGGTGAGCCCGACCATCGGGATCGATGCCGCCTGCACGAAATCCAGATTGGCCGGTTTCAGCGCGGCAAGGCTCTCCGGTACTACTGCGAAGTCGGCGATAGCGCCCGTGCCCAGGTCGAAGATGTTGGCGAAGACGGCATCGCCAGGCTTGAAACGGGTCACGCGGCTGCCGACTTCCGTCACCACGCCGGCCAGATCGCTGCCCAACGTGGCTGGAAGCTGGAAATGCAGGACCGGTTTGAATATTCCCGTCAGGATCATGTTGTCGACCGGGTTCACGCTCGCAGCGTGGACTTGTACGAGCAATTCGTCGGCCTTCAGCGTGGGCCGGGGAACGTCGGCGAACCCGATCTCGGGTGACTTGCCATAGCGTTTGAAGGTAAGCGCTTTCATTGTTTGAGTTTTCATCTTTGGCCTTTCATTTTTTGTCGGATCAGATCAGTCGGCGAGGAAGTCCAGAACCGCCGGGACAAAGGCCCGGTGGTGCTGAAAGACGCCGCCGTGCCCGGAATCCGGATAGATCGTCAGCTGAGCATTCGGCAGACGGCGAGCCATGTCGGCCGAAAGGCTGCTGTCGACCATGAGGTCGCGGTCGCCGTTGGCGACGAAAACGGGTTGCGTAATGACCGAGAGGTCGTCGGGCGCGCTCAGTCCCGCTGTTTGGATGGCTTTCAGTTGGGCCCGCCGGGCCTGCAGGGAAATGGGTTTGTCGCGGTCCTTGGTGCGTTCCTTGAGCCGCGAGAAGTAATCTTTCGCGGCGCACTTGCCCTCCGGGGTGCGGGGGAAGAACAGGAAATTCCTCGGATCGCTCAGCGTGAGTGCCGCTTTGAGGTAAGCGATGACAGCAATTCTGTTGATCTCGTCGATACCGCCGCCGCCCCGAGGTCCCGTTCCGGCAAGGACCATCCGACGCACGAGCTCGGGGGCCTGCAATGCAATCATTTGCGCGACGCCACCGCCCAAGGAGAACCCGAGAAGGTCGACCTGCTTGAGTGCCAGGGCCCGAATGAAGGCAATGGCATCCCGCCCCATTTCCTCGATGGTGGGCGGTACCGATCCACCCGAGGCACCGACCCCACGATTGTCGAACGCGATCACCCGACGCTCTGCGGCGATGCCGTCGATAACCCGCGGGTCCCAGTCATCGAGTACGGCCATCAGGTGGTGCAGGAAGATCACCGGGACGCCGGAATCGGGACCGAGTTCCCGATAGGCGAAAGGCACGCCGCCAACATCAATCGTGCGGGTCGGAACATCTTTCCACTTCACATTACCCTTCTGCCGCGCCGCCGTGGCTTTGCCGATGCCTGAAGATGCCCCCGTCGCCAAGGTGATACTCATATCGTTCTTGCCCATGAATCAACTCTCCGTGCGGGGTGGATTGCCTGTCGTCAAGGTGTTACTATCAAATTGAAATGCACATTACTACCAATTTGAAAGTAAGTCACTATCAAACTAGTATGCACGAAGAAAATTGTTCCAATGACCCCTGTCCGATAGCGCGCAGCCTGGCTTTCGCTGGTGACGCGTGGAGCATCTTGATCCTGCGGGATGCCCATGCCGGCCTGACGCGCTTCGACCAATTCCGGAAAAGCCTGGGTATCGCCCCGACGATGCTGACCCGCCGGCTGGCGACGCTGACGGAGGAGGGTTTGTTGGAGAAACGGCGCTACTCGGAGCACCCGCCGCGGGAGGAATATTTACTGACCGCTGCCGGGCGCGATTTCCTGCCGGTGCTCTTCATGATTGGCGCCTGGGGGCGCCAATACCGGGGCGGCGGCAAGTTGGTTCAGTTTTTCGACGCTGAAACGGGAACGGAAATCAAAGCGGTGGCCGTGGATGAAGTCACCGGGGCAAAGATCGGGACTCGGCCCATGCGCATGGTCATGCCGGATGAGAGCTGACAGGTGATTTGACAGAGCAGATGGGCTGCCCTTGGAGCACCAAACCACACCACAATCAGCAATCTGCTACTTTGCCGCCGCCTGGCCGACAACCGCTACTCACCCAAACTCAACACCACTCACTACCTGCCAAACCAGACAGCGGTTATTTGACGGCATGGCCCGATCCTCAAGCAGTTCCAGCCCGGCTCCCTGCGCGAGGGCATGCACCTTTTCGAAATCCCGTATTCCTTGGTGTGGGGCTTTTTCCTTGAGCCAGCGGTCGAAACTGGCGTTGCTGTCGCTGGTGAATTGGCCGCCGTAGTTAAAGGGGCCGTAGATGGCCAGTTTGGCGTCGCGAGCCATGATGCCGGTCAGGCCCACGAACAGGGACTCGACGGCGGCCCAGGGTATGATGTGCAGGGTGTTGGCCGAGAAAATCGCATCGTAGCGCCGGACCGGCCAAGTTTCCTGCACATCGAGTCGCAGAGGGGGCGGGGTGTTAGGCAGGGCGGCTTCGTCCAGCCATGCAGTGATGCTGGGCAGATTTTCCGCGCGATCCGAAGTTTGCCAGGTCAGGTGCGGCAAGTGTTCGGCAAAGAAGATGGCGTGCTGGCCGGTGCCGCTGCCGATTTCCAGCACATGGTGACGATCGGCGAAGTGCTGGCGCAGCACGTCAAGAATCGGTTCCCGGTTCTTTTCGCAGGAAGGGGCGTTGGGCTTGTCCATGGCGGCCTCGACTCAGTCGGCTGCCATGATCGGCGAAGCTGGCGCAGCCTGCAAATCTAGCCTGGCGCAGGGCACTCGGCTCTGCTCACCTCTATGGCATGGGCTGCAGCAGTTGCTGCGCAAGCAAGTCTGCATGCGGAGTCAGTGCGGAGAAGTCGCGCGCGCAGAGGTAGAGCTGCCGTGTGGCCCAGGCTTCCGACAGCGGCAGGATGACCAGGTCGCGGCGCAGGGTCCTGGCCAGTGCGTCGGAGAGGATTGAAATGCCGATACCTGCTTCGACGTGCATCGCCACATGTTCGGTATTGCGCAGTTGGATGCGGTAGTCGAGCTGGCGCCCCAGGCGCGATGCGCGTTCCGCGAGATGCGTTTCGAGCGCCGTATCAGCCATGCCAACAATTGGCTCGTCGAGGATATCGCCAAAGGCCACGTTCGATTGCCGGGCCAGGCGATGAGCGCGGCTGGCGACCACGACGAGTCGGTCGCTGGCGATCAGGTGTGTCTGCAGCATGCCAAGATCCGTAATGTCCGCGACGACGCCCAAATCGGCACGCCTGTCCATCAGAGCCTGGACGATCTCCGCACTGGGCCGCTCTTCCAGGTCGATCGACAGGTCGCGATGAGCTGCCAGGAATCGGCAAAGCTGCGGGGGCAGGAACGCGACCATGGCGGCGGTGTTGGACAGCAACCTGACGCGGCCTTTCAGGCCTGTGGCGTAGGTCCGCAGTTCCCCGCGCATCTGTTCGACCTGGCCCAGGATCGAGCGGGCATGCCGTACCAGGGCCTCGCCTGCGGCAGTGGCACGCACACCACGACGGTTGCGTTCCAGCAGCGGCGCACCCAACGCGGCTTCCATGCCGGCAATGCGTTCACTGACCGACGCCAGCGCGAGGTGCACCATGCGGGCACCTTGTGTGAGGCTGCCGCATTCCACCACGGTCAGGAAAAGCCGCATATCGATTAGATCGAAGCGCATGGCCATGCTCTATTGCCTTCGGAATGTCCGAAGTTTAGCACCGGAATTGCCAGATTGTGGGACCGCGGTCGGGGGCCTAATATCGTCTCCATGAGCGCGATGATTCTGGTTTTTTCTGCAGGAATGGTCGCTGGCGGGATGAATGCGCTGGCAGGAGGGGGCTCATTCGTCAGTTTGCCGGCATTGATCGCCGCGGGCGTGCCTCCGGTACAGGCGAATACTTCGAGCACCGTCGCGCTGTTTCCGGGTGGGTTGGCCAGCGCTTGGGCATATCGCGACGGACTGCGACCGGTCGGCGCCGTGTCGCTGCGTGCGCTTCTGGCGACGACGCTGTGCGGCGGCTTGCTCGGGGCGCTGTTGTTGCTGCAGACGTCGTCCGCTGCGTTCACGTTCGTGCTGCCGTGGCTGTTGTTGGTCGCTTCCATCGCGCTTGCGTTCGGGCGACGCATCGGCGAGAGATTGCGCACACGTCGGCATATTCACCCGCACGCGGTGCTTGCGCTCCAGTTCGCGCTTGGCGTCTATGGCGGCTACTTTGGCGGCGCGGTCGGAATCATGATGATGGCGATGTGGGGACTGGTAGACAGCTGCGACCTGAAGCACCTTCAGGCGCCGCGTACGCTGCTGGTCAGTGCGGCCAATGTCGTGGCTGTACTCGCCTTCGTCGCGGCTGACGCAGTGCGCTGGCCTGAAACCCTGACCATGCTGGTGGGCGCAATCATCGGTGGATACGGCGGCGCACATATCGGGCGCCGCGCGCCAGCGGCCGTCATCCGTGCCATCACGCTGCTTGCCACCTCCTGCATCACGCTGGCCTTCTTCGTGAAAACCTATGCCCCGGCACTGCTGCACCCTTGATCCCATGTGAGAAAACCATGCTCGATGCCTTGTTGGAAACGATAGCAATACTGGGTATTTTGACCAGTCTTTGGGCGAAATTCGGGAACTCGTCAGCGCGCGACGCCACTGGTCGGGATCGTCTACACGGGACCGCCTCGACGTTTCCCCTCATCAGCAGTGGCCGTCCCAGTTCAGGGGTTGATGCAAAGACGACATGAGTGCGTCTCTAAAATGGCGGTATTGCCGGGGAGCAATTCTCTAACCATCCCGTATGCAGCGAGTGATTTAGTTTCCAAGCCGTCGTTCCGGACTATGCGTTCAGGCGACGACCCGATGGCCGCTTGCGGGGCGTCGGTTCTACCTGCGAATGTCCGGTCTGGAAATGCTCGAGCAGCAACTGCTGCTGCCGCGTAGGAACACCGTGCCGTTCGGCCTCAGGCCATGGCGCTTGTGGCTTCCTGCAGCAGCGTCTCCCCGATTGCGCCGAGCCGCGGTCGACCGGTTGCGGTGGCGGTGATGCGCGTCTCGAAGAAGAGATCGCTGTCGACATCGAGATTCACGTTGTTGTCCCGTCGTTTCACTGTGGTCTCCACGACGGCCGCGCCGGCCTCGAGCGCGAGCGCCTCGGCCTCGGCGACCGCGAGCCGTTCGGCCTGGGCGATCGCCGCGCCGAGCTCGGGGAAGTCCTGCGGCCCGTCCTTCGCGTAGACGCGGAAGGTTCCGCGCGCGGGCTGGGTGATGCTGAGGTGGACGCGCTGCGTCACCTTGCCCATGACCGCGCCCACGGCGTTCGCCACTTCGGCGTGTTTGGGCAGATGCAGGCCGATGCCAAGGCGCCGCGCGACCTCGGGGTAGTAACTCGCCGCCGGAGCACCGACGGCCACCACCGGCAGTTCCGGAGCGAAGCGCAGCGCGAACAGCGAGTTTGGCGTCTCGGTGTCGCCGGCGCCGAGGATCATCTCTGCGAGTAGGCGCGCGAGCTTGCGCGAGCGATCCTCGTCGAGTCGTCCCGCGTCGTGCAGGCCGGCCTCGATCAGCCTCTGGCCGATGCTCTCCGTGACGTGCTGGACCACCTCGCGGCTCGGTGTGATGGCATCGCCGTCCGCCCAGCCGCCGTGGCCATAAACCCATCGCATCTGACGCGCCCAGATCCTGGCCGCCAGGGTGGCCGCCGCGCTGTTCCAGTGCCCGGTAAGCCCCAGTACGTGGGCGGCGTCCGAGGGCGTGAAGCCGCTGTAGATCGCCAGTCCCTTACGCTCCAGCCGCGCCAGGGCGCGGGCCAGAGGACGGTCCTCCTGGGTGGCCCGGTCGAGCTCGATCGGCCCCGCAGCCAGCGCGTCCCAGGCACGGCGTTCGTCGGCCGGGAGTTGGCTGAGCAGGGGCGCGTCGGGCTGCAGGCGCAGGACGAACTTGTTGTGGCGCGGATTCGGACTCTCGCGGAGTTGCCATTCGAGCCGCGGCAGGACCTGCGGGTGCTGATCGGCGAGTAGGCTCATCGGCACCACGCGGCGAGGGCCGATCACCATGCCCGCGCCGCCGTTGAAGCGCACTTCGCTGTCGCCGCCGAGCCCGATGGAATACACCCGCACCGCCTCCACCATCGGCTGCCAGTCGCCGATGAGCGCCCCGTCGAAGCTGAGGTCCGGCTGGCCGTTGCGAACCACGGCGATGTCGGTGGTGGTGCCGCCCATGTCGGCGACGATGGCGTCGCTAAGTCCGCTCAGCGCGCAGGCCCCCATGACGCTCGCCGCCGGTCCCGACAGCACGGTCCCGACCGGCCGCTGCAGGGCGCTCTCGGCATTGATCAGGGAACCGTCGCCCTTGACGATCATCAACGGCGCGGCGATTCCGCGCTCGGCGAGGATGTGCCGCACCGAGTCGATGAGGTGCTCCACGTGGGGGATCATGCGGGCGTTGAGCGCGACGGTCATCGCCCGGCGCGGGGCGCCCAGGCTGGAGGCGAGCTCGTGACCACAGGTCACGGGCTTGCCGGTCACGGCCCGCACCATGTCGCGCAGCTTGAGTTCGTGGGTCGGGTTGCGTACGCCGAACAGGGCGGATACGGCAAACGCCGACACCTTGTCGCGGTTGGCGAGGATGGCCTGCCGCGCCGCCGCCTCATCCAGGGGCTCGCGCTCCAGGCCGCCGGCGTCGTGCCCGCCGGCGAGGAGGACCACCGAATCGGGACCGAGCAGTTCGCGCAAGCCGCTGGCGCTCACCTGCTGCTCGTTGTAACCGGCCAGCAGCACGCACACCGCGGCCCCCTTGCCCTCGACGACGGCATTGGTGGTGAGGGTGGTGGATAGCGAGACCAGGCGCACCGCCCGCAGCCGCTCGGCCGGGAGCTGTCCCAGCGCGGCGCCGATGCCGACGGTGAGGTCATGGCGGGTGGTCAGGCTCTTGGCCGCCGCCACCACCTGGTGGGTTTCATCCACCAGCACCGCATCGGTGTAGGTGCCCCCTGTGTCGATACCCAGGAAATACGACATACCCTCTCCTCACTTGCGCCGAAGTCCACGGTCAAGAGGGCAGGGTAGTCATTGCAGGGCCGGCTGCTTGCCTTGAAGCGACCTGCTTTTAACCTAAAGCCGAGGGGGCGTTTTCGAATCGCTACGCGACCGCCACCGTCCGGCTCCATTCGAGCAGGCGCGCGACAAACGCACTGCGCTGCGACTCGGTGAGCGGACGCAGGCCCATTCCTTCCTGAAACCACAGCCCGTCCACCGCCAGGCGGATGACCTGTGCTGCGACCGGATCAGCGCCGTCTGACGCAATCCGGGTTGCCCACTTCGAAAGTGCTTCCTGGAACGGCGCGAGCAAGGACGGGTTGTTGGCTGCGCTGGCGATGATCGCTGCCCAGGCAAGCGACTCCTCGTGCGTCTCCGTGCCGGGTTCGGCGAAGGTGGCCATGATGTAGCCGCGCAGCCACGCCCCCGGCTCACTGTCCTCCGCGCAGTGGCGCTCGGCCGCTGATTCGAACACCTCGATGGCGTAGGACAGCATCCCCTTGATCAACGCTTCCTTCGTGGGGAAGTGGTAAAGCAATCCGCCCTTGCTCACGCCCGCGGTTTCCGCCACCTCGGTCAGGATCATCCGCGCCACCCCTTTGGTACGCACCACCGATCCGGCGGCCTTGATGATCCGCGTGCGAGTGTTTTCCGCGTCTTCTGATGCCAAAACGAGACCTCAAGTCACTGAAATTGGCAAGACTATATACCGGCTGGACGGTGTTGACACTAAACCGTCCAGACGGTACAGTAAGGCCATCCGATATGACGACAGTGAATCCGAATCACCATCCGGAACCGAAACCATGATGACGCCTGCACCTATCCAGCAAAGCTACAGCGGCGGCCGGTATCTGCCGAACGCCTCCGGCGAAACGTTCGACGACATCAATCCCGCTACCGGCGCACTGCTGTGCCGCGTCGAGCAGGCCGGCGCGCCCGAGGTCGAGCACGCGGTGCAGAGCGCCGCCGAAGGCTTCGCCCAGTGGTCCGAAATGACCGGCGCCGAACGCGGCCGCATTCTCAATCGGGCCGCTCAGCTCCTGCGCGCGCGCAACCGCGAGCTCGCCGAGCTCGAAGTGCTCGACACCGGCAAACCGATGCAGGAAGCCGAGGCCGTGGATATCCTCTCCGGCGCGGACTGCATCGAATACTACGCGGGGCTGGCCGCCTCCCTGCATGGCGAGCACCACCAGCTCAAGGGCGCGTTCGCCTACACCCGCCGCGAACCGCTCGGCATCTGCGTCGGTATCGGCGCGTGGAACTACCCGATCCAGATCGCCTGCTGGAAGTCCGCTCCGGCGCTCGCGTGCGGCAATGCGATGATCTTCAAGCCGGCGGAACTCACCCCGCTGACTGCCGCGAAGCTTGCCGAGATCTACACCGAAGCAGGGGTGCCTCCGGGGGTGTTCAATGTCCTGCAGGGCGATGCGCGCACCGGGCAATTGCTGGTGCGCCACCCCTCCGTGGCCAAGGTCTCGCTCACCGGCGAGATCGGCACTGGAAAGCGGGTCATGGCGGATGCCGCCGCGACGCTCAAGCACGTGACGATGGAACTCGGCGGCAAGTCGCCGCTGATCGTGTTTGCCGACGCGGATCTGCGCAATGCGGTGTCGGCGGCGATGATGGCCAACTTCTACACCCAGGGCGAAATCTGTTCCAACGGGACACGGGTTTTCGTGCATGAGGCGACCTACGACGCCTTCGTCGAGCAACTTGCCGAACGGACGCGCGCGATGAAGATCGGCGACCCTCTCGATCCCCAAACCCAGGTCGGCGCGCTCATTTCGGAAGCCCACATGAACCGCGTGCTCCAGTACATCGAAAGCGGGAAGCGCAGCGCACGGCTGGTAGCCGGTGGCGGACGGGCCCGCGTCGATGGCCTCCCGGGGGGCTTCTTCGTGCAGCCCACGATATTCGCCGACTGCATGGATGACTGCGAAATCGTCCGCGAGGAAATCTTCGGGCCGGTCATGTCGGTGCTGAAATTCTCCGACGAAGAGGACGTGATCCGCCGCGCCAATGCCACTCCATTCGGGCTCGCCGGCGGCGTCTTCACGCGCGACCTTGCGCGCGCCCACCGCGTCGTCGCGCAACTCCAGGCGGGGATCTGCTGGATCAACAACTACAACATCACCCCCGTGGAAATTCCATTTGGCGGGGTCAAGCAGTCGGGGATTGGCCGCGAAAACGGATTGGCGGCCCTTGAGCACTACACGCAACTCAAAAGCGTTTACGTGGAAATGGGCGACGTCGCCTGCCCGTACTGAGCGAGCACGGACAAGGAATCGAACATGCCAATGGCAAACGAATTCGACTACATCATCATTGGCGCCGGCTCCGCCGGCAACGTGCTTGCCGCCCGTCTGACCGAGGATGCCGACGTCAGCGTGCTGCTGCTTGAGGCCGGTGGCCCTGACTACCGCCTGGACTTCCGCACGCAAATGCCGGCGGCGCTCGCCTACCCGCTGCAGGGCCGCCGCTACAACTGGGCCTACGAGACCGATCCCGAGCCGCACATGAACAACCGGCGCATGGAGTGCGGGCGCGGCAAGGGTCTGGGCGGCTCCTCGCTCATCAACGGCATGTGCTACATCCGCGGCAACGCGCTGGACTTCGACAACTGGGCCAAGGCCAAGGGGCTCGAGAAGTGGAGCTACCGCGACTGCCTGCCGTACTTTCGCAAGGCCGAGTCGCGCGACATCGGCGCCAACGACTATCACGGTGCCAACGGCCCGGTCTGCGTCGCCACGCCGAAGCAGGGTAACAACCCGCTGTTCCATGCGATGGTCGAGGCCGGCGTGCAGGCAGGGTTCCCGCGGACCAGCGACCTCAACGGTTACCAGCAGGAGGGCTTCGGGCCGATGGACCGCACGGTGACCCCGGCGGGGCGGCGCTCGAGCACCGCACGCGGCTACCTCGACCAGGCGCGCGACAGGCCAAACCTCACCATCGTGACCCACGCGCTCACCGACCGGATTCTCTTCAACGGCAAGCGCGCCATTGGCGTCGCCTATCTGAAGGGCGCCGACACGCACCCGACCACGGTGCACGCGCGCCGCGAGGTGCTGCTATGCGCCGGCGCCATCGCCTCGCCGCAGATCCTGCAACGCTCTGGGGTCGGCCCCGCGCCGCTCTTGCGCAGCCTCGATATCGAAGTGGTCCACGACCTGCCGGGCGTTGGCGCCAACCTGCAGGACCACCTCGAGATGTACCTGCAATACGCCTGCAAACAGCCGGTGTCGCTGTATCCCGCGCTCAAGCCGTGGAACCAGCCTGCGATCGGCGCGCAATGGCTGTTCGGGGGCACAGGGACTGGCGCGAGCAACCAGTTCGAAGCCGGCGGCTTCATCCGAAGCCGGTCGGAGTTCCAGTGGCCCAACATCCAGTTCCACTTCCTGCCGGTCGCGATCAATTACAACGGCAGCAATGCGGTGAAGGAGCATGGCTTCCAGGCCCATGTCGGCTCGATGCGCTCGCCGAGCCGGGGGCGCATCCATGTGAAGTCGAAGGATCCGCGCCAACACCCGAGCATCCTGTTCAACTACATGAGCAGCGAGCAGGACTGGCAGGAGTTCCGTGACGCGATCCGCATCACCCGCGAGATCATGAACCAGCCGGCGCTCGATCCGTATCGCGGCCGCGAGCTGAGTCCGGGCATCGACCTGAAGAGCGATGCCGCGCTCGACGCCTTCGTGCGTGAGCGGGCGGAGACCGCCTTTCATCCCTCCTGCTCTTGCAAGATGGGCGAGGACGACATGGCGGTGGTTGACGGACAGGGACGCGTCCATGGTCTGCAGGGACTGCGCGTCGTCGATGCATCCATCATGCCGATGATCATCACCGGCAATCTCAACGCCACCACCATCATGATCGGCGAGAAGATCGCCGACCGCATCCGCGGCCGCAAACCTTTGCCGCGCAGCAAGGCGGGGTACTTCACGGCCGGCGGTTCCCCGGTGCGGGGGCGGCCGGTACGCGCATAGAGCCCATCCGTTTTTTTTAACTTAAGTGATATACCGTCCGGACGGTGTTGACCATGAACCGTCCAGCCGGTACAGTCGTTCTCACAGCACCATAGGTCGAAGATGCTTTGCTCACGGAGGAAACAATGCGGAGATTGATCAGGCAGGTTTTGGTTGGAGGGATGGCGGTGTTTGGCGCAGCGTCCGCAGCACAGGCGCAGACGTCGGCGGCGCTGCCTACCGGTGACGTATATGCAATCAGGAATGCCATCGACGCTTGGCTCACCTCGTGCTCGGAGCGCAACCTCGATCGCTGCATGTCGATGTATTCGGACGATGTGGTCGGCGTTTTCCAGGGCGCGCCCGACTACGACTACGACACGCTGAAGGCGGGATTGGCGCTGTCCTATGAGAAGGACGGCATCGACGACGTATGGAGCAACGAGCTGGAGGAAATCTCGGGATCCGGCGACATGGCAGTCGTGCGCTCCAACCGGACACTGACGCAGACGCCGAAGGGGGGTGGCCGGACGGCGACGCTCAAGCTGCGCACGACCGAGATCTTGCGCCGCGGCGACGATGGCGCATGGACCATCGCGCGCTTCGTGATGTATCCGAACTGATGACGCCGCATACAGCTTTCACAATCGAGGGGACCCCTGTGAGCACCATTCAACCGCCGCGTTTGCTTCCGATCGTCTTTGCCGCCCTGGCGGCTGCCGGCACGGCCTCCGCCGCCGACGGCCCCGCCACACAACCGTTTCCGCCAGTCGAAGCCGCTACGGGCGACGCGCTGACGGCCAATGTGACCCTCGCATCCCAATATGTGTCTCGCGGGTTCCAGCAGACATGGGGCCGGCCGGCGCTGCAGGGCGGCTTCGACTACTCGCATCCGAGCGGCTTCTTTGCCGGCACCTGGATGTCCACGGTCAGTCCGAAATGGATCCAGGATGGCTTCATGGAATGGGACCTCTATGCGGGCTATGGTGGAACTGTAGGTGACGTCTCCTACAAGGCGCAGCTCTACTATTACCTCTACCCTGGCGCCAAGCTGCAGCCCCCGTTCGCCCTGAAGGACACGAAATACGATTACGGCGAGGTGCTCATCGGTGCGACTTGGAAGTGGTTTACCCTCAATTATTGGTATACCTACACAAAGGACTACTTCGGCTACAACAGCGACACCCTTTTCATCGGCAACGACCGGCACAGCCGGGGCTCAGGCTACGTGGACGCCAATTTCAACTATGACTTCGGCGGCGGCTACGGTCTGCTTCTGCATTACGGGCGTGAGCAGGTGAAGAACTTCTCGAGCTTCGACTTCGAGGACTACAAGATCTCCTTGACGAAGACCTTCGACAAGGGCTGGAGCGCGAGCCTGAATTTCACCGGCATGCCGAAGGTGAACGATTACTACAAGCACAAGAACACCTTGTCCGTGTCAGGCGACGGGTCGTTCTCGAGCCCGGGCGACCGCCAGGTCTACGTGACCATCGGCCGGACGTTTTGAAGGCTCATGAACAACTGGGCGCTGCTCACGATTGCGATCCTGCTCGAGGTGGCGGCAACCACTTCGATGAAGCTCTCTGCAGGATTCACCCGCCTCGGACCGTCGATGCTGATGTTTGCGCTCTACGCCATGTCGTTCGCGTGTCTGAGCAAGGCGTTGCGAACGATCGAGGTCGGGATCGCTTATGCCATCTGGGCGGGCGCGGGCACCGCCATGATCGCTGCGATCGGGATCGTGTTGTTTGATGAAGGATTGACGCCACAGAAAGGTCTTGGTGTCGCGCTCATTATCGGCGGGGTCGTCGCCCTGCGGCTTGAGGGCGGCGCTCATTGAAGGGTATTTTGAGGAGACAAGAAATGATAACTACGAAGACTTTCAAGAACGTCTGCATGCTGGGTACCGCTGCTCTGTTTGCCACCGCGTCCGGAGTCACCGCGGCCGCGGATCCGGCGTCGTGTCGCATGGTGCGGTTCGCGGACGTAGGCTGGACGGATATCGCTGCGACGACGGCCGTTGCGACGACCGTGCTGGAGGGGCTCGGCTACAAGCCGACCAACACGATCGCTTCGGTCCCGATCACCTTCTCCGGGATCAAGAAGAAGAACATCGACGTCTTCCTCGGCTATTGGAATCCCAGCATGACGCCAATGATCGAACCCTTCCTGAAAGATGGATCGATCAAGGTGCTTGAACCGGGCAACCTGACCGGCGCGAAATACACCCTTGCCGTTCCCGCCTACCTGGCCGAAGCCGGTCTCAAGGATTTCTCGGACATCGCCAAATTCCGCAACGAGCTCGGAGGCAAGATCTATGGCATCGAGCCTGGCAACGACGGCAACGCGCTGATCCAGAAGATGATCGAAAAGAACGAGATGGGCTTGGGCGGATTCAAACTCGTCGAGTCCTCGGAAGCCGGCATGCTGGTCGAAGTGCAACGGGCCGTCCGCCAGAAAGCGCCGATCGTGTTCCTGGGCTGGGAGCCGCATCCGATGAACGAAAAGTTCAAGCTCGCCTATCTGACCGGCGGGGATAAGTATTTCGGCCCGAATCTTGGGGGCGCCACGATCTATACGGCGATGTGGCCGGGCTATGCGGACAAGTGCCCGAATGCCGCGAAACTGGTGTCGCAGCTCAAGTTTTCGCTGCCGATGGAAAACCAGATCATGGGGCTCATCCTCGACAGGGTGGATCCGGTCGCGGCCGCCAAGGATTGGCTACGCAAGAATCCGAACGTGCTGGACAGTTGGCTGACGGGGGTGACCACGTTCGAAGGAGGCGATGGGTTGCCCGCGGTGAAGAGCCACCTCGGGGTTCTGTAAGGCCGATCGACCTGCGGCTAACCTAAAGCCGGCGCGCGCCCCCGTCAGTGAATTGACGGGGGCGCGCTCATTTTTGTTTCCGATGAGGGGCGGGGAGGGCGCCTGGGTTTCGGGCGCACGTCCGCGGCGCTCCCCGCTCCGTGAGGCGGAGCGGGGAGCCGATGGCCCCTTAGATGTTGGAGTCGGGGAACGATGCTTTGCGGCGGTCGATGTAGTCGCGAATCGACTCGTCGATGGCCGGATCGAGCGCCGGCGCTTCGTACTCGGCCAGCAGCTTCTTCCAGCGGGTGTTGGCGCGCTGTGCGAGGTCTTGGCGGCCCTCGACTTCCCACTGCTCGAAGCTGTTGTTGTCGGCGATCGGCGAGCGGTAGAACGCGGTCTCGAAATTCGCCTGCGTGTGGGCGCAGCCGAGGAAGTGCTTGCCGGGGCCCACTTCGCGGATGGCGTCCATCGCCTGGCCGTTTTCGGAAAGATCCACGCCGGCGAGCAGGGTGTGCATCATGCCCGCCTGGTCGACGTCCATGATGAACTTCTCGTAGCCCATCGACAGCCCTCCTTCCAGCCAGCCGGCCGTGTGCAGCACGAAGTTGACGCCGGCGAGGCTCGTCGGCAGCAGCGTGTTGGCGGCTTCGAATGCGGCTTGCGCATCGGCAATCTTGGAGCCGCACAGCCCACCGCCGGAGCGGAAGGGCACACCGAGCCGGCGCGCGAGCGCGGCCATCACGTACAGCACCAGCGCGGGTTCCGGGGTGCCGAAAGTGGGCGCGCCCGACTGCATCGAGATCGACGAGGCGAAGCTGCCGAGCACGACCGGTGCGCCCGGGTTGACGAGCTGGATGAAGGCCATCCCCGCCATCGACTCGGCGAGCGTCTGCGCGGCGGTGCCGGCGACCGTGACCGGCGACATCGCGCCCGACAGGATGAAGGGCGTGACGATGCAGGCCTGGTTGGCGCGCGCGTAGACCTTGGCCGCGCCCAGCATCGTGGCGTCGAAGGTCATCGGCGAGTTGGCGTTGATGAGGCTGATCAGCGCGGTTTTCGGGCGGCCGGTCGTGGGGTCCGTGAAATCGTCGCCGAACAGGCGCTTGACGATCTCGATGCTGTCTTCGGCGCGCTCGGGCGCGGTGACCGAGCCCATGAACGGTTTGTCGCTGTACTTCACATGGCTATAGACCATGTCGAAGTGGCGCTTGTTGACCGGCAGGTCGACCGGCTCGCAGATCGTGCCGCCCGAATGGTGCAGCGAGGGCGCGAGATAGGCGAGCTTCACGAAGTTGCGGAAGTCCTCGATCGTCGCGTAACGGCGCCCGTCGTCGAGGTTGCGGATGAAGGGTGAGCCGTAGGCCGGCACGAAGACCGTATTCTTGCCGCCGATGACGACATTGCGCTCGGGATTGCGCGCATGCTGAATGAATTCGCGCGGGGCGTTGGCCTGGATGATTTTCCGGCACATGCCGCTGGGCATACGCACGCGCTCGCCGGTGACTTCGGCGCCGGCGGCCTTCCAGATTTCGAGCGCCTCGGGGTCGTCGCGGAACTCGATGCCGATTTCCTCGAGGATGATGTCGGCGTTGCGCTCGATCGTCGCCAGCCCTTCCTCGTCCACAACCTCGAAGTAGGGAATCTTGCGCGTGATGTACGGGACCGATGCGACCGCGCGCCCGGAGCGTGCAGCACGTTTGGCTTCGCGCCCGCCGGCGCGTCGGGAGCGCGGCGCTGCCGCTACTTGGTCGTCCATGATATCTCCTGAGGATAGGGAATGCGGGAGCGCGCACGGCCACGATCGGGCCGCCCGCTGCCGGCAATGCCAATTATCGTCAAGGGGTCTTGCCGGGCCCGCCACGGGGGCGACGCCCCTTTGCACGGCGGCGACATGGTGCATATAGGTCGCTCGGCGTTGGGCAAATCCGCGTTTGTCGAATGGTCGCATTCAGGTATGCGCTAGTCGTCCGCGGCCGCTTGTCCGTTTCTGCTTGGCCCTACCATGCGCTTCGCGAAGTGCCGCACGGGGCGCCACACACGGAGATGAGACAAAGATGGTCGCGAAGATAATCGATGGACACGCGGTCGCACGCCAGGTGCGCGAGGAGTGTCGGGAGCGCGTCGCAGCGCTGCAGGCGCGCGGCATCCAGCCCGGCCTGGCGGTGATCATTGTGGGCGACAACCCCGCGTCGCAGGTCTATGTTGCCAACAAGGTCAAGGCCTGTACCGAGGTCGGCCTCAAGTCGACGGTGCATCGCTTCGCCGCCGACACGCCGGATCGCGAGGTCGAAGCGCTGATCCGCAGCCTGAATGCGGACCCCGAGGTCCACGGCATCCTCGTCCAGCTGCCGCTGCCGCCGCAGTTCAACGTCCGTCGCGTGCTGGAGACGATCTCGCAGGAGAAGGACGTCGATGGATTCCATCTCTATAACGTCGGCGGCCTCGTCCTCGGCAACACAATCTTTCCACCCTGCACGCCGTACGGCGTCCAGAAGATGCTCGAATACGAGGACATCCCCGTCGAAGGCCAGAACGTCGTCGTGGTCGGCGCGAGCAACATCGTCGGCAAGCCGATGGCGCTGATGCTGATGCAGAAGGATGCGACGGTCTGCATCTGCCACGCGAAGACGCGCGACTTGGCGCAGCTGACGATCCTCGCCGACATCCTCGTGGTGGCGGCTGGCCGGCCGAACCTGATCCTGCCGCAGATGGTGAAGACCGGCGCGGTGGTGATCGACGTCGGCATCAACCGCCTGCCCGATGGGCGGCTCGTCGGCGACGTCGACTTCGAAGGCGTGCGGCAGAAAGCTTCCTACATCACACCCGTGCCGGGCGGAGTCGGCCCGATGACGGTGACGATGCTGGTCCACAACACCGTGCAGTCAGCCGAGCGGCTGGTGCCGGCGGAACAGCTGGCCGAGGCCTGATGTTCCCAGAGTCTCCTCGACCGGCGCGCTCCCTCTCCCGTTTCTCCCTCGAGCGTCGGTCGCTTTTGCCTATCCGGTCGGGTCGGCCGGATAGGCCTTTTCTTTTATTGGGCGTTCGCCCGCAGGAGCCGATGGTCATTGCGGCTCGGTGAATATCGCTGATTACTGGATGATGTGTATGGAACGCGAATCGATGGAATTCGATGTCCTGATCGTCGGTGGCGGTCCGGCAGGACTCGCTGCGGCGATCCGGCTGAAGCAACTCGCCGCCGACGCCGGGCGTGAACTCTCGGTGTGCCTGATCGAGAAAGCCGCCGAGATCGGCGCGCATATTCTCTCGGGCGCGGTGATGGACCCGCGCGCCCTCACCGAACTCCTCCCCGACTGGAAGGAGAGGGGGGCGCCGCTCGATACGCCGGTTTCGGAAGACCGCGTGATCTTCCTCAACGAGACCGGCGGGCGCCGCATCCCCAATAAGCTGCTGCCCGACTGTTTCCTCAACCACGGCAACTACATCGTGCGTCTGGGCAACGTCGTGAAGTGGCTGGGCGAGCAGGCTGAAGCGCTGGGTGTCGAGGTCTATGCCGGCTTCGCCGGTGCCGAGATTCTGTATGACGAGAACGGCGCCGTGAAGGGTGTCGCGACCGGCGATATGGGCGTCACGCGCGACGGCGAGCAGGGCCCCGCCTATCAGCCGGGGATGGAGCTGCACGCGAAATACACGCTCTTCGCGGAAGGCTGTCGCGGCCACCTCGGCAAGCAACTGGAGGCGAAGTTCAACCTCAGAAACGGCATCGATCCGCAGACCTACGGCATCGGCATCAAGGAGCTGTGGGAAGTGCCGGCCGAGCGCCACCAGAAGGGGCTCGTCGTGCACACCGCCGGCTGGCCGCTGCCTTCGGACACCTACGGCGGCGGCTTCGCCTATCACCTCGACGGCAATCTAGTTGCGGTGGGTTACGTGGTGGGCCTCAACTACACGAACCCGCATCTCTCGCCTTTCGAGGAATTCCAGCGCTACAAGACGCACCCCGAGATCCGCCAATTTCTCGAAGGCGGCAAGCGTCTGGCGTACGGCGCACGGGCGATCGCCGCGGGCGGCCTGCAGAGTCAGCCAAAGCTCGTATTCCCGGGCGGTGCGCTGATCGGTGACGACGCAGGTTTCTTGAACGCCGCGCGTATCAAGGGCAGTCACGCCGCGATCAAGAGCGGTGCGCTCGCCGCCGAAGCGGTTTTCGAAGCGCTCGGCCAGGAACGCGCTCGCGACGAACTCGCCGCCTTCCCGGAAGCCTTCCGTTCGAGCTGGCTCTTCGACGAACTGCACAAGACCCGCAACTTCAAGCCGTACATGAAGAAGGGCCTGTGGATGGGCTCATTCCTCTTCGGCTTCGACCAGAAGGTCCTCAAAGGCAAGGCGCCCTGGACGCTGCGCAACTCGTCCGACCACGACAAGCTCAAGCTCGCCTCCGAATGCCCGAAGATCGACTATCCGAAGCCGGACGGCGTGCTGACTTTCGACCGTCTGTCATCGGTGTTCCTGTCGAACACCAACCACGAGGAAGACCAGCCCTGCCATCTGCGGCTCAAGGACCCCTCAGTGCCGATCGCGGTGAACCTCGCCAAGTACGACGCCCCCGAGCAGCGCTACTGCCCGGCCGGCGTGTACGAGATCGTGCGCGAGGAGGCCGGGCCGCGCCTGCAGATCAACGCGCAGAACTGCGTGCACTGCAAGACGTGCGACATCAAGGATCCGACCCAGAACATCAACTGGACGGTGCCGCAGTCTGGAGAGGGGCCGCTCTATCCGGGCATGTAGCGCGAACACGTCGCGCACGGGGCGCGACATGTTCGCGCTCCCGGCGCTGAGCCAGAAAGGCCTCGTTCAAAACGGCATGATCAGCCGGAACCAGGCCTTGTCCCCCTGGAAGCGGTTTTCGGCGCCGCTTTCATGCTGCCATTGGCCGATCAGCATCGTGCCGCTCTGGGTTGTGTAGCTCACGCTCGGGCCGATCGCGAACACTTGGCCCTTGCGTCCCGACGACCACGGCCCGAGCGACGACGAAAGCGTGTCGCCGTCGAGCTTGTCGTCCGTCGTCTGCTTCACGTAGTAGCCCGAGAGGCCCACGCCCCACGGCCCGAAGCGCTTGCCGACGAGGTAGTCCATGTGAAATTCGTCGCCGGACTCGTACTCCATCTTCGGTGCGCCCGGTGCGGGGCGGAAGTCGCTGTTCTTCGCCTTGATGTTGTACATGAGCTTGGCCGAGACCTCCCAGCCGGCCTCATTGAGCCAGGTCGCCGCGAATACCGGTTCGACGCTCCAGTAGTTCGCGCCGATGCTCTTCCTGGGATCGCCGGACTTGTACTCGCCGGTCGGCGCGTAGATGTCGAGGGCCGCGGCCCAGTGCCAATTGCCGGCATGCCAGGAAATGACCAGCGGCGAGAACACGATGTCGCCCAATCCGCTGACCGTCTTGCTGTCGCCCAGGGTGACCTTCTGGTGCACGAGCGGCACGATCGCGTGCATCGCCCAGTTGCCGCCGAGGATCTGCGTGTTCGTGACCTTGACGTAGCGCAGCGCGTCGAACCACGCGGTGACGCCGGTGTGGTCGACCTTGTGACCGTCGCCGTCGCGCAGGTTGTCGGCGTTGTAGTAGCCGAAGTAGTTCAGGAAGTAGTCTCCCGGCGGGGGCAAGGCGCCCGCGAACCAGTTCTCGCCGCCGTGCGGATATTGGTCGGCACCTTCCTTCGCCGACGCGCTGCCCGCTATCGCTCCCGTCAGGGCCACCGCCACGCAGATCTGCTTGAGTGTCATGCTTCCTCCTCCTTGGTTTCTTGTATGTGATGCTGTTGCTTGCTACGAAGCCGGCTCAGGCCGCTCGATTCACATGGAAGCGCTTCGCCTTCATGTCGAAGCGGGGCAGGATGTTGCGGCCGACGTTATGCACGCGGGGACGGAAGGCCAGCACGGAGTCGAGGCGTTCGGCAATCGAATGCACGACGGCGGGGTCGGCGCCTTCGCAGAGCTCGACCTCGATGTCCATCTCGTCCATGTGCTTGACCTTGCTGACGGTGATGCGGAACTCGTCGACCTCGGTGAACTTGCGGATGATGTTCTCGACGCCTGCCGGGAAGACGTTGACGCCGCGCACCGTCACCATGTCGTCGGCACGCCCGAGGATGCCGCCCTGGAAGCGCAGGAAGCTCCGGCCACAGGAACAGGGATCGAGATTGACCTCCACGAGGTCGCCCGTGCGGTAGCGGATCAGCGGGAAGCCCCAGCGCCCGAGGTTGGTGATGACGAGCTCGCCGCGCTCGCCCGGCTTCACCGCTTCGCCGGTCTTCGGGTTGATGACTTCGGCGATGAACTCAGACTCGATCAGGTGCGTGCCGCCGGGCTGCTTCTCGCATTCGAAGGAGTGCGCGCCGATCTCCGAGGCTCCGGCGTGATCGAAGCACTTTGCCGACCAGGCTTCCTGGATGCGCTGCTTCGTCGAGGGGATGTTCGCGCCTGGTTCGCCGGCGTGGACGGTCGATTTCATCGCCAGCGAACTCATGTCGAAACCATGTTCACGCGCGACCTCGGCCAGGCGCAGCGCGTAGGTCGGCGTACAGCACAGCACCGTCGCGCCCGTTTCGCGCATCAGTTCGAGGCGTTGCAGCGAATCGCGGCCTCCGCCCGGAATCATCACCGCACCGAGTTTGCGCGCACCTTCGAGTGCCGCCCAGAAGCCGATGAAGGGCCCGAAGGCGAAGGCGAGGAAGACGCGGTCGGTCGCGTTGACGCCCGAGCCCGCCAGCACGTGCGCCCAGCACTTCGCCCACCAGTCCCACGAATCCGCTGTGTCGAGCACCTTCAGCGGCACGCCGGTCGTGCCGGAGGTCTGATGCAGGCGCGTGTACTTTTCGATCGGATAGGTCAGGTTGGTGCCGAAGGGGCCGTTCGCCGCCTGGTCTTCCATCAGCTCGGACTTGGTTGTCAGCGGCAGGCGCGCGAGGTCGTCGAGGGTGCGGATGTCACGCGGCTCGACGCCGACGCCTTTCCATTTGTTGCTGTAGAAGCGGTTCTTGCCCCACAGCTCGGCCATCATCGCCTGCAGCTTTTGCAACTGCAGCGCGCGGAGCTCTTCGCGGGGGAGGGTTTCGGTGGACTGATCGAAATACGCCATGACTGTCTTCCTCGAAATTCTGGACGAACCGTCCCGCGGCGATGCCGTCCGGGTTTGGGAGGAGGCATTGCCGTACGGGCGGATGCTGCGGATCTGTGGTCGAGCCCGCGTCGCGCGGGCGCCGGGCGCTCAGCCCGAAAGGTGAGGCGTCGCTGCGATCATCGTTATCTCCTCATCATTGTTCTGGCGCCTTGGCGCCCCCATTTCCATGGTGCGGTGACTTCGTGAATAACGTCGTAGAACCAGCGATCGATCGGCGGTGCACCTTCGGGCGTGCGCTGCACCGGGAGTTGTCCGGGGGCGACGAGGCGGATCTCCCCGGCGTCGTCGCCCGCGACCGGTTGGCCGCCGATCGAGTGCGCGCGGAAGGCGAGGATTACGGCGCGCACGTCCGCCTGCGAGTACACGCCAATCAGCCCGTCGACGACTACTTCCAGCCCGGTCTCCTCGTGCGCCTCGCGGATGACGGCCTCCTCCAGGGATTCGCCCAGTTCGACGTAGCCCCCCGGTGGCGCCCAGTAGCCGGCGAGCGGGTCAAGATTGCGACGGATCAGCACCAGCTTGCCGTCGTGTTCGATCACCGCGAGCACGACGGGCGCCGGCTTGTGGAAGAAGGTTTCGCCGCAGGCGGGACAGGTCTCGCGCTCGCGGCCGTGGATCTTCCCAAGGACCAGCGCCGTGCTGCATTGCGGGCAGAACTTCGGGGCCATCGCGTTTCTCCTTGAAGGGTCAGGCCGGCAGTCCGCCGCGGCGGGCAGACGTGGCGAGATCGAGGCTCAGGTTGACGAGATCGCCGTCCTGCAGGCCGAGCGTTTCGCGAATTGGCAGCGGGGCGACGATCTCGAACTTGTCGTCGGGGTAGTCGGGCATTGCCGGAAAGACAACCGCGCCCGTGAGGTGTCCGGCGATGTGCACGCCGAAGCACTTCGCCGCGCAGAACCCGGCCCGGGGGGCGATCGGGATACCGGCGGTTGCACGCAGGCGTCGTCGTGCGCGATCCCAGGACGCGCCGCGCATGCGCAGGTTGAAGGTGCCGGGCCAGGGGATGAAGCCGAGTGCTTTGCGGAATTCGACGATCACCCATTCCAGCGACGTGAAACCTGCGGCTTCGCCCCGCCCCGGGCAGACGTGGCCCTCGAGCTCGATCCGGGTTGTGTCGGTCATCATGCCGGCTGCTCCTGCCGCGACTTGGCGTGCTCGCGCTCCTCGTTGCCGGTCCAGCGGCCGAAGAGGTCGGTGTCGAGGTCGAATTGGTCCAGCACCTTGGTCACCGACTGGTTGATGATGTCGTCGAGCGTCTTGGGCCGGTGGTAGAAGGCCGGCAGCGGCGGCACCAGCACTGCGCCGGTCTCGGTCGCCTGCGCCATCAGACGCAGGTGGCCGAGGTGCAGCGGCGTCTCGCGCAGCATCAGCACGAGCTTGCGGCGCTCCTTGAGCGTGACGTCGGCCGCGCGAATCAGCAGGTTCGTGTTGAAGCAGTTGGCCACCGCCGAGAGCGTCTTGATCGAGCAGGGCGCGATGATCATGCCGGCGTGCTTGAACGAGCCGCTCGCAATCGACGCGCCGACGTCATTGTTGTCATGCACGCAGGAGACGAGGCGCTTGACGTCGTTGATCGAGTAATCGGTCTCGTACACGATCGTGCGCTTGGCCGAATCCGACATCACGAGGTCGGTCTCGACGCCGATTTGCTTGAGGGCTTCGAGGATGCGGATGCCGTAGATCGCACCGCTTGCTCCGGAAATGCCGACGACGATTCTCATGGTGCGTGTCTCCATCAATTGCGAAGCGTTGCGAGGAGGGCCTGCGCCTTGGCGAGGGCCGCAGCGGGCAGGGTGATGCGGTCGAATTCGGGGCCGGCGCCGCGCGTTGCGACGAAGCCGGCCTTGGAGCCGGCGCTGGTGCCGGCCGACGACGGGTCGATGACGTAGCCTTCGGCGCCGCCGATGATCACGGTGTCGCGTTCGGGCAGGTAGCGCGTCGCCATGGTCCACGCGACTTCGCGCGGGTCGCGGATGTTCACGTCGTCATCGACGACCGTGACGGTCTTCAGGCGCTTGTCGAGGTTCAGCGCGAGCATGATCAGGCGCCGCACTTCGTGGCGCGGACAGCCCTTCACTGCAATCGCGGCCGAGAAGCCGGCTGTGCCGCCGGTGAGGTCCAGATCGACTACGCCCGCGACCATGGTCTGCAACTGGCCCAGCAGCTCGGTACCGGCGGCGAGCGAGAGCAGGGTGTCGACGTCGCCCGACCACGGGCACAGGCCCGGGTAGATGAAGTTGTCGCGGTGCGTGACGGCCGTGACTTCGACCACGGGGCTGACGTTCGAGAAGTAGTAGCCGGTGTTTTCGCCGAACGGACCTTCCGGTTCGCGCAGGCCCGGCAGGATGCGGCCTTCGATGACGATCTCGGCGCGCGCGGGGACTTCGACATCCACGGTCAGCGCGCGCACGAGCTCCACGGGATCGCCGCGCAGCCCGCCCGCGACGGCCATCTTGTCCGGCCCCAGCGGCCCGCTGCGCACGACGGATGCGAGCAGCGTCGCGGGCTCGAGCCCCAGCGCGATCGCGACGTCGAGCGCCTCGCCCTTCGCTTCGGCATTGGCATGGAACTGCGACAGCGGCGGGTTCGCGAGCAGGATGCCGAGACGATTGCCGCCCTTGATCATCATGCGATGGATGCCCATGCCGCGACGTCCGGTCGCAGGGTCGGTGCATAGCACGACGCCCGTCGTGATGAACGGCGCACCGTCCTTCTCGTGATGCGTCAGGACCGGCAGCAGCGACAGCAGCTCGTCCGGCGCGCGATGCACGACTTCCTGCACCGGCGCGGATTTTGCGGAAACCGGCGCAATCGCGCGCTGCTTGTTGTCCAGCCAGGTCTGCGCGAGGCGGTCTTCCGTCGTGCCGAAGGCGCGCGCGACGCGGCGGCGTCCGCCGAAGAGGTTGCCGGCGACGCGCGCGCCCGGGTATCCGCGCACGTTCTCGAACAGCGCCGCAGGTGCGTCCGCCGGCAGGCTGCGCAGCACGGCCGCGATCTCGAACTTTGGGTCGAACGCCTCGCGCACGTGCAGCAGGTCGTCACCGAGGTCGTCCAGGAAGCTGCGCAGGTCGGGGTAGGCCATTGTTTCGCTGTTCCGTTCGATGATGAAAATCGGGCCGGGCAGGCACGCGGCCCGCCCGGTTTGCACTGCTTACAGATACCGCGCCGGCATGCGCTCGACGCGCTCGATCACGCGGATCGAGAACCGCCGATCACTCAGCTGCCCGCGCCCGAGTCGCACCTGCAGGCTGTCGGGGAACTGGTCGAGCTTGCTCGACACCTCCACCTTCGCGCGCTGGTAGGTGTACTTGTGCAGCCCGTCGTTGAGCGTGCGGATCGTCAGCTCCAGCTCCTTGCCCTCGGCCAGCTCCCCGAGATCCATCACGAACACTTCCCACTTGTTTGCCATGACCGCTCCTTATTTCTTCGTGCCGCGGAAGCCGTAATCGGCCCAGCTATTGAGGACCTTTTCCTGCACGTTCTTTGGGTAGACGTTCTTGAAGCTCACGAGCGTCGGCACGTCGTTGGTCTTGTCCCAATCGACCGGCCACAGGCAGTCGAACAGCACCTGCGAGCCGATCGAGTACTTGCGGTCGTGCGGGGTCGCGTGCGGGTAGAGCGCCGTGCCGGTTGTGTTCTTGAAGACATGGATGCCGCGCTCCGGATTGCAGCGCGTGCAGAACGCGTGATAGACCTCGTCCCAGTTGAAGATGTCGGTCTGGTCGTCGACCACCATCACCATGTGGAACCACGGGCCGAGCTTCGAGCCGAACGCGAGCTGCGCGATCTGCATCGCGATGCCGGCGTAAGTCGGCTTCACGCCGACGATCATCATGTGGTGCGTGGAGCGCGGGTGCATGTACACGCCGGTCACCGGGATGCCCTGGCTCTTCAGCAGCTTTTCCAGCTCCAGCCCCAGCGAGAACGAACGCAGCAGCTGCCCCTCGTCCTGCGGCACGCCCATGTTCGAGATCGTCATCGTCGCGTTGTTGCGATAGGTGATCGCATCGACGCGGAAGGTCACGCGGAAGTCGCGCGGGCTGGTGCGGTAGCCGGTGTATTCGCCGAACGGGCCTTCCTCGACCTTGTAGTCGGGCAGGATCATGCCCTCGATGATGATCTCGGCGTCCGCCGGGACTTCGAGGTCGTTGGTCTCGCACTTCACGAGCCGCACCGGCTCGCCCGCCAGCATGCCGGTGAGCTCCGGTTCAGGGATCGGGGAGGGCGCGCACGCGGCCATCGCGGCGAGCGGCGACAGGCCGATCGCGGTCGCGAAGGGGCAGCCCTCGCCGCGCGGCAGGTAGTAGTCGGTCAGCGTCTTGCCGAGGTCCGAGAACGGAAACACCGCGCCCGACATCGTGCGGCTGTCCCACATCATCTGGCGGTACATGCCCCAGTTCACGTCGCCGCGCACGGGATGCTTGGTGATGACCGCGTGCCAGGTGCCTACGTAGCGCCCGCCGTCGCCGTCATGCACCAGCGGCACGGGCAGCTTGCACAGGTCGACGTCCTTGCCGAGCAGGATGTTCTCCTTGCACGGCGCGTCGCGCTTGTCGATGACGACCGGCGCGATCGGCTCGCTGTTGGTGCGCTTGAGGTATTCCGCGCCGATCTGCGGCAAGGTCGAAGCCGGGTCCATGCCGAGCGCAATCGCCATGCGGCGATAGGTCGACAGCGGCGCGCCGAAGTAGCTGAAGCCCGGGTAGTCCTTGATGCTCTCCATGAAGGGCGCGGCTTCGCCGAGCTCGCACACGCGGCGCACGATCGCGCCGGCCTCGTTGTCCCAGTCCACTTCCTGCTTGATGCGCACCGCGTCGCCGGACTTGACGCACGCCTCGACGAATTCGCGGTTGTTGCGGGGTGCCGAAATCTTTCCCACGTCGATCTCCTAGCTGGTGAATGTCGTCTGCGTGAATCAGTGGATCTTCGAGAGCACTGCGTCCCACTTGCCCTGTGCCTTGAGGATCAGCTCCGCGACCTCCCGCACTGCGCCGTGCCCGCCGCGCGCAGTCGTCACGTAGGCCGCGGCCTCCTTGACGTCCGCGACCGCGTCGCCGACGGCGATCGGCAGACCGACGCGCTTCATCATCGACAGATCGACGAGGTCGTCGCCGACGTAGCAGACCTCGGCGTCGGAGATGTTCATCTCCTCGAGCATCTGCACGTAGGGCTCGGTCTTCTTCTTGATGCCCTCATAGAAGCGGCGGATCTTCAGCTCCTCGGCGCGATGGCGCACCGCGCCGGACTTCTTCGACGTGATGATCGCGACCTCGACGCCGCACAGCTGCAGCACCACGACGCCCATGCCGTCCTTGATGTCGAAGTTGCGCGACTCGACGCCCTCGTCGTTGATCACGATGCGCCCGTCGGTCATGACGCCGTCGACGTCGAGGATCACCAGCTTGATGTTCTTGGCCTGTTCCATGTCTTCGATTCCCTTTCAGATGCCGATCCCGTACTCGTGCCAGCGCGCGCGGATCTTCGCGAGCGTCTCCTCGTCCATGCGCGCCTCGACCGGCTTTTGCTTCCATTCGTACGGAATGCAGGCGTCCATCAGGATGCGAGAGGTCATGAGCTTGTCGGAGTCGGGGTCGAGCGCCGGGTCGAGCGGCGTCGAGCGGCCGCGTTTGATGAGTTCCGTGCCGCGCATCGGGTCGTAGCGGCAGGACAGCGCCCAGAACACGCGCTGCAGGTCGTCGGCGGCGATGTCCTCATCCACCGTGATGACGCCCTTCATGCCGTAGTTGCCGGTGTTGCTGCCGATCACCGCGTCGGCCACCTGGCGCGAATGCCCCGGATAGGCCTGCTTCACGGACACCACCGTCCAGAAGCGCCCGGCCGATTCGGGCAGCACGCACACCGACTGCACGCCGGGGATGCGCATCTGCTCGAGCTCGGTCCACAGCGTCGCCGTGCGCGTGAAGGCGAGCAGCATATGCACGTCGGTCACCGGACGGCCCTGGCCGGTCGCCCACAGGATCGGGTTGTTGCGATGCAGGATCTGCTGCACCTCGAGCACCGGCTTCGGGATCGGCTTGTGCAGCTCGTCGGTGTAGTAACCGGTGTACTCGGCGAACGGACCTTCCGGGAGGAAGTTGTTCGGATCGATCTCGCCTTCCAGCACGATCTCCGCGCCCGCCGGCACCGGCAGCCCCGTCAGCGGCGCCATCAGGAACTCGGCCTGCTGGCCGCGCACGGTGCCGGTGATGTCGTAGTCAGACGCGCCCTTGTGCATCAGCGTGCCGGCCATGAAGATCAGCGGGTCGCAGCCGATGATCGCCGCCGCAGGCATCTTCTTGCCCATCTTGGCGTACTTCTTCATGATCCGCTCGCCGCGCTTGCCGGGCAGGATCTGCACGCCGCAGCGCTTGTCGTCGAGCATCTGCATGCGATAGGTGCCGAGGTTCACCTCGCCCGTTTCCGGGTCGCGGAGCACCACCGACACCATCGTGCCGATGTAGCGCCCGCCGTCGAGCGGGAAGAACTTCGGCACCGGGAACATGTTGAGGTCGACCTTGTTGCCAGCGAGCACGTTTTCCAGCACCGGGCCGTCCTTCACTTCCTTCGCCTTGATCAGGCCCTCGGAGGTGATCGTCTTCTTCATCCACTGCTGCGCGGACTGGCATAGCGTCAGGTCGTGCGGCAGGCCGAGCATGATCGCGAGGCGCTTGGTCGTCGCGAAGGCGCCCGTGAACACCGGCGTGTCGTAGCCCTTCACGCTCTCGAACAGCAGCGCCGGGCCTTTCTTCTCCTCGGTGAGCTTCGAGACGTGCGACAGCTCCAGATTCCAGTCGACTTCGGTCGTCACGCGCTTCAGTTCATGAGCTTCGGCGCACTGGTTGATGAAATATCTCAGATCCATTCGGATGACTCCTTGGCGGAAAAGCGGGATTTGAAAATGGCGGGGATCAGTGCGTGGCCTGGACCGACTCGATGACCTCGTAGCCGGCCGCAGTGAGTGCTCGCGTGACTTCGGCGGTGTCTGCGTGATGGAAGCGGACGATGACCTTGCGCTCCTGGTCGCCGCTCGCCACACCCTTCGGGCCGAGGCTGATCGGGTAGATCGCGTGCACTTCCGCGCCGGTGCCTTCGACGATGTCGGCGATGCGGCCAATCGTCCCGGGGCCGATGCGCGTCGGCGCGAGCGTCACGCCGCTGCGGCGCTCCCAGGCGCCGAGGAAATGCGCCGCGAGCGAGAACATCTCTATTGCCGAGATCATCCCGACAACATGGCTGCCGTCCATCACCGGCAATTGCCCGACGCCGTACTGCTGGCCGACCTGCAGGCAGCGCTCCATCGTGTCGTTGGCATCGATGGTGGCGGGGTTGCGCACCATCACGTCCTTCACCTTCACGTGGTTCGAAAAGTAGTTGAGCTCGTCGGGGCTCTGGCTGCGCAGCGCGGCGTGCGCGGCGCGCAGGCAGCCAGCACGGGTCACGAGCCCGCGCAGTCGTCCGTCATCGACGACCGGCAACGCGTGCAGGTTGGTTTCCGAGAGGATCCGCTTCGCCTCCGACAGCAGCGTGTCGCTGCCGAGCACCGCGGGGTTCGATTGCATCCAGTTGCGTACGATCATGGTCGTGTCCTCCTCAGGCCAGGCGCTTGCCGACGAGCAGGTTCGAGACGATGTAATCCATCGCCGAGGTCGCCCCGGTCGTCGCCGGCGCCTTCTGCCTGTTGCTCCAGATCGTCTCGGGGCGGGCCTGCAGCACGAACACGTTGCCGCCCACCGGCAGGTTCTTGTCGATCGCCCACTCGATGTCCATCGGACGGCCGTAGTGCTTCTCGATCTTCTTCGCCATCCACGCGAGCTCGGTGATCTCGTCGTCGATCAGCGACTGGATGTTCTGGCGCTCGGCCGGCACCTCCATCGCCACCGAACGCTGCAGTTTGAGGTCGGCCGTGTAGCAGATCTCCTTGGTCGAGATCGTCCGCTCGATGATGTCCAGCGTGACCTTGTTGACGACGAAGTTGTCCGGCGTCACCTCGCCCGACACCACCGATTCGCCGAAGCCGAAGTTCGAGTCGATCACGATCACCGAGCGGTCGCCGGTCGAGGGATGAAGCGTGAACATCACGCCCGCCGTGTACGCGTTCGCCATCTTCTGCACGCCCACGCTGATCGCGACCTGCTCGTGCGGGAAGCCCATGCGGATGCGGTAGGCGATGGCGCGAGCCGTATAGAGGCTGGAGAAGCAGCGGCGCACGTGGCGGATCACCTCGTCGACGCCGCGGATCCACAGGTAGGTATCCTGCTGGCCGGCGAAGCTCGCGCCCGGCAGGTCCTCCGCCGTCGCGCTGGAGCGCACCGCGACCGGCGCCGCCGGCAGGTAGCAGCGCACCGACAGCTTCCGATATGCCTCGGCGATCAGGTCCTCCAGCTCGATCGAGATCGGCCGCGACTCGATCATTTCGCGAATGGCGCTGGAGGCGGCCTCCAGCTTGTCCATGTCGTCGTGATCCAGCCCTTCGAGCAGGGCATTGACCTCCGCCTGGATGCCGCCCTCGTGCATGAACTGCGCGTAGCCGGCGGTTGTCACCGCGAAGCCCGGCGGCACCCGGACGCCCGCGTTGATCAGTTCGCCGAGCGACGAGCACTTGCCGCCGACGAGCGGCACGGAGTCCTTGTTGCAGTCCTCGAACATGCACACCTTCGGCGCCCGGCTGTCGATGCCGGGGGCGAGGCGCACTTCTTCGGCCATCAAAGCGCTTCCCATGCTGTTTCCCTCTTCACTGGACGATGGTGACCAGGCCGGACGAGCCATCGACGCGCAGCGTCATCCCGGTCTTGATCACGCGAGTGGAATGGCCGGTGCCGACGACCGCCGGCATGCCGTACTCGCGGCACACGATTGCCGCGTGGCTCATCACGCCGCCGACGTCGGTGATGCAGGCCTTGATCTTCGCGAACGCGGGCGCCCAGGACGGCGAGGTGGTCGGGGCGACGAGGATTTCGCCTTCCTGCAGGTCGCGGATCTCCTCCGCGCTGCGGCATACGCGCGCCTTGCCTTCGACGGTGCCGGGGCTCGCCGGGAAGCCCTTCAGCTCGGTGATGCTGTCCGGATCGGCGACCTCCTGCACCGAGGCCCACGCCGACAGCGAGCTGTTGGTGACGCCCCACAACACGATCGTGAAGGGCTCCTGGATCACCTCCGGCGCGATACCGATCGCAGGCGGCGGCGCCCACTCGCGGAACTTCTGCATCACGCCCTTGCGCCACTCGATCTCGGCGGGCCAGGTCTTCGTGCCGCGCGGCGTCACGCCCGTCGCCCACGCCGTGACGATGTCCCACAGCGCCTGCTTGATCTCGTCGCGGCGCAACAGCCAAATGTCCTCGATCTCGGCAATCACGCCATGTTCCTGCATGATCGCGGCCACTTCGCGCATCTTGTTCCAGAAGACGGAGTGGAACCAATGCTCGACGTAGAACAAATGGTTCTCGACGTAGGGGAAGACGGTGCGGGCGCAACCGAGGAGCTCGTCGAACTGCTTGCGGTCCTGGTCGTTGTCGATCAAGTCGCGGTATTCGGCGGTCACGCGGTCGCGCTCGGCGCGCACGGCCTCCATCGGCCGGTCAATGGCCACGCCGTCGCGCAGCTTGCCGATGTAGGTCTGGATGCCATCGAGCGGCAGGTTGAGGTTGTCGTTCCAGCTGCGGTCCGTGTGGAACCAGCCGGTGCCGGACGAAATGTTGAACCACGGGTAACGCGCCTTCTCGAAAGCCGCGAGCCACTCGTCGCCGTGGCGCCGACCAGCCATCGCGGCCTTCACGTCGGCCCATTCGCGGTGCGCGGTCACGATGTCATCGACTTCCAGCGCGACCGCCTTCTTCGCCAGCTCCTTCAGCTCGTCGTCGGACTTGTACATGATCACGTCGATGCCCGAGATCATCTGCGTCACGCGCTGCAGCGGGATGCTGGGGAACAGCTTCTGCGTGAAGTCCATGAAGAACACGTAGGCCGCATAGCCCAGGTTCAGGAACTCGAAGTGGTACTGCCAGCAGCGGATGCCGAGGTTGATGAGGTCGTCGTAGTTCTTCAGCAGGTGGTAGGCGGTCGATTCACCGACCCCGTCGGTCACCACCCTCAGGTCCTCGACCTCCGGCAGGCGCGGGATCTGCAGCGCCTCGAGCTCGGCGATCGTGCCCTCCATCTTCGTCTTCCACTTCGCTTCGAGCTCGTCCCAGTTCTTGTAGTAGTAGCCCGCGCGCTCCATGAAGTTGGGCACGCGCCGGCCGATCTCGTCCGGGTCCTTGACCGGCACCGGCGAGATATAGACGTAGCCGTTGATGATGCGGTGGTCGACGCCGCGCACCGGCGGCACCTGGAAGATGCGATTGTTGAACTGCGACAGCGCGAGATACCAGGCCTCGTCCCAGATCGTGTCGAAGGGGTAGAGCGGCTCGGGGTAGTGCAATCCGTCGTAGAACCAGAACGTCTCCTTCTCGTACTGGTTGCGCTCGGCATCGTCCGTGACGAACTGGTAGTGATACGGATACATCCGCTCCCAACCTTCGGTCCCCGGAATCGTCTTGCCCTTCACGTCGTGCGGAACAGGAAACTTCATCGTGCGTCCCCTTCGTGCTGTGTCGTTTTTCGGTTTGGCCGGGCTCGTTTCGCGACCGGTTGCCGGACAGCAATCGCAAGCGCTGTGCCACCGCGTCATCACGCGGCGCAGCAAATGGATATGTATATGGAATTTTCAAAGGCCGGAAAATGCATGTCCGTGCGGCATCCGGGCCAATGACGCAGATGCGGAAAATAGCCATCCAAATTGCCCGTTTTTCCCAGCAACGATGGGCATTGCGGCCCCGTCCGGCTCCTGCGCCGTTTGATCATTTGATGAGGTTTCGGCCCTCGCGGAAGGTGAAGTGATCATTTGGTAAATTCCGTGCCGGAAGCGCGCGATTTGCCACAAAAAGCAGGACTTCAAATCGTTTGATATGTGTCAATACGCACGGCGGGGACGGCGCGTAGAAGGAACGATCCAGGAGGAGACAGCACATGAGGACCAGGCAATGACCAGGGCCCAGAGCAAGCCGTGCATCGAGGCGGACGACCTGCGTGCACGCGTCCATTTCTGCGCCGATACCGGCCAGATCTGGCTGCACGAGCACCGCATGCTGCTCGTGCACGCCGAGGCTCAGTCGTCACTTCGCAAGGAGCTGATCGATACGCTCGGCATGACGCGCGCCCGCGGCCTGCTGCTGCGCATGGGGTATGCGTCGGGCGTGCGGGACGCGGAGCTGGTGCGGACGCGCATGCCCGAGCTCAGCGAGACGGACGCCTTCATGACCGGCCCGCAGCTGCATTCGCTGGAAGGCATCGTCGGCGTGATCCCGTTGCGGGTCGAAGTCGATCGGGCGGCCGGCCGCTTTCACTGCGAATTCCGCTGGATCAACTCGTGGGAAGGGCAGTCGCACCGGCGTCACTTCGGCAAGCATCACGAACCCGTGTGCTGGACGCAGATCGGCTATGCCTGCGGCTACTCGTCGGCCTTCATGGGGCGTTCGATCCTGTACAAGGAAGTCGAATGCGCCGGTATGGGCGACGAGAGCTGCCGCATCGTGGGCAAGCCCATCGAGGAATGGGGCGACGCCGACGAGCACATGCGCTACTTCGCGCCGGACCCGATCGTGGATCAGCTCATCGACCTGCAGACCCAGGTCGTGCAACTGCGCTCGACGATCGCCGAGAAGGAGAACCTCCCGGCGGACATGATCGGCAATTCACCGGGCTTCCGTCAGGCGCTGGAGCTCCTGAAGCAGGCGGCCGGGGGCCAGATCACGGTCCTGCTGCTGGGCGAGACAGGCGTCGGTAAGGAGCTCTTCGCACGCGCGCTGCACGAGATGAGCAGCCGTCGCGACAAGCCGCTCGTCGCGATCAACTGCGCGGCAATCCCGCATGATCTCGTGGAGTCCGAGCTTTTCGGCGTGGAGAAGGGCGCCTATACGGGCGCACAAGTTTCGCGCGCGGGGCGCTTCGAGCGCGCCGACGGCGGCACGCTGTTCCTCGACGAGATCGGCGATCTGCCGCTCACCGCGCAAAGCAAGCTGCTGCGGGTGCTGCAAGAAGGCGAGGTCGAGCGCCTCGGCGACGACAAGGTGCGCAAGATCAACGTCCGCCTCGTCGCCGCAACCAACGCCGGCCTCGCCCAGCTCGTCAAGGAAGGACGCTTCCGCGCCGACCTCTACTACCGCCTCAACGCCTTCCAGATCAACATTCCGGCGCTGCGCGAACGCCGCGACGACATCTCGCCGCTCGCGAAGCACTTCCTCGAAAAATACGCGGCGATCAACGGCAAGAAGCTGCTAGGTTTTACCGACAAGGCGAAGAAGGCGCTCGTCGGCTATGCCTGGCCGGGCAACATCCGCGAGTTGCAGAACACCGTCGAGCGGGGCGTGATCCTTGCGCCCAATGGAGGTCGGGTCGAGATCGATCACCTGTTTCTCTCGCGCGTCGAGGAAGGGGCGGAAGAGCTGGGGCTCGCGCCCGACGGCAAGCTCGATCTCGGCGGCTCGAAGCCCGCCCGTGCGCTATGCGACGCGGTCTGCGGCGGCGAAATGACGCTCGACGAACTGGAGGCGATGCTGCTCGAAGCCGCGATGGACAGGGCGCGCGGCAACCTCTCCTCTGCGGCGCGCATGTTGGGCCTCACGCGGCCGCAGCTCGCCTACCGGCTCAAGCGACTGCACGAGGACGAGGTCGGAGACGAGGCGTGATGGACGGCGGGCTGCGTTCGCGCGTTCTCGACTACCTGCAAACCCACCATTCGATGACGATCGCGTCCCAGGGCGAGGAGGGCGTCTGGGCTGCTGCCGTGTTTTATGTGAACGACGGATTCCGGCTCTACTTCCTCTCCGCCCCGACGACCCGTCACAGCCGCAATATCGCGTGGGACGGACGGATCGCGATCACGATTCAGGAAGATTGCGCCGACTGGCCGCAAATCAAGGGTATCCAGGCCGAAGGCCTTGCGGTCGAAATCGGCGGCGACGATGAGAGGCGGGCGCGCGAACTCTATGGCGCAAAGTACCCGGTTGTCGGCAAGCTCGCTCAAGCACCCGCAGCCATCGTGAAGGCGCTCGCCAAGGTCCGCTGGTACCGCTTCGAACCCGAGCGCCTCTTCTTCATCGATAACTCCGCGGGATTCGGGCGCCGAGACGCCATCGATTGCCGTAGCTGATCGTGCCGGGAACGCTGCTTGCTGCGTTGGCAATTCCCAGTCAGAAATGATCCCTTGAGCCTTGACCGGGGGCCAACGCAGCGCACGCCGGCCGCCGGCCGGGGTCCGCGGAGCTGTGGGCGAGAACTTGCAAGTCGATGAAATTTTTGCCTTCCCGACGCAAGGAGGTGCGCCATGAAACGAGAGGTGATGGGTGGCAAGTACGGAGCGCTGACCGCAATCGGCGTCGCCGGCCTCGGCATGTTGACGATGTATCTGCTGGATCCGCAGGCCGGCCGAAGACGGCGCGCCGTCGTCACGGACAAGCTGCGCAGCGGCGGCACGCAAGTCGGACGCGTGGCCGAAGTGGCGTGGCGGGATGGCGTCAATCGTAGCCGTGGCCTTGCCGCGCGGCTGCGCTCGCGCATGACGGCAGACCGCGAGCTCTCGATCCCCCGGCTGGAAGGGCGAGTGCGTGCGCGCATCGGTCGCGCCGTGTCGAATCCTCACGGAATCCACGTGCGCGCGAGCGATGACGGCACGATCGTGCTCGAAGGGCCGATCCTCGCCGAGGAGGTGGGGAAGCTGATGGCGGCGGCGTGGAGCGTGCGCGGCGTCACGAAAGTCGACGACCGGCTCGATGTCCATGACGAGCCGGGCAATATCTCCGCGTTGCAAGGGGTGGAGGTCGGCCGGCACAGGTCGCGCGTGCCCGAGAACTGGTCGCCGTCGCTGCGCATGCTGGCCGGTGGCGCCGGGATCCTCACGGCTCTGCTGAGCCTGTCGCGTGGCCGGGCGATCGGTGCGCTGGGCACGCTGGCAGGTGGTGCCCTGTTCGCCCGTTCCGTGACGAACCAGCGCCTGGGCGAGATTGCCGGACGGCGGGGAACGCGCAGCGTGCATCTCGACAAGGAACTCTTGATCGCCGCCCCGCCCGAGCAGGTCTTCGCGTTCTGGAACCACCCCGAAAACTTTCCGCAGTTCATGCGCAACGTCGAGGCCGTGCAGATGACGGGCGACAACCGCTGGCACTGGAAGGTGGCTGGCCCGCTGCGTCCCGTCGAATGGGATGCCGAGATCGTCGAGCGCGACGAGAACCGGCGCCTCGTCTGGCGCACCTTGCCGGGCGCTGCCGTCGAAAGCGAGGGATGCATCGACTTCGAGCCCGACGGCGCCGGGACGCGTTTGCGCGTGTCGATGAGCTACACGCCGAGGGCCGGAATTGCCGGCCACGCGGTCGCGCGGCTCTTCGGGCGGGACGCCAAGACAGAGCTGGACGAAGACCTGATGCGGGTGAAGTCCTTCCTCGAGACCGGAACGCCGGCACGCGACGCATATGCAACACGGCAGGCCGCGAGCGAGCGGACCATCCTGCATTGAGTCCCCATCCCCGCTTGCTTATTCGCGGAAGGGCGTTGAAGTCTTCGCTCCTTGGGCTAGATTGAAACGCCGAGGCGGGAACCACGAGTCGTTCCCGCCGAGGCAATCGACCGGCTGAAACAAAAGGGGGAGTGATCATGATTCGCGCACGTGTGCAAGTCCGGCGGCCTCCGATGGTGGCGATTGCGACGATCGCCGCCGCGCTACTCTCCCCGTGGGCGATGGCCCAGACGAAGGCAGCAAGCTATGAAGGCTCGCCCGTGCGGCTCGGCCACGGCTCGGCCCATACCATTGTCCGCACCGACGCCGAGGGCGGGCTCGCTTCGATCGGTGTCGTCTTCGGCGCCGCCGCGCTGGTGGGATTGCCAACGCCGGCCGCCGGCGCCAGTCCCAATTTTCCCTATCTGCTGCCGATGCCGACGACCGGCCCGAAGACGGTCGTCGATCATGTCGTCGTCAACTGGGAGTCGGCGGGCCACCCGCCCCCGCACGTGTACGACGTGCAGCATTTCGACTTCCATTTCTACTTCGTGAGTCACGAAGAGCAAATGCGCATCACGTTCGGCAGCGAAAGCGAATCGGGCGATCCAGGCCAACAGCCGCCCGCCGATTTGATGCCGGCCGGCTATGTGATGCCACCGGGTACGGCGGTCGCTCAAATGGGGGCGCACGCGATCGATCCCAAGGCGCCCGAATTCAACGGCCAGCCATTCACGGTTACGCTGATCTACGGCTATTACAACAAGCAGCAATTGTTCATCGAGCCGATGGCGACGCTCGCGTTCCTCCGCTCGAAACAATCCTACTCGGCCCCCGTGGTACGGCCCGCGGCCTACACGAAGACCGGCGCCTACCCGTCGAGCTATAGCGTCAAGTATGACAAACGAAAGAAGGTGTATGAGGTGACGCTCGGGGAGTTGCGATAGCGCCCGGACGGTTGGCAGAAGCATGCGCCTCGTGACGCGTTGCCATTGCCGATCCAGGCTATCGGTTCCTGGCTGCGGCTCCTAGAATCGGCCAATGCCGTCGCGCTTCGTGTCCTTCATCGAAATGGCTATTCTCTCCTTGTCCCGACCGCCCGGCGGGATGACTCGCAGCCCCGCGCGCGCATGGCAGTCCGCAACATGAACGCGCGGCCGATCGTCGTGCTCGGCGCAGGTCCCGCCGGGGTCGCGGTCGCCATGGGATTACAGCGCGCGGGCGAGGACGTGGTGCTGATCGGGGAACCACGCCGCTTTGCCGCGGTGGAAGGCGTCTCCGCACGCGTCCTGGAAGCGCTGCGCAACGCCGGCTTTGCCCGGGCGCTGCAGTGCTTCGCGTCGCCTTCGCCGCGCTGCGTGACGTGGAACGGCGTGCTCTCTCAGGCCAATACCGAAAGCCTCGTCGACCGCCGGCGCTTCGATCTCGCCGCACTTGAGGACGCCCGGAACGCCGGCGTGCGCGTCATGTCCGCCCGGATCGTCTCCTGCACATCCTCGCCCGATGGCCATCTCGTCCAGCTGGAGCAGGGCGGCGCGCTGCAGACCCTGGAAGCCGACTTCATCGTCGAGGCGCGCGGTCGTGCCGCGCCGAGCACGGGACAGGCGCGCGTGCGCGGTGCGGAGACCGTTTCCTTGCTGCAGTACTGGCAGGGGCCGGCCGGTGCGGCACGTTCGGCCGTCGAGAGCTGCGCCGATGGCTGGGCGTGGATGGCGGCGCTCGCCGACGGTCGTCGCTATCTGCAGATCACCCTCGACGTGGCGAGCGCTGCATTGCCGCCGAAGAAGGCACTCGGCGAGTTCTGCCGCGCGCGCTTCGAAGCGATCGACGCCGCACGCCCATTCCTGCAAGGCGCCGAGCCGATCGGCGAGCCGCATGCGCGGACCAGTACCCCCGTACTGCAGGAAGCCGTCGTCGGCGACAACTGGATTCGCGTCGGCGACGCCGCGATGGCCGTCGACCCCTTGTCGGGGAACGGCATCTTCCAGGCGCTCTCGTCGGCGCTGCAGGCCCCCGCAGTCGTCGCCACCCTGCTGCACGAACCTGCTGCCGCCACGTTGGCGCAGCGCTTCCACCGCGAGCGCATCGAAAACCTCTTCTACCGCTTCGCCCGCATCGGCCGCGATTTCTACGAGCAGGAATCGCAATGGCCCGGGCATCCTTTCTGGCGGACGCGGCGCGGCTGGCCCGACGCCGAGCCGATACACGCCGAAACCTCGCCGGACAAGGTGCACATCGCGCGCCGGCCCGTCGTGGACCAGGGCCGGATCGTCGAGGACGAGGTCGTCGTCACCCCCGACAACCCCCTCGGCATCTGGCACCTGAACGGCGTGAAGCTCGCCCCGTTGCTGCGCGCGCTCCAAGCCCGAGCATCGCAGCAGACCACCGCCGAAGACGCGCTGCGCGCCGAGCTCGCCGGAGACGCCGCACGCGCCGGGCAACTAGCAGCCTGGATACGAAGCCAGGGCTGGCTGGCCTGAATCATTCAACGACCCGTCACCTCTTGAGGCCAGTCCGCGCTGACGGTACCGTGATCGCCGCGAACGACCTCAACAAGGCAGACTCATGACCGCAACTCCACGCCAGATCGCGATTCGTGCCACCTACATGCGGGGCGGCACCAGCAAAGGCCTCTTCTTCACGTCCGACGATCTCCCCGCCGAAACGCGCACCGACCCTGCGCTCCGCGACGCCCTCCTGCTGCGCGTCGTCGGCAGCCCCGATCCCTACGGCAAGCACATCGACGGCATGGGCGGAGCAACCTCCAGCACCAGCAAGGTCGTCATCGTCAGCCGCAGCCGCCGCGAGAACTGCGACGTGGATTACCTTTTCGGCGCGGTCTCCATCGAGAAGCCGGTGATCGACTGGAGCGGCAACTGCGGCAACCTCACCTCCGCCGTCGGTCCGTTTGCGATTCAGCGCGGGCTGGTCGAAGTGCCGCCCAACGGCGTCGCCGTCGTCCGCATCTGGCAGGCCAACATCGGCAAGAAGATCCTCGCGCACGTACCGATGGCCGACGGCGAAGTGCAGGAGATCGGCGACTTCGAACTCGATGGCGTGACCTTCCCCGCAGCCGAAATCAAGCTGGAGTTCCTGGAGCCCGGGGCGGATGAGGGCGGGGAGGGCGGAGCGATGTTTCCGACCGGCCGCATGGTCGACACGATCGACGTGCCGGGCGTGGGCCGGGTCGAAGCGACGCTGATCAACGCCGGCAACCCCACGATCTTCGTCGACGCGGCGACCCTCGGTTTCCGCGGCACCGAACTTCAGCCCGACATCAACCATGACGAAGCGGTGCTGGCGCGCTGCGAAGCCGTCCGTGCCCATGCGACCGTCGCGATGGGCCTCGCGAAGACCGCCGCGGAAGCCACCGAGAAGCGCCCGCACACCCCCAAGCTCGCCTTCGTCGCGCCTCCAGCCGCCTACATCGCTTCCAGTGGCAAGGCCGTGAAGGCCGACGACATCGACCTCTGCGCCCGCATCTTCTCGATGGGAAAGCTGCACCACGCCATGACCGGCACCGGCGCCGTTGCCATCGCCGTCGCGGCGGCGATCCGCGGGACGGTCGTTTCCCGGCTGCTTGAGGAGGGCGGTCGCCGCGACGAAGTGCGATTCGGCCACCCCTCCGGGACCATGACCGTTGGCGCCGCCGCGTCGGAAGCGGAGGGCGAATGGAAGGTCGAGAAGGCCAGCATGAGCCGCAGCGCTCGGCGCCTCATGGAAGGCCAGGTCTTCGTCCCGGCGAATTACGCCGGCTGACCCGCGAGTTCCGCGGCCGATCAGCGGTTAACGATCAGCCGCAAGCCCAATGCAACGAACACCGTGCCGGCGACGCGGTCGAGGATCGCGCTCGCTTTCGGCTTGGCATTGAGCCACAGGCCGATCGCACCGGAAAAATAGCCCAGCACGCCGAACAGCACGGCGGCCTGGACGGTAAACGTCACGCCCAGAAGGGCCATCTGCAAGCCGACGTTGCCATTGGCCGGAATGACGAACTGCGGCAGGAATGAAAGAAAGAACAGCACCACCTTCGGATTGATCGCATTCGCGAAGACGCCCTTCAGGAACAACTTCGACAGCGATGTCTCATCTGACTTCACGGCCCCTACCCCGGCGCCACCCAGACTGCGCAACGCATTGACGCCCAGCCAGATCAGGTAAAGGCCACCGCACACCTTGAGCAAGGTGAAAGCCGTTGGCGACGCGGCAATGAGTGCGCTCACGCCAACGACCGCCAGGACCGTATGGCTCAGGCAACCCAGCGCGCATCCCAGCCCAAAGGCGATCCCCTGCCGCCGGCCCTTGGAAATCCCCATGCTGAGCACCATCAGGTTGTCGGGCCCCGGGGACGCCGTGATCAGGATGGCGGCAAGAAGAAAACCGATGAATTGTTGAAAAGTCAGCATGTAGCCTCTCGAGGACGGAGATCGCTGGAATGGCTTCCGGAAGCGGTCGATAGTACGCCGCGGGCAAGCCTTCTCAAAGCACAGACCATTGGCGAAGGACAGACGGGCGATGCATCGTTATCGTTCGGTGTTTCGCTGACGGCGTGGGATACCAGCGGAGCATCCATTGCGCTCGTAGGGATGGCGGTCATCGTCCTGCAGCCGCCGGTCGGTTGAAGGGGGCCATCCGAGAGACGCAGGGACAATTCCGGCCGCGTGCCCCATGCAATAAGCAATTTCCGGATGATGCCGTGTATGATTGACGTATAAGTCTGGCCCTTTCATGTAAAGAAGAATGAAATCAGCGGTGTACGGTGACTTGCATTCTGGATTATGCGGCAATTCGCCAGCATATACATCATTATTGCTGTCTACAACACGTTGGGCATCATGAATAGACCTGCACTTACGCTAGGCGCGGCTTTCGCGTTGGCTTTTATCGCTGTCCCATGCCTCGCTGAAAAGCCATCAGTCCCAAATACGGAGGAGGACTGTGCTGCCATTGGGGGCAACTGGACGACGCTAGGATTGCCATATCCAGGGAAACCCAAAGTCTGCGACGTAAAAGCGAAGGATTCCGGAAAGGTGTGCACTGGATCCGATCAATGCGAAGGCATTTGCCTTGCTGAAAAGGGCGTGGCCGTGGGGAGCGATGCTCACGGTGTTTGCTCGGCATATCTGAACGAGTGGGGCTGCTATTTGCGCGTTGAACATGGCAGAGTTGAAAAACTGTGTGCCGACTGATGCCCAACCCGGCAGTCGAGCGGACAGCCAAAAGCTACACTTTTGGTTCCCTCCGCGCTTCGCGCTCCGGCTGCCCCTCACTTCTACGTTAGGGCAAGCATGCGAGCGTACTTTATCGACACGCCAATGGCACCAATTTGCTTTGCATTGATAGTGCTTATTGCGTCAAACGCCGAAGCGCATTGGTCTGGAATTGACCTCTGTGACGACGTGGATGGGATCGAATACGGAGCCGCAAAGAAAATACTTCAGGATAAAGGGTGGTCTCCTGACATCCCAAAACATGCAAATCAGGTCGAATACAGTCAGCACCCAGAGTTCTCCTGCACTAGGGTCCCTTCGGCGACTTGCGAGGTAACCTTTAGAAAAGGGGATGGTTTTATCGTGCTTGAAATTAAGAAATATCCTGACGAATTTGCGATCAACAAATGCTACTGACACTTAACCCTAACAATAAAGTTAGGGCAAGCATGCGAGCGTACTTTATCGACACGCCAATGGCACCAATTTGCTTGGCATTGATAGTGCTTATTGCGTCAAACGCCGAAGCGCATTGGTCTGGAATTGACCTCTGTGACGACGTGGATGGGATCGAATACGGAGCCGCAAAGAAAATACTTCAGGATAAAGGGTGGTCTCCTGACATCCCAAAACATGCAAATCAGGTCGAATACAGTCAGCACCCAGAGTTCTCCTGCACTAGGGACCCTTCGGCGACTTGCGAGGTAACCTTTAGAAAAGGGGGTGGTTTTATCGTGCTTGAAATTAAGAAATATCCTGACGAATTTGCGATCAACAAATGCTACTGACACTTAACCCTAACAATAAAATCAACCGGACCGTAAAAAGCTGCGCTTTTTCCGTCCGGTTATTTTTACGTTAGAGCCATCATGAATATGCATCGCCTATTTGCTGTAATTCTTGCAACACTGCTAAGCCTTCCGCTAGTTGTATTGGCAGACGACATTGGCATTCTTCATTTGCGCCCTCTTCACCTCCAACTGCCTCCGTCTTGGCAGTTTGAATCGCCCCGGGTTTCGCGGAGGCCGTTTTGTTTGAGTCAGGCGGCGACCGCCTGCTCGCTGAGGTTGCGGTAGTAGTTTGCCTCGGCTTCGGCGGGAGGAATGTACCCGATCGGCTCAAGCAAGCGGTGATGGTTGAACCATGAGACCCATTCGAGGGTGGCCAACTCGACCGCTTCAACGCTCTTCCAAGGCCCTCGCCGGTGGATGACTTCGGCCTTGTACAGGCCGTTGATGGTTTCGGCCAGGGCATTGTCGTAGCTATCACCACGGCTGCCGACCGACGGCTCGATGCCCGCTTCTGCCAAACGTTCGCTGTATCGGATCGAGACGTACTGGGAACCGCGATCGCTGTGATGGACCAAGGCATTACGTTCAGGCTGACGAGCCCACAGGGCCTGCTCCAGGGCGTCGAGGACGAACTCGGTCTGCATGGATCGACTGACGCGCCAACCCACGATGTAGCGGGCGAAGACGTCGACCACAAAGGCGACGTACACGAACCCCTGCCAGGTCGAGACATACGTAAAGTCGGACACCCACAATTGGTTTGGGCGCTGGGCGACGAACTGGCGATTGACGCGATCGAGCGGACACGGCGCAATCGAATCCGGGCGGGTGGTCCGCAGCGCCTTTCCGCGCATTGCACCGCGCAAACCCTGGGCACGCATCAGCCGTTCAACCGTGCAGCGGGCGACCTCGACGCCTTCCCGCTGCAACTGCCGCCATACCTTGCGCGCTCCATACACCTGCAGATTCGCCTCCCAGATCCGCTCGATGTGCCCCTCCAGCACCTCGTCGCGACGGGCTCGCAGACAGCGCAAGGCGGGATCACGCCGACGGGCTACCGCGCGACGATAGGCCGACGGGGCAACCTGCAGCACCCTGCAGATCGGCTCGACCCCGAAGCGCTCGCGGTGCGTGTCGATGAAACTGTTCATCACTTGTTGCGGCGGTCGAGCTCCGCCTGCGCGAAATACGCGCTGGCAAGGCGCAGAATCTCGTTGGCCTTCTTCAGCTCGCGGACCTCGCGCTCGAGCTCCTTGATGCGGGCCGCCTCTGCAGTGCTGACCCCATCACGCTGCCCGGTGTCCCGCTCGTACCGGCGCACCCAGTTCGACAGCGTCTGCGCGCTGCAACCGATCTTGGCCGCGATCGATTCGATCGCCGCCCACTGTGATCCATGCTGGTCGCGCTGCTCGAACACCATGCGCACGGCCCGCTCGCGCACTTCGGGGGAGAACTTCGTCGTCTTCTTCATGGCTCCATCTTCTCAAGAGTTGGAGCCTCCGCGAAACCCGGGGCGATTCAGACACCGAGCGGCAAATCATTTTGGCATTCCTATATCGCCGTCGGAAACGTCGATGAATGCGCAAAGCAGGCGCCGATGCTTGGGGGAAGTGTTGTAGTACCCCCACATGAGGTTCCCGACGTTGGCAGGGTTTGTATTGTGGCAGACCCTACGGGTGCCATTGCCCACTTGATGCAGCCAATCAAACCGTGACGTATAACCCTGCGCTCGACCTCGCTCCCTTCGGTCGCTGGACGCTGCGCGATGAAGCCGCGCAGCGCCTACGGGAGAGCCGGCAGTGTTATCGGTGTCAATTCGCGTGGGTGTGACCCCGTTTGCCATGATGAGCGATCAGTCTCAACATTACGGTCAGCGGGACGTCCGGTAAGCGGGGCGCCTTTTCGCCGTCGGGGGCTGGATGGTGGTCAGTCCTGGAGTCGCCTGCGTCCGGCCGCCCGTTACCTCAACTACAGGATCATCATCCTCGGTGTGCACGCCGAAGGGGGTTAAGTCATGTCGAAACTGATAGCAGAAGTCACCACCGCGTTCTTACAGGCCTTTGCCGATGCGTGGAATCGCCACGACGTCGATGCCCTCATGTCGTTCATGAGCGATGACTGTGTCTTTGAAGCCTCGGCGGGCCCGGACATCTGCGGCACCCGATACGAAGGCCGTGAGGCAGTGCGGGCTGGCTTTGCTGAAGTCTGGGCAACCTTCCCCGATGCACACTGGGGCAACGCGCGCCATTTTGTTCATGGGGACAGGGGAGTGTCCGAGTGGACGTTTACGGGAACGCGGGCGGACGGCACTCGTGTCGAAGTCCATGGTTGCGATCTCTTCACGTTTCGAGACGGAAAGATCGTACTGAAGAACTCCTATCGCAAGAACCGTCCGCCTCTCGGTCGCCCGAAGCATTGATGTTGAAGGATTGACGCTGCAGGATCGCTGCATACAATCTCGTTGGCATCTGCCGCCGCGGTGGCTCAGTCCAACAACCACAAGAAACGCATGCATCGCTACCTATCCCCAAGCAAGTACATCGACTTCGAGGACGCGAACATCTCGGCAGTCGCTCGTAGTCTGGCGCGCGGCACGACCTCCGAACAGGACTTGGTCCGTCGGTGTTTTGAGTTCGTCAGGGACGAGATTCGGCACAGTTCCGACTTCAAGCTCAACCCGGTCACGTGCAGAGCGTCGGATGTACTACGCCACAAGACAGGCTACTGTTATGCCAAGAGCCATCTGCTCGCGGCCCTACTTCGCGCAAATGGCGTTCCGGCGGGGCTCTGCTATCAGCGCCTGTCGGTTGGAGATAGTGGCGCCCCATACTGTCTACACGGTTTGAATGCCGTCTATCTCCAGGACTTTGGTTGGTACAGGATTGACGCCAGAGGCAACAAGCCGGGCGTCAGTGCTCAGTTTTGCCCTCCCGTGGAAGTGCTTGCGTTTCCTATAAGAGAGCCGCAAGAACGCGACTTCCCGGAAATCTGGGCAGAACCGCTGCCTGTCGTAGTGGAGGTTCTTGAGCGCTATGAAAGCTATGACCATGTGCTTGCGAATCTCCCGGACATTGAGCTTGCGGCCTGAGCCCTCTTATTCGCGGAGCACGCCATGACTGAAGTTACCGGAATCGACCACATCTACATCACGGTGTCCGACCTTCAACGCTCTGAAGCCTTCTATGATCGCGTCTTGATCGATGCGCTTGGCTTCCGGAAGAACAAATTCTCTTTGGCCGGCGATCCTCACATCCAGTACTTCAACCGCCATTTCGGTTTTGTTCTCCGTCCATCCCGAAGTTCCGCCGGCTACGACTCCTATGCCCCCGGGCTCCATCATTTTTGCCTTCGCGTCGACTCCGTCGCGGACGTCGTAACGGTGGCCGACCGACTTCGCGCGCTTGGCGTCGAGGCATCGGAGGCGAAGCTCTATACCGAGTATGCGCCGGACTACTGGGCAAGCTTCTTCGCCGACCCGGATGGCGTTCGCCTGGAGGTTACGAACTACCGTCAGGAGCGTCGGGATCGCCATGACAAGTGGTAGCCTGAGGCGCGGTGGGGCGGCAAGTTACCGAAAAATCGTTGCACAGTGACGGTGCGATAACTGGATTTCAGAGGGGCAGCGATGGGCAAGAGCCGGCTTGAAGCGTTCAGTGACGGTGTTCTCGCGATCATCATCACGATCATGGTGCTGGAGCTCAAGGTTCCACATGGCGCTGATCTGGACTCCCTGGCGCCGCTCATGCCTGTTGTGTTGAGCTACGTCCTGAGCTTCATCTACGTCGGCATTTACTGGAACAACCACCATCACCTGCTGCACGCGGCAAAGGGAATCTCCGGCGGCGTGCTATGGGCGAACCTCCATCTGCTTTTTTGGCTTTCGCTGCTGCCCTTCGCGACCGGCTGGATGGGCGAGAACCACTTTGCTCAACTTCCTTGTGCGGTCTACGGCTTCGTGCTGCTCATGGCTGCAATTGCGTACGCGCTCCTGCAGCGATGCATCATCGCCGTGGAGGGGGCCACGTCCATCCTCAAGCGTGCTGTCGGCGCGGACTGGAAGGGGAAGCTGTCGCCCGTCATCTATTTGGCGGCCATTGGTGCATCGTTTGAGGCAGGATGGCTGTCGTTGGCGCTGTATGTTTTCGTGGCGGCCATGTGGCTTGTGCCAGATCGAAGAATCGAGAGAGTCATCGCCGGCACCGAGACCTGAAGTCGCCGGAACGTGTTTCCAGGTCCGACGCGACGCGAAGCGTTCCAGAGAGCGATCGCTGGCTCCTGAAGTTGCACAGTTCGCCGACGAGCGCCTGAAACGGATACGCCGGAATCGGGCCTACTGAGGACGCGCCAAGAACAGGAGAACTCCCCGCCTATCGGGTACCATCTCCTACATGCTGAACCTGAAACAAATCAAAGCCATCTCGCTGGACCTGGACGACACGCTGTGGCCGATCTGGCCGACGATCGACCGGGCCGAGCAGGTGCTCCATGAATGGCTCGCAAGCAATGCTCCGCTGACGGCCGCGATGTACGCGAGCCCCCAGGCGCTGCGCGAGATCCGCGACGCCGTGGGGCGGGAGCGGCCGGATCTGGCGCATGACATGACGGCGCTGCGGCGCGAGTCGATCCGGCTGGCGCTGTCCAATGCGGGGGAGGACCCGCAGCTGGCCGGGGCGGCCTTCGAGGTCTTCTTCGCCGAACGCCACAACGTGAGCTTTTATCCGGATGCGCTCCCCGCGCTGGAATTCCTGGCGGCGCGTTACCCGCTGGTGAGTATCTCCAACGGAAACGCCGACGTGTCGCGCCTTGAGGTGGCACCGCTGTTCGTGGCGAGCGTCTCCGCGCTCAAGGTGGGCGTGTCGAAGCCCGATCCCCGCATCTTCCGGGTCGCGGCCGAGGCCGTCGGTGTGCAGCCGCACGAGGTGCTGCACGTGGGCGACGACGCGGTGCTCGACGTGTTGGGCGCGCGCGATGCCGGCATGCAGGCGGTGTGGATCAATCGCGAACAGAAGCCGTGGCCTCACACGGAGAAGCGGCATCCGGAATACGCCGACCTGAGCGAACTGGTTGCGGCGTTGCTGTCCGCCTGAGTGAATCCTTGCTCTGGTCAGGCTGCAGCCAAGGGGATGGCAGCGCGGAATTCGTGAGGGGACGTGCCGGCGCCAACTTTATCTTTTGCAATCCGGTTTCGCGACAGGCAGAAGCCTATACTGAATTTGTACCGGCTTCCGTCGGTACTTTTCAGGAGCAGCATCATGGGCAAACAAAGGCAAAGCAACAAGGAAGAGAAGAAGCAACCTCTCCTGACCCCGAAGGAAAAGCGGGAAGCGAAACAGGCGAAGAAGCACGCGAACGATTACGTGCCGCTGATTCCGCATTGAGCGGGAAAGCCGGCGAGGCCGGCGAGTTTTGCACCGAAATTAACGCTTTTTATTCATGAGGCCCGCCGTCCGATGCAGCACTTTGAATACTTGGTCCGCAGCGACCTCCACGATATGGCCGAAGACGTTGCCCGCCCTTTCGGGAGCCGGGAACGTGACCGCCTGAAAGCCTACACCGAAGTGGTGGCGGCCGAACTGAACAAGCTCGGAGCCCAAGGCTGGGAATTGGTCAAGGCACCCGACATCGCCACCAACCGCAACTGGATCTTCATGCGGCCGGTAGCCTGAACGGGGATAGCTCCTTTACGCCCGCTATGCCATCCCTCGCGCGATCAGACACTCTGTTCGCGTGCGATGCATTTCTTCAACTGGCTCTTGGGCGCGCGTTGAATCCTGCGAAGAAGCTCGACAGAAACCTTGTTCACCTGGTGACGGTCGCGCAGTTCATCCTTCAGTCGCTGAAAAAGACTGGCCGCCATTTCCGCATCAGCTAAAGCCCGGTGATATCGGCCTGCGACCGGTAGATTCGCATACTCGACCAAGGCTCCCAGCTTGTGGCTCGGCGCCAGCGGAAAGATCCGGCGCGAAAGCAGCAAGGAGCAGACGAATTCCTGCTGCCTCGTTCTCTGAATTCGACCCAGTTCGGCATCCCAGAATTTGCAGTCGAAAGAAGCATTGTGGGCAACCAAGGGATAGTCGCCGACAAAATCCGACACCTCCCGCATGACCTCCGCGGCCGGCGGCGCACGACGAATCATTTCGTTGGAGATTCCGGTCAGGGACTCGATGAAGGACGGAATCCGGACGCCGCCGTTCATCAGGCTCTGGTATCGGTCGACGACCTTGCCGCCCTCCAGAATCACCGCGGCAATTTCGGTTGCGCGATCCCCCTGTGCCGGCGACAGTCCGGTCGTTTCAAAGTCGATTACCGCTACGACTTCCATGTCCTCGTCCCCTCAACCCTGGCTTGACAAGGACAGGGGCCGACACTTGTCGCACTCCTCCCACGGAGGGCAATCGCACACGCGCGGCTGCTCGACGTACTCGCTGCCCACGTAGACTTTGCTTTGCTGAGTCTGTACGTCGGCGACCGAAGCAGCGTGAGGAGTGGGCGACCATCCGGAAAACGGCGCCATGTCTTCCTTGCCCTCGACGTACCAGATTTTTCGGCCGGCATCCCATCGCGCACCGAGCTTCTTGGCTTGATCCTTTTCGGCGAAGGGGACCTTCAGGTTGAATCTCATCTTGTTCTCATGCCCGGGGGTGCGGACTGGCATTGTATGGGATTTGTCCTGATCAATTCCGATAGCGTGTGCGCCGGCAAGCAGGCATTCTCCGTCTGGCGTTCCGGCAAATTGCCCAACCATTCGGAAGAGAAAAGTAGCAGCCATGCCGCAAGATTTTTCAGACGACCCTCCGCCGACAGCGTTTGAAAACGGGATCGATCTCAAACACCATCTATTGCGACGCGTCACGCTGTTCGCGTTGGCCATCGGTGTTTTCGCCAGCGGGTTCGTGCTCTATCAGGCTCGAGAACGCATACGCCTGCATATTGCCCACACCGGCGGAACGGTGAAGCGCCTGATTGCCGGGGAAGCCGTCCAGCCGCGGGGCACTTTCCAGCAAGGCCTGGCAGGACTGGCTTTGGCCTCGCTGGACGATATCGGGCAACTGCTCGGGATCTGCGTGGCGGTGGAGGACATCTACAAGCAACCGATCGTTCAGCGCTGTTTCGGCGAGGAATCGGCGCCGCCGCGCCTCGTGCACTGGGTGCTCGGCCATTTGATCGGCCCGGAGATTCAGTACCGCGGCAGGATTGGCCAATATCCGGGGTTTGCCGTCGGCGAGTTCGTCGTTACGCCTAATCTGGACAGCGAAGCCCTGGCCGTGTGGCAGCAGATCCGCACGGTGCTCGGCATGACACTCGGCATCCTGCTGCTCAACCTGCTGGTCTATCTGCCGGTGCGTCGCGCCCTCCTGCCGACCGAGCAGATATTGGCGGCGCTGGGGCGGATGGAAGCGGGCGACCTTGCTGCCCGCATGCCACGCCCGCGGCTGATCGAACTGCACCGCATTGCCGCCGGTTTCGACCACCTGACCGGGCGCCTGCAGAAGACGATGGCCGAGCAGCGTCAGCTCGCCCAGCGCCTGCTCTCCGTGCGCGAGGAGGAGCGTCGTCACCTGGCGCGGGAACTCCACGACGAATTCGGCCAATGCCTGACCTCGATCGGTGCCGAGACGGCTTTCATCACGGCACAGACGCGCGAACGTCAGCCCGAACTGCTGCCCGCCGCCCAGTCCATTGCCTCAGTGACCGCGCACATGCTGGAATCCCTGCAAGGTATCCTGAGCCAGTTGCGACCAGTCGGTTTGGAGGAGTTCGGTCTGCGCGCCGGGCTGGAACAGCTGGTGGGCGGCTGGCAGCGGCGCCTGACTGGCTGCACTTTCGAGTTGCTGATCGACGGGGAAATCGACGATTTGCCGGATGATCTGACGGTCAGCCTGTACCGAATCATCCAGGAGAGCCTGACCAACGCCGTGCGCCACAGCGAACCCAAGAAGGTAACGGTGCGGCTGAGCCGCGAGACGAGCCGCTGCATCCTCTGCGTGGAAGACGACGGCGAAGGCCGGCCAGCCAGCGCCGGCAGCGGGCTGGGCGTGCTCGGGATGAACGAAAGGGTCGCCGCGCTCGCGGGCCACTTCTCCATCACCGCGCGGTCGCCCAAGGGAATGCGGGTGCGGGCCGAGTTTCCGGCTGAGGCGCTGAGTACGCAAAGGAACAATGATGCTTAACAAGATCCGCTTGCTTCTGGTCGATGATCACGCGGTCGTGCGCGGGGGGTACCGCCGTCTGCTGGAATCCCGGCCGGATCTGACGATCGTCGGTGAAGCGGCCACGGCCCGGGACGCATTCGAGCAGCATCGGCTGCTGGAGCCCGATGTCGTGGTGCTCGATCTCGGCCTGCCGGACATGGGTGGCGTCGAGCTGATCCGCCGGCTGATTCAACGCGATGCCGGCGTGCGCATTCTAGTCTTCACGATGCATCGCGAGCCGATTTTCGCGACGCAAGCGCTGCGGGCGGGAGCGCTTGGCTATGTCACCAAGAGCAGCCCGCCGGAGGTGATGCTTGACGCGGTGTACCAGGTGGCGGCGCGGCGCCAGACGATCAGCCCGGACATCGCTCCCGAACTGGCGCTGGCGCTCGTCAATCAGGCCGCCGACCCCCTCGCCGAGCTGTCGCCGCGGGAGTTCGAGATACTGCGTCTGCTGCTCGACGGCTGTAGCCCGGAGGAGATCGGCAGCCGCCTGTCGATCACGGCCAAGACGGTGCAGAACTGCCACTACCAGATCAAGGCCAAGCTCGGCGTGCGTAGCGATATCGAACTGACCCGGGCCGCCCTCAAGCTCGGCCTGATCTGAGCCTTTTTCCGGCGGCGATTCTCAGCCGGGCGTGCTCGCCTGCTGCGCCTGGTAAAGCTCGACCAGCGTCTGGAAGGTGATCGTCCCGAGCGGATTCTGTTCGTCATCGAGCAGTTCGTAGAGCACTTCGTTGTCACCGGGGCGGATGCTGAACAGGATGATGGCGTCCTGTTCGCCACCGCCTTCCCGGTGCGGCTTCTCGCTGGCGGGTGAAACGGTGTAGCTGCCGCTCGGCCGCGCTTCACGCAGGCTGCCATCGGTTTCATAGAGCCGGTGTTCGCCCTGGACGACGAAGGTGTGGTTGAGCGCGTGATGACGGTGCAAAAGGATCTGCTCGTTGGCGGGCAACTTGAACAGCACATCGACGACCCGGCTTTTCTCGTCCAGATCGAGGATGGTGTAGTGGAAGGCGGGCACAAAGTCGCCAAAGCGGTTCCAGCGAACGGCGCGATCGTCGAAATTATAGGTAGACATCCGGAATATCTCTCTCTGACTGGGTTATCGGCTGATGCCATCGTTATTAAACGTATGGTCGGATGCCTGCCATAGGGGAATCTGCCCGGGATCGTTCGGGCGCTTTGCCTGTCGTTGCGGTGGATGACGCGGCGGTTTCTTAGCCCGTCATATCTCGGGCAATTTGCCCTAGGCCCCGATCGGGTGCACAGCGATGATCGCAGCCCAACGGCCGGCGATCGGCTGAAACCATCGGAGAACCCCATGTTTCATGGCATCTCGGTCGGCTTGAACCGGGCGGCGCAGCGTTTGGCGATATCGGCACTGATCTTGTTATCAAGTCATTTAACGCTGGCGGGCGATCTGAAAAAGGAAGACATCGAACGCCGTTTCGGTCGCCCGTACCAGGTCCAGGAGAAACTGACCGAAATACCCGCCTGGCCCTTAACCAGCGCGCTGGAACAGGAGGCCGGGCCAGTCGGCTACGTCTTCGAGTCGATCGACCTGGCGCCTCTCCCCGGCTTCGAAGGGACGCCGATGAATTTCCTGGTTTCGATCGATCGCAAGGGAAACTTCATCGACGTTGAACTGCTGCGCCAACGCGAACCGGTCTTTACCTTTCGCGATCTGGGTGGCCTGGGCGATACGCCGCTGCGCGAATTCATCGCCCAATATATCGGCCGCAATATCCATCAACCATTCTTGATTGCCATGGATGCAGCCCGTAACCGCACCGGCCATGCCAGCAACAATGGCATCGCGACGCTTGATGGCATCTCCAAGGCGACCACCTCGATCCGCATCGTCAACCAGGCGGTGCTGAGTGCGGCCAGCGAGGTGGCGCGTGCCAAGCTCGGTTTTGCCGACCGCAAGAAACACGGTCCGTCGGCGCAGGTGCGGCCCGATGTTTATGACCCGGTGGGTTTTGCCGAAATGCTGCGGAAGGGCATGGTCGGCCGCGTTCGGGTGACCCATGCCGAAGTCGAGAAACTCTTCGCCGGCACGGAAGGGGCCAATGTCGATGAGACGGCCCTCGCGCATCCGGATGAAGTCTTCGTCGATCTCTACGTCGCCTACCTGAATGCGCCGACGATCGGGCGGGCCATTCTCGGCGATGCGCAGTACGCGGCCGTGATGGAACGCAACTTCGACAAGCGACACCTGTGGTGGATTGCATCGGCGGGGCGCTATTCGATCCTCGACGACAACTTCATTCCGGGAGCCCCGTCGCCTCGACTGGCGATGAGCCAGAACGGAATGTTTTATGACTTGCGCGACGAGGACTTCGAACCCCACGACATTGCCGGTCCGCCTGAACTCAATGCTTCGCGCCTGTTCGGCGTCAATGCCGCCGCCAGCCTAGACCCGGCCAGCCCGGTCGAGCTGATGCTGACGGTCAGCCGCGCCAAAGGGACTGTCCTGCCCACCGTGATCACCAGGCAACTCGCCCTCTCTTACGTCCCCCCGGCCAACCTGTTCGCCTACCCACCCGAACCGCTACCGGAGTGGCTGCTGGCCTGGAAAAATCGCTGGGTCGACCTGACGGTCTTGGCCGCGTCCCTGATCGTGCTCAGCATCGTCCTCGCCAGACCGCGCTGGATTTCGCTCGATAAACGCCGGCTACGCCTCTTTCGCCTCGGCTTCCTGGCCTACACGCTGCTCTATATCGGCTGGTACGCGCAGGGGCAACTGTCCATCGTTCAGATCACTGGCGCGATCAAGACGCTAAAGGCGGGGTTGGGCCTGGCAAGCTACCTATACGACCCGATTTCCTTGCTGTTGATCGCGTTCACGGTGATCAGCTTCGTCTTCTGGGGCCGCGGGACTTTCTGCGGTTGGCTATGCCCGTTCGGCGCCCTGCAGGAGTTCGTCGGCCGGCTCGCGCGTCGGTTGGGCGTGCCGCGCCTGCGGATTCCGCCGAGCGTTGCGAGGCGCCTGGAATTTGGACGTTACCTGATCCTGGCCGGCCTGCTCGGCGCCGCCTTTTGGCTACCGACCGAAGGAGAAACGCTGAATGAGGTGGAGCCGTTCAAGACAGTCATTACGCTCGGCTTCGACCGCACCTGGCCGTTCATCGCCTATGCCGCCGTCTTGCTCGTCGCCGGGACCTTCTATTACAAGTTCTTCTGCCGCTTTCTTTGTCCGCTCGGCGGCGCCATGTCACTCGGCGGACTGCTGCGCCGCTTCGACTGGCTGAATCGCCGGGCCGAATGCGGCAAGCCCTGCCAACGCTGCAAGGCAGTGTGCGACTACGACGCTATCGAGCCCAGCGGTGAAATCCGTTACGAGGCCTGCTTCCAATGCCTCGATTGCGTTGGCATTTACCATGACGACAAACGCTGTGTACCCATCATGCTGTACCAGAAGAAAGGGAAACGTTTGCGGCCCGAGTTGGCGCTCACTCAGCGTGCGCAGGCTGGCGGCTAGCGGCTTCGATCGCCGGATACTCCCCATACCCCTCCGGCCAAGGCGTAAGGATCTCGAACCCGTCTGCCGTTACCGCGACCATGTGTTCCCACTGCGCAGACAGCGAATGGTCCTTGGTGACGACCGTCCAGCCGTCGGCCAATTGCCTGGTCTCAGCGCGCCCTGCGTTGATCATGGGCTCGATCGTGAAGACCATGCCGGGTTCGAGCGTGAGTCCCGTGCCGGGGCGGCCGTAGTGGAGGACTTGCGGTTCGTCGTGGTAGATGTCGCCGATGCCATGACCGCAATACTCGCGGACGACGGTGAAGCCTTCGCGGTGGGCGACGGTCTGAATGGCGTGGCCGATATCGCCGAGCGTCGCGCCGGGGCGGACGGCGAGGACGCCGGCGCGCATCGCTTCGTAGGTCGTCCGGACGAGGCGCTTGGCGAGGACGCCGGGTTTGCCGACGAAGTACATGCGGCTGGTGTCGCCGTACCAGCCGTCCTTGATGACGGCGACGTCGATATTGAGGATGTCTCCGTTGTTCAGGCGCTTCGGGGACGGGATGCCGTGGCAGACGACGTGGTTCGCCGAGGCGCAGATCGTTTTCGGGTAGCCGTGATAGCCGATATTCGCCGGGATCGCGTTCTGTACGTTGACGATGTAGTCGTGGCAGATGCGGTCGAGCTCGTCGGTGGTGACGCCGGGCCGAACGTGTTCGCCGATCATGCGCAATACATCGGCCGCGAGCGCGCCGGCGCGCCGGGACATCTCGATCTCGGCCTGAGAGCGGATCGGGATCTGTCGCTTCTTTACCATCATGCCACCTTGCTGAAGTTCGCTAGTCGGGAAGGGGCTCCGGATGCGCCTTGCGCCTCTTCTTCCTGGATTAGCAGCTGGCAGATTTCGGTGTAGCTCAGCGTCGGATTGAGCTCCGCGAGCATGCCGACGCGCAGCCAATGTTCGGCCTGGCTGTTGATGGAGCGGCTCAGCGCGCCGCTGGTCCGACGCAGCGCCTCATGCATCTGCTCGGAGATCTTGACGATTCCCACGACCTTGCCTTATGTATGGTTTGTATACGTTCCGTATATTACCATTTCTGCTGTCTTGGGGCACGGGTGACCGGTAGGCGAACACGTAAGGATCCGTGTAGGCATTGCCTGCGGCTGCCGACGATACTAGAACGTTGGAAAGACCACCGCTTTGGTGCGAAGCGGGCGTCTTCAAGTCATCGATACGAGGGGCGGCGGAAATGAGCGATGCCAACCGGGAGCTGATTCATGAGTGGTTCGAGCGGGTGTGGAATCACGGCGATGAGAGCGTGATCGACCGGCTGATGTCGCCGACGGCGACGGTCCACGGTCTGGGGGCTGCGCACGGGGAGCCGGTGAGCGGCCCCGAAGGGTTCAAGACCTTCTTCCGCGCCTTCCGGGTGGCTTTTCCCGACATCAATATCCGCATCATGCGCACGATCTGCGAGGGCGACATGGTGGCTTGCCACTGTGCCGTCACGGGGACACATGCCGGACCCGGGCTCGGCGTCGCCCCGTCCAATGCGCCGATCGAGATCCACGGCGTTTCGATCGCGCGAATCCAGAACGGGCAGATCCAGGAGGGTTGGAACTGCTACGACTTCATGTCGCTGTACCAGCAGGTCGGCATGCTGCCCGAACTGGCTTCGAACGCAGGGGGAGCAGGAAGCCGCCTTTCGGCGGCCTCGCGCCGGGTTTAGATGAAGGCGACCTTGTTCGCCGAGACGTAATCGGCGAGGCGCGTCAGCGGACGTCCGAGCAGCTTCTCGCCGTCGGGCGACACGACTGCGGCGAGGTTGTCGGCGAAGAGATTGAAGAGCTCGACAAGCCCCTTCGCCTGCCACTCGGGCCAGCCGGAGCCGAGCAGGGACTGGAGGGTCGTCGCCTGGTCGGGCGAGACGAACTGCACGGGCTTGCCGGTCGCGTTCGAGAAGACACGGGCGAAGTCCTGGCCGGACAGGAGCTCCGGGCCGGTGATGTTGTAGGCCTTGCCCTCGTGCCCGTCGGTAGCGAGGATGTTGGCGGCAATTTCACCGATATCGCCGACGTTGAGCGGCGCGAAGCGGCCGTCGCGGATGCCGAAGTAGAAGGCGCCCTGCTTGATGCCGTCCGCCCAACCGACGAAGTTTTCCTGGAAGAAGATCGTGCGCAGGTGCGTCCACTTCAGGCCCGAGGCTTCGAGGTACTTCTCGCCGAAGCGGAACTGGCGCGCGAAGAGGATCGCTTCGTATTCGGCGCCGACCACCGAGTAGAACAGCACGTGCTCGACCGAGCCGGCGGCGACAGCGGCGTCGATCGCATTCGTCGCATGCTCTTCGCGGTTCTCGACGTTGCCGATGATCAGGAAGAGCTTGTTGACGCCCTGGAACGCGGGGGCCAGCGTCGCGGGCTTGTCCAGATCCAGGATCGCGGTTTCGATGCCGGGGAAGCGGTCCTGGAGTTCGCGGGCCTTGGCTTGCGAGCGGACGCCGGCGCGGATCACGAAGCGGTCCTTGTGCTTGCGGACCAGTGCGTCGAGGGTTGCAGTGCCGTTGTTGCCGGCTGCGCCGATGATGAGAAGGGTGGGCTTGGACATGGTGGTTTCTCCTGCTTGCTTCGGTGGTGGGGTGAGGTCGTTTGTTGGAAAGAAGCTTATGGATTTACACTGGCGCAATAAATGAGGCGCAATACAAAAGATAGTTACGTTGAATGCAACAATATGACCTTCCCACACTGAAGAGCTTCATCACCGTCGCGGACGCGGGTGGCTTCAGCCGCGCCGCCGAGCAGATGGGGACCAGTACGGCTGCAATCAGCCGGCGGGTGGCCGCGCTGGAGCAGGCGCTCGGCATCCAGCTCTTCCGCAGGACGACGCGGCGCATCGACCTGACCGAAGCCGGGCATCAGTTCTATGCGGACGTCGTGAATGTGTTCCACATGCTGGAGGAGGCCGAGGAGCGCGTTCGCGTCGGCCGCGAGCGGGTGTCGGGGCTGATTCGGGTGGCGGCGCCCCTGAGCTTTGGCATTCAGCGGCTGGCCCCGCTGCTGCCGGCATTCATGCAGCGCCATCCGGACCTGAAGATCCAGTTGCTCCTTGAAGACCGCTACACGGACCTCGTCGCCGAAGGGATCGATGTGGCGCTACGAATCGGCACGCTGGCCGACTCCACGCTGATCGCGCGACGCATCGCGCCTGTGGCCCGCGTGTTCTGTGCGTCGCCTGCGTATCTGGAGGCGCACGGGGTGCCGGAGTCCCCGCAGGACCTGTCCCGTCATTGCTGTCTGGAGTACAGCCAGCGGGGATCGCGCGAGGACTGGGGGGCGGTTTTCGGCGTCCCGGCGGACAGGCTCCAGATCCATGGGAACCTCGTCGCCAACAACGCCGAAGTGCTCAAGGAGTGCGCCATCCAGGGGATGGGCATCACGCTGCTGCCGGACTTCGTGGTGCAGGACGCGCTGGCGGATGGCAGGCTGCGCCAAGTGCTGGCCCACTGCCATCCGGAGCCCTTCGGGCTTCACGCGGTTCGCCCGTCGAGCCGGATGGTTCCGGCCCGAGTGCGGCTTTTCATCGACTACATGAGTGAAGCGCTGGGGGGCGTGGCGGCCGCCTCAGCGTAATTGCTCCCAGTCGTGTTGGGTCAGCCCCTTGAACCAGCTGGGCGTCGAGACGATGGGCAAAGATTCGCTCTTGTTGATTCTTTTCCAGCCCCTTCTATATTCCAGTGGACAAGCGCTGAATCCCGCCGGGAGGGCCACGTGACACGGCCGGAGGCTGCACCGAAGTTCCTCAACCTGCTGCAGATCCGCTTTCCCATCGGCGCGATCGCGTCGATCGGGCATCGCATATCCGGAGTGTTGCTGGTGATCGCCCTGCCTGCCCTGGCGCTCACTCTCGATCGCTCGCTGCGCAGCGAGGCCGAGTTCACCGCGGTGCGGGACCTCCTGTCTGCTCCGTGGCGAGGGCTGTTCCTCGTCGTTCTGGTGTGGGCGGCCGCAAACCACCTACTCGCCGGTGTGCGCCATTTGCTGATGGACGTCGGCATCGGAAGCCGCCTCGCGCAGGCGCGCACCAGCGCTTGGGCGGTGATCGTCGGGGCGGGGCTCATCGCGCTCGGCTATGCGGCAAGGTGGTTGTCGTGAGGCTTTTCCTCGGGCAGCGGGCATGGCTAGTGCAGCGCGTAACGGCGCTGGTGCTGCTGGTCCTGCTCGCACTGGGCGCGGCAACGCTGCTGACCGGTCCGCCGCTAACCTATGAACTCTGGCTCTCGCTGGCGACCAGCACGCACGGCGCGGTACTGATCGTGGTGTTCTTCGCCGCCTTGAGCCTGCATGGTTGGATCGGCGTGCGCGATATCGTCCTCGACTACATTCACGCGCCGGCGTTGCGGCTGCTGTTGCTCGCGCTCGTCGCCGTGCTGCTGTCGGCAATCGTCATCCGCGTGCTGCTGACGGTTGCGAGCCATCTGGGCGGCGGCACCTGAGCGCCGAAGGAGAGTGACGGATGCGGATCAGTGTCTACCGTTTCAATCCGGAAGCCGATGCGCGGCCCCGCATGCAGGACTACGATGTGGCGCCCGCCGCGGGCGAGAAGAAGCTGCTCGACGTGTTGATGCGCCTTAAGACGATCGACGACAGCCTGTCGTTCCGGCGTTCCTGCCGCGAAGGGGTGTGCGGGTCCGATGCGATGAACATCAACGGTCGTAACGGGCTGGCCTGCCTCACGTCCCTGGCGGGCCTCAAGGAGCCGGTCGTGCTGCGCCCGCTGCCCGGCTTCTCGGTGATCCGCGACCTCGTCGTCGACATGACGCAGTTCTTCGCGCACTACCATTCGATCAAGCCCTACCTGATCAACGACCAGGCTCCTCCCGAGCGCGAGCGCCTGCAATCGCCCGCCGAGCGCGAGAAGCTGAACGGGTTGTACGAATGCATCCTGTGTGCGTGCTGCAGCGCCTTCTGTCCATCTTTCTGGTGGAATCCGGACAAGTTCATCGGCCCGGCGGGTTTGCTGCAGGCCTACCGGTTCATTTCCGACTCCCGCGACACGGCCACTGCGGAGCGGCTCGCCTACCTCGACGACGTCTATCGCCTGTACCGCTGCCGCACGATCATGAATTGCACCGAAGTGTGCCCCAAAGGGTTGAGCCCCTCGCATGCGATCGAGCGCATCCGGCTCGCGCTCGTGCGCGAGTCGTCGTAACAGGCGCGTCGGCCGACGAAGGCCGGGCGCGTGCCCGACTGACAAAAGTCATTTCCTCCCGCTGGAGCCGTCCCTAGTATCGAGTCGCACCGAACCAATCCGTGCAGCGTCCAGCGGCGCGCGGGATGTCGGGATCGGACCCAGCGACTGCAGGAGATCATCATGTCAGAACATATCGCCAGATGGCACGTCGAGCACGCGAACTACTACAAGCTGCTCGATCTGCTCGAATCCCTGATTGAAACCTTCATCCGCAGCGAAAGGCCGGACTACGATCTCATGTCGGACATCGTCTACTACATGACGCAGTATCCCGATCGCTTCCATCATCCGCGTGAAGATGTCGCCTTCCGGCGGTTGCTCGCCCGTGATCCGGGGATTGCTCCCGTGATCGACGAACTCGCCAACCAGCACAGGGGGATATCCGCGAGCAGCGAGGCTCTGTCTGCCGATCTGCGCGCGGCAGCGGAGGGCGCAATGATGGCGCGCGCGACCTTGCAGTCGGATGTCCGTAACTACCTTGCCCTGTTGAGATATCACATGGATGTCGAGGAGCGAGAAATCTTCCCGCGACTCGCCGTCCTGCTCGACGATGAAGACTGGTTCCTGGTCGATTCCGCCATTCACTTCGCGGCGGATCCGATTTTCGACGACGTCGTGCAAGAGCGCTTCAAGACTCTCCATCACCGCATCGCTCGCGAGGCAGGCTGCCGATGCAAGGACGCTCCCGAGCCCGCCTGCCACCTCGACTGAGGGCGCAAGCTCAGACCCGATGTCTTGGGCCTACTGGATAGCACCGGACGACATGATTCGCTTGCAGTCCCGCTGGATCTGGCGTATCACACGGCATGATTCCCCCTTTTTGCCATGACACTCGACGGAGACCTCTTGAATACTCTCGCACCAGATGCCAGCCGAAAGTCGCAGATCGATGAAGTCCTTCTTAAGCTTCCTGGCGTCAAAGCAAAGAAAATTAGCGGACTTGACGCCTACTTTGTCGACGACAAGATGTTTGCCTGCATAAGCGGCAACGGCGTCGGACTACGCGTGCCTGCCGCCACCGCGATCGACTTGCAGTTCTCGCGGGGCGACGTCGTTCCGTTTCAACCCGGAGGCATGGCGAGTTCGAGGGAGTGGATTCAAATCAACCGGGCCGACGCGGCAGACTACGAGCGCGATATCGAATTGTTTCGCGCCTCACTTGAGTTCGTGAAGGGCGCGCGGACGCGGTAATTTCCCGCCCCCTGTGCCGAGCAGTCAGGCCGTGGTCAGGCGCAGCACGGTTATTTCCGAAGGCGCGCCGAAGCGCTTGGGCGGTCCCCAGTAGCCGGTGCCACGACTCGTGTAGACCGTCAGTCGACCGAAGCGGTGCAGGCCGGCGGTAAAGGGCTGCTGCAAGGGCACGAAGAAATTCCAGGGCCAGAACTGGCCGCCATGGGTGTGGCCGGAAAGCTGGAGATCGAAGCCGGCTGCTTCGGCCGCGGTTGCCGAGCGTGGCTGGTGAGCGAGGAGGATGCGCAGCAGATCAGGCGGGCTGGCGGCTAGCGCCGCAACCGGATCGCTGGCCTGCACGGCGTCAAAGGCGGCGGCCGAAAAATCGGTCACTCCGGCCAGTACGAAGCGGGCTCCATGGTGGGCGATGACCTCGTGGCGGTTGTGCAGCCCACGCAGTCCGAGACGCTCGAACTCGCGCATCCAGGCCTCCGCTCCTGAATAGTATTCGTGGTTGCCGGTCACGACATAGTTGCCATGTCGACTCTGCAGGCCACCAAGTGGCGCGGTATCGTCGCGCAATTGTTCGACGCTGCCATCGACCACATCGCCGGTAATGGCGACGAGATCGGCATCGAGTTGATTGACGCGGTCGACAATGGCCTGGACGTATTCGCGCTTGATCGTCGGCCCGACGTGAATGTCGCTGAGCTGGACGATGGTGAATCCGGCCAGTTCCTTCGGCAGATTGGCCAGCGGGATATCCACGCGGACGACGCGGGCCACCCGTCGTGCATTGACATAGCCGACGAGCGTGAACAGGCTCGCCAGCCCCAGGACCGCCATTGCCGTCGGCTCGGTGAGTGACGGCGCATCGGCGGCCAGCAGGACGGCATCGCGTAGCACGGTCAGCACCAGCACCGAGGAAAACAAGCCCATCGCCAGACTGCCCAGCCAGGTGAACCGGTCGGCCCAGACCTGATCAGCCACGATGAAGCGACCGAGCAGGCCGAGCGGCACAAGGCAGGAGGAAAGCGCCAGAGCGCCAGCGGTCAGCACCAAGCTGGTGGTGTTGAGGTCGAGGGCCGGCAGCAGACGCCAGCCGATGTAGGCATGCAGGCCCCCGATGAGCGGCAGAATACGCCAGAGCGCGCGGCGGACGCGGCTGGGCAGGACATTCTGGCCGGTGGAGGGGCGATGCTTGGTTTGGGTCTGGGGCATGGGGGGAGAACTATTGTGGGGTGGAACTATCCCGGCGCCACGTACCAGAGAATCGCCAGGTAGTGCAGCAGGCTGCCGGCCAGCACCAGTAGGTGCCAGATCCCGTGGAGCATGGGCCAGTAGCGGCCCAAGGCGAAAAACGGCACCCCTATCGTATAGACGAGTCCACCTGTCACCAGCAGACCGAAGCCCACAGGATCCATCAATATTCGCAGTGGTTTGATGGCAAACACCACCAGCCAGCCCATGATCAGATAGATGACCACCGGCAGGATGCGCTTGTCCGGTTTCCACCGCAGATCGATGAGGATGCCGAGCAGGGCCAGACCCCACACCGCGCCGAACAGGGACCAGCCCCAGGGGCCGCGCAGGGTCACAAGGGTAAAGGGGGTGTAGGTGCCGGCGATGAGCAGATAGATGCTGCAGTGGTCCAGCCGGGTGAGGGTGCCGCGGCGGCTGCCGTCATGGGCGTGAGACAGGGACGAGATGGCGTAGAGCAGGATCAATGAGGTGCCATAGATGCTCAGGCTGATCAGCCGCCAGGGATCGCCCGGAGGAGCCGCCGTCAGCAGCCAGACTGTGCCTGCCACCGCCGCCACCGTTCCCAGCAAGTGGCTGAGACAGTTGAACCGTTCCAGCGTCGTCATCTCTGCCTCCCCGGCCTCTGCCCGTTAGGGTACCACCGGACAAAAAAATTGCTCCCGACGCTTCACATGCCGGGCAGAGGTGGCTGAACCAGGAACCTTTGCTCAGTCCTCCGCAAGCGCTGCCCTTAGCCGAGGCACCGCCCAATCGACAAAGGCACGGACCCGGGAAGAGAGCAACCGGGAATGGGGATAGGCCAGGTTGACCGGCACGGGTGCGGGCTCGAAGTCCGCCAGGATGCGGGTGAGTTGGCCGGAGGCCACCAGGTCCCGGGCCTGGTAGGCCAGGAAGCATCCGCACCCCAGCCCCTGCCGGCATGCATCCAGGGCAGCGTCCACTTGGTTGGTGGCCAGAGTGTCGGCGACGGCGACCCGTACGGTCCCGCTCTTGCCGCCAAATTCCCATTCTGCCCCCGGCGTGACCCCTGTGAAGCGGACGCAGCGATGGCCGACGAGATCGGCCGGGATGGCGGGGATGCCGTGGCGATGGAGGTATTCCGGGCTGGCACATACGATGCGGCGGGTGGCGCCCAGGGGAATGGCCACCAGGGAGGATTCGGGCAACTGGCCGATGCGGATGGCCACGTCGATGCCTTCGTCCAGGAGGTCCACCACCCGATCAAGGAGAATCAGGTCGGCCCGTATCTCCGGATAGGCAGCCAGAAAGCCGGTGACCACCGGCCCCACGTGCAAGCGTCCGAACATCACCGGCGCGGTGACCGCGAGCTTGCCGGCAGGTTTGGCCTGGCGCGCCGACAGGAAGGTTTCAGCTTCCTCGACTTCGGCCAACAGGCGCCGGCAGCGCTCGAAATATTCCCTCCCTTCGTCGGTGAGGGCGATGCGTCGGGTCGTGCGGTTGAGGAGGCGCACCCCCAGCGCTCGCTCGAGCCCGGCCAGGCTGCGCACCACGGCAGTGAGGGAAACGTCCAGGCGCCCGGCGGCGGCGGAGAGGCTGCCTGCCTCGACGATTTGTACGAAAGTGGCCATGGCCCGGAGCTTGTCCATGCCAGGATATTAAACCGGAAATCGCAGCAGTGTTATGCGAATCAGCCTATTTATTGCCGATTTGGAATGGATGAGGATGTACCCATCGTGAGGCTTGCCTCTGCTCCCGGGGAGACTTCCATGCGCCACCGCTTTGCCGAAATCGTCTTCACCCCCAGCGTCAAGGCGGCTCAGCGCCGTTACAACGGCAGTGAGCTGCAGAGAGCGGCGGCGGCCGATCCACGGCTGGAACTGGGTGTCCGGGAAAGGGAATTCATCGCCGCCCGGGACAGCTTCTACCTGGCCACCGTGAGCGAGACCGGCTGGCCGCACGTCCAGCACCGGGGCGGTCCGGTCGGCTTTCTCCAGGTCCTGGCCCCGACTACTATCGGTTTCGCCGATTTCGGCGGCAACCGGCAGTATGTCAGCGTCGGCAACCTGGGGCACGACGGGCGCCTGGCGCTGATCCTGATGGATTACCCCAACCGCCGCCGCCTCAAGATCCTTGGCCGGGCTCGGGTAATCGACGCGACGCAGGCCGATCCCGAGCTGCTGGCCCGGCTGGCGCCGGCGCGAGGGGAGGGCACCGTCGAGCGCCTGGTGCTGATCCAGGTGGAGGCCTTCGACTGGAACTGCTCACAGCACATCACGCCCCGCTACACCGAAGCGGAATGGCGATCCCGGCTATCCGAACCTGAACACCCCCATCAACAAAGGAGCGCGCAATGAAACTGTATGACCTGGAACTGTCCGGCAATTGCTACAAGGTGCGGCTCTTCGCCGCCCTGGCAGGGCTTCCCCTGGAGATCGTCGCCGTCGATTTCCTGAGTGGCGAGCACAAGCGGCCTCCTCTCATCGACCTCAATCCCTGGGGCGAGATTCCCATCCTGGAGGACGGGGAGGTGGTCCTGCGGGACTCCCAGGCCATCCTTGTCTACCTGGCCAGCAAGTACGGCGGCGAGGCCTGGCTGCCCAAGGATCCGGCAGGCATGGCGGAGGTGATGCAGTGGCTGTCCACCGCGGCCAACGAAATCCAGAATGGCCCCGGCGCTGCCCGGTTGGTGGACAAGTTCGGCTACGCCATCGACAAGGCCGATACCTTGAAGCGTTCGGCCCGCATCCTGCCCCTCATCGACGCCCATCTCGCCCGCCGGCGCTGGCTGGCCCTGGAGCGGCCCACGATCGCCGACTGCGCGGTTCTCCCCTATGTGGCCCTGGCGCCGGAGGGCGCCGTGTCGCTCCAGTCCTATCCCCATATCTGCCAGTGGATCGGTCGGATCAAGGAACTGCCGGGATTCCTGGCGATGCCGGGAATTTGAGGCAGTTTGTTGCTCCGTAAGCCGCCGGCCTGGGCGCTGCTACACGGCGCTGCCGCGGGCCGGTTTCCGTTTCTTGCCGCGTTCGCCGCGCGCCGCATTCTTCTGCGTCGGGGCGCGGTTGCTTTCGGCCTGATCCAGCCAGAGCAGGGTGTCGGCGTAGGACATGAACTGCTCGAGGTATTGCGGGGAGATGTCGCGCATCTGCTTGAGCGACTGCAGCACGAGGAAGTGCGAGTTGAGCGGACCGGCGTTTTCGGGGGCCTGCGCGAAGGACTGGGAAAGTTGCCGGTTCAGGCTGAGCTTCGACCAGGTGCTGCGGAAATAGCTGAGGGATTTCAGCTCGCTTCGACGTTCGACGATGGGGTTGCCCGCCTCCGCAGGTCCGCCCGCCGCTCCTTCTGCAGTCGCTTGCCGGATTTCGGTGAGCAACGCGGCCAAAGGGCTGCAGTTTCTGGGGGGCTCGGGAGGCTCCGCCGCGCCGCGGGCAAGCGTTTCCTCGGCTTCGCGCTCGGAGCGATCGAAGCGCTCGCGATATTCGATCACCGCTTTCGCCAGCCTGAGGGCGAGTACGCGTCGCGCGTCGTCCCGATAGGCGGACGCGCGTCGGGCCAGGGCCTCGATGAAGCGGAAGCCGACGGGGTCGAAGCGCTCGGCGCTGCGGGCGCGCAAGGCATCGATCATCGCCTCCGGCTCGGCGCTCGGCAGTGCGCTGACCGTCGCAGCGTCCGATTGCCCAATCTCAGCCATGGCTGTCCGACTTGCCCGATTTCGGCACAGGCGCCATTTCCACGCGCCGGTTTTTAGACCGACCTTCGGCATCCGTGTTGGAAGCGACCGGCTGTTCCGCGCCGAAAGCCGCAGCGAACACCGACGAGGAGGGAATGCCTTCGTCGATCAGGGCGCGGGTCACGGTCAGGGCGCGCTGGGCGGAGAGTTCGAGGTTGTCGGCGAACTGGCGGTTGGTGTCGCGCACGGGGCGATCGTCCGTAAAGCCGCTCACCATCAGCATTTCGTCGCGGGTGCCGAGGTAGGCGGCGAGCGGGGGCGCGAGGCTCTTGAGCAGTTGCCGGCCTTCCGGTTGCAGCTCGTCGGAGTTGAGCGCGAAGAGCACGCTGCCGCTGATGCCGATGCGACCGTTGTTGAGCGTCACGCGGCCGGCTGCGAGCGGCACGGCCAGTGCCTTTTCCAGCGCCTCGCGCCGCTGCTCCTCGACCTGGCGCTTCTGCACTTCGGTTTCGAGGTTCGTCACCAGTTCGAGCTGCACGCCGAGCACGCCGACGAGGATCAGCACGAAGGCGCCCAGGAGCCCCGACATCAGGTCGCCGAAGACGGCCCAGACGGGCGTGGAATGCTCGATGGCGGCGTCGATGTCTTCCATCGTCACACCTCGCTGGCCGCGGCCGCCTGGTTGCCGGAAATCTGCTGCAGGTCTTCGACGATCTGGCGTTGCGACATGATGCTGAGGTCGATGATTTCGCGCGCCTGGGCGACGTAGTAGGCGAGCTGGTCGTCGCTGCGTGCCATGGACTTGTCGAGGGCGCCTTCGATGCGCTGCAGCGTCCCCATCAGCTTGTCGTTCGATTCGCTGAAAAGCTGCACGGCGAGCCCGAAGGCTTCGCTCAGGCTCGCGACCTCGACGGCGCCGCCGGTGATCTGGCCGGCCACGTCGGCGATCCGCGCGGACTCGGCGTCGATGCTTGCCGTGAAGCGCTTGCCGGTGTGTTCGAGCATTGTCGTCGAGGAGGCCACGAGCGCATCGATCGCCGTGCGCTGTTCGGTGGAGGCGTGATTGATGGCGTCGAGCAGCGAGCCCAGCGTCTCCATGATGCGGCTGCGTTCGGCGAGGAGCTCGTTATCGCGGGCGATGCTGGCGGAGAGTTCGTGCCGCAGCTGGCCGATGACTTCGGCGGCGGCGCGTGGGGCCTCCGCGGCGGTCTCCATAAGGCGCGCGACTTCGTCGATGGTGTTCGTGGCCTGCGCCTGGGCAGACGCGGCGATGTCGCGGGCGGTCTCGCCGAGCGTCCTGGTGATCTGTTCCTGTTGGGCGAGTGTGTGTGCGCCGGCTTGTTGCCATTCCTGCTGCAGCGATGCGGCCATTGCTTCCAGCATCCGGGCGAGGGCGGTCTGGCGCGCTTCGTCCTTGGCCGCCAGGTCCGCCTGCAGACGGGCAGCCGTTTCGCTGACCGTGGCGAGCAGGGTCGCCGAGCGTTCCGCGAAGGTCGCGGTGAAGGCGTCCTGCGATCTGTGCATCGCGGCGGTGAGGGCTTCGCTCGTACTTTCGTGCTTGGCGAGCGCCGCGGACCAGGTGTTCGTTACGGTGCCGACGGCCGTGTCGAAACGGGCCGCAACGCCGTCGAGTTGGGTTTCGACGGTGTCGGCGAGTCTGGCGTGCAGCGCACTCGTCTCCTGCGCCATCGCCGTCGTCGTGGCCGAGAGATCCGCGCGGAGCCCCGCATGCGCGCCTTCGACCGAGGCGAGCAGGGCAGCCGAACGCTGCTCGAAGGTGTCGGTGTAGGCCGCGAGCGCGCCCTGCAACTGCCGGTTGAGGTTCTCGCCGGTGCGTTCGTGACTGGCGAGCGCGGCTGTCCAGGTGTCCGACACCTTGGTGACGCTGGTGTCGAAGCGTTCCGAGATGCCCGCGAGCTGTGTCTGGACGGCCTCGGCGACACGTTCCTGCAGCGCGGACGTCTCGCGCGCGATGCCCGCCATCGTTTCCGTCACGACAGGCTGGATCGTCTCGCCGGCCAGGCGGGCGCTTTCGGTCAGGCTCGTCTTCAGGGACTTGTCGACGGAACCCGCGAGCTCCGAGTACATCCCCTTGGCTTCGCGGTAGAAGCGCTCCTGTTCGGCGACCAGGCGCTCGTTCAGCTCGCGGCTTTGGCGGTCCATCTGCGCCATCATGGCCTGCAGCGTACCGACCATCTCGGGCAGCGCCGTGGCCTGCAACTGCAGCGCCTTGTAGGTCTCCTGGCGCTGATGGACGAGCGAGAAGCCGCGGAGTGCGGTCGCGACCTTGGTGTCCAGCAATTGCGCCGTCTGCAGCCGTTCGCGCCGGCACAGCGCCGAGATGAGGCCCAGCATCGCGGACGCCGCGACGCCCGCGACCGAGGTACCGAAGGCGACCCCGAGGCCCTTGACCGGCGCGGCCAGCGCCGCGCGGATGGTGTGCAGGTCGGTGGTGCTTTCCAGCGCGAGGACCGCGCCGTTGAGGGTCACGACCATGCCGAGGAAGGTGCCCAGCATGCCGAGCAGCACCAGCAGTCCGACGAGATAGGGCGTGACCGCCGGGCCGGGCAGGCCGGCGCGCTCGCCTTCGATGCGCAGGCGCACCGGGTTCTGTAGCGAAGCGGGGAGTTTGGCCAGCCATTCGCCCGGGTGCGACAGATCTTCCGGAATCGACTTCAGGGCTTGGGCGAGTGCGTCGGTAGCCCGATGAAAGCGCAGCATCTCGACGGAGCCCGTCACGTAGACGGCGGCGATGATCATGGTCATCGTCAGCGGAAGCAGGCCGGAGCCGATGTAGCCAGCCCCCACCCAGCAAACGGCGGCCAAGCCGATGAGGAAGGCCGCCACGCAGATTTTTCGGTTCATTGCTTGCTCGTTACCTCAGTGTCGAAGGCAGCGATCAGTCCTGCGACCGGCTGCAATCGAAGATCCAGTTCCGCCTGCAGCACGGCCTGCATGTCCGTGCAGAACGTTGCGAGCCATCGGCCCGGCTGCATCCATTGCATCGGGTCGTCTGCCGTTTGCGCTTCCGCCCGAGTCGCCTGGTGCGACTGGTACAGGTGCTCGAAGCGCTTTCCCAGCAGCGTCGGCACCGTCGCCAGCAGACTGCGCTCGCGAACTTCCAGCGCCTTGTCCAGCACGGCATCGAGGGCCGCGAGCCGCTTGAGCTTGGCCGACTGCCTGGCCATTGCGTTGCGTACCGTTGCCCGCAGGGAGCCGATATTCGCGCTCATGTCCCGCTGGTGCGCGAGATAGTAGCGATGGTAGGGCGCGAAGTCGGCCGCGCTTTCGACGGAGTCGTTCGGGGTCGGGATGGGGAGTTCGATGCGCGCTTTGCCGGGTCGGGACACGCCGTCCATGAGGATCGAATCCAGCAGGGCGGCCCGCACTCGGGTGAGTTGGTTCCGGACGAGGGCCCGGCCCGCGGGCGCGACCGCCGAGGAAGGCTCCAGGTCGCCCGCGCCGGCGTTCAGCGCGGAGTACAGCGAGAGCGCATCGGTGAAGTCCAGCCACTGGCCGAGTCTTTCGGCGAAGGACTGCTTCGACTCGGGCACGTCCGCGACCGACAGGTCGGTCAGCGCACGAACCAGCCGGGAACTATTGAAGTGCGAACGCGGCAAACCTTGCGCCATGACCAAATCGACGCCCGATCGGCGAAAAAGGGTCAAGGCTACTACAAAGCGGCCGCGAGGTCAGCGGGGCGAGGTCTTGCCCGGCTGGAGGATGGCCTTGCCCCATCTTTAATATTCTTAATTCGGACCCCGCAGGTTTGCTGCTAGATTACGCGCGCTGTCTTGCGCGCCGAAACTTGGCCGGATTCCGATATATGATCAAAGACTTGCTGTTCTTCCCGCGCCAAGTGGTCGACGCCGGCGGCAATCGCTGGGATTGGGCCCTGCTGCCCCTCGTGCTCGCCGCGCTGGTGCTGGTGGCGTACGGCGCCCAACAGATGGCCCGCCCCTACCAGCTCGGCGAGGCGATCCCTCTCAGCCTGGCTCCCTCGGTCTTGCCCTACTACCTGCTGCGCACGACGCTGCGGATGTTCATCGCACTCGCGGCCTCCATGGTTTTCAGCTGTGTCTTCGCCGCGCTCGCCTCGAAGTATCGCGCGGCGGAAAAGGTGCTGGTGCCCCTGCTCGACATCCTGCAGTCGATCCCGGTACTCGGCTTCCTCTCGATCACCGTCACCGGCTTTATCGCGCTCTTCCCGGGCAACCTGCTGGGCGTCGAATGCGCGGCAATCTTCGCCATCTTCACCTCCCAGGCCTGGAACATGGCCTTCTCCGCCTACCAGGGTTTTCGGACGGTACCGGCGGAGCTGTCGGAGGCGGCTCGCGTATTCCAGCTGTCTCCCTGGCAACGCTTCTGGCGGCTGGAGCTGCCCTATGCAATGCCAGGCCTGCTCTGGAACATGATGATGTCGATGTCGGGGGGCTGGTTCTTCGTCGTGGCGTCCGAGGCGATCTCGGTATCCAACCAGAGCATCAAACTGCCGGGCATCGGGTCCTATATCGCGCTTGCAATCGAAGCCCGCGACCTTCATGCCATCGCCTGGGCCATCGGCGCGATGCTGGTGGGCGTGTTGCTCTACGACCAGCTGTTTTTCCGCCCCTTGCTCGCCTGGGCCGACAAGTTCCGTTTCGAGGAAACGGGGGGCGACTCCGCCCAGGACTCGTGGCTGCTCACCTGGCTGCGCCGCACGGAGCGCACCCAGGGCATCGTGAAGCTGTTCGTCGCGTTGCTGGAGCGTTCGCTGACCGTTTTCCGCATGGGCCATGACGGTACGTCGATCCGCGCGAGGCCGCGCCCGGCGAACATGGTGCCCGAACGCATCTGGGATGCGGTGATCGCAGCCGCCGTCTTTTACGCCGTCTGGTCGCTGTTGCGCTTCATCCACACCGAAGTGGGCTGGGGCGAAGCCGGGCACGTCTTCGTTCTCGGCCTCTATACGATGATGCGGGTGGTCGTGCTGATGTTGATCGCGGCCCTCGTCTGGGTGCCGATCGGGATCCGGATCGGTCTCAATCCGCGCCTCGCGGAGCGCGTCCAGGCGGTCGCGCAATTCCTTGCTGCCTTCCCCGCCAACCTGATGTTCCCGGTCGCCGTGCTGGGGATCGTGCACTTCAAACTGAATCCCGACGTCTGGCTGTCGCCGCTGATGGTCCTCGGTACCCAGTGGTATCTGCTGTTCAACGTGATCGCCGGGGCATCGACCATCCCCACTGAACTGCGCTACGCCGCGCAGAATTTCAGCCTGACGGGCTGGCTCAAGTGGCGCCGATACCTGCTGCCTGCGATCTTCCCCAGTTTCGTCACGGGCGCCATCACCGCGAGCGGCGGGTCCTGGAACGCCAGCATCGTTGCCGAGTACGTCACCTGGGGCGACACGACGCTGAAAGCCCACGGCCTCGGCAGCTACATCGCGGAAATGACGGCGACGGGCGACTTTCCGCGCATTGCCCTGGGTATCGGTGTGATGTGCATATTCGTCATGGCCTTCAACCACTTCGTCTGGCGCCGGCTTTATCGCATGGCCGAGGATCGTTTGCATTTCTGAGGAACGCCGGTGAGCACCCCGATCATTGAACTCAAATCCGTCGGCAAGTCCTTCCGGTCGACCGATGGAACGGCCCGTGCAGTGCTCGAAGGGGTGGACTTCACGCTGCGGGAAGGCGAGATCGTGGCACTGCTGGGCCAGTCCGGATCGGGCAAGTCCACGCTGCTGCGGATCATGGCCGGCCTCATCAGCGCCGATGGAGGCGAGGTGCTGTACCGGGGCTTGCCGCTCCATGGGCCCGCCCGAGGCGTAAGCATGGTGTTCCAGTCCTTCGCCCTGTTCCCGTGGCTGACCGTACAGAAGAACGTCGAACTGGGCCTTGAAGCGCGCGGGATGGGGCCCGAAGAGCGTTCGCGCCGCGCACAGGCAGCCATCGAGCTGATCGGCCTGTCCGGCTTCGAGGGCGCGTTGCCGCGGGAACTCTCGGGCGGCATGCGCCAGCGGGTGGGCATCGCTCGCGCGCTCGTGCTGGAACCGGAAGTGCTGCTGATGGACGAGGCCTTTTCGGCCCTCGACGTACTGACCGGCGAGCGCCTGCGGGAGGACATCCTGGGCTTGTGGGAAAGCGGCGAGATGCCGACCAAGGCGATCCTGGTCGTCTCCCACAACATCGAGGAGGCCGTCACCATGGCCGACCGCGTGCTGATCTTCGGCAGCAATCCGGGGCGCGTGCGGGCCGAGTTGGCGGTCAGTCTGGAGCGTCCCAGAGACGTGGCCAGCCCTGACCTGCGGGCCCTGGTCGACGAAGTCTATGGGCTCATGACGGCACGGCCGGCCCGGACCGGGAAACCTGCGGAAAGGGAAACGCCCTTGGGTATCGGCGACCGGCTGCCCGTGGCCGACGTGGCCCGCATCGAAGGACTGCTTGAGCTGCTGGCCGACGAGCCGTTTCACGGCCGTGCGGACCTCCCGCAGCTCGCCGAAGAGGCCGAACTTACCGACGATGAACTTCTGGAGGCGAGCCATGCCTTGGCGCTGCTCGGTTTTGCGCACTTGGCCCACGGCGACATCACGATCACTTCCTTGGGTGAGCATTACATCGGCGGCACGAAGACCTTGCGGCAGGAGCTCTTCGGACAGCAGCTCCTTTCGCATGTCCCGCTCATCGCCTACATCCGCCACGGCCTGGAGCAGGATGCGAGCGGCGACCTGCCACAGGACCTGTTCCTCAAGCTCTTACGCTACACCCTGGATGAAGCAGAAGCCGAGCGTGCCCTGCGGGTGGCGATCGAATGGGGGCGCTACGGCGAGGTCTTCGAGTACAACTACAATACCGGCGTCATTCATCTCCCTGAGGGCGAAGCGGCCGGCAGCGTCGTGACCTAGCCGGCGGGCATCACATCGCCGGCCGCTTTGCCGAGAGCTTCTGCACGGCCTCCAGCGCCTTCGCGACATTGTCCTGCGGGGCGAGGCCGCCGATGGTCGCGGCGATCTTTCCGTCCGGCGTCACGATGAAGGTGGTGCGCTCGACGAAGCCGTGATCGACGGCCACGCCCCGGCTATCCTTGATCGAAACCGGGATCTTTACGATGCGCAAGTCGTAGGACTTGGCAATGCGGCCGTCCGCGTCGGATGCGACCGGTACCTTGCCGCCGCAGTATTGCGGATCGGCCGAAAATGCGTTGAGGCGGGAGATGTCGTCGAGCGACACGCCGATGACGGTCGCGCCGGCCGCGACGAACTTGTCGTGGTGGACCGCGAATTCATGCGCCTGGATGTTGCATCCCTCGGTGAAGGCGGCCGGGTAGAAGTACACGACCACCGGGCCTTTCTTCAGCGCCTCCTTCAGCGAAAAGTCGAAGGCGTTGCCGGCGAGAGAGGCCTGGGCGCGGAAGTCCGGCGCGCTGTCGCCCTCCTTGAGCGCCGCCATGGCGGGGATTGCAATGGCCCCCGCCAGGAGGCAAGCAATCAGGAAGCGGATCATCTGGAAACCTCGGTGAATGGCACGCCCTTGGGACTGCGCGCCGATCCTCAGGTTCCGGTCAGTCCGGCATCCTCCGACGACGAGAGCTCGATCGCCATCCAGTCCATCCCGCCGCGGCCTTTTGCGAGGGCCGTCAGCAGCCGGGCGTGGAGCAGGTCCGCCAGGGGCATCGGGACCTGGGCGTCTTCGGCGACGTTGCGTACGAGGCGCATGTCCTTCATGCCCAGTTCGAGCTTGAAACCGGGCGGTTCGTAGCTGCGTTGCGCGAGCATGCGGCCATAGTTCTGGTAGATCGGGCAGTTGAAAATGGTCTCGCCGAAGAAGCTGACGAGGACTTCGCGGTCGACGCCGTTCTTTTCTGCGAGCGCGAGCGCCTCGGAGAGCGCTTCGATGGCGGAGAAGATCAGGAAATTGCCCGAGAGTTTGACGACATTCGCGGCGCCGGGATCGGTGCCGAAATCGTGGATCTTCTGGCCGAGCGCGGCGAGCACGGGCTGCGCGCGCTCCTTCGCGTCGTCGGAGCCGGACTGGCAGATCCAGAGCTTCCGTGCCGCCGCCGCTTCCGGGCGGCCGAAGACCGGCGCGGCGAGAAGCTTGCTCCCAAGCTTGGCGTGCTCGATTGCCAGACGCCGCGAAGTCTCCGCCGAGACCGTGCTCATCGAGATATGCATGCCGCCGGCGCCGAGGCGCGCCGCAAAGCCGTCTTCTCCGAGGGTGACGGCTTCGAGTGCCGCGTCGTTGGCGAGCATCGTGACGACGATGCCGCCGGGCTCGACGGCGTCGGCGGGCGACGCGGCGATTCGGACGCCTTCGGCGGCGAACGCCTCGGCCGGGCCGCGGCTGCGGTTGTAGATCGTGACCGCGAATCCGGCGGCGATCAGGTTGCGGGCCATGGGGGCACCCATGGCGCCGAGGCCGATGAAAGCAACTGTGGGCTTCTTCATTCGTGCGCCTTCCTATTCAGATTGAAGCGGTACACATGCCGGATATCGTCACGGCATTCCCGTGATTCCGACCGGCAATCGCCGACGCAGTTTCCTCGGTCTCAAGCCGCGCGTAGTGTCGAAGTACCGACCGCGGCCGGCAGGTCGTCCTCGACGTAGGCGCGCACGATGCTGACGAAGTCCGGATCGCCCGCGAGCCCCAGCTGCCCGGCCCGCGCAGTATCCCAGGCGCCCGGCCAGCTGCCGACGATGCGCTGGATCGTCGCGTCGGGCTGCCAGCGGATGCGGGCGACGGCTTCGGGGCCGGCCACGGTTTCGAGGGCCGCCACCATCTCGGAGACGCTCACCGAAATCCCGGGCAGGTTGATGATGCGGCGGTCGCCGAGCGCGTCGGCCGAGAGGTCGTGGCCGGCGATCAGGCACTCGATCGCGCGCCGCGGCGACAGCAGCCACAGCCGCGTGTCTGCCGTGACGGGGCAGATCGCTTCTTCTCCGGAAAGCGGCTCGCGGATGATGCCGCTCGCGAAGCTCGACGCCGCCTGGTTCGGCTTGCCGGGCCGCACGCTGATGGTCGGCAGGCGCAGCACGCGGCCGTCGACGAAGCCGCGGCGGCTGTAGTCGCTCAGCAGCAGCTCGCCGATCGCCTTCTGCACGCCGTAGGACGAGCGCGGGTCGAGTGCGGTGTCGTCGCGGACGACAGCCGGCAGCGCACCGCCATAGACCGCGACCGAGCTCGTGAAGATCACCTTGGGCCGCTGCCCGAGCCCGCGGCAGGTCTCCAGCAGCGCGCGGGACGCATCGAGATTGATGCGCATCCCGAGGTCGAAGGACGCTTCCGCCTGGCCGCTGACGACGGCTGCGAGATGGAAGACGGCAGTGGTGTCGCGGTCGATCGCGCGGGCCAGCACGTTCGGGTCGGAGATGTCGCCGGTGACGACGCTGATCCTGGGGTCGGAGACGTCCTGCGGTGCGACGACGTCCAGCAACACAATCTCGCGAATGGCCTGTTCCCGGCCTTCGGCGCCGACGAGGGTGCCACGCTGCAGCAGTCGACGGGCCAGGCGCTGGCCCAGGAATCCGGCCCCGCCGGTTATCACGACTTTCATCTTGGTGTCCTTGTCAGAGTGCGATCGTCTTGAGCCAGCCCAGGCCGTCTTCGGTCTTCCCGCGCGGCCGGTATTCGCAACCGACCCAGCCGGCGTAACCGAGCTCGTCGAGCAGACGGAACAGATAGGTGTAATTGACTTCGCCATCGTCGGGCTCGTGGCGCTCGGGCACGCTCGCGATCTGCACGTGGCCGATATCGGCGAAGTACTTGCGGAAGGTCGTCGCGAGATCGCCCTCGACGATCTGCGCGTGATAGAAGTCCATCTGCACCTTCAGGTTCGGCTCGCCGACCGCTTCGCGAATCGCATGCGCCTCGGCCTGGCTGTTGAGGAAGTAGCCGGGCATGTCGCGCGGATTGATCGGTTCGATCAGCAGCGTGCGGCCGTGGGCCGCGAGTTCGCGTGCGGCGTAGCGCAGGTTGGCGATGAAGGTCTCGCGGAAGGCAATGCGATCGGCGCCCGCCGGGACGAGTCCCGCCATCGCATGCAGGCACGGCGTGCCCTGCGCCAGCGCATAGCGCAGGGCGGTGGCGACGCTCGCACGGAATTCCTCTTCGCGGCCGGGCAGGGCTGCGATGCCGCGTTCGCCGGCCGCCCAGTCGCCGGGTGGCAGGTTGAAGAGGGCGTTCGCGAGGCCATTTTCGCGCAGCCAGACGGCGACCTCGGCCGGTGCGTGGTCGTAAGGGAACAGAAACTCGACGCCCTTGAAGCCCGCTTTCGCCGCGCGCGCGAAGCGCTCGGGGAAGGGGACTTCGGTGAACATCATCGTCAGGTTGGCGGCAAATCGGGGCATAGGGATCCTCGGTTCAAAGGTCGAGCCCGAAGGTCGACTTCAGTTCTTCGATCTGTGCGGCATCCAGCGGCCGCGTCGGGATGTTGCGGAGGAGGAGAAAAAGCTTGGCGGTCTCCTCCAGTTCTTCGGTGGCGTAAAGGGCCGCTTCGAGCGAGCGCCCGGAGACGACCGGGCCGTGGTTGGCGAGCAGCACCGCGCTGTGCCTGCCCGCGAGTCCGCGAATCGCATCGCCGAGCGCCGGGTCGCCGGGGCGGTGGTAGGGAATCAGCGGCAGGCGGCCGATCTTCATCACGTAGTAGGCGGTGAGCGGCGGCAGGCAGTCCGCGTGGTCCAGGCCGCACATGCAGGAGACGGCCGCGGAGTGCGTGCTGTGCAGATGCACGATGGCGCCGGCGCCCTGGCGCTCCTCGTACATCGCGCGATGGAGGAAGGCTTCCTTCGACGGCGCATCGCCGCTCACGACGCGGCCGTTCCAGTCGAGCTTCGCCAGCCGGGCGGGATCGAGGCGGCCGAGGCAGGCGTTGGTCGGCGTCAGTAGCCAGCCGTCGTCGAGCCGCACGCTGATGTTGCCGCTGCTGCCGGCCGTCAGGCCGCGGTCGAAGAGCGAGCGGCCGACTTCGACGATCTCCTCGCGCAGGCGGTTCTCGTCGCGGTGGATGGAGATCGCGGCGCTCATTGCAGGGCGTTCCAGGCCTTGAGGAAGAAGTCGGGGCTGCCGAAGTTGCCGGACTTGAGCGCCAGCGCGAGGGGCGGCTTCGTGTCGTCGTGGATCGCGACCGTCCAGGGCACGCCCGGATCGATCTCCGGCCCGATGCGCAGGCCGCTGACGCCGAGCGCCTTCACGACTGCACCCGACGTCTCGCCGCCGGCGACGATCATCTGCCCCACGCCCAGGTCGACGAGACCGGTCGCGATGCGTGCCAACGTGTCTTCGACCAGACTGCCCGCGCGTTCCACGCCCAGTGCCTCCTGGATCTCGCGCACCGCTTCGGGGGCGGCGGTCGCATAGACGAGCACGGGTTCGCGGCGAATGCGGTCGGTCGCCCACGCGAGTGCTTCGCCGGCGACGTCCTCGCCGCGCGCGAGTCGGATCGGATCGACGTTGAAGGCCGGATGACGCGCGCTCATCGCCGCTACCTGGCCAAGGGTCGCGATCGAACAACTGCCGGCGACGACCGCTCGCAGGCCACCGGTTGCCGGAAGCGCGGCCGATTCGACCGGCGCGAGCAAACCGCGTCGGCGGAAGTTCTCCGGCAGGCCCAGCGCGATGCCCGATCCACCGGTGACGAGCGGCAGGTCCGTGCAGGCGGCGCCGATCGCGAGCAGATCCTGGTCGGCGAGGGCGTCGACGACCGCGAAGGCGTGCCCGCTACGACGCAGTTCGTCGAAGCGCGCCACGATCGCCTCCGCGCCGCGGCTCACCGTCGCCTGTGCGGCCAATCCGACCCGGCCCTTCACCTGCTGCTGCAGCACGCGCACGAGGTTCGCATCCGTCATCGGCGTCAGCGGATGACGGCGCATCCCCGAATCCGACAGCAGCTGTTCGCCGACGAAGAGATGACCCTGGTAGATCGTTCGGCCATTCGCCGGGAAGGCCGGGCAGGCGATCGTGAAATCGGTGCCGAGCGCGGCCATCAAGGCTTCGGCGACGGGGCCGATGTTCCCCTGCGGGGTCGAGTCGAAGGTCGAGCAGTACTTGAAGAAGAACTGCCGGCAACCGGCGGCGCGCAGTGCGGCGAGGGCGGCGAGCGAGTCGGCGACCGCCTCGTCCACCGGACAGGTGCGCGACTTCAGCGCGATCACAACGGCGTCGACATCCTCAGGCAGCGGGCCCTGCGGCACCCCGATCATCTGGACGGTGCGCATGCCGGCCTTGACCAGCATGCCCGCGAGGTCCGTGCCGCCGGTGAAGTCGTCCGCGATGCATCCAAGCAGGACGGCCATTTCAGTGCTCCTTGGCGGCCGGCAATTCGATGCCGGGGAAAATCTTCACCACCGCCGAGTCGTCCTCACCGCCATGCCCGCCCGCCGAGGCCTGCAGGAACATCTGGTGCGCGGTCGCCGACAGCGGCAGCGGGAAGAAGCTCTTCTTCGCGTAGTCGAGGACGATGCCGAGATCCTTCACGAAGATATTCACCGCCGACAGCGGCGTGTAGTCGCCCGCGAGGATGTGCGGCACGCGGTTCTGGAACATCCACGAGCTGCCGGCGCTGTTCGTGATGACTTCGTACAGCGCCTGCGGATCGCAGCCCGCCTTGAGGCCCAGCGCCATCGCCTCCGCGGCGGCGGCGATATGCACGCCGGCGAGGAGCTGGTTGATCATCTTGACCTTGGAGCCCTGTCCAGGCTTGTCGCCCAGGCGGTAGAGATTCGCGCAGATCGCCTGGAAGAGCGCCTCGCAGCGTTCGAAGGCGGCCGGCGCGCCCGCGGCCATCACCGACATCTGGCCGCTTGCGGCCTTTGCTGCGCCGCCGGAGACCGGTGCGTCGATGAACTGCAGGCCCATCGCACCGAGCCGTTCGCCGAGGGCTTCGGCGAACTCGGGCGAGACCGTCACGCTCGCGATCACGACGGATCCCGGGGCGAGACGCGCCGCCGCGCCGTTCTCGCCGAAGAGCACGTCCTCGGTCTGCTGCGCATTGACGACCAGGATCAGCATCGCATCGACCGTGGCTGCCAGCGCCGCCGGCGTCGCAGCGGGGTGGCCGCCCGCGTCGGCGATCTTCTGCAGTGCCTCGGCGCGGACGTCGAAGGCGTGGACTTCGAAGCCGTTGCGCAGCAGGGACTGGGCGACGCCCATCCCCATGGCGCCCAGGCCGATGACGCCGACCCTGCGAATTGTCTGATTCATTCTTGCTGCTCCTATGGTTTCAAATCAGCGATTCACGAGCCGCGCCGGCACGTTCAGCACCGTGATCGCACCGGCCACGAGAACGCCGGCCAGCACGTACATGCCGATGTCGGTGCTCTGCGTGAGGTCCTTCAGCCAGCCGATCAGGAAGGGGCTCGCAAAACCGGAGAGGTTGCCGACCGAGTTGATCGCCGCGATACCGGCCGCGGCGCCCACGCCGCCGAGGAAGGCGGTCGGCAGGCTCCAGAACAGCGGCGCCGAGGTGATCACGCCGGCCGCGGCGAGCGACAGGAAGGCGATCGCGACGTTGGTCTGGCCGCTGGCGAGCGTGCTGCCGACCAGGCCGACCGCGCCGAGCAGCATGGGAATGGCCAGGTGCCAGCGGCGCTCGCGGTGCTTGTCCGAGCTGCGGCCGAAAAGAATCATCGCGACGACGGCGGTCGAGAACGGAATCGCGGTGAAGAGGCCGACGTTGAGCACGCCCTTCACGCCCGCCGCCTTGATCAGCGACGGCATCCAGAAGGTGAGGCCGTACTGCCCCATCACGCAGCAGAAGTAGATGAAGGCCATCAGCCACACGCGGCGGTCGGCGAACACGGCGCGCAGCGAATGGTGCTGCGCCTTGCCGTGCGCATCGCGCGACACGTTGTGCTCGAGCACGCGCTTCTCGTTTTCGCTCAGCCATTTCGCGGAGCGGATGCCGTTGTCGAGGTAGAGCAAGACGGCAACGCCGAGGAGGATCGCCGGGACGGCCTCGATCACGAACATCCACTGCCAGCCGCTCAGGCCGTTGGTACCCGCAAACGACTCCATGATCCAGCCCGAGAGCGGTCCGCCGACGACGCCCGACAGCGGAATCGCCGTCATGAAGGTCGCGATGATGCGTGCGCGGCGTTCGGCCGGATACCAGTAGGTGAGGTAGAGGATGATGCCGGGGAAGAAGCCCGCCTCCGCAGCCCCGAGCAGGAATCGCATGAAGTAGAACATCTCGGGCGTGCGGACGAAGGTGAAGGCGCCCGAGATCAGGCCCCACGTGATCATGATGCGGGCGATCCAGACCCGTGCGCCGACGCGGTGGAGGATGATGTTGCTCGGGACCTCGAACAGGAAATAGCCGAAGAAGAAGATCCCGGCGCCCAGGCCGTACACGGTTTCGCTGAATTGCAGGTCGCTCAGCATCTGCAGCTTCGCGAAGCCGACGTTGACCCGGTCCAGGTAGGCGACGACGTAGCACAGCATCAGGAAGGGCAGCAGGCGCCAGGTCACCTTGCGATAGATCGAAATCTCGTCGTCGGCGGATGCGGTTGGCAGGACATCGACCGCATCCACGGCCGCCTGCATGGCGGAATTGCTCATCGCGTTGTCTCCTCTTATGTGTGGAATGGACCGCCTTCAGCCTTGTTTCCCGCTCGCCCGTTCCGGGTCTTAGTTGTCACAAAGCTGTATTAAAGCTGTCTGTTTGCAGGTTATAAAACGATCCCATGGAAGTCAAGATTGAATTTATCGATGCAAGTTGTAGAGTTGTCGTACAGCTTTGGGATTGGAGAAGAGGCAATGGACGGCAATTTCCCTGCGACGCGCCCCGGCGTTCGCGATGCGGGCGGATTTGCGACAGGTAGTCTTGCCTCGCGCGTCGCGGAGCGGCTGCTGACCAAGATTCGTGAAGACGACCTGCCGCCCGGTACGCGGCTGCCTTCCGAGCAGGCGATGGCGCAGCATTTCGGCGTCAGCCGCACGGTCATCCGCGAGGCGATCGCGATCCTGAAGGCCGATGGATTGCTGGAAACCCGCAAGGGCAGCGGCGCCTTCGTCTGCAACGCCGACGCTGCGCAGACCTTCGGCGGCGATCGCCTGACCGACGAGTCCATCCAGGCGCTCCTCAACCTGATCGAAGTGCGGCGCGGTGTCGAAGCCGAAACCGCAGCGCTCGCCGCCGTGCGCCGCAGCCCCGGTCAGCTCGCCGAAATCGAATACGCGCTACGCCGCATCGCCGAGGCCGTCGCCTCCGGCTCGGACGGCGTCGAGGAGGACGCGCGCTTCCACCGCACGATCGCCGCGGCGACCGGCAATCCCTACTGGGTGCGCTTCATCGAGATGTTCGCTCAGCCGATCCGCTCGGCCGTGAAGGTGACACGCGCCAACGAGGCGCGGCGCGAGGATTTCGCCCGCCAGGTCATGTCCGAACACGAAAAGATCGTCGCCGCGATTGCCGCCAGCGACCCCGATGCCGCCCGCGCGGCGGCAGCCGAACACATGGAGCACGCCGCGCAACGCGTGCGTGCCGCCGACCGCGATTTCTGGCGCGGGGAGGGCGGTCAGTACGCACGGAATCTGGCGGAGGATTCGGGACCGGACGGCGGACGCGACGCGCCCTGACGCCACCCGCCTCGTCGGGCGCGTCGCTTGCCCAATCCTTTTGCAAGAGGGGATCATTCGGAATCTCTTGCACCCTTTTTCACCTACGAACGAGGCATCTTCGGTGGAGCATTCCTCAACGCTGAGCGCCGAACTCGCGAAGGCTCTCAAGACCGCGAGCGGCATCGACTTTTCCGGCGCCGAGCTTCGCGCCATCGGTGGGGGCTGCATCCATCGCGCCCTCGAAGTCAGGGCCGGCGGCGGCCGCTACTTCCTCAAGCTGAACGATGCGAGCACGCTGCCGATGTTCGAGGCCGAAGTCGACGGCCTGACCGCGCTCGGTGCCTGTGATGCCTTCCGCGTGCCGCGCTCCCTGGCTTGGGGCGCCACCGAAGACGAAGCCTTCCTGCTGCTCGAGCACATCGAAATGCGCCCGCTTGCCGACGCCGGCGATGGGCAGCGCTTCGCCGAAGCCTTGGTGGAACTGCATCGCGACAGCGGCGAGCACTTCGGCTGGACCCGCGACAACTTCATCGGCGCCAACCCGCAAAGCAATACGCAGGACGACGGCTGGGCCCACTTCTTCGTGAACCACCGGCTGATCCCGCAACTGAAAATGGCCCGTGCCACGGGCTACGCCGGCGCCATCGGACGCGAAGCTGACCACCTGCTCGAACGCGTCCCGGCCCTGTTCCTCGACTACCGTCCGCGCCCGAGCCTGCTTCATGGCGACCTGTGGAACGGCAATGCCGCGATGGACGTCCAGGGCCGCCCCGTGATCTTCGATCCCGCCGTCTACCGCGGCGACCGCGACGCCGACCTCGCGATGAGCGAACTCTTCGGCGGCTTCCCGTCGGCCTTCTACGCCACCTACCGCACCGCCTGGCCGCTCGCGGAAGGCTACGAGCAGCGCAAGACGCTCTACAACCTCTACCACGTCTTGAACCACCTCAACCTCTTCGGCCGCGGGTATCTCGGGCAGGCAGAGCGGATGATTCGGGCCTTGTATTTCGAGTTGCGGCGGTGAGGCGGGGCGCGGGTTTTACTCGCGCGCCGAGAATTGCAGTGTCATTATTGACCGATTCCCGCCAGTATACGGGCGCGGGCCAACAAACCGTTTTCGAGAAGCAGCCTGCGCATGTTCTTTGCCAGCCAGCCGTCCAACTGCACATCATCTGCCCAGGCGAAGCCATCGATTTCCGGCACCCTTTTGCCCGTTGCATAGTGATCGAAGTAGCTGGTGCACCTGCACTGGTCCGGGCGAGTCTCGGCAGAGGAAGTGCGAACGGTGAAAAGGTGCAGGTCCTTCCCGCGGTAGTAGGCGTGGCGACCCAGGTCGACGAGCTGCTCAGGACCGAACATGAGCCCGAATTCCTCCCGGGCCTCCCTCAGCGCGCAATTGGCCGGATCCTCTGCCTCTTCGATGAGCCCCTTGGGTAGGTCCCAATGGCGACTCCCCGTCGAATGACCGACAAGAAGTTCGCCTAGTTCGTTGATGACCAGGAGACCGCAGGAAAGTTGAGTGGCTGTCATGACGATTGGCGCAGACCAGACTATTGTGCGCTCCGATGCCCATCCGAGATGGTATACGCGGACAGGCGTGACCGCTTCGCGTTGTGGATGGCGTTCAGCAATCCGTTTGCTATTTGATGCAATGGCACGTATTGTGCACTGCAGCGATTTCTGGCGGCAGCGAAGATCTCTTCGCTCATCTTTCCGCAATTAATTCCCACGGCTTCAAGACCTTGGCCAAAGGCCAGCGGGTGAGTTTCAACATCACTAGCGGTCCCAAGGGCAAGCAAGCGAGCAGTATCCAGATCGCCTGATTCCCGCGGCGCTCTCTCTGGCGGCGGCATTTGCTGCCGGGCCAGGGCCAGCCATTTCCGAGCCACAAGGAGCACGCGATGAACAACGCCATTCAGCGAACCGAACTCAAAACCTTTTACTACACGCCCGTGCACTGTCCCTTCTGCGGCACCCGCGTCATGGGCGCCGACCCAACGGACGAGACACGCATCACGGCCTGTCCCCACACCCTGTTCATCGCCCATGACACGGCTTTCGAATACCGTTCGGAGCGCCTCGACGAAAACCTCAAGCTCATTGGTCTGAGCGACAAGGAAGTCGAGGAACGTTGGCAGGGAGAAGAAGGCGGGGTTGACGGGTTCACCAACCAGGTCACCGTGACCGATTCGATCAAGGTTGCCGCCTACGCGCCTGCTCCCTCCGCCTATGGTTCGTACTACGGCTTCGCTCCGACAGAATGATCCGTTGAACCTCACGTCGGGCGATAGGCGCCCGGTGTGCTGCCGGTCCATTTCTTGAAGGCCCGGTAAAAGGTCGTCGGATCGTCGAACCCGATCCGGGCTCCGATCACTGCGACCGGCGTCGCGGTCTTGGTCAGCAGCTGAATCGCCACATCGCGTCGCAATTCGTCCTTGATCGCCTGGTAGGACGTTCCCTCGACGCTCAGCCGTCGCGACAGCGTTCGTATCGAGCAATGGAGCACGTCGGCGACCTCGTCGATGGGCGTCGCGCCTTCGAGATGGTTCTCGAGGTACTCCCGGACGCGATGGCTGATCACGCGCTCGGCGGATGAGACAAACAGCCAGTCCGCAGGGGCTCGCCTGAGAAATTCGGTGAGCGTCCGCTTGTTGCGACGGGTCGGCACGTCGAGGTTGCCGATCCGGAAATACAGAGCCGTGCGCGCCTGGTCGAAGAAAACCGGACCCGGAAATAGATACGCGTAGGCAGAGGCGTGTTGCGGCGGCGGATAGCAAAAGTCCGCCCTCTCCAGGGGCAGCTGTTTTCCGGCCAGCCAGGACGTCACCCCATGAACGACCTTGAGCATCATTTCCTGCGCGAGAACCCGCGCGGGTTCAGCCCCTTGTGCTGGCACCAGGGCGACGCAGACGACGTCGTGGCTGACCGTGATCTGGATCCTCATGTCATCGATCAGCAATCGGAAGAAGCAGCTCAGCCGATAGAGCGCAACTCGAAGATTGGGCGCTTCGAGCATGCTGAGGCAAAGCAGCTTGAGCGCGCCCCCGCGCACGGGACGGGAGAACATGCCGGGCAGTTCATCGTCGAGTTCGCGCGCCAGTAGCCGGTACAAGTCGGAGAACTGGTTGGTCGTGACCCGCGCGGAGGATTCGTCCATCAGCGCGGGGGCGATTCCCGCTGACGCAAGGTAGGCCGCATGCCGTGCCGGATCCGGCACGGCGGTCAGCAATTCCCGAACGAAATCGATCGGAATCGTGGTGGATGTCGGCATTGTCATGCGCAGCCAATTGCAGGAAAGGTTGGCCGATTATGCAAGTAAATCGGCCTGTCCGGCAAACGAAACTCGTGTCGATGCTCCGTAGAATCGAAGCGTTTTCAAGAAGATAGTTTGAAGCGAGTCCGCAGGGCGGGGACACTCAACGGAGCCATTCATGCAAGAACGGAAATTCCATATTCGCCGCGTCGCGGTGCTCGGGGCTGGCGTCATGGGCGCACAAATCGCGGCCCATTTTGCGAATGCCGGCGTGCCGGTCGTCCTCTTTGACCTGCCCGCGAAGGAAGGTGACAAGAACGGCATCGTCAAGAAGGCCATCGACGGCCTGAAGAAGCTCGAACCGGCGCCGCTCGCCAACAAGACGGCGCTGAAGTTGATCTCGGCCGCGAACTACGATGAGCATCTCGCCCAGCTCACCGCCTGCGACCTGATCGTCGAAGCGATCGCCGAGCGCATGGACTGGAAGAACGACCTGTACGGCAAGATCGCGCCGCACATCTCGCCCGATGCCATCGTCGCCTCCAACACCTCAGGGCTGTCGATCGACGCGCTGTCGCAGGTGCTGCCGGCCGACGTTCGTCCGCGCTTCTGCGGCATCCATTTCTTCAACCCGCCGCGCTACATGCGCCTGGTCGAGATCATCGCGACGCGCACGACCGATGCGGGCACACTCGATGCGCTCGAGACCTGGCTGACCTCCCGTCTCGGCAAGGGCGTGATCCGCGCCCTCGACACCCCCAACTTCGTCGCCAACCGCATCGGCGTCCTCTCGATCCTGGCGGTGATGCATCACACCCAGCGCTTCGAGCTCGGCTTCGATGTGGTCGACCTCCTGACCGGGCCGAAGATCGGCCGTCCGAAGAGTGCCACCTACCGTACGGCGGACGTCGTCGGCCTGGATACGCTGGCCCATGTCGTGCGCACCATGCACAACACGCTGCCCGACGACCCGTGGCATCGCCATTTCAATGCGCCGGCCTGGCTGGAACAGCTGATCGAGAAGGGTGCCCTGGGCCAGAAGACCAAGGGCGGCATCTTCCGCAAGGTCGGCAAGGACATCCACGTGCTCGACGTCGGCCAGCAGGATTACCGCCCCTCGAGCGGCGAACTCAGCGCCGACGTGGCCGCCATCCTCAAGGACAAGAACCCCGCCAGCCGCTTCGCCGCACTGCGTGCCTCGAAGGATCCCCAGGCGCGGTTCCTGTGGGCGATCTTCCGCGACGTCTTCCACTACGCCGCGGTGCAGCTCGAGGCCGTCGCCGACAATGCCCGCGATCTCGACCTCGCGATGCGTTGGGGCTTCGGGTGGGAGCAGGGGCCGTTCGAGATCTGGCAATCCGCCGGCTGGACCGACATCGCCCAGGCTATTGCCGCCGATATCGCTGCCGGCGAGACGATGAGCAACGTGCCGCTGCCGGCCTGGGTGCTGGACGGACGCAACGGCGTGCATACGCCGCAAGGCTCGTGGTCGCCGCGCCGCAAGGTCTACGTGCCGCGCTCCGCGCTGCCGGTCTACCAGCGCCAACTCTACCCGGACAGCGTTCTCGGCGACGGCTCGCTGTCGCCCGAGCAATCCGGCGAGACGCTGTTCGAGAACGACGGCGTCCGCCTGTGGCGCCTGCCAGCGGTCGATGCCGGCATCGGCATCCTCTCCTTCAAGTCCAAGATGCATGCCATCGGCACCGAAGTGGTGGAAGGCGTCGTGGCGGCCGTGCGCCAGGCCGAGCAGAGTCTGGCCGGCCTGGTCATCTGGCACCAGCCGCCCTTCGCGGTCGGCGCCAACCTGGCGCAGGTGGCGGAGGCGTGTGCGGCCGGCGATTTCGCGAAGCTCGACAACTATGTCGCCGCCTTCCAGCAGGCCGGCCAGACGTTGAAGTACGCGGCGGTGCCGGTGGTGGCGGCGGTCCAGGGCATGGCCCTGGGCGGCGGCTGCGAGTTCGCTCTGCATGCGGCGCGCCGCGTGTTGGCGCTGGAAAGCTACATGGGCCTGGTCGAAGCCGGTGTCGGCCTGATTCCGGCCGGCGGCGGCTGCAAGGAATTCGCGCTGCAGGCGGCGGAATGGGCCGCGCGTGCCGGGACATCGGGCGACCTGATGGCCTTCTTGCAACCGGCGTTCATGAACATCGCCACGGCCAAGGTCTCGAAGAGCGCCGCGGAAGCGGTGGACTACGGCTTCGCCCGTGCGACCGACACCATGCTGTTCCACCCCGACGAGCTGCTCTACGTGGCGATCCGCGAAGCCCGTGCGCTGGCCGAATCCGGCTACGCACCCCGCGCCACCGCACGTGCGGTGCCGGTGGCCGGCCGCGGCGGCATTGCGACGCTGGAGATGACGCTGGTGAACATGCGCGACGGCGGCATGATTTCCGCCTACGACTACCAGGTCGCCCGCGCCGCGGCGGTCGCCCTGTGCGGCGGCGAAGTCGATGCCGGCAGCCTGGTCGACGAGGCGTGGCTGCTCACGGTCGAGCGCCGCTTGTTCATCGACCTGCTGAAGAACCCCCAAACCCAGGCCCGGATCCAGCACATGCTCGATACCGGCAAGCCGCTCCGTAATTGATCCGGCCCAGGAGAAAACTCGAATGAGCAAACAGATTCAGGACGCCTACATCGTCGCCGCGACCCGTCTGCCGGTGGCCAAGCGCAACGGCATGTTCAGGAACGCCCGGCCGGACGACATGCTGGCCCACGCCATCCGCTCGGTGGTTGCACAGGTGCCGGGCGTGGATCCGGCCCGTATCGGTGACGTCATCGTCGGCTGCGCCATGCCCGAAGCAGAGCAGGGCATGAACGTCGCCCGCATCGGCGCGCTGCTCGCCGGCCTGCCGAATACCGTCCCGGGCATGACGATCAACCGCTTCTGCTCCTCCGGCCTGCAGGCCGTGGCCGATGCCGCCAATCAGATCCGTCTCGGCCTCGCCGACGTGATGATCGCCGCCGGCACCGAGTCGATGAGCGTCATGTCGAACATGATGGGCAACAAGGTGACGCCCAACCCGGCCTTCTTCTCCGACGAAAACCTCGGCATCGCTTACGGCATGGGCCTGACCGCCGAGAAGGTCGCGCAGCAGTGGGGCATCGGCCGCGAGGCGCAGGATGCCTTTGCCGAAGCGTCCCATCGCAAGGCCTGCGCCGCGATTGCCGCCGGCCATTTCAAGGCCGAGATCTCGCCCTTCACGGTGCGCGACTACAAGCCCGATCTCGCAACCGGCGAAGTCCGCCAGCGCGACCGCACGCCGACCGACGACGAAGGCGCACGCGCGGACATTTCCATCGAGAAGCTTGCCAAGCTGCGCCCGGTCTTCCACGCCAAGGGCTCGGTCACGGCGGGTAACGCCTCGCAGATGTCCGACGGCGCCGGTGCGGTGATGCTGGTCTCGGAGAAGGTCCTGAAGGAACACAACCTGACGCCGCTCGCCCGCTTCGCCGGCTTTGCCGTCGGCGGGGTGGCGCCGGAGATCATGGGCATCGGGCCGATCGTGGCAATTCCGAAGGTGCTGCAGCAAGTCGGCATCCGCAAGGAAGACCTCGACTGGATCGAACTGAATGAGGCCTTTGCCGCACAGGCCCTGGCCGTGATCCAGGAGCTCGACCTCGATCCGTCGAAGATCAACCCGCAGGGCGGCGCGATCGCGCTCGGCCACCCGCTCGGCGCCACCGGCGCCATCCGCACGGCGACGTTGGTGCACGGCATGCGCCGCACCGGCGGCAAGTACGGGATGGTCAGCATGTGCATCGGCACCGGCATGGGTGCCGCCGGCATCTTCGAACGTCTCTGAACACACAAATATAAAGAGGAAACCCCATGAGCGATTACATCGCCCCGGTGAAGGACATGCGTTTCGTGATGGACGAAATCGTCGGTCTCGACGCCATCGCAGCGCTTCCCGGCTGTGAAGAAGCCACGCCCGACATGGCAGATGCCATCCTCGAGGAGGCGGCCAAGTTCGCCAGCGGCGTGCTGGCTCCGCTCAACCGCAGCGGTGACACCCAGGGTTGCAAGCTCGGACCGGAAGGCGTGATCACCGCCGAGGGCTGGAAGGAAGCCTACAAGGCCTTCTGCGAAGCCGGCTGGAACGGCTTGGCCTCGCCGACGGGGTACGGCGGGCAAGGACTGCCGGAAACCATCGGCATCGCCGTCAAGGAAATGGTTTCGTCCGCCAACCTGTCCTTTTCGCTCGGCCCGCTGCTGACCAGCGGTGCCGTCGCCGCCCTGCTGACCTGCGCGAGCGACGAATTGAAGGCCATCTACCTGGAGAAGATGATTTCCGGCGAGTGGACCGGCACGATGAACCTGACCGAACCGAACGCCGGTTCCGACCTGGCCCTGATCCGCAGCCGCGCCGAGCCGCAGGCCGATGGCAGCTACCGCGTCTTCGGCCAGAAGATCTTCATCACCTATGGCGACCACGACATGACGGACAACATCGTCCATCTCGTCCTCGCCCGCCTGCCGGACGCCCCGGCCGGCGTGAAGGGCATCTCGCTCTTCCTGGTGCCGAAGTTCCTGGTGGGCGCCGACGGCTCGCTCGGCGAACGCAACGACGCCTACTGCGTGTCGATCGAGCACAAGCTCGGCATCCACGCCAGCCCGACCTGCGTCATGGCCTTCGGGGACAACGGCGGTGCGGTCGGCTATCTGCTGGGCGAGGCGAACCGCGGCCTGGAATACATGTTCATCATGATGAACGAAGCCCGCATGGGCGTCGGCCTGCAGGGCGTCGCCCTCGGCGAGCGCGCCTACCAGCAGGCTCTCGGCTACGCCCGCGAACGCAAGCAGGGCAGGGATGCCGTGACGGGCGAGGCGCTCGTCACCATCGACAAGCATCCGGACGTCCGCCGCATGCTGATGCTGATGAAGTCGCGCGTCGAAGCCTGCCGCGCCATCACCTACTTCACTGCCGGGCTGCTCGACCGTGCTCACGCCGGCACCGACCCGGAGCAGAGGAAGTGCGACCTGTTCCTGGCCGAACTGCTGATTCCGGTGGTCAAAGGCGGCGGCACCGAGATGGCGGTCGAGGTGACCTCGCTGGGTATCCAGGTGCATGGCGGGATGGGCTTCATCGAGGAGACCGGTGCCGCGCAGCACTGGCGCGATTCCCGCATCACGACGATCTACGAGGGCACCACCGGCATCCAGGCCAACGACCTGATTTTCCGCAAGCTGATGCGCGATCAGGGCGCGACCGCCAAGGTCGTCTTCGGCGAAGTGCGTGGCACAGCCAAGGATCTGCTGGCTTCCATGCGGCCGGAACTGCGCGCCATTGGCCGCCATCTGCTGGCCGCGGCGCAGGCGTGGTCCGATGCCACCGAGTGGGTGCTGGGCAACGCCAGGTCGAATGCTTCCGCCGCGCTGACCGCGGCCGTTCCCTATCTCAATCTCGCCGTCGTCGTCTGCGGCGGCTGGATGATGGGCAGGGCAGCCCTGGCGGCGGCCGCCCACCTCGACAAGGAAGAGGGCGACCAGCGCTTCTATCGGAACAAGATCGCGACCGCCGGCTTCTACGCTGATCAACTGCTGACCCAGGCCGACGCTTGGTGCAAAGTGGTGACGACCGGCGACGCCGCAATCCTCGGGGTTGGTGACGAGCTGTTCGAATAAGCCTTTCCGGGCCGAGATCGTCAAAAGAAAAGGGCGGCCACTGAGCCGCCCTTTTCCGTTGGGATGGTGCCGAGTATCAGCAGTTGCCCTTCTTGGCCTGCCCCGGCGGGCAGAAGCCGCCGTCGTGGTGCGCCCCTTTGCCCCGGCCGGTGTAATACTTTTCGCCGCGGGGGCCGTCGTGACGGCGCCAGTAAACCGGGTCACGCCACTCGCCGCCGTCCCAGTAGTAGCCGCGCTCGTTGCGGGCGCCGAACGTGATCGACACGCCCGGGGCGTCGATGCGAACGGAGGGGACGTTGATGTTGAGATCGACCGCGCCGGCAAACAGCGGAAGTGTTGCGAGCGCGGCGGCGAGCAGGGTTTTCTTCATCTGGAAGCTCTCTATTGAATTTTGGGCCAACGCATGAAGCATACCGCGATCCGCCACCAGTCGTCGTCCCCTCCCGCGCCCCTTACTTGATGAACTTCACCTGACTGAAGATTCTCTCCATCACGGGCGCCTTCTTCGCGTTGAAGCTCTCCTTGTTCTTCTCGATCAGGTTGTTGCCCTTAGTGTCGATGGAGATGATCAGCGGCCCGAATTCCTTCACGCGGTTGACCCACAGCGTTTCCGGCATCCCGAGGTCTTGCCACTCGGCGCGCTCGATCTCCTCGACCTTGGTTGCCGCGAGCACCGCGCAGCCGCCGGGGAAGATCGCATGGACCGCTTTGCCTTCCTGGCAGCCCGCCGTCGTTTCGGGGCCCATGCCGCCCTTGCCGACGATCAGCTTCACGCCGGTCTGCTTGATGAACTCGCGCTCGAACTTCTCCATCCGCATGCTGGTGGTCGGACCGATCGAGACCATTTCGAACTTGCCGTCGTCCTTCTTGCGCACGATCGGGCCGGCGTGGAAGATCGCGCCGCCCTTCAGATCGACGGGCAGCTCGCGCTTCTGCTCGATGAGGCGCCGGTGGGCGACGTCGCGGCAGGTGACGAGGTGGCCGGTGAGATAGACGACATCGCCGACGTTCAGGGATTCGAGATCTTCGTCGCGGATCGGGGTTTGCAGGATCTTTTTCACAGCACCACTCCTTCGTGGGACAGGATTTCGTAGGACAGGTCGGCGTTGAAGCGAATCTTGCCGCGGCGATGCGCCCAGCAGCCGGTCGAGACGGCGACGCCGATCGTCGAGGGGTGGCGGGCGGAGGACTCGATGTTCACGCCCATCACGCTGTTGTTTCCGGTGAGCCCCTGCGGGCCGATGCCGACTTCGTTAAGCCCCTCTTCGAGCAGCTCTTCCATCAGCGCGGCGTTCGCGTTGGGGTTCTTCGAATTGACCGGCCGCAGGATCGCGCGCTTCGACAGCCGCGCCGCGGTCTCGACCGAGGTCGACACGCCCACGCCGACCAGCAGCGGCGGGCAGGCATTGACGCCGCGCGAGGTGATGACGTCGAACACGAATTCGGTGACACCCTCGTAGCCTTGGCCCGGCATCAGCACGGTCGCCTTGCCCGGCAGCGTGCAGCCGCCGCCGGCCATGTACACGTCGATCGTCGCGGTGTCGGAATCCGGTACGATCTCCCAATCCAGCCAGGGAATCTTCGAGCCGGTGTTGGTGCCGGTGTTCTTCTCGTCGAAGGTCTCGACGGCGTTGTGGCGCAGCGGGCCCAGCGTCGTGGCGCCGAGGGTCGCGTTCTGCAGGATCTCTTCGAGCTCGCCCAGCAGCGGGAACTTCGCGCCGGCGGAGATGAAGTACTGGATCACGCCAGTGTCCTGGCAGCTTGGCCGGTCGAGCTTGTCGGCGGCTTGCTGGTTCTCGTCCATCGAGTCGTAGATGGCCTTCGCGAGCGGGTTGGTTTCCAGGGTGCGAAGGTCGGCGAGTTTCTGCTTCACGTCGGTCGGCAGACGCTTGCCGATGTAGGACGTGAATTTGGCCATCGTGTCCGTCAGGGACTGAACTGCGGCTTCCTTATCCATGTTGTGCTCCTGAGAATCTGTTGGGGTTGGGGGGTGTTTCAGTGCGTGGCCACTTGGGCGGTCACCGCCTGCGGCTTCTGGGAACGGGCCAGCATCAGGGTGAGGAAGGCCGAGAGCACGAGCAGGCCGGCGACGAAGTACAGGCCGCCTGTGAAGCTGCCGGTCTGGTCCTTGACCCAGCCGATCATCGCCGGGCCGGCAAATCCGCCGAGGTTCCCGATCGAGTTGATGGTGGCGATGCCGGTGGCGGCCGCGGCGCCGGACAGGAACGTGGTCGGCATGCTCCACAGCGGCGGCTTGGCGCAGCTGATACCGATGTTGACCAGGGTCAGCGCGGCAATCAGGCCGACGATGGAATTGGCGCCGCCGGCAACCACGAGGCCGGTCGCCGCTGCCAGGCAGGCCAGGATGACGTGCCAGGTGCGCTCGCCGGTGCGATCGGAATGACGCGACCAGAGGACCATGGCCACCACCGAAACGATCGGCGGGATGGCATTGAGGAAGCCGACGGTCATCGATGACACCCCGAGCTGCTTGATGATCTGCGGCGCCCAGATGCCGAGGGTATAGAGACCGGCGGACGTACCGAAGTAGATCATCGCCAGCGCCAGCACCTTGGGATTGGCGAGGCCGCTGAGGATGCCGTGCTTGGCGTTGTCCGCCTTGCTGGCGTTTTCCTCGTTCATGGCCTTGACCAGCCAGGCGCGTTCGTCGTCCTTCAGCCACTTCGCCTGCTCGGGCTTGTCGGTCATGTAGAAGAAGACGAGCACGCCGAGGATCAGGGCGGGAATGGCTTCGAGGATGAACATCCACTGCCAGCCTTGGAAGCCCATGAAGCCGTTCATTTCCAGCAGCGCGGCGGAGATCGGAGAGCCCAGCGCGGTGGAGATCGGTGCCGCAGCCATGAAGAATGCGGTCACGCCGGCGCGATGGCGGGCCGGGAACCAATAGCTGAGATACAGGATGATCCCGGGGAAGAAGCCCGCCTCCGCAGCCCCGAGCAGGAAGCGCATCACATAGAAGCTGGTCGGCCCCTCGATGAAGGCCATGCCGCCCGAAATGATCCCCCAGGTCACCATGACCCGGGCGATCCACAGACGCGCGCCGACCTTGTGCAGCACAATGTTGGAGGGCACTTCGAACAGGAAGTAGCCCCAGAAGAAGATGCCCGCGCCAAAGCCGAGGATCGACGCGGTAAAGCCCAGATCTTCCTTCATGGTCAAGGCGGCGAAGCCGATGTTGACCCGGTCGATGTAGGCGATGAAGTACAACAGCATGATGAAGGGCACGATTCGTCAAGTGATCCGGCGCAATGTGCGTTTTTCGATATCGAGATCCACCTGAGTCTCCTCCGTAATGATTTCTGTGTGGGATTACGCAGGGAGGAGAGTAAGGACTTTGATTATTGATAGAATCGATCAAAAGTTAATACATTGCTTCCTTTGAGTTAATAATGGATCCGCGATGAATCCCAACTCCGAGCTGGCTTTCTTCTGCCTGCTGGTGAAGCAGGGGAGCCTCGCGGCCACCGCGCGCGAGATGAACCTCACCCCGCCGGCGGTGACGAAGCGCCTCGCGCAGATTGAGGAACGCCTCGGCGTGCGACTCCTGAACCGCACGACGCGCCGGCTGAGCCTGACGAACGAAGGCGAGGTCTACTTCGCGAACGCGCAGCGCATCCTCGGCGACATCGAGGAAATGGAAAGCCTCGTGTCCGGCAGCCGCGCGGTGCCGAAGGGCCTGCTGCGCGTGAATGCGCCGCTGGGTTTCGGGCGCTCCTACATCGGGCCGGCGATCTCGGCCTTCACGAAGCGCTACCCCGACGTCGAAGTCCAGCTCCAGCTCACCGACCGTCCGGTGAGCCTCCCCGACGAGGCCATCGACGTCGCGATCCGCTTCGGCGAGATCCCCGATTCACGGCTGATCGCGAAGAAGATCGCGGCCAACCGCCGGCTGCTGTGTGCGTCGCCCCTCTACCTGAAGTCGCACGGCAGGCCGGAAAGCCCGGCGGATCTTGCCCGTCACGAATGCATCGTGCTGCGGCAGAACGAGTCGGCCTACGGCATGTGGCGGCTGAGCCGCGGCAAGCAGGGCGAAACGGTGAAGGTCCGCGGCAAGCTCAGCACCAACGACGGCGAGGTCGCCCTGAACTGGGCGCTCGACGGGCTCGGCATCCTGATGCGTGCGGAGTGGGACGTCGCGAAATATCTGCGCAGCGGGCGGTTGGAACACCTGCTGCCCGACTACGAGACGCCTGCAGCCGACATCTATGCCGTCTATCTCGAGCGACTGAACCTGTCCGCGAAGGTCTCGTTCTTCATTGATCACCTGCGTGAATTTCTGAGCACCCATGCCGACAGCCCCGAGAGCCGCAAGTCGCGGTGGTGAATTCCGGGATCGCCATGGGAGCAAAATTTTCCACCCTTGTGCTCAGATCGGCAGGCGCCGCCCGGGAACGAGGATTGCATGCCCGATAAACCCTGGGCCGTGGCGACACTGCACGGCTGTAGATCGGGAGAAATGAAATGACGCTCGGAACAATCCTGTTGATCGTCCTGGTCATCGCGCTGATCGGCGCGATTCCGACCTGGCCCTACAGTCGGGGCTGGGGATACGCCCCCAGCGGCGGGTTGGGCCTTGTGGTCCTGATCCTGCTCATCCTGTGGCTAATGGGCAGGTTATAGCTATGGAGAAAACGAACCTCATCATGCTGCCCGGCCTGCTCAACGACGCGAACCTGTTCGCGCACCAGGCCGGCGGCTTGGCGAACCTGGTGGCCGTGACGGTCGGCGACTTGACGCGTTCGGACTCGATTGCCGCGCTCGCCGCCGACGTCCTGGCCCAGGCGCCGGCGGGGCCGTTCATGCTTCTCGGGATGTCGATGGGCGGCTACGTCGCGTTCGAGATCATGCGCCAGGCAGGGGAAAGGGTGCGGGCCTTGGCGCTCTTGAGCACCACTGCCCGCCCCGACACTCCTGAGGCCACGGCAGGCCGTGAGGAGCTGATCAAGCTCTCCGAAACCGACTTCCCCGCGGTCATCGAGAAGCTGCTGGCGCGGATGGCGCACCCGGATCACGCCAACACACCCGAGGTGGGCGGCATGTTCCAGTCGATGGCGACCGAACTGGGGCGCGAGGTCTTCGTGCGCCAGGAACGCGCGATCATCGGGCGCCCGGACAGCCGCGCTAGCCTCGCTGCCATCCGGTGCCCGACGCTCGTGATCTGCGGAGAGCAGGACCAGCTCACGCCGCCCGAGGTGCACGAAGAGATCGTGGAGGGCATCCCGGGGGCGCAGCTTGTGCGCATCGAGGAGTGCGGCCACCTTTCCCCGCTCGAGCAACCGGAAAAGGTGACGACGCTCGTGCACGACTGGCTGTACGAACTCCTCGGTTCTCCGGAAAGGAGTCCGAACTGAGGAGTCCGTACCGAGGGCCGTTTTCAGGCGGGCAGCTCCTGCATCCCGCGGGAGAGGTCCGCCCTGCCTTCGAAGTCGAGCTGGAAGTCGAATCGCCCTCAGCCTGCAACAGGGCAGCAATTCGCGAGGTAGCGGTCCTATGACGGCTTCCATGATATCGATGATTTGACCACTCACGATCGAACCGTCGGAGCAGCCGCTGCCTGATGCTTCTTGGCGGCCTCCCCGACCGCGCAATCCACTGACATACCTGCTTCAACGCCATCCATGATCATCCGCTGCAGGATCGCGCCGAGCATTTCAACGTTGCCTTTGATCTGCGGCTCTATCTCTCGCAGGAACTGGCAGGTCGGCGGGTCGTACGCATAGGTCGAAAGGAATTGGTCCAGCTTTCGATCAGTGGCCAGCGCGTAGCACATGTCGTAAATCAGATTGAAGGCGCGCGCATGCTGTAATTCGTCGGCCAGCGCCATGTTCAAACGCACTTCCTCATTGAGGTCGCGCCGGAAGTGCTCAAGGCCATAGGCGACGTTTCCCTTCACGACCTGTTCTGCATTGAATTCCCATTCCATGTGGACATTCTCCTTGCTTCTGATCAGCCGAAGATTGCGTCGAACGCATCCTCGTCGTCGCGACAGATCGGGCAGGTCTCTTCGGGGCGCGGTGACACGAAATGGCGGTCACAGCGCGCGCAGCGCTGTTTGGACAGGGTGTGCAGGATCCGCGCGGGCCTCTCCGGTCGCGCATCGAATGCCGCTTCAGCGTCGAGTACGCGTGGCTGGCAGACCTCGAGGCAAACCTGACAGCCGACGCACCGGTCGGCCACGAACTGCAGTTGCCAATGGGCCGGGCTCTCGTCGATCTGGATCGCCCCGGTGGGACACACACGGAAGCAGGCTTCGCATGCGCTGCAGCCGGCACGCAGTTCGAGCCCCATCAGCGGCAGCGCGTCATGCAATGGCACGTCGCAGGCCTGCCCATCGCGGGTATTGCAGACGATCTGCAGCAACTCGCGCTGTTCAGGAAGGACGTAGGCACTGGCACGAATTGCCTTGTCGACAATCGGCCGTGAAACCTCAATTGCTGCGGCGCTTTGCGCGACCTCATCCATGCCGCGGCCGAGCAGGCGGCGGAATAGCTGCCGGCGGCCTGCGACAAAATCGGGGCGCGCGCGAATGCGCTCCGGCGCAGCGTCGTTTGCGACGGTCGGAAGCGCCCACGCCGAGTCCTGCGGCGCTGCGGCGGCCATCAGCACCTTGCATCCCTCGAGGTTCAACGCGAGCTGCTCCGCGCCGCGCGGCGCATGCGTGCAACCGGTGCACTGGCCGGCCCCGTGCAGAGTCACCGGGATATGCCGTTTGGCCAGATACGCCAGCGTCACCGCGTCGATTGCGCCCAGACAGGGCACGACCGCGTCCGCCGCCAACCCCGAAGGCGCACATGCGAAAGAAAACGTCTCCTGCCTGATCGCCTGCCGCAGCAGTTCGATCGGCTTGAAGGTTTCGGCTTGCCAGGCGGCGGTCCGACATGCGCTGACGCACAGCGCGCAGTTCTGGCAGCGCGTCGGATCGAGCCTGGCCCCTTCGTCGGAGAGCGTGATCGCCGCGTGCGGACAGGCCTCCTCGCAGCGGTTGCACTCACTGTAGCGGAAGCGATAACGCGTACAGCGGCTGGCGTGGAATTGCGGATACGCGATACTCATTTGGGACTCGTCCGCAACTCTTGCAGGGGCGTACCCTGCTCGCACGTGTTCTTCGGAATCACGAAATGGGACGCTGAACCGCCGGGCGGGTCGGCGTCCAGGGCCCGTGCCACGGCCTCCCATGCGCCAACCCCTCCCTCGACCGCAAACACGGCCTTGCCCGGATGTGCACTGGCGAGCGTGTTCGCTATCGCGAGCGCCTGCGCATCGCTATCGGCGACCACCACCACCGTGGCGGTGGGATTGATCTTCAGGCCCTTGTGATACACGAGCGCTTCCGGCAATTGCCGCTGCTTGCGCTGCATCTCCGAGCGGCCGTCGATCACGCAACAGGGAGCCCCGGACCGCAGCGCGAACTGCAACTGCGTTTCATTGCGCAGCGACGCCTCGGCATGACAGGGAGCCGCCATGCCTGAACTGCATAGGATGCCGATCGCAGTCGCCAGTCGCTGAACCGAATGCATCATGCAGCCTCCGAAATGCCCGCGACGTCGCTTTCGGCCGACATGGCGGCACGCAGCAGCTCTTGCTTTGCAGACAGTGCCGGCGCAAGAACAAGCTGCGAGACGTGACCGTAGGCAATCCAGTCACCCAGTTCCGGCTCGGCGTCCTCGAGTGGGCCCAGCCAGATCCGCGCGCCGAAGTCCTCCATCAGCCCGGCGCACAGGTTGAGGTCTGCGTCGTCGCGCAGATCCACTTGCACGAGTGCGGCGGCGACACCGCGCTTCATCATCTCGGCGATCCACCAGTGGGCCCGCACCCCGGTGCGGCTCCGGTCGGCGCGCAGGATTTCCCAGCCGGGCTCGCACTGCGAAGGGGTCACGACGCTGAAATCCGCGTTCGAAGTGGTATCGAAGGACCATCCGACTTCGATGCGCCGCGCCGGCACATAAACACCGACCCGCTCGCCACCGAATCGCGCAACGAGTCGCTCAACGACGCCGGCGTCGCGCAGGGCGGCCTCGCCGACGAAAACCTTGCCCACGCCCGCTTCCAGCAGCATCACCGCACGGCGTTCATCCTCCGCACGCAGGACGACCCCACCCCATGCCGCCGCGTCCGCGTTGAACCGGCCGCCATCGAACAGGAACGTATCGGCCGGGTCGACGGCGAGCGGCAAGTCACCGCACTCGGCCAGGCAGCGGACTTGCAGGCTCATGGCGCGCACCGACCGTATTCGAACTTCGCATACACGAAGGGGAAGGACGGGTTCTCGGCATCCGGTCCCAGCGACGCGATCAACGGCCGCATCTCCTGAAGCGTGCCGACGATCGGATCGACCTGCACCCCCAGGAATTGCGGCCGGTACTTGGCCAGCGCCAGCAAGGCGTCGTCGAGCAGGATCAGGGCCCCTGCCTGATTCCGGTTCTGGGTGAAGAACAGCGCGAGCGTGGCGAAGGCGAGCGCCTGCAGAAATTCCGCTTCGGGGTCGGCGGTGCCGAGGACGCTATTGCGGATCAGGCGCGACCAGCGTTCGTTGAGCAGATCGTGCAGCGCGCCGAGTTCGTTGCGGTTCCACAGCGCGGCGATTTCGCTCCAGTCAAGTTCCGACAACACCTGGCGATCCGGTGGCAGGATGGGGCGGGATTGCAGATCGAGCAGCATGATGGGCTCTCCGGCGGGTTCAGCGCAGATCGTGCAGAGGATGGACGCTTGCCGGTCGACGGCTGCCGGCCGCCGACTCCCCTGACGCACAGCCATTGCACACGGGCTCGTCGGGGTTGAACTCGACCCGGATATCGCTCTTCGGCACCACCTCGCGGCCCTGGTCCAGATCCTCGATGCGCAGCCGCATCGCGGCGATCTCCTCGTCGGCAAAGCCCGTCAGGAAACGCGCCATCTCGCGATAGAAGGAATGCTCGGCCGCGCGCGCAATCAAGCGCCCGTAGCCGCGCACCCAGCGGCCGAGGTGCAGCGTCCAGAAGCGCTTGATTTCACGCTCGAGGCTCGCGAATTCACGGGGATTGCCGGCGTCCAACGCGGCCGCGCCACGTTCGAGCAACTCCGCGACGAACATCAGCTCGGCCCCCAGCTGATCGGGGAAGATTTCGAAACGCCCGCGCCCGAGTGCGAATCCGCAGCGCGCATAGGTCTGACCGGCCTGGAAATGCGGCTCCTGCTTGTAGCGCCCGGTCAGACGTACCGATTCGACGGGCGGGAAGCCACCCGAGGCTGCGAACAGCGTCGTGTATTCGCAGGACAGGCGTTCGACGAGCGCATCGAGGTCGCTCGCGGTGAAGTCGCCGTCAAAAACCACCCCCGCCGACGCGAGCGCCCCGGAGGCGTCCGGCTCCCGCAACGCCGCCACGAATTGGCGGCTGGGTTCCTCGACGAACACGGCCGACAGCAGGCGATAGATTTGGGCACGCGCGAGGCATTCGTCGCGCGCCTCCGCTGCAGTGGGAGCGGGCCGCGGCAACTCGGCCGCCAGCGCTTCGTCTTCGAGTGCGAACAAGGTCTTCAGCATGGGATCTCCAATCCATGCCGGCCCGCGTCGAGCGCGGGCCGGGTAGCCATCGTCAATGGGCTCTGCTCAATCGCCTCAATGCCCGCCCGGCGCCTTCTTCTTGACGCTGTCAGGGCCTGCCCAGGCCGCCATCTCGGGGTGCATCTTGCGGTGCAGGTCCCCCGTGTAGGCATAGCGCATGGTCTCCTTGAAGGCCGCCACGTGCTTGTCCCAGTCGCCTTGCGTGTCGCCGTACTTGTCGTTCGGCCCGGCCTTGGTGACTTTGACGACCGTGTCGAACCAGCCCTGCGAGCCGCCGATCGGGTCGGCCACCACCGGGATGATGTTGTTGGGATGCACCCCGCGGTCGTCCCACCACACGTTGTTGAGATCGGGGTCGTCCTGGCCGTGGCTGGCGTCGCCCTTCTTGTCCTTGAGTCGGAGCGTTGCCAGCCGTCCATATTCCCAATGGCCGAAACCGGTCGGGATCGATACCACCTTCGGATGGATGCCTTCCGTCACATAGGCCTTGGTCACGAGGTAGCCCACGGCGCTCTCGATCCGCACCAGGTCGCCCGTCTTCACCCCCAGTTTCTTCGCCGTTTCCGGATTCATCCACGCCGGGTTGCTGTGCGCGATCTCCGCCAGCCATTTCACCGCCGCAGTCCGCGACTGCTTGTGCACGTTGAGCTTGAAGGTCGACAGGATCATCTCGTCGTCCGACATCGTTTCATGCCACGGAATGCGCTTGAAGGTCGGCATCGGGTTGAAGCCGTACTCGGCCCATTCGTCGACGCGCACATTGATCAGGCGGTTGCCGGTCGGGAAGCCCACATGGTTCTTGCCGTTGCGCCGGATGCCGATCGCCTTGCCATTCTTGGTGATCAGCCCGCGCGCATCGACCATGGCGCCCTCCATGTCGGCCGCCGACAGCTCCTTGCGGTACAGCCCATACTCCGCCTGGATCTCGCGCCCGGTCTTGTCGGTGACCTTGCCGGTGCGCGGGTCCAGCTTGCCGTAGATCGGCCACACGCCATGCTTCTTCAGGAAGTCGAGGCCCCCGGCCTCCTTGAGCCCGGGCACATTGTCGAAGTGGTGGCGCATGTAGTCCTCGCCATCCTTGAAGTCCCAGAACTTCTTCATCCCGCGGGAGCCGTCCGGGTCGAGCTTCCAGATGATGTCGCGCAGCATCACGCGGTTCTCGCGCGATTCGCCGAGCGATTTGTGCACCGGTTGCCGGATTCCCAGCCACGGCCACAGCGAGTTGGGCATCGATTCCGGCTCCCAGCGCTCGAGATAGGGGCAGTCGGGCAGGATCAGGTCGGCGAGCGCCGTCTCCTCGCCCATGAAGGGGCTCATCGAGACGAAATAGGGAATCAGCTTTTCGTCCTTGTACAACTTGCCCCATACCGCCATCGAGCCGGGGTTCGTATAGACGGGGTTGTCCTGGTAGGTGAAGTAGACGTTGATCTTCTGCTTGCCCTCGGCGATCCAGAAGGGCACGAGGTGGCTGACCTTGTGCGCCGCCAGCGGATAGTCCGGCGGATGCGCCAGATAGGACGCCTTCACCGGCTTGCCCGGCTGCGGTTCCGGTTGCGGCCAGCCCATGCCGCGCGGCAGGCAGTAGCCGCCACGCTTCTCGACGTTGCCGGTCATGATCGGCAGCATCATGCATGCCTTCTCGTTGTAGGAGCCGTACAGGTGCTTGGCTGGGCCGCGGTAGGTGAAGAGCGTCGCCGGCTTGGTGGTGGCGAACTCGCGCGCGATGCGCTCGATCGTTGCCACCGGCACGCCGGAAATCTTCGATGCCCACTCGGGCGTGTATTGCGCGTAGTGCGCCTTCAGTTCATCGACCGTGACGTTGGTCCAGGTATTGATGAAATCGCTGTCCTGCAGATCCTCGCGCAGGATCACGTGACCGATCGACAGCGCCACCGCACCGTCGGTGGCCGGAAACACCGGAATCCACTCGTCCGAGAAGCCTGCGGTGTTCGACAGCCGCACGTCGAAGGTGACGATCTTCATCTGGTTGTCGATGCGCCCCTCGGTCACGCGCTGCGACAGCGGGTTGTGGAAGTAGGCCGCCTCCAGTACGTTCGAGCCGAAGTTGAGCACGTACTTCGCATTGGCGAAGTCCGGCGTTTCGATGTCCGGCCCCCAGGTCGGTTCCATGCCGACCTTCTTCGAGGATTCGCACACTGAGGTGTGATTCACGACCGTCGCCGAGCCCAGCGTCTGCATGAAGCGATCCAGCGTGCCACCGGTGCGGTTGCGCCCGTACTTCATCATGATCGTGTTGGGGTCTTCCTTGAGCGCGGCATCGAGCTTTTGCGCGACTTCCGCGAGGGCTTCGTCCCAGGTGATGCGCTTCCATTTGCCTTCACCGCGCGCACCGACACGCTTGAGCGGATACAGGATGCGATCCGGGTCGTAGCTGTACCACATGCCGGAGTTGCCCTTGGCACACAAGCGGCCGCGGGTTGAAACATGCTCCGGATTGCCTTCGAGTTTCACGACCCGGTCATTTTCGACATAGGCGATGGCCCCGTCCTGGATATTGCAGACGTGGCAGTTGATCGGAATCGCCTTGCGTTCGGCCGCATTGACCGGATCGAAGTCCTTGCCACCGAGTTCGTTCTCCATCGCATGCAGAAGGCGCGGCGCGGTTGCGGCCGCCGCGGTGGTGCCGGCGCTGGCCTTGAGGAAGGTGCGGCGGGTGATTTTCGGGAATTCCATTTCATCGTCTCCTTGCCGAACCGGTCAGTAGAGCGTCTGCAGTTGCTGGGGACCCATCAACAGCGCATAGCGCAAGGCTGCGCCGCCCGCGAGCACCAGCACACCGGCGACCACGACCCCCACCTGCTGCCGCCCGAAGGGCGCGAGCAACAACGCAATCGGCGCCGCTGTGCCGACGACGATGCCGATGCCGACGAAGATGAGGCCCATCGTTCCGGTGGTGAGGATCATGAAGGTGAGTTCCTGCGCGGCGCCGCCGTAGTTGGTCGTGCCGAGGATGGACACCAGGATCACGCCCACCGCAGCGGTCGACCACAGCAGGTATTCGCGCAGTAGCCGCTGCGCCGATTCGTTCGCGCCCGCGAGGATCGCGCCCACCGCCGAGCCCGAGGCGATCGCGAGCGCGACGAACAGCACCGGCATGACCGGCGTGTTCCACACCGGGCGCGACTGGTGCACCGTCAGGTCGTAGCCGGTATAGATCGGCAGTCCCAACGCGAGCAGCGCCGTTACGGTTGCCAGCACCTTGCCCCGCGCCTGGCTCCCCTGCTTCAGCGCCGCCAGATACAGCACGGACGCGATACCGAAGGCGACGATGTTCAACGCGCCCCAGGCCAGGGGAGAGGTGAAGTTGAGGTAAGCCGGGTTGAGGATATTGAGGAAGCGCAGCGGCTGCGACAGATCGCCGATCAGAAGCAGCCCTCCCACCACCAGCAACGCGAAAGAACCGTACGCCGCCTTCTCGCGCAAGGGACGCAGCGCCTCGGTACGCCACGATCCGTAGGACAGGAAAGACAGGCCGGCGCAGATGCCGATGACGAAGAAATAGATCGCGTAGGTCGCATGCCACGACACATCGTGGAACCAGACGTAATCACCCATGATTCTCCCCTCAGATGTTGAAGTGGCGCTTGAACGCGTCGCGCTGCAATTCCATGACGTCGGGCTTGCGGTAGGCATCGCGGCCGAATTCGGTCTGGTTGCGATCCGCACCGATGTAGAACACGTGCGGCTTGGTCCCCTCCTCGGGGCGCAGCACCTGCGTCGCATTCTTCGCCACGAGGTAGGAAACCTCGCTGGTGGGGTCGTTGAGATCGCCAAACACCCGCGAACGCCCGATACAGGTCTGCACGCACGCCGGCACGAGGTTCTGCGTGACGCGGTGGAAGCAGAAGGTGCACTTGTCGACCACGTTGGTGATCGGCGTGTAGGTCCGGTGCGATGGCAGCATGAAGCGTGCGTTGTACGGACAGGCTGCCATGCAGCTGCGGCAGCCGATGCAGCGCTCATAGCGCTGCAGGACGAAGCCGCCGTCCTCGTGCTTGTAGGTGGCTCCGACCGGGCAATTGCGCACGCACGGGGGATCGTCGCAGTGATTGCACAGCCGCGGCAGGAACTGCTTCTTGACGTTCGGGTACTTGCCGACGACCTTGTAGGGCACCCACGTGCGATTGACGCCCAGCGGCGTGTCGTACTCGGCCTTGCATGCGACCTGGCAAGCCATGCAGCCGATACAGCGGCGGGTATCCACCACCATGGCGAAGCGGCGCTTGCCCGGTACTTCCCTGGTCTCGATGGGCGAGACCCTCAGTTCGTCGCTCATGCGTATTGCCTCCTCCGATATAGCCGCCTTTGTCCCAGCCGACCGTCGAACCTCCGCGGCGAACGCACGCTGGCGAAGGCGCCTTACGCCCGTGCATTTTCTTGTTGGAATCGCAACATTCGCGCCACTGCCGTCCTGCGGAACCTAAATCCACTGCAGCAGTAGGGTTTCATCATCGTCTTGATTCGGCATGCATTATTGGAATCGTTACGCCGACGTAACACTTGCCGGAATTGCTGCGGCGCAAGGTGCTACGCCGCCGTAACGCCTGTTCCCGACGCACTGGAAGGCGCGGAAGCAGGCGCATATCATCCATGCCATGGACAGGGGCAATCGACAGGTGATGCTTCACTCACGGCGGCGGTTTCTAGCCTGCGCGGCGGGTCTGGCTGCGATGTCGGCATTGCCGGCACGAGCGACGGACAATCCTGTCCGCATCGGTTTGACGCCCGTGTTCCTCGATGACCAGATGAGTTTCCTGACGGATTGGCGTCGCTGGCTCGAAGTCAAGCTCGGACATGCCGTGGTCTTCATCCAGCGCGGCAACTATCGTGAAGTGGTCGATCTGGTACGCACCGGCAAACTCGACTTCGCGTGGCTCTGCGGCTTCCCCTTCGTGCAGCATCAGCGCGAACTGAAGCTGCTCGCCGTGCCCCTGTGGCGGGGCGGCCCCTATTACCGTTCCTACATCATCGTGCCGGCCGACGATACCCGTTCGGCCTCGATCACCGATCTGCGCGGCAAGGTCTTCGCGTATTCCGATCCGGATTCCAACTCAGGCTACCTCTACCCGCGCTACCTGCTCACGACGCGCAAGGAAGACCCCGCCAATTTCTTTTCGCGCACGTTCTTCACGTGGGCGCACCGCAAGGTCGTGGAAGCGGTGGGCGTTGCGTTGGCCGATGGCGGCGCGGTCGATGGCTATGTGTGGGAGACGCTGGCCGAGGTTCGTCCCGAGTTGACGCGCAGGACCCGCATCATCGAACGCTCGCCGCAGCTCGGCCATCCGCCGTTCGTCGCGCGGGCGGATATCCCGCGAGAGCTGTTCGACAGATTTCAGGCAACCCTGCTCGGCATGGCGAACGATCCGGTGGGCGAGGAACTCCTCCGCCGCCTCCATCTGGACGGCTTCACGCGCGGCGAACCGGCGTTGTTCGCCGAGATCGCGCGCATGGCTGCACGGGTCGAGCGCCAATGAAGTCCCTGTCCGATCTGTCGCTGCGCTGGAAGATCCCGCTTCGCGCGATGATGGCCGTGCTCGGGACCGCGGTCGCCGTCACCGGCGCCCTCGTGGCACGGGAATATGACGAAATCCGACAGAATCTCGAAGGCCACGCGCGGAGCATGGGCCGGGTGCTCGCTCACACACTGGTGATGCCGGTGCTGCACGACGATGTCTGGCGCGCCTATGAAATTCTCCAGACCGCTCACCAGCCCAACCCCTCCGCGCCCGAGTTGCAGGCCGAAGTGGTGCTCGTGACCGATACCGACTATCGCGTGTTCGTGTCGACCCGCCCCCGCGAGTTTCCGATCGGCAGCAGCGCCGCGAGCCGCGGGGGCGCCTACGGTTTGCTGCGGGCCGAGCTTTCCCGCGGCGCACCGACCGAGCAGCGGGTGCTCGAACCGCCCGATTCTCCCATCTACTTCGTGATGTCCCCGCTGATTGCCGACGGTGTCGCGCTGGGTCACGTCATCCTCGGCTACACGCGCACGCCTTTTCTGCCGCGGTTCCTGGGCCTGGTCGGACGCGCGGCGCTGGTCACCCTGCTGGTCCTGGTGGTGATCCTGCCGATTTCGTGGTTCTGGGCGCGGCGGACGGGGCTACCGCTGCTCAAGCTGGCCGAAGCGATGAACCGCGTACCGCTCGAACTGGAGTCGGCCCGGCTTGCGGACCTGCCGCACAGCCAGGACGAAATCGGGCAACTGGGCGAGGCCTTCCGCCGCATGGTCGGCGAACTGCACAACAAGCAGGAACTGGAACGCCAGATGCTGGTGTCCGAGCGCCTCGCCGCAATCGGGCGCCTGACGGCCGGCATCGCCCATGAGATCAACAACCCCCTCGCGGGCATGCTCACCGCGATCAACACCTACAAACGGCATGGCGAAGGCGATCCGCTCGCCGCAAAGGCGCTGTCGCTGCTCGAGCGCGGCCTCACGCAGATTCGCAATACCGTCGCGGCGCTGCTCGTGGAGGCCAAGGTTGAAGACCGCCCGTTTGCACCTGAGGACATCAACGACCTGCAGATTCTCGTTGAAGCGGAAGCCCACACCCACGGGGCGCGGGTACTGATTGATGACAATCTGGACAACTCACTCCCGTTGCCCGCGACGCTCTTGCGTCAGATCGTACTCAATTTGCTGCTCAACGCCGTTGCCGCAGCGGGTGACAGTGGAACCGTCCGCCTCAGCGCCCGCGCAGCCGACGAGTTGTTGGTGTTGGCCGTATTCAACGATGGTCAGCACATCCCGCACGAGGCGTTGCCCTACCTCTTCGAACCGTTCACGACACACGGTGAAAAAGGCCACGGATTGGGCCTGTGGATCGTGTATCAGATCGTGCAACAACTCGACGGCACCATCTCGGTCGAAAGCGAGCCCGGCGCCACCACCTTCACCATCGAGATCCCCTATGGCCAAGGCGCAAGAAGCACTTCCGCGACTGTGTCTGATTGAAGACGACGAGATCATGGGCGAGTCGCTCGCCGAGCGGTTCCGGCTCGAGGGGTTCGACGTCGACTGGCATCGGACGGGCGCCGAGGCCGTCGAGGCATTAGCGACGCGACGCTATGCGGTCGTGGTCAGCGACATACGCCTGCCGGATTGCAGTGGAGGCGACCTGTTCCTGGACCTCAGCGCGCGCTTGCCGATGCTGCCGCCTTTCCTGTTCATGACCGCTTTCGGCTCGATCGATCGCGCCGTGGAACTGCTCAAGGCCGGGGCGGCCGATTACGTGACCAAACCCTTCGACCCGGATGCAGTCGTCGCCAAGGTGCAAGCGCTGGCTCGGGAATATGGCGGTGCCGGAACGGGGGAATTCGACGCCGATGCGCTCGGCGTGTCGCCCGCGATGCGCCATATTGCCGAAGCATTGCCACGCCTCGCGCGACAGGCGAGTGCGCTGCTCATCACGGGCGAATCCGGCGTCGGCAAGGAGCATGTCGCTCAGTTCTTCCATCGTCATGCGGGCAAGCCCGACGCCCCCTTCATCGCGGTCAATTGTGCGGCGATTCCAGAGCCTCTGCTGGAGGCCGAACTCTTCGGCTACGAGAAAGGTGCGTTCACCGGCGCGGTCAAGGCCAAGCGCGGCTATTTCGAACAGGCCCAGGGCGGCACCCTGTTCCTCGACGAGATTGGCGAGATGCCGGTGCATATGCAGGTCAAATTGCTGCGCGTGCTGCAGGAGCACAAGTTGCGCCGCCTTGGCAGCGAGGCGCCGATTACGGTGGACTTCCGGCTCGTCTGCGCCACGCATCAGGACCTCAAGGCCATGGTCGACGCCGGCTCCTTCCGCGAGGATCTCTACTACCGGGTGCACGTGATCCACCTGCGCATACCGCCGCTGCGGGAACGCCCCGAGGATATCCACTGGTTTGTGCGTCACTTCCTCGAGGCCTTCAACCACGAACATCCGGACCAGCGGCGCCGTCTCGACCCGCGCACGGAGCAGGCGTTGATGTCCTACTCGTGGCCGGGAAACGTGCGTGAACTCAAGCACGCGGTCGAACGCGCTTGCCTCCTGTCGCCCGGGCCGCTGCTCGGAGCCGAGGCCTTCTTCGGCGAGGGTCTGGAGGCGGCGCAAAGCGGCGCGGCGGTGTCTCCCTCGCTCGCCGAATACCTCATGTCCTGCGAACGGGATTATCTCGAGATGATGCTCGACCGCAACGCGTGGCACATGACGCGCACCGCTGAAACCCTCGGCATCACGCGCAAGACACTGTGGGAGAAGATGCGCCGATTAGGCATTGCGGCACCGGACGCAGAGAAGGGGAGCCCGACACGATAATGACCTCGGTTGCTGGAGGTCCGGGGCCCTGATCCTACGATCGAGGCCGTCCAGGATGTTCCGCGCAGACCTGAACTCCCCGTCGCTGAGGCACGGAGGTACTCAGCCTGCCCGGGCTCACCCCTTGCTACCGGCCTCGCGCTCGGCCTCGAACAGCATGCTTGCGAGCGAATCCAGCCCCTCCTGCTGTGCGGCCTCGGAGATCTCCTCAAGGCTCGCGCCGCGGTCGATCATCCGCGCCGTCGCGCTGTCCTCGGGAAGTTGCTCGCGAAACTCGCGCAGCCGTGCGGCAACAATGTCGATCACCGCCCCTTGCGGAGCCGGTTCCGAACCGGCGTCGAGATGCTCCTCACAGGCCTCGAACAGCGCCCCGGCCAAGGCATGCAACCCCTCCGTGCTGGCGCAGGCGGAAATCTCCTCGGGTCCTGCGCCGCGGTCGATCGCCTCAGCGGTCTTGCTACCGGCCGGCAACGTGCTCCTGAAACTTGCCAGAATCTGTCCGATCGCGTCCATTTCAATCTCCCGACCTTGTCCCTCTGCTTCAATCTAGATGACGCACATCTAATGTGAAAGGAATAGGCTCGTTCGATCGTTGCCGTCATCGGCGAGATTGCCGACCAGGTCATCAGCACCGATGTCGGAAATCCCGTGAACGCAGGAGGCGGTGGCACGCCCTTAGCGGACCCGCCCTTGGTCTCGTAGCAGGGCAGGCCCCGTGCCCGCTTCATACCATCCCTTGCTGGCATTGACGACGCGCACAACCAGCAGCATCACCGGCACCTCGATCAGCACCCCGACCACCGTCGCCAGCGCAGCGCCGGACTCGAAGCCGAACAGGCTGATCGCCGCCGCCACCGCGAGCTCGAAGAAATTCGACGCGCCGATCAGCGCCGACGGGCAGGCGACGTTGTGCTTCTCGCCGACGGCGCGGTTGAGCAGGTAAGCGAGCGACGAGTTGAAGAACACCTGGATCAGGATGGGCACCGCCAGGAGCGCGATCACCAGCGGCTGCGAGAGGATCGCTTCGCCCTGGAAGGCGAAGAGCAGCACGAGCGTCACCAGCAGCGCGGAGATCGACCACGGCCCGATGCGCTCCATCGCGGCGTCGAAGGCCGCCTGCCCGCGCTTGAGCAGTGCCTTGCGCGCGATCTGCGCCAGAACGACCGGAATCACGATGTACAGGACGACCGACGTGAAGAGCGTGTCCCACGGCACCGTGATCGCCGAGATGCCCAGCAGCAGGCCGACAATGGGCGCGAAGGCGAACACCATGATCGTGTCGTTGAGCGCGACCTGCGACAGGGTGAAGATCGGATCGCCGTTCGTGAGTCGGCTCCACACGAAGACCATCGCCGTGCAGGGCGCGGCGGCAAGCAGGATCAGGCCGGCGACGTAGCTGTCGACCTGCTCGGCCGGCAACCAGGGCGCAAACCACTGGCGTACGAAGATCCACGCCAGCAGCGCCATCGAGAACGGCTTCACGAGCCAGTTCACGAACAAGGTCACGCCGATGCCGCGCATATGGCCGCGAATCTCGTGCAGCGCGCCGAAATCGACCTTCATCAGCATCGGGATGATCATCACCCAGATCAGCACGCCGACCGGCAGATTGACCTGCGCGATCTCCATCCGGCCGATCGCCTGGAACAGGCCGGGCGCCATCTGGCCGAAGGCGATCCCGGCGACGATGCACAGGAACACCCATACGGTGAGATAACGCTCGAAGACGCTCATCGGCGCCGCGGCGGCGCGCTTGGCGGTGACTTCGCACTGAACCGACATCTAGTTTCCTTGCTGATATATCCATTCAAGGCGGAACGGCTTTGGATTGTCCGCGTGTTACTTATGCGCCACGTCACCTTCGGCCAGCGCCAGGAGCCGCGGCACGCCCACCGGCTCCGCGGCTTGCATCGGCACCAGCGCAACGCGTTGCGCGTGGCGCTGGCGCACCGCTGCGATCTGTGGCCATTCCTCCGCAGCACGCCGACGCAGCACCGGGGCCTCCGTGTTCGCGGCGGCGAGGCTGTTGTTGATGACCCAGGCCCACGGCTCGATGCCCGCGCGGCGCAGATCCGCCTGCAGGTTCGCGGCTTCCAGCACGGGCGTCGTCTCGGCCAGCGTGACGATCAGCACCTTGGTCTGCTTCGGGTCCTGCAACTGCATCATCGGCGTCGTGAAGTGCGTGACGCCGCTCTTGTCCATGTGGCGCGCGATCTCGCGGTGATAGGCGCCGGTCGCGTCGAGCAGCAGCAGCGTATGGCCCGTCGGGGCGGTATCCATCACAACGAACTTGCGACCGGCGTCGCGGATGATGCGCGAGAAAGCCTGGAAGACCGCGATTTCCTCGGTGCAGGGCGAGCGCAGGTCCTCATCGAGCATCGCGCGGCCATGGGCGTCGAGGTCCTTGCCCTTGGTGTCGAGCACATGCTGACGATAGCGCTCGGTCTCGGCACTCGGATCGATGCGGCTCACGGCGAGATTTTCCAGCGAACCGTCGAGGGTTTCGGCGAGGTGCGCCGCCGGGTCGGACGTCGTCAGATGCACGGGCAGGCCGCGCTTTGCGAGTTCCACCGCAATCGCCGCGGCGAGCGTGGTCTTGCCGACGCCGCCCTTGCCCATCAGCATCACCAGCCCGTGGCCGTCGGCGGCGATACCGTCCACGAGGTTGGCGAGGGTCGGTAGCAACGGCATCCCGGCCACCTCGTTAGCGGCTGGCACTGCAGCCCGCGCCTCGGCGCTGCCCAAAAGCGCGCGCAGGGCAGCGAGTCCCACCAGATTGAAAGGCATCAGCGGCACATGGTCGGTCGGAAGGTCGCGCAGCGCCTGGGGCAGCGACTTCAGAGCCGCAGCCTCGCGGCGCAGTACTGCGCCGGCGAGCGCGTCGTCCGTCGCGCCGTCGTCGGAAAGCACGCCGTTGATCACGAGGAACTGACGCGTGAGTCCCAGCGCCGCGAGCTCCCGGTGCGTGCGCGCGACTTCTCGCAGCGTCGAGGCCTGAGCACGGGCGACCAGCACCAGACGGGTCCGTTCGGGATCGCTCAGCGCGGCGACCGCCGCCGCATACTGCTCGCGCTGCTTCTCCAGCCCGTTCAGCGGACCCAGGCAGGAAGCACCTTCGGTATTCGTTTCGAGGAAGCCCGACCATGCCCTCGGCAACTGCAGCAGACGGATCGTGTGGCCGGTCGGTGCGGTATCGAAGATCACGTGATCGAAGCCGGAGGTGAGCGATACATCCGTCAGCAGGCCGGTGAATTCATCAAAGGCCGCGATTTCGGTGGTGCACGCGCCAGAGAGCTGCTCCTCGATGCCGCGCACGATGTCGTCAGGCAACACCCCACGCACCGGGCCGACGATGCGGTCACGATACGCCTGGGCTGCCGCCTGCGGGTCGATCTCCAGCGCGGTGAGATTGGATACGGCAGTGATCGGCGTCAACGCGTTGCCGATCGCCTGCTCGAACACCTGTCCGACATTGGAAGCCGGGTCGGTGCTCACCAACAGCACCTTGCGGCCCAAGCCGGCGAGGTGGATCGCGGTCGCGCACGCGAGCGAGGTCTTGCCAACGCCGCCCTTGCCGGTGAAGAAGAGGTAACGCGGAGGCTGGTCAAGGAAGCGCATGGCCGTCTCCTGCTCAGCAGCAACGACTACCCGAACAGCACCCGCCACTTTGCGGCTTGACCTCCGTTTGGACCGCGATGCCGCTCCAGCGCGCCAGGTCGGCCCGCGTCGGATAGCGCCCGGCCAGCGCGACCTCACCGTCGACGAGCGTCAAGGGCAAGGCTTCCTGCCCCGAGCGCTCCAGAAACCCTTTGACGGTGGCGTTCTGGGCGAAGGCCATCGGCTGCTGGGCAAGATTGAAACGCTCGATCCGTGCGCCGTGCTGCTTGGCCCAGTCAACGTCTGCCGAGAAAGTGACCAGCGCCTGATCGACGTCGACACCACAGACGCCGGTGCTGCAACACAGGGCAGGGTCAAAAACCTGAATGGTTTTCATCGTGAGACTCCTTGAAAAATTCAGATGAACATCAACGCGAGGGGGCCACCGTAGCTTCGGGATCACTTGATCAGCGTACCAATCCGATCCATTTCGACCTTGAGTCGGGCACGGTCCTGTTTCAGCTCTTCCAGCGGCAGGGCCAGAAAGGCTTCGATGCGGGCGCGCAGAATGTGGTAGGCGTCCATGAACGCGGCGTCGATCTCCTCGTCCGTGCCGGTCGCGTGAGCCGGATCCTCGACACCCCAGTGGGTGCGCAATACCGGTCCAAGGTAGGCGGGGCAGGTTTCGCCCGCCGCACTGGAGCACACCGTGATGACGATGTCCGGCATAGCCGGCAGCTTGTCCCATGACTTGCTGTAGTAGCCCTCGGTCGGGAGGCCCTCACGGGCCAGCAACGCGATTGAGCGCGGATGCACATATCCGGCGGGCTTGCTCCCGGCGCTCATGGCTTTCCAGCCTGCCGGCGCGAGATGATTGAAGGTGGCCTCGCCGAGAATCGAGCGGCACGAGTTGCCAGTGCAAAGGAACAGCACGTTCATTTCTTGCAGCCTCCGTCGGCAGAACAGCTCAGGGGAGGAAGGAAGCCGTCCAGCGCCGGCACGCGGTCACGATATTCGGCGCACTCTTCCGGGTGGTCGCCGCAGCAATTCGCGGTGAGGTAGGCGATGGTGTCCAGCATCAGGGGAATGCTCGCCCGATAGCGCTGGTAGCGCCCCTCCTGCTCGACGGAGAGCAGCCCCGCCTGCACCAGCGCCTTCAGATGAAAAGACAGATTGGTCGGCGGAATGTCCAGCGCTGCGCCGATCTCGCCGGCCACGCGCCCGCCATTGCCCGCCTGCACGAGCAAACGAAAAACGTCCAACCGCACGCCGGAGGAGAGCGCCTCGAAGACGCGCAGGACCTGATCTTTTTGAATGGTCGACACAATACTTCAACGATTCAAGTTTCGTTGAAGTATTGTATTTTCGGTACCCGATTGGGTCAAGAGGTCGCGGAGTGCTGGCGGTCGAAGCGGACACGCATTGCTGCAGCTCGCTTCGCAGATCGCAGATATTGAACAGCGGGTTCGGCCAAGTTGTTGCGGTTCAAACGCAGCCGCCGGTCAGAACCAAGCCCTTGCCCGGCCTGTCTACCGGATCCGGAACGTATCGAATCGGGGCAAGACGTGGCTGATGTTGACAAGGACAAGCTCTTTGCGGGGTCCATTCCACGGTTCTACGATATGTGGCTGGTGCCGCTCATTTTCGAACCTTATGCCGCCGACTTGGTGGGGCGGTTGGACGTAACGTCCCTTTCCCGTGTGCTCGAAATCGCGGCCGGCACGGGCGTGGTGACGCGCGCACTGGCTGCCACACTGCCGGAAACCGTCGACATCGTTGCAACGGACCTGAACCAGGCGATGCTCGACCACGCTTTGGTCGTGGGCACCAAGCGGCCCGTCGACTGGCGCCATGCGGATGCCATGCGCTTACCCTTCGAAGACGACTCCTTCGATGCCGTGGTTTGCCAGTTTGGTGCCATGTTCTTTCCGGAGAAGTCCAAAGCCTTCGCCGAGGCACGTCGGGTGCTCAGGCAGGGTGGCGTCTTCATCTTCAGCGTCTGGGACCATATCGCCGAAAATGAGTTTGCGGACGTCGTAACGACTGCGCTGGCAGCCGTCTTCCCCGAAGACCCGCCACGGTTCCTCGCGCGCACGCCGCATGGCTACCACGACCGGCAGGTCATCGAGCGGGACTTGGCGAGGGCCGGATTCAGCGAACCGCCCCGATTCGACACGGTTGCTGCACGCAGTCACGCCACCTCATTCCGTCTGCCGGCGATTGCCTACTGCCAGGGAACACCTCTGAGAAACGAGATAGAAACTCGCGATGCCTCGCGTCTGGACGAAGCCACCGAGGTCGCGGCGGCAAGCATTGCCGGGCGCTTCGGGACCGGCGCCGTCGATGGAAAGATCCAGGCGCACGTTGTCATCGCCGTGAAGTGACCTCGTGTGCCTTTCCCGCGCAACACGGATGTTGTTGCGACTCGCCACATTGAACTCTTCGTGAATCTTTTGTGCGACGACCTCGGACCGGCCTGCACCGGCACGATCGGATCGAAGCCGTGCTCGTCAACGGGCCGAGGACGCCTGACATGGGTGGGAGGAGGACGACAGCGGAGACGGGGCGGTGATTGCGTCGGTCCTGCGTGGCTTGACCGGCTGACGTCTTGCTCGAAGGGCGCAGCTTGCCCGCTGCGATCTCATGCCGGATTGAAATCGCATCCTTTTGTCGTGTGCAGACAAGTGACCTTCCTGCGCCCCGCGTAACTTCGGAGTGGCTGGACGCGGATCGTGACGATCGAGCGTTGTGTGTTCCTCAACGGTCTGTGCACCGTCGTACTACCATAGGCGTAGAGCAGCGGCCCGCGAGTTCGCCGCCCCCGCCCTGGCTTTCCCCGATCCGGAACCGCTTCCTGCAACGCGACGATGAGCAAACTTCTTCCTGACAACAGTGCCCGTTACTGGTCCGGGCGGGGCGGCGATGCGCCGATCCGCTTCGGCTTCCTGCTCGTGCCCGATTTCACGCTGATCGGCTTCGGCTCAGCGGTCGATCCGCTGCGGCTCGCGAACATGGTCGCCCGGCGTACCCTCTACCAGTTCGTTACGCTGACGATGGACGGCCAGCCGGTACGTTCAAGTGCCGGCATCTGCGTGCAGCCCGACCTTGCTGCGACCGCCGCCACCGACCTGGACGGCGTGTTCGTGATCGGCCCGAACCCGATCCCGACCTCCGGCAACGAGCCGATCATCCAGTGGCTGCGCAACCTGGCGGCGAAGGGCGTGCCGCTGGGCGGGGTCGATACCGGGAGCTACTTTCTTGCCTGTGCCGGGCTGCTCGACGGCTACCGCAGCACGATCCACTGGGAAGACATGGACGCGCTGCTCGACCGTTTCCCGCGCCTCGTGGTGTCGAACAAGCTCTACGAGGTCGACCGCAACCGCTGCTCGTGCAGCGGCGGCATCGCCCCGGTGGAAATGATGTTCCACCTGATCGGTCTGGGCGGTGGCGGGCGCAAGGTCGCCTCGTCGGTCGCGGAACTCCTGATCTACGAGCTGCGCGGTCCCGACGAGCGGCAGAAGACCTCGCTGCGCGACGTGTCCGGTGCGTCGCACCCGAAGCTCGTCGAGGCGATCAAGCTGATGGAATGCAACATCGAAGAGCCGCTGTCGATGGAGGAACTCGCCGAGCATATGCAGTTCTCGGCCCGGCAGCTCGAACGCCTGTTCCGCGACACGCTCAGCTGCACACCGCGCCAGTATTACCTGCAGATCCGCCTCGAACGCGCGCGGCAACTCCTGACCCGAACGAACCGCCCCATCGCCGACATCGTGATGGCCTGCGGCTTCGTTTCCTTCGCCCACTTCTCCCACCGTTACCACACCGGTTTCGGCATCTCGCCGAGTGCGGAGCGGCGGCGCCAGACGACGGATCCCGAAAAGGCGGCGAAGGAGTCCTGATTCGCTGGCCGCCGAAGTCGTTTTCAGGAAAATCCGCGTCGTTTTCAGGAAAGGCGGCACCTCACCCGGTCCCTAGGATTTTTTGCCAACAAGCCGTTGATCGATTGATCTCTCCCTCGCGGTCGCTCTCGACCGTACGCACCCCCTCCGGCGCACTGTTGGCCGGAGGGTTTTTTTTGCGATTAGTACGTCGACATGTGGAAGTCGTTTTCACGAAATTCTCCGTCGGGGGGCGGAAATTCCGGACAGACGTCGTTCTTTAGCATGGGTTCACGTTGTCGGCGCGCAGTCACAGCGCGACGGCAAGCGTGGAGACGACAACCACTCGAGGAGTTAAGAAATGACGAATCTGGTCACCGGCATTCAGTCCATCAAGGACATGAAGGATCTGCTGCGCATCGAAAACGGCGAAAAGGTGAAGCACACCTTCTCGGAACAGGAGTTCCGTAATCGTCAGGCGAAGCTGCGCCAGTACATGGCGGCCAATGACATCGATGCGGTGCTGTTCACGTCGATGCACAACATCAATTACTACAGCGACTTCCTCTACTGCTCCTTCGGCCGCCCCTACGGCCTGGTCGTGACGCAGGACAAGGTCGTCTCGATCAGCGCCAACATCGACGGCGGCCAGCCGTGGCGTCGCACGGTGGGCGACTACAACATCGTCTACACCGACTGGCGCCGCGACAACTACTTCCGCGCGATCCAGCAGGAGATCCCAAACAAGGGCCGCGTCGGCGTCGAATACGACCACATTCCCTTCGAGCGCCTGGAAAAGCTCAAGGCCGCACTGCCCGCCGTGACCCTGACTGATATCGGCGCGCCGACGATGCGCATGCGCATGGTCAAGTCAGCCGAGGAGATCGCGTTGATCAAGCACGGCGCGCAGGTGTGCGACGTCGGCGGAGCGGCGCTCGCGGCGGCGGTGCATGAAGGCGTGCCCGAGCACGAAGTGGCGCTCGCCTCGACGCAGGCGATGGTGCGCGAGATCGCGAAGCGCTTCCCGGATTCGGAGCTGATGGATACCTGGACCTGGTTCCAGTCCGGCATCAACACCGACGGCGCGCACAACCCGGTGACGACGCGCAAGGTGCAGAAGGGCGACATCCTGTCGCTGAACTGCTTCTCGATGATCTCGGGCTACTACACGGCGCTCGAGCGCACGATGTTCTTCGACCACTGCGACGACGCTTCGCTGAAGGCGTGGGAAGTGAACGTCAAGGTGCACGAGGCCGGCCTCAAGCTCGTGAAGCCGGGCGTGCGCTGCTGCGATGTCGCCGCGCAGCTTAACGAAATCTTCGCCGAGCACGGCCTGCTGCAATACCGCACCTTCGGCTACGGTCACTCCTTCGGTGTGCTGTCGCACTACTACGGCCGTGAGGCCGGCCTCGAATTCCGCGAGGACATTGAGACGGTGCTCGAGCCGAACATGGTGGTGTCGATCGAGCCGATGATCATGCTGCCCGAAGGCATGCCCGGTGCGGGCGGCTACCGCGAGCACGACATCCTCGTCGTGACCGAGGACGGCGCCGATAACATCACCGGCTTCGCCTACGGTCCCGAGCACAACATCATCAAGCGCTAAAGCAGCATAACTCCCTCATGCGAGGCCGGCGCGCCGGCCCCGCATGAGGGAGTCCGGACGACCACCTCGGCACGGCGGCCAAAGGGGCGACACAAATCAAGGAGATAACCAGATGAAAAGTGTTCACATTTCCGAACTCGCGTGGCCCGAATACGATGCACTAGTCCGTGACGGCAATACGCCTGTACTGATTCCAGTCGGGGCGCTTGAACAGCATGGCCCGCACATGTCGATGAACCCGGACGTGCTGCTCCCGACTGCGATTTCCGAGCGCGTTGCCGACCGCATCGGCGCGCTCGTCGCACCTCCGATCGCCTACGGCTACAAGTCGCAACAGAAGAGTGGTGGCGGAAACCACATGCCGGGGACGACGAGTCTGGATGGCCTCACCGTAACCTCGACAATCCGTGATGTCCTGAAGGAACTTGCACGTCATGGCGTACGGCGGACGGTGCTCGTCAATGGCCATTACGAGAATTCAGCATTCATCGTCGAAGGGGTTGATCTGGCCCAACGCGAATTGCGCTGGGATGGCATCCGCGATTTCTCCACAGTGGTTCTCTCGTATTGGGATTTCGTCACGCAGGAGGCGATCGACGCCATCTACGAGGGCGACTTCCCGGGCTGGGCGGTTGAGCACGGCGGCGTGCTGGAAACCTCGCTGATGCTCCATCTGCATCCGCACCTGGTGGATATGGAGAAGGTCTGCGATCACGCGCCGGCGCAGTTTCCTCCGTATGACTTCTTCCCGGTCAAGCCGGAATGGACACCTGCCTCCGGTTGTCTGTCGTCGGCGAAACGTGCGAGCGCGCAGCATGGCGAGACGCTGCTGAAAGTTTGCGTCGACGGCATCAGCCGCGAATTGGCGCGCGCCTTCGACTGAACGCCGGCGACACTGCGCCACCGTTTTATATCAGGGAGGTCGACCGAAGTTCATTGTGGTCATGAATGCCGCGGGGCGGTCTCGTCCAGACTCAGCACGCGAGTTATAAGAATTATTGGAGACACAGAAAATGACTAACCATGGTAGCGATGCAGCTGACCTTGAAGAGATGCTGCAACCGATCCCCGAGCATCGGAGAACCAAATCGGTTTGGGGGCAATTTTGGATCTGGTCGGGGGCAAACGTAGCGCCCATCAACTGGATTCTGGGCGCACTCGGGATAAATCTCGGACTCTCGCTCGCAGACACGATTACGGTCCTGGTGGCCGGCAACCTGCTTGGAATGCTTGGCTTTGGCGCCTTTGTGCTGCTTGGGCAACGAACCGGCGTCACCGGAATGGTGCTTTCCCGTGCCGCCTTCGGTCGGTACGGGGCCTACCTGCCGGCCGCCATCCAAGCATCGCTGGCAGTCGGCTGGTCAGCGGTGAATACCTGGATCATTCTTGATCTGGTGATGGCACTCTTCGGCCAACTTGGCTGGGTGGATCCGACCGCAGAAAATTTCTGGTGGCGTCTGTCAACCGCAGCGACCATCATGACCACCCAAGTCGTCATTTGCTACATCGGCTATCAGGCAATTGCAGCCTTCGAAAAATGGACTGTGCCACCTACGGTGTTGGTGCTGGTGGCGATGAGCGTTGTTGCCTGGACTCAGTTCGATATTAATTGGGCCTACGCAGGACCCGAAGGCAAGGTGCTGACCGGCATGCCGCGGCTCGCAGCCATGAGTGCTGTTATGACCGCTATCGGCATTGGCTGGGGCATTGGCTGGTTCACCTATGCACCGGACTATTCGCGCTTTGTTTCGACCTCTGTGTGCAAGACGCGCCTTTATCTTGCCAGTACGCTCGGTCAATTTATCCCGGTGGTGTGGTTGGGCGTGCTGGGCGCAACCCTGGCAACGAAGAGTGGAAGCGCTGACCCCGGGGCACTGATCGTCTCCAACTTCGGGGTACTCGCGATCCCTGTGCTGGCGCTCGTCATTCACGGCCCAATTGCGACCAACATCATCAACCTTTATACATTTGGCGTGGCGGCTCAAGCCATGGATATCAAGATCTCCAGGCACAAGCTGTCGATCATGGTTGGCGTCTTCGCAATGTTGGCGGTCATGTTCTTCATGAAACAGGACAACTTCGCACACGCGCTTGATTCGTGGTTGATCTCCATCGTGGCATGGGTCGCGGCCTGGGGCGGCATTATGGCCGTGCATTGCTTCGTCTTTGAACGCAATACCAAGAATTTCGACTTCCTCTTCGAGGGGCCGGAATCCGGGCACATGCGCAAATTCAATCCGGCGGCGATGGTGGCATTCTTTGGCGGTCTGGGATGCACCTACCTTTTCATGTACGGAATCATTCCGCTGTTTCAAGGCCCCATTGCCGTGGCAATGGGTGGGGTCGATCTCTCCTGGCTCGCCGGTGGCCTAAGCTCTGCAATTCTCTACTACTTGCTGGGCCGGCGGTACGCGCTGCGTTACTCACAAGCTGCAAGGGGACATGCAGAAAGGGTACAAGCAGCAGGGCTACAAGTGGCAAGGAGCCGAGCCTGAGTTGAAATACCTTTGCTATCGGGGAATTGATGCACGCCTTCGAGTGATCCCACTGCGGTCCGCCTTTCCGGCGTAGCCGCTGAATTGAAATCGGCCCTGCCGGCGTCTGGTGATGACGCTGGCAGGGCCGATTGCCGTTTACATCGCGCTATCTCATTGTTTTCGGAATATCCGTTCGATGTCGTCAGCACGATAAGGCTTGTCGATATCAGGAAATTGGTCGGTCCCGACCATTTCCATACTTGCCTCAACGGGATTCGAAAAAGAGAGGAGGAAATCGCGCAAACCGATTCGCGTGCAGGCCAAAAAATTCTAATGAAAACGATGAATTCAGACCAAAGGAAAGCGGATGAGCAGCAAAAAGATTGGACGGAAATCTGGCACCTCCGTGATTGCCAGTTGCTGTGTTGCATTCGGGATGGCGGGCAGCCAAAGTGCCTTCGCGACGGAAAGCTGGCAGAACACAAATGTGACCGTGGGCTACACGACGCAATCCAAGTTCGACCCGGTCTTCGGCACCGGCACTGCGGACGAGAAGCTGACCACGGTGCGTCTCGAGCATTTCGGAGTCCACGAATACGGCGACAACTATTTCTTTGTCGACACGTATCACGGCAAGGAAGTCGGCACCTTCTTCGGGTTTGGCGCGGGCTCGTTCGGTGAGCAGACCAAGGACCAATACTTCGCCGTGTGGAATCCGCGTCTGAGCCTGTCAAAGATGACCGGCGCGAAGCTCTCGTTCGGCTTCATTGAGGACGTCAATCTTGCGGCGCGCCTGGAGCGCGGTTCCTATGCGAACTTCCACGCGAACAACTTCGGCGTTGCCTTCGATCTGAAGGTGCCCGGCTTCAGCTTCTTCGAAACCGATTTCTACGCGCGCAGCGCGCGCTTCACCGGCGACGAGGGAAAGACCATTCAGACCCTGTTCTGGCGCACATTCGCGATGCTGCCGTTCGAGGTCGGCGGGCTCAAGTTCACCTGGTCGCCGCTGCTGCTGGTCAACTTCAACAACCGTGATCGCGACACCACGGTCTTCGTTCAGCCCGACCTCTGGCTGAAGCTCAACAAGCACTTCGACATCGGCTACCGGCACGAGTACGCGACGTACAAGAAGACGGCCGGCGAAGGCGGCGGTACGTACTCGCGCACCACGCCGACGCTGCAGGTGCGTTGGAACTTCTGAGTTTCCTCCGGGCGGCCGTCCGAGCCGCTCGTACCAAAGGAGATCGCCATGAAAGACGAAGACAAGACCCTGCAGTCCCCAGTCCGCCGTCGGTTGCTGCAAGGTGGAAGCGCCCTGGCAGTGGGCAGCGCGTTGCCGCTGTCATTGGTTTCCGTACCGAGTAGCGCGCAAACCGCGGCCGGCCAGCCGCGCACCCTGACGATGCTGGCGTGGTACGGCCATGCCGAGCCGGACGTCGTCGCGGAGTTCGAAGCCAAGCACAACGTCAAGGTGAAGCCGAAGTACTACACCGGCGGCGACAACATGCTCGCGCTGATCTCGCAGTCGCCGGCCGGCACCTACGACCTGATCCTGTCCGATGCGGAGTACGTGCCGCAGCTGCGCAAGGCGGGCTATCTCGAGCGCCTCGATGCAAAAGACTATACGTTCGACGACTATTTCCCCGAGTTCCAGAAGTTTCCGGGGCACTGGGACGGCAACGACCTGTATGCGGTGATGGTCCGCTTCGGATTCCTGGGAGTCGCCTACAACACCGACGCGGTGCCGGAAAGCAAGGCGCGTTCGTTCAAGGTGTACTGGGATCCGGCCTACAAGGGCAAGGTCGGACATTTCGACTGGTATCTGCCGAACATGGGGGAGGTCAGCCTCTACGCCGGCCACAAGGCGCCCTACAAGCTCGAGGCGGATCAGTTCGCGAAGCTGAAAACCGTGCTGAAGTCGCTGCGTCCGCAGGTCGCGGGCTTCTTCGATTACGGCGGCACCTTCAGCGGCCTCAAAAACGGCCAACTCCACCTAGCGTGCGGCATTGGCGACTGGATCACCGGCACGCTGGCGCGCGCCGGCGCCAAAGTGAGTTCGGTGGTACCGGACGAGGGCGGTCTGCAATGGACCGAATCACTGTCGATCGGCAAGGGCACGCGCAACCGCGATCTCGCGAATGCCTTCATCCAGTACATCACGTCGGCACAGGGGCAGGTGAAGTCGGCGAAGATGGCGGCCTATCCGGCGCTGATTCCCAACCGCAAGGGCTGGGAACTGCTGGCGCAGAGCGATCCCGCGGAAGCGCGGCGGCAGGGCATGGTGCTGCAGGGGCATAGCGTGATGGACGACATCCGCTCCGGGAAGATCACCTTCCGGCAGTTGCCGGTGCAGCAGCGTATCGAGGACTGGAACGACTTCTGGTCCGAGTACAAGGAAAAAGCCTGAGCCTTGCCCTTCACCGGGCAGGCGTTTGCGTCTGCCCGGGGTGACTCCCGGAGTCCTCACCATGTCGCACACCAGTCATCGGCGGTGGCCTTTGCTGCTGCCACCCCTGCTGTGGCAGCTGGCGTTTTTCCTGCTACCGCTCCTTTTTCTCCTCGTCATCTCGTTCTGGAGCGTCGTCAATTTCCGGTTGGAACCGGACATGACGTTCAAAAACTGGGACTTCATGCTGAGCCGCAGTTCGTTCTGGTCGGCCTACGGACATACCTGGACATTGGCGCTCGGGGCGGCGGTCGTCACGACCTGCTGTTCCTTTCCCGCCGCCTGCAGTCTGGCGTTCACGGTGTCGGAGCGTACGCGCAAGCTCGCGCTGATGTTCCTGGTGGTGCCGTTCTTCACGAGTTACCTCGTCCGCGTGTATTCGTGGCAGGCCTTCCTGTCCGACAACGGCATCGTCAACGCGCTGCTGGGGCTGGTCGGGGTCGCCCCCTTGCCGATGCTCAACACCGATTTCGGTTCGCTCGTCGGGTACGTGACGCTCGCGCTGCCGCTGGTGACGCTGGTGCAGACGATGGGACTGGCGCAGATCGACCGCAGCCTGATCGAGGCGGCCCACAACCTGCGCGCGGGCCCGGTCCGGACGCTCTTCGGCGTGATCATCCCGCTCGGCAAGCCTTCGCTCGTCGTGGGCGCGCTGTTCGCGTTCATCCTCGCGTTCGGCGATTTCGTCGCGCCGACATACCTCGGCGGCGGAGCCCCTCCCACGCTGAGCAACCTGATCATCGACACCACCAAGTCCGGCCAGCAGTGGCCGCGCGCGGCGGTCGTCGCGGTCGTGATGATCCTGACCCTGGTCGCGACATCCCTCGCCGCGGTCCGACTGGCTTACGGGAGGCGGAAGTGATGCTACGAATTGCCCGCTGGTTCGGCTGGACCTACACCGCCTATACCTTCCTGTTCATCCTGGCGCCGATCGCCGCCAGCCTGGTCTTTTCCTTCAATGCCGACCGCTTTCCGTCGCTGCCGCTGCAGGGCTTCACGACCGAGTGGTACGGCGGAACCTTCAGCGATCCATCGGTCATCGAGGCCTTCCAGCGTAGCGTGATGGTGTCGGTGCCCGTCGCGCTGCTATCGACGGTGCTGGGCTTCTGCGCGGCCTACTGCGACTTCCGCTTCAATTTCCGCGGGAAGTCGCTGTTCAGCCTGCTGATGCTGCTGCCGCCGACGATCCCGGCGGTGATTATGGGCCTGGGCATGCTGTCGTACCTCTCGCGGATCAATCTTGCCGGGGAGATCGGTGCGGTGCTGATCAGCCACGTCGTGATCGCGCTGCCGTTCGCGATGGCGATGATCCGCCTGCGTCTCGCACAGATGGACGGCGCGCTCGAAGAGGCCTCATGGAACCTGCGCGCCTCCCCGACGCAGACGCTGTGGCATGTCGTGATCCCGTTCTGCAAGCAGAGCCTGTTCGCGGCCTTCCTGATCACGGCTGCGGTGTCCTTCGACGAGTTCGCGGTCGCGTGGTTCGTGTCCGGCCTGAACGAGACGGTGCCGGTGCGCGTGCTGGTGTTCCTGCAAGGGCAGGTAAGTCCGGTGATCAACGCGATCGGCACGGCGGTGTTCAGCTCCTCGATCCTGCTCGTCGCGATCGGCATGGGGTTTTCCGGCATCGGAAAGGCGAAGCGCGCTGCCGCCGACAACGGCCCCGAACAGCCGGCGGCGGCCCTCGCTTCCAACAACGGATTGTCTTTGTGAGGCTCATCATGAGTGAAGCACTGGTAGAGATCGATCGCGTATCGAAGAGATTCGGCGACTACACCGCGGTGACGGAGACCTCGTTCAGCATTCGCGAAGGGGAGTTCCTGGCGATCATGGGGTCGAGCGGCTGCGGCAAGACGACGATGCTGCGCATGCTGGCAGGGCTCGAGGAGCCGTCGACGGGCGAGATCCGCCTTGAGGGGCGCTCGCAGAAGGGGTTGCCTCCGTGGCGAAGGGAGCTCCCGCTGGTGTGGCAGAGCCTCGCGCTGTTTCCCTTCCTGAGCGTGCTCGACAACGTCGGCTTCGGCCTGAAGATGCGTGGCGTGGCGAAGGCCGAGCGCGACCGCCGTTCGCTGGCTTGGCTCCAGAAGCTGGAACTCAGCGAGTTCGCGAGCCGGAACGTGACGCAGCTCTCCGGCGGGCAACGGCAGCGGGTCGCCCTTGCGCGCGCCTTGGTCACCGAGCCGAAGGTCCTGCTGCTCGACGAACCGCTGAGCGCACTGGACGCGCATCTGAGCGTACGCATGCAGGCCTTGCTGCGCTCGCTGCAGCGCGAACTGGGCATCACCTTCGTGTATGTCACGCACAGCCAGACCGAAGCCTTCTCGATGGCCGACCGTGTCGTGATCATGAGCCGCGGCAAGGTCGAGCAGATCGGTTCGCCGCAGACGATCTATCGCCATCCGTCCAACCGTTTCGTCGCCGAGTTCATCGGCAACGTGACGATCCTGCGCGGCAGCGTGGCCGAAACCGGCGACCAGTCGATTCGCCTGAATACGCCCACCGGCGGCATGACGGTGTCGCGTGGCGGCTTTGCCGCATCGAACGGGGCCCAGGCGGATTTCTACGTCAATGCCGACCATATCGCCATCGGCGACGCGCCGCAGCACGAGAACCATGTGCGGGCGCGTTTCCTGAGCCACAAGTTCGTCGGAAACATGGTCACGCTGTTCCTCGATGTACCGGGGATCGACGACGACCTCAAGGTCATCCTGCCGGAGCGGACCTATGACGCGCTCGGTGTGCAGCCCGGGGACTCGGTCGTCGCCTCGTGGCCTGCCGCTGCCGCGCACTTTTTCCACCACTGAACTTCCGGCGCGGTAAGAGGGCCGCGCCGACTCTATCCCCGCTTCGGGGACCAAAACAAATATTCGAGGAGACCGGCCGTGCCGAAGCGAAACGGCAACGGTCGAATACCGGAGGAGACATCCATGGCAACGCAAGAAGCGACGCTGCAAGTACCGTACACCAACACATCTGAGGAACAACGAGTCCTACGCCGCGCCGCCGCCGGCAGCTTCATCGGCAACTTCGTCGAATGGTTCGACTATGCGGCCTACGGCTATCTCGCCACAATCATCGCGTCGGTGTTCTTCCCGTCGGAAGACAAGACGACCGCGCTGATGTCGACGTTCGCGGTGTTCGCGATCTCGTTCTTCATCCGCCCCATCGGGGGCATCATCTGGGGCCACATCGGGGACCGCGTCGGGCGCCGGGAGGCGCTGTCGCTTTCGATCCTGATCATGTCCGCATCGACCGTCGCCATCGCCTTCCTGCCGGGCTATGACACCGCCGGCATCTGGGCGCCCGTCCTGCTGCTCCTCGTGCGGATGGTCCAGGGCTTTTCCGCGTCGGGCGAGTATGCAGGCGCATCGGCCTTCATCGCCGAATATGCGCCGCCCGAGCACCGCGGCTTCTACACGAGCCTCGTGCCGGCGAGTACCGCGGCGGGCCTCCTCTTCGGGTCGCTGCTGGTCGCGGGGATGCATTCGTGGCTCACTGCCGAGCAACTGCACGACTGGGGCTGGCGTCTGCCCTTCCTCCTCGCCGCGCCCTTCGGCCTGATCGGGCGCTACATCCGCAACAACCTGGAGGACACGCCGGCGTTCCGCAAGATGGAATCGACGACTCATCACGCGCACGAGGCCGCGCCGATCAGCCAGCTGCTCGGCCCTCATCGCCGCGCGGTGCTGGTCTCGCTGGGGGTCGCGTGCCTGAATGCGGTCGGCTTCTACGTGCTGCTGTCGTACATGCCGACCTACCTGAGCACCGAGCAGGGCCTGTCGGAGTCGAGTTCCTTCCTGGCCGCGACGATCTCGCTCGTGACCTACATCGGTTTCATCTTCGCGATGGGTTCGCTGTCGGACCGCGTCGGCCGCAAGGCGATGCTCGTGGTCGCCTCCCTGGTCTTCATCGGTGCCAGCGTGCCGCTCTTCAAGCTGCTGCCCGGGGCCGAGTTCATGACCCTCGTGGGCGTGCAGATCGCCTTCGGCGCACTGCTCGCGATGAACGACGGCACGCTCGCGTGCTTCCTCGCCGAGATGTTCCCGACGCGCATCCGCTACAGCGGCTTCGCCTTCAGCTTCAATCTCGCGAACACGATCTTCGGCGGCACCGCGCCCTTCATGTGCACCTGGCTGATCAAGCAGACCGGCAATGCTTTCGCCCCCGCGTGGTACCTCGTCGCCGCTGCCGTGGTGGCGCTGATCGCGCTGATGTACGCGAAGGTGCGTGACGGCAAGGCCTTCGACAGCGTGGCTGGATGATCGCCGTCGTGCCCTTGTAAGCCCGTGGCGCACTCGCGGCCTTCGGCGACAGGGCATCGATTCGAGCCTTCGGCATCGAGATCATGAGCCGCTCGTACGAGCGGCTGTTGTCGCTCGGGGCGTCGGGATTGCATTTCTTCAGCCTCAACGATGCCGCACGAATTCGTGAGGTCTGGCGGTCGGTTCGACCGCTTCGTAACTCACCCCGGGGTCAGCACCCCAAGCATCGCGATCGTGGGGTGATGGCGGCTGGCCGCCGCGCGGCCTGACGCCCGCGGCGCGTCGGGTGGGGCCGACGGCGGAACGCCTCTTCCGGCCTGGAGACGCGAAGGGCTTTCACCGGTTCGGGCATCCGAATACAGCCTCCGAATCGCTGCTGTCGCTGTTCGCGCTCGCTCTTCCGCTTCCGTTTGGCGGAACAATTTCCGCACCGCAGCACTGTCGCTCGCGCCCTCGTTGACGTCAGCCGGTTCGACGTCGCTTCCCCCATCCGCCAATCCCATCGCGCCAGAGCGTCCCCCTCCGGGGACACGCAGCATCCCGCCTGGATAAATGCTGGCGCGGCTGCGTACTGCATTGCGAAATAGACTATTGATCAGCATGGTAATAGTCGCCAGAAAACACTCAATAGACCGACAAGAATCTGGCGCCTAGTATCCAGCTCAAGCCGCGATTCCCTATCAATCCACCCATTGCAGCACGGGGAGTCATCTGGAAAGCGGTAGCCCACCACCCCTGGGTGAGACGAAAACGCAATAACCAAGGAATGAAGGAGACAGTTATGGCAAGAATCGGAGTGGATGTCGGGGGTACTTTCACCGACCTCGTTCTCGAGATCGAAGGCGAGAACCGGGGCGCCAATCGCGTCTATGTTCACAAGGTGCCGAGCACGCCCTGGGATCAGTCCGAGGGCGTGCTACGCGGCATCCTGGAGATCTGCCGCATCGGCGGCATCTATCCCAGCGACGTGCGCATGATCGTCCATGGCACGACGGTCGCGACCAACATCACGATCGAGCACAACGGCGCGGAAGTCGGCATGCTGACGACGCGCGGTTTCCGCGACATCCTGCACATCGGCCGGCACAAGCGGCCGGAGAACTTCTCGCTGCAGTTCGACGTGCCCTGGCAGTCGCGGCCGCTCGTGAAGCGCCGCAACCGCATCGCGATCAGTGAACGCGTCATGCCGCCGCACGGCGAGGTGACCCAGGCGCTGGCCGAGGACGAAGTGCGCGCCGCGGCCGAGCTCTTCAAGGCGCGCGGCATCAAGTCCGTGATCGTCTGCTTCCTCTATTCCTTCCTCAACGATACCCACGAGCGCCGGGCCAAGGAGATCATCCAGGAGGTGCTGCCCGACGCGTACGTGTCGTGCTCGTCCGAAGTCGCGAACGTCATCCGCGAGTACGAGCGCTTCTCGACGACGGCGATGAATGCCTATGTCGGCCCGAAGACCTCGCATTACCTGAAGAACCTCGAACAGAAACTCCTCGATGCAGGCATCAAGGCGCACCTGCGGATCATGCAGTCGAACGGCGGCGTGTCCACAGTCGAGAAGTGTTCGAAGGAGGCGGTCTCGATCCTGATGTCGGGGCTTGCCGGGGGCGTGATGGGCGGACGCTGGGCCGGCGCGCTGTCTGACGAGAAGAACATCATCACTGTCGATATCGGCGGCACGTCGGCGGACTTCAGCACGATCCCCGACGGCAAGGTCAAGATCATGAACCCGCGCGATACCTACGTGGGTGCGTATCCGATCCTCGCGCCGATGATCGACCTCGCGACGATGGGCGCGGGCGGCGGCTCGATCGCGTACATCGACGAAGGCGGCGCCTTCCGCGTCGGGCCGCGTTCGGCGGGTGCCGATCCCGGGCCGGCCTGCTACGGCAAGGGCGGCACGGAGCCGACGGTGACCGATGCGCAGGTCGTGCTCGGGCGTCTCGACCCGGACCATTTCCTCGGCGGCGGCATCCAGATCGACGCCGAGCTCGCACGTGAAGCGATCCGCACGAAGGTCGCAGAGCCCCTCGGGCTCACTGTCGAAGAGGCCGCGCTGGGCATCATCCGCATCCTCAACTCCAACATGTCGCTCGCGATCCGCGCGAATTCGGTCGCGAAGGGTTACGACCCACGCAAGTTCGCGCTCGCGCCCTTCGGCGGCGCCGGTCCGCTCAATGGCGTGGCACTCGCGGAGGCCGTGTCGGCGCGCGAGGTGATCGTGCCGCCGGCTCCTGGCATCACCGCCGCGATCGGGCTGCTCGTCACCGACATGCAATACGAGTTCATGCGCTCTGTTCCGACCGTGTTGAAGAACGTGGAGCAGCCCGCGCTCGACAAGCTGAACTGCGTGATCGACGACCTGACTGCGCTGTGCCGCGAGCGCCTCGAGGATGACGGCGTACCCGCCGACAACCAGCACTTCGTGCGCATCGCCGAGTGCCGTTACCACGGGCAGGGTTTCGAGCTGCGCGCGGATATCCCCGACGGCCGGCTAGACGGGGAGAAGCTCGCCGCGGTCAAGGCGAGCTTCCAGGCGCAGCACAAGCGGGATTACGGCTGGGCCTTCGATGACGTGGATGTCGAGATCGTGACGATCCGCATCATCGGCATCGCCCGCACGCGCCCGCTCGCGTGGCCGGCGCTGGAGGATGCCGCGGGGAGCAGCCTCGATGCGGCCCTGATGTACGAGCGGCCGACGATCTTCGATGACAGGAAAACTTACGCGACGCCGCGCTACGACCGCAAGAAGCTGAAAGCGGGTCACCAGCTTTCCGGTCCCGCGATCATCGTCCAGCACGATTCGACGACGCTGGTGCCCCCGGGCTACGTGGCCAAGGTGTCGGCCAAGGGCAACATCCACATCAATGCGCAGCGCGTCTAAGGAGAACCAGATGAATCCGTCCAGCACCAAGGTCGATCCGATCACCCTGCAGGTCATCAGCGGCGCGTTGCACACCATCGCCGAGGAGATGGGCCACGTCCTGTATCGCATGTCCTTCTCGTCGATCATCCGCGAGTCGCAGGACATCGGCGCGGGCCTCTTCGACCTGCAGTTCAACACGCTGACCGAATCCGAAGGCTCGCCGCTGCACATCGGCTCGATCCCGGCCTACCTGCGGGGCATCAACCAATGCCTGCAGGGCGGCGTGTGGAACGAGGGCGACGTCGTCATCCACAACCACCCCTATTACGGATCGAGCCACAGTCCCGACCTGTGCATCGTCGTGCCGGTATTCTGGCGCGGCGAGCTCGTCGCCTTTGCGGCGAACACCGCCCACCACGTCGACATCGGCGCGGCGACCCCGGGCCTCATCATCGACATTCCGGACGTCTTCGCCGAGGGCATGCTCTTCGCCGGCATCAAGCTCTACGAGGGCGGCAAGCGCAACGAGGGCCTGTGGCAGTACATCAGCCACAACAGCCGCACCGCGAAGCAGACCAAGGACGACATCGACGCGCAGATCGCGTCGGCGATGCTCGGCGCGCAGCGCATGCAGGAGCTCCTCGACACCTACGGCAAGGAGACGGTGTTCGGCGCGGCCAACCAGCTGATGGACTACACCGAGTCGATGATGCGCGCCCGGATCGCGGAAATTCCCGACGGCGAGTACTTCGCCGAGGGCTATCTCGACGACGACGGCGCGAACCGCGACAAGCGTCTGCCGATCAAGGTCTGCGTGCGCGTCACCGGCGACAGCGTCGAGGTCGATCTCACCGGCTCGGCGGACCAGGTGCCGACCGGTTTCAACGTGCCTTTCGAGGGTTCGACGAAGCCGGCCTGCTACTGCGCCTTCCGCGCGATGCTGACCGACACCGCGCTGATGGAAGTGAAGCTGCCGCCCAACGAGGGTTCCTTCCGCCCGATCAAGGTCACGGCGCCGAAAGGGTCGATCTTCAACCCGATCTATCCGGCGGCGGCCGAAGCGCGCTTCACGCAGTGCAACCGCATGATCGACCTCATCATCAAGGCACTCTCGCCGGTGATCCCGCAGCGCGTCACCGCGGGCAACTCGGCGACGTTGTCCTTCGCGGCCTACTCGGGCATCAAGCCCGACGGCGACTACTGGGTGTTCCTCGAAGTCAATGAGGGCGCCTACGGCGGCCGGCCGCATTCCGACGGTCCGGACTCGATCGACAACCTGATGGCCAACACGCGCAACAACCCGATCGAGGACCTCGGCATGCACCTGCCGATGGTGTGCGACCGCTATGAACTGCGCGACGACGTGGTGCCCGGGGCCGGGCAGTTCCGTGGCGGCATCGGGGTCGTCAAGACGCAGCGCCTGCTCACCGACGGCGCGATCACGCACGAGTCCGAGCGCCATCACGACGTGCCTTGGGGCGCATTCGGCGGCACCGACGGCGTCGCAGGCCGGGTCGAGATCTTCCACGCAAACGGTACGAAGTACGACACCTACGCGAAGTTTTCGAACCTGCGCGTGGCGGCAGGCGGCGGCATGTCGTACTACGCGCCCTGCGGCGGCGGCTACGGCGACCCGCTCGATCGTCCGGCCCGCCAGGTGCTGGAAGACGTGATGGACGACTTCTGCACCCTCGAGCACGCCCGCAAAGTCTATGGCGTGATCATTTCGGAAGACCTCGTCCTCGACGCGGCGGCCACCCAGTCCCACCGCACGCTGCTCCGCCTGGAGCGGCAGATGCTTGTTTCCCCGCAAGCGTCCGTGACCGCACCGGCCTGACAGGCGCGGCAGTTCCCTCCCTTTAGTCAGTAGCTCCATCACACCCGGCCGCAAGGCCGGGTGGGGAGGCGTGCGCGCGTGTTCCGGCGCAGGCCCCCAGGCCTTTGTTCGTCATTCCAACAAATATCGAGTCATCGAGGAGGAGTTGCGTCATGAACAACAACACCCAGTCCGAGATCTGGAACGAGGATCTCGCGCCGACCGACCCGGCTCACAGGACCTGGCGCTGGCAGGATTACGCCGCCCTGTGGATCGGCATGGTCATGTGTATCCCTTGCTACATGCTGGCGGCGGGGCTGATGGACCAGGGCATGTCGGCGATGCAGGCGGTCACGATCGTGTTCGCCGGCAATGCCATCGTGCTGGTGCCGATGCTGTTGATCGGTCATCCCGGCGCCCGCTATGGCGTGCCTTTCGCCGTGCTGGTGCGATCGTCCTTCGGCGTGCAGGGCAACAAGCTGCCGGCCCTGCTGCGGGCGCTCGTCGCCTGCGGCTGGTTCGGCATCCAGTGCTGGGTGGGGGGGAGCGCCATCTATGCGATCGGCAATCTCCTGAGCGGCGGGGCGCTCGACGGGCCGAAGATGGCGTGGGCCGGCGTCAACGCGGGGCAATTGACGTGCTTCTTCATCTTCTGGGCGCTGCATCTTTACTTCATCGCGCGGGGGCCGGAGTCGGTGAGGAAGATCGAGACCTTCACCGCTCCCCTCAAGGTCGTGATCGTGCTCGCGCTGCTGTGGTGGGCCTACGACAAGGCCGACGGCTTCGGCCAGATGTTCACGGCGCCGTCCCAATTCGCTCCCGGCGGCCCGAAGGCGGGTCAGTTCTGGGCGGTATTCTGGCCCTCGCTCACGGCGATGGCGGGGTTCTGGTCGACGCTGGCGATGAACATCCCCGACTTCACGCGCTTTTCCGCATCCCAGCGCGAGCACTACGTGGGTCAGGCGGTCGGCCTGCCGATCCCGATGGCCTTGCTGGCCTTCGTCGGCGTCGCCGTGACCTCGGCCACCGTCGTCATCTACGGCAAGGCGATCTGGGATCCCGTCGATCTGGCGAGCCGGATGGAAGGCATCGCGGTGGCCATCGGCCTGGCGATCATCACCCTCGATACCCTGTGCGTGAACCTCGCGGCCAATACCGTCGCACCGGCCTATGACTTCGCCGCCATCTTTCCCCGGCACATCAACTTTGCTCGGGGCGGCTACATCACGGCGGTCATCGGCATCGTGATCATGCCGTGGAAACTCGCTGAATCCACCCAGGGCTACATCTTCACCTGGCTCATCGGCTACGGCGCGCTGCTCGGGCCGGTGCTGGGAATCATGCTGGCCGACTACTGGCTGATCCGCCGCACGCGGCTCGATGTCGACGATCTCTTCGACTTGAACGGGCGGTACGCGTACCGGAACGGCTGGAACGTGTCGGCGCTGATCGCATTCGCCATCGGCGTCCTGCCAAACCTGCCGGGATTCCTCCACGCCGCTTTTCCCGTGGCATTTGCCGATGTCCCGGGGTTCTTCACGGAGCTCTACAACTACGCGTGGTTCGTGGGGCTGTTCCTGTCCATGGGGACTTACCGGCTGTTGATGGCCCCGGAGACCGCCGGGTTGAGCCGTGGCCTCGCGGTCGAGAGGGTTTGACCGGGGGCGCCGTGGCGCATTGGCAGTAACACAAGCAGATAACTACAACATCACTGAATCACACTAGGGACATGTGACATGAAACAGCTTTCAGGGAAGATCGGACTTCGTCGCGTCGGAGCCGTCATTGGCGGAATTCTTGCGTTTGTCATCGCAGGTCATCTCGGTTCCGCCGTGGCCTCGGAGTGGAGCGAGACGGACGTGCAGGTGCTCAACGGCACCCGCTTCCGCGATCCGGGCATTCACGACGAAGTCACGAAGACGACGATCACGCTGCAACACGTGAGCGGCTATGCCTACGGACGCAACTACTTCTTCATCGATTCCTACTGGGGGACGAAGAACGCGCCGCGTGCGAACGACATCTACGGGGAGTACTACCATTACCTGAGCCTCGGCAAGACCACCGGCGCGACTTTCGGCGGCAGCGTGCTGAAGGACGTCAGCCTGACCGCCGGCGTCAACGCCGGCGCGACAACCGGCGGTGCGGGCACGCGCATCCTGCTGTACGGCGTGACGCTCGATTTCACCGTGCCCGGCTTCAGCTACTTGAACGTCGATCTGCTCGCCTACGACGACCGCTCGCAGTTCAACGGCGTGCAGACCCATTATCGCAACAGCTATCAGGTGACCCCGGTGTGGCGCCTGCCGTTCAGCATCGGCGGCACGCAGTGGAGCTTCGAGGGCTTCTGCGACTTCATCGGTGCGCGCGGGCAGGGCACCGTCAATCAGACGCTGTGCCAGCCGCAGCTGCGGTTTGATCTGGGCCAGCTGGTGTCGGGACGTCGCGATGCGATCTACGTCGGGACCGAGTACCAGTACTGGCGCAACAAGTACGGCATTGAAGGGCTCAACGAGAGCTTTCCGAACATCATGATGGTCGTGAAGTTCTAGCCGGGGTAGCGTGATCAACCACTGCACCGGGGCGACGTCGGCCGCCCCGGTGCAGTTCCGTTTCCGCTCAGGCTTCCTGCGCGATGCCGAACTCGTCGGCGTTGTCGTGCAGGAACTGCGCGAAGCGCTCGACCGTCGGCGTCAGGATGTCCTTGCGCCAGCACGCGAGGGTTTCCAGCGTCTTTTGCCGCCCCACCAGCGGGCGGATCACCAATCCCTTGCGCTGGATGTTCTCGGCACAACGCGTGTATAGCGCGACGCCGATATTGGCCGCGACGAGGCCGAAGATGCCGTCGCTCGTCGAAGCTTCCTGCGCGACCACCGGCGAGAAGTTCGCGGCGTGGCAGAGCGCGAAGAAATGCGCCCGAAAGGCCTCCCAGGAATCCTTCGAGCCGAGGATGAATTTCTCGTTCACGAGGTCCCGGATCGAGATCGCGGGTTTCTCGGCGAGCGGATGGGCCTCCGGCAGCAGCACGACCAACTCCTCGCGTGTGACCGCGAGCTGGCTGATCGTCGGAGACTCGAATGGCCCAATCAGGAAACCGATGTCGATGCGCGACTCGAGCAGCGCCTCCTTCTGCTTCGAGCTGGGGATGTGGAACAGCTCGACCTTGATGCCGGGATGCGTCCTCAGGAATTTTTCGATGATCGCGGGCAGTTTGCCGTTGATCGCGAAATCCATGTAGGCGATGCGCAGGTAGCCCACCTTGCCGTCGGCCGCGGCCTGCGCAAGGAGCGACGCCTTCTCGATGTGACCGAGCGCGAGCCGGCATTCGTAGAGGAAGGTGCGCCCGGCCTCGGTGAGCTGCACGACGCGCGTGGTCCGTGACAGCAGCTCCGCGCCGACCGCTTCCTCGAGGTGCTGGATGGTGCGCGTGAGCGCTGATTGCGTCATGTACAGCCGCTCGGCCGCGGGGCGGAACTGCAGCTCTTCGGCGACCGCGACAAAGGCCCGCATGTGGCGAAGTTCGAAGCGCATGGGGGGATTGCTCCGGGTGGGTTGCTCGAATGTGCTTTCATGAAACGCAATAATAGGCGATTAATTGTAAATAGACGAGTCAATAGTATCCGCTAGTATTTCTCCAGACAAAGACATCTTTGTCGCAACCGAAACGATAGACACCGACTGGAGATGAAGCTCAAATGGATAACGAACTGAACGCGATGCTCAAGCAAGCCTTTGCCCAAGCCACCAAGCTGTATCAGGAGCGCGGCTTCCAGCGCCGTGTGGGTTTCGGCAAAAAGCCGGCACTGATCAACGTCGACCTGGCCAACGCCTGGACCCGTCCCGGCAACCCCTTCACCTGCGAGAAGATCGACGACGAGATCATCCCCGGCGTGCAGCGCCTGCTGAAGGCCTGCCGCGAGAACAACCACCCGGTGATCCACGTGACGACCTGCTATCAGGTCACCGACCGCAAGAATCCGCACACCGACATGGGCCTGTGGCACAACAAGATCCCGGTCGACGTCGTCAATCAGGAAGACGAGAACATCTGGGCGATCGACTCGCGCATCGCGCCGATCGCGGGCGAGCAGGTGCTGATCAAGAAGCGCGCGAGCTCCTTCCATGGCACCTACCTCGCGGGCTTCCTGCGCGCCGCCGGTGTCGACACCATCCTCGTGACCGGCGTGACCGCTTCGGCCTGCGTGCGCACGACGCTGTGCGACGGCCTTGCCGAAGGCTTCCGTACGATCGCCGTGCGCGAGTGCATCGGTGACCGCGTGCCGGGCGCCGTCGAATGGAACCTGTTCGACATCGACGCCAAGTTCGCGGACGTCGAGTCGGTCGATCGCTGCGTCGATTACCTCTATTCGATGAAGGGCTGATCCCGGCGCCGCGAGCGACGGGAAGGGGCCGCGGGGTGGCGCGGCCCCTTCGTAGCAAACTCATACGCAAGGGTAAAGCAGATGGCGAACGCGGGAGCCGGTCCGAGGGTGTTGCGGCGCGTGGTGGTGACCGGAATGGGGCTGGTGACGCCGCTTGGCGTGGGGGTCGAAAAGACCTGGTCGCGGCTGCTGTCGGGAGCGTCGGGTATCGGCGGGATTGACCGCTTCGACGTATCCGACCTGCCATCGAAGATCGCCGGTCTGGTGCCGCAGGGCAGCTGCGCCGACGGCGGGTTTAGTGCCGACGAATGGGTGCCGGTCAAGGACCAGCGCAAGATGGACCTCTTCGCGATGTACGCGCTGTGTGCAGCCGATCAGGCGCTGCACAACGCGGGTTGGCAACCTGAGACGCAGGACGCGCGCGAACGTACGGGCGTGCTGATCGGCTCCGGCATCGGCGGCCTGCCGGCGCTTTCCGACGGGGCGGTGACGCTGCGCGAACAAGGGGTGCGGCGCATCTCGCCGTTCTTCATTCCCTCGACGCTCATCAATCTTGCCGCCGGCCACATCGCGATCCGTCACGGCCTGCGTGGGCCCACGCATGGCGTCGCGACCGCCTGCGCCAGCGGCGCCCATGCCATCGGCGATGCGGCGCGCATGATCATGCTGGGCGACGCGGACGTGATGGTCGCCGGTGGCACCGAGGCCGCGGTATCGCGGCTGGGCATCGCGGGCTTCTGCGCGGCCCGTGCGCTGTCGACCGGCTTCAACGACCGCCCGCACGACGCTTCCCGCCCGTGGGACGCCGAGCGCGACGGCTTCGTGATGGGCGAGGGCAGTGGCGTCGTGGTGCTGGAAGACTATGAGCACGCGCGTGCCCGCGGCGCGCGCATCCATGCCGAAGTGCTCGGCTACGGGTTGTCCGGCGACGGCTACCACATCGCAGCGCCCCCCGAGGATGGCAACGGCGCGGCGCGCGCGATGCGGGCGGCGCTCGCCTGGGCGGGCCTCGCTCCCGACGAGGTCGACTACGTCAACGCGCACGCAACATCGACCCCGCTTGGCGACCTGGTCGAACTGCGGGCGATCCGCGATGTGTTCGGCCGGCACGCGGAGGATGGGCTGTCGGTGTCGTCGACGAAATCTGCGATGGGGCACCTGCTGGGCGCGGCCGGTGCGGTCGAAGCCATCCTGTCGATCCTCGCGCTGCGCGACCAGCTTGCCCCGCCGACCCTGAACCTCGCGGCGCCCCCGGCGGAATTCGGCGACATGGACCTCGTGCCCGGCCTCGCGAAGGTGCGCCCGATTCGTACCGTCCTGTCGAATTCGTTCGGCTTCGGCGGCACCAACGCAGCGCTGGTATTCGGCAGCCGCTGAGCAACCCCGGGGGCAAAAGTCCCTGGGGGCGCGTGATCTCCCCGCGCATACCGTGACTTCTAACCGGTTGCGGTTCCTGCGAACCGCAACCCATCGATGAAGGCGCGCAGCAAGGCCGGCATCGCCATCCCCCGGCGGGTCACCACCGTAAATGGCCATCTCGTCTCAAGGCTTTGCGGACGCAGTCGGCGCATGCGGTCTGAATCGACCCAGCGCTGCGCGTAGTGCAGGGGCAGAAAACCGATATAGGCCCCCGACAGGATCAGTATCGCCTGCGCCTCGACGTTGTCCACGGTTGCCGACGCTACGCGCGCGTTGAGCAGGCGCAGATCTCTTTCCTGCAGGAAGGCGCGGGCAGCGACGCGGCTGGCGGAGATCAATTCCTGCTGTGCGTCGCTCTCCTGTTCTGCGGCATGGAGCGGATGCCCTTTGCCGCAGAACAGGCCGTCTGCTTCGTCGTAAAGCAGCGTGTAATCGAGCCCCGCCACCTGCAAGGGGAAATGGCCGATGGCAACGTGCAGGCGGCCGTCGAGCACGCGCGCTTCGAGTTCTGCCGGGCTGCCGATGTAGATGTCGATCTGCACGTCGTGGCCGAGCGCGAGGAAGCGCTGCAATGCGGCCGGAAGCGGCGAAGCTTCGTCCGTCACCGTGTTGTCGATCAGGCCCAGTTGCAGGCGTCCGGAAATGCGTTGCGCAAGGACGCTCGTGTCCATGCAGAAGCTTTCCACCGCGAGCAGCAGACGCTGGGCCGCCTCGTAAGTCGCGTGGCCGTGCTCGGTCAGGCGGAAGCCTCCCCGTCCGCGTTCGCATAGCGTCAGCCCGAGGCGCGCTTCCAGCGTCGTCATCTGCTCGCTGATCGTGCTCTGGCTCACGTTCAGCGCCGCCTGAGCAGCCGAAAAACCCCCATGGCGAACCACCGCCACAAAAACCCTCACCAGCTTCAGATCGACGTCGTGGAGCTGCTTCATTTCACCTCCCCGGATTGCATCGGAAGTTCCGATTTGAACATCTTGTCGCGACTATTTTTCCGAAACAAGCCCGGAAATATAGTCCGTCCATGCCTGACCCCCGGGCCAACCTAGCGCACCGACCAGAGTGCGCACAATCACGGAGACAACGCATGGACAGCATCGTCGAAGCCTATCTGCGGCGCTACGAGGTTTCACCCGGCGCGCAACGATTCCTGAGCAAGACGCAGAAGATGTACATCAACGGCGAGTGGATGGCCGCGAGCGACGGCGCCATCGCCGACGTGATCGAGCCCTCCACGCTCGGCTGCATCACTCGGATTCCGCTCGCCACCGTGGCGGACCTGGACCGTGCTGTCGCCGCCGCCCGCGCAGCCTTCGACTCCGGCCCCTGGCGCACGATGAAGCCGCTGGCGCGCGAACGCCTGCTGCACAAGCTCGCTGACCTGATCGAGGCGAACGCGACGGAGCTTGCCGAGATCGAGTCGGTGGACATGGGCAAGTCGGTCACCAGTGCGCGTGACGTCGACGTTCAGGGCACGATCGACACCTTCCGCTATTTCGCCGGCTGGGCCACGAAGCTGCATGGCCGCACCGTCGAGCCGGCTGCGCTGCCGGGCGAATACGTCGCCTTCACGCGCAAGGAGCCGGTCGGCGTCGTCGGCGCGATCGTGCCCTGGAACTTCCCTCTGCAGACGATGGCCTGGAAGCTCGCGGCGGCGCTGGCAGCCGGTTGCACCGTCGTCGTCAAGCCGGCCGAGCTGACTTCGCTGTCGACGCTGCGTTTTGCCGAACTCGTCGAGGAGGCGGGCTTCCCTCCAGGTGTCATCAACATCGTCACGGGCTCCGGCCGGGACATTGGGGCTGCGATGTGCCGCCATCCCGGCATCGACAAGCTGAGCTTCACCGGTTCGACCCCGGTCGGGCAGGAAGTCGGGCGGGCGGGCCTCGACACCCTCAAGCGACTGACGCTGGAGCTCGGAGGCAAGTCGCCGGTGCTGGTGCTGGAGGATGCCGACCTTCAGGCGGCGGCGCGCGCAGTTGCGAACGGCGTGTTCTTCAATTCCGGGCAGGTGTGTGACGCGGGCACGCGAGTCTACGTCCAGCGCGACGTTCACGACGCCTTCATGCACGAGCTCATCGAAGTCACGCGCACGCTGAAGATGGCGCCCGGGCTGGATCCGGAATGCTTCATCAGCCCGCTGGTGTCGATGCAGCAGAAACGCCGCGTCGCCAGCTACATCGACGCCGGGATCACCGAGGGCGCAGAGCTTGCCTACGGCGGTCGGCCGCAGGATGGCTGCTACGTCGAGCCGACGATCTTCGCCCATACCCGCAGCGACATGCGCGTCGTGCGCGAGGAGATCTTCGGGCCGGTGCTGGTGACCGCTCCCTTCGACGATCTCGAGGTGGCGGTTGCCGAGGCGAACGACTCGCCCTTTGGACTGGCCGCCGCGATCTATTCGAACGACCTCGGCCGCGTCCATCGCCTGATCCCGCGCCTGAAGGCCGGTTCGGTCTATGTCAACGCGCACAGCACCCTCGACCCGGCGATGCCCTTCGGCGGCTTCAAGCAGTCCGGATTCGGGCGCGACCTCGGGCCGGAGCAGCTCGACTTCCTCACCGAGACGAAGGCGGTGTGGATCACCTTGCCTTGAGGTCCGACGATGCACTGACGTACAGATGAAAACCAAACTATAAGAAGGTTAGAGGAGACATCAAATGAAGTCAGATTCGCAAAGAGAATCGACGCCTCAGGATCGCGGCGGACTGGAAGTCGAAGGCCGTTCGATCGACTTTGTCCCGGACCATGAGCGAACGGACAAGCTGTCCGCGCAGGGACCGTTCTGGTTCGTCGGCAATTTCACGTTCTTCACGATGACCATCGGCTTTGTCGGGCCGAGCGTAGGCCTGAGTTCCCTGTGGACCACGATCGCCGGCACGCTGGGCATCATGTTCGGCACGCTCTTCATGGCGTTCCACGGTTCGCAGGGGCCGCATCTCGGTCTGCCGCAGATGATCCAGTCGCGCGCACAGTTCGGGTATCGGGGTGTCGTGCTGGTGCTGTTCGCGACGCTGTTCGTGTTCGCCGGTTTCAACATCGTGAACCTCGTGTTGATGATGCAGGGGCTCAACACGCTGTTCGAGTGGGGGCCGATGCAGGTGGCGCTCGCCGTGTCGGTGCCGGCAACCTTACTCGCCATCATGGGCCACGACTGGATGCACAAGACCTTCAAATGGTCCTTGTACCTGTCGCTGCCGCTGTACGGGCTGGTCACGGTCGCCGTGGTGATGGGATGGATCCAGGATGCACCGGGCGCTGTCGCGGAGGCCGCTGATGCCGCTCCTCCCCTGGGTTTCGATTGGACGGGGTTCGTCGCCCAATTCGCTGCCGGCGCCAGCTACAACATCGCCTATGCGCCTTACGTATCGGACTATTCCCGCTACCTGCCGAAGAACACGCCGAGTGGCAAGCTGATCGCGGCCGTCTTCCTGGGCGCCTCGATCTCGGGAGCGTGGATGATCGCGGTCGGCGGCTGGCTTGCCGAGCACCTGCATGCGACCGATGTGCTGGTGGCGCTCAACAGCGTCGGCGCGAACGTGGCTCCGCAACTGGGCTCGGTCGTCGTCGCCATCACGATCCTCGCCTTCTTGCCGGTGATCGCGATGAACATCTACAGCGCCAAGCTCACGGCAATCACAGGCATCGATTCGTTCAGGAAGATCACGCCGACCGTGAAGGTTCGCGTATGGGCAATCCTCGCGGTGGTGTTCCTGCAGGTAGGGGTGGCAATGAGTATCTACACCTCCGGCTCCGGCCTGTCGGTGTTGAACATCTACCTCGTGGTGATGCTGTATTTCCTGGTGCCCTGGACGGCGGTCAACCTGACCGACTACTTCTTCGTGCGCAAAGGGCGTTATGCGATCCCGCACTTCTTCCTGCCCGATGACAACCTCTACGGGCATTGGGGCAGCCGCGGACTGATCGCGTACGTGATCGGCTTCGTCGCGATGATTCCGTTCTTCACGATCTTCAACGGTACCGAAGAAGTGTATGTCGGCCCGCTCGCCAGGATGATCGGCAGCGTCGACATGGCATGGCTGGTGGGTTTGATCGTTTCCGGCGTGGCGTACTACATCGCTTGCCTGACGCTCGATCTCGAAAGGGAAGAGCGGGTGATCCGGCATATCGAGAAGACGTCCCCCTGGTTTACCACCGGTGAAGGTTGGTAAGCGCGCCGCCTCACGACCCTTGAATGGAAACGATCATGAATGAATTCGACTACGTCGTCGTCGGCGCGGGCTCGGCTGGCTGTGTTCTGGCCGCCCGGCTGACCGAGGATCCGAACGTCACGGTGCTGGTGCTGGAATACGGCGGCAGCGACCGCAGCGTCATCATCCAGATGCCCAGCGCGTTCTCCCTGCCGATGAATACCCGCCGCTACAACTGGCACTACGAGACCGCGCCCGAGACGCATCTGCAGGGCCGCCGCCTGCATTGCCCGCGTGGCAAGGTGCTGGGAGGCTCCTCGTCGATCAACGGATTGGTGTACATCCGCGGCCATGCCTGCGATTTCGACGAGTGGGAATCCTTGGGGGCGGAAGGCTGGGGATACCGCAACTGCCTGCCGTACTTCAAGCGTGCCGAGCACTTCAAGTTCGGCGGGGACGATTACCGCGGCGGCTCCGGGCCGCTGCACACCAACAACGGCAACAACATGGTGAATCCGCTGTATGGCGCCTGGGTGGAGGCGGGCGCACAGGCCGGCTACATCAAGACCGAGGACTGCAACGGCCACATGCAGGAAGGCTTCGGCGCGATGCACATGACCGTCAAGGACGGTGTGCGCTGGTCGACCGCGAATGCCTACCTGCGTCCGGCAATGAGCCGTCCGAACCTGAAGGTGGTGACGCATGCGATGACGCGCGAGATCGTCATGGAAGGCAAGCGCGCGGTCGGCGTGCGTTACGAGGTCGACGGCAGCGTGCAGACGGTGCGCGTTCGGCGCGAGGTGCTGGTCTCGGCCGGCCCCATCGGTTCGCCGCACCTGTTGCAGCGCTCCGGCATCGGGCCCGGCGAGGTGCTGCAGCGTGCCGGCGTCGCGGTGCATCATGACCTGCCCGGCGTCGGGGCCAACCTGCAGGACCACAGCGAGATCTATATCCAGTGGGCATGCAAGGAACCCATCACGCTCAACAGCAAGATGGGGCTCATGGGCAAGGCGGCGATCGGTGCGCGCTGGTTGATGTTCCGCGACGGTCTGGGCGCGAGCAATCACTTCGAGGCGGGCGGCTTCATCCGCTCCGCGCCCGGGCTGCGCTGGCCGGATATCCAGTTCCACTTCCTGCCGGCAGCGATGCGCTACGACGGGCACAAGCCGATCAAGGGGCACGGTTTCATGGTCCTGACCGGGCCGAACAAACCGAAGAGCCGCGGCCATGTCCAGCTCACGTCAGCTGATCCCTACGTGCATCCGGAAATCCGCTTCAATTACCTGGAGCACGAAGCCGACCGCGAAGGCTTCCGCCGCTGCGTGCGTCTGACGCGCGAGATCGTCGGACAGCCCGCGATGGACCGCTACCGCGGCGAGGAACTCGCGCCGGGGCCGGATGTTCGGACCGACGACGAGATCGACGCCTTCGTGCGCGAGAACATGGAGTCGACGATGCATCCCTGCGGCACCTGCCGCATGGGCGAAGACGAGATGGCCGTCGTCGATTCCCAGTTGCGCGTGCGCGGCGTCGAGGGCCTGCGGGTGATCGACTCGTCGGTCTTCCCGACCGAGCCGAATGGCAACCTCAACGCGCCGACGATCATGGTCGCCGAGCGCGCCGCCGATCTCGTGCGAGGAAGCCGGATGCTCGCGTCCGACGATGCGCCGGTCGGCCTCGTCGAGGGCTGGGAGACGCAGCAGCGCACTCGAAATCCGATGCGCCGCGTCGCCTGCTGATCCGCATCCGCTGATCCCACTCATCGCCGTACCCCGACGGTGGCCAGAGCGTCACCGGGGGGATCACTACGCCCAAGATCCGAGGAAATTTCCCATGAACCTCCGAATCATCGCCCGCGCACTGGGTTTTGCTGCCGTTCTTGCCGCCGGTCAGGCGCATGCCGATCTGATCCTGAATGTCGCCGGCGTCAGCGAGTACCGCGCCCGCGGCTTGTCGCAGTCCCGCTTCAATCCGGCCGCTCAGGCCGGCGCGGACTACACGAACGGCGGCCTCTACCTCGGCGCTTTCGCGTCGACGACGCAATGGATCAAGGACATCCCCGGCGGCAACGCCGACTACGAGCTCGACCTGTACGGCGGTTATGCCGGCGATCTGGTGGACGGGCTCGGATACGATGTCGGCTTCCTGCGCTACATCTTTCCGGACAACAACCTCCACCCCGGCGCCGATACCACCGAGCTCTATGCCGGCCTCAGCTACGGTGTCGCGAAACTGAAGTTCAGCCGCACGGTGAGCAAGAACTTCCTCGCGATTCCCGACAGCGGCAAGAGCTGGTACGCGGAGCTCAGCGCAACGCTCGATCTCGGCGACGGTTACACCCTCGTGCCGCACGTCGGCTACCAGTACATCAGCGGCCCTTTCTCCAGCGATGCGAGCTACGCGGACGTCGCGCTGACGCTCTCGAAGGACTTCAACGGCCTCGTGCCGAGCATCGCGCTGATGACCACCAACGCGCACCACTCCTTCTACAACCCGGGCGCCGGCATGACCGGCGACTCCCGCAACCTCGGCCGCGGCACGATCGTGCTCGGCCTGAAATACAACTTCTGACACCCCCTCAGCTTCGACAGGAGACACAACATGTCAAAGAATTCGTATGAGTCCGGCCGCCTCAACCTGCCGTTTGTCGGCCACTGCACCTTCGCGAAGTCCCCCCCGTGCCTCGACTGGGAGCAACTCGACGCCGACGTCGCGGTGCTCGGCGCGCCCAACGACATGGGCACGCAATGGCGCTCGGGCGCGCGCTTCGGGCCGCGCGGCATCCGGGAGGCGTCGACGCTGTTCTCGTTCGGTCATTCCGGCGCGTACGACTTCGAAGACGATGTCATGTACCTCACGCAGGACGAGGTGCGCATCGCCGACGTCGGTGACGCGGACATCGTCCACACCGACATGGCGAAGAGCAACGCGAATATCGAACTCGCCGTGCGCAAGATTCTCGAGAAGGGCGCGATGCCGCTGGTGCTGGGTGGCGACCATTCGATCCACGCGCCGGTGATCAAGGCCTTCGAGGGCCGCGGGCCGATCCACATCCTGCACGTCGATGCCCACCTCGACTTCGTCGACGAGCGCCACGGCGTGCGCTACGGGCACGGCAACCCGCTGCGGCGCGCCTCCGAGATGGATCACATTGTCGGCATGACGCAGATCGGCATCCGCAACGTCTCCTCGTCGAACCGCGACGACTACATGGCCGCGCGCGAAGCCGGATCGCAGATCCTGTCGGTGCGCGACGTGCGCCGGCTCGGGACGGAAGGCGTGCTCGCGAAGATCCCGGAGGGCGTGTCGTACTACATCACGATCGACATCGACGGTTTCGATCCCTCGATCGCACCGGGCACCGGCACGCCGAGTCATGGTGGCTTCCTGTACTACGAAGTGCTGGAGATCATCCAGGCGCTCGCCAAACGCAGCCGGGGCAACATCGTGGGCATGGACCTCGTCGAGGTTGCACCGGCCTACGACCCGACCGGCACGACCTCGATTCTCGCCGCGCAACTGCTGATGAACAGCATCGGGTTCATCTTTCATGCGCGTGGTGCGAAGGGCGATCTTGTTCACCGATCGCCCCCGCCGATTGGAGGCGAAGCGAATGCCTACTCGAAGCGGTAGCGGACCATCGCGCTCAGCCGGCTGATCGTGCCCTTGCTGTCCTGGAATGTCTCGCGCTGCCCGAAGGTGTAATCGAGGCCGACGTCGACGCTGCGGTAAGGATTCCACAACGTGTTGAGGAAGACCTGCCGCAGCGTGCGATTCGGCGCGAAATCCGAGTTCACACCGCCGACCGCCGCGAGCTGGGCCGCATTGGCGGCGTCGTCGCGCTGGAAGTGCGTGTAGGCAAAAGCGGCGGTGCTGCGCAGCGTGTCTGTCCACACGTGCGTGTAGCCCAGGTGCGCCCCCCAGGCATCCCATAGACGAATGCCGTTCGGCGTTTCGACTGCCTGCTGCACAAGACCGTTGTATATGTAGCGACCGATGCCGTCACCGCCGGCCGCCAGCAGTACGACGCTGTCACGCGGACCGAGGTTCGCACGCGTGCTCGCCGCGAGTCCGTAGCCGCGCTTCAAGTGGCGGTCGTTCTTGTACTCCATCGTCACGCCGCGCAGCGAGAAATGGCCCCAATCGGTATCGTGGTCGTAACGGGCGACCAGATCGTAGGAGGTGTCGAAATCGGCCTTCGGCGTGCGCGCCCAGCTATTGCCGATGGAGTTCTCCACCGCGAGTTCGACACGCGAACGCTCGTCCAGCGGCTTCGTGTACCGCACCATCGCCTGGCGGATCGTCGGCACGATGCCGGTGCTGTTCCACTCGACGAGTTCGGGAACGGCGCGCAGGTCCACGAAGGTGCTCCAGCTCTGGCCGACGAGGAGGCCTCCAACCTTCAGATAGGCTTCGCGCAAGCGTGCGGTCGTCTGCGTTTCTCCGCCCAGGTCGTTGCGGCCATCGAAATCGGCCTCGACTTTCGCGAGCACCGGTCCCGCCTCGGTCCCGGTCGGCGTCGACGCCAGCAGGCCGAAGCGCGAGCCGCGCGCGGTCACGTAAGTCTGGTCGTGACGGCTGCCGGCGGCCGTGTGGTCCTGCGGCTGCACGAAAAGACTGTTGGCCCAGCCGACGGTGTTGATGTTCGACAGCCGCCCCTTGAAGTCGTACGTGGAGTCGAAGCGTGCATGCCCGTACACCTTGATCGATGTGTCGCTGCCCGGCATCTTGAACGAACCCGGCAGGTCGCCGGTCTCCACGTACTTCTTTTCTGGCGCCGCCGGCGCCGCGGCCGGGGATGCCGCCTTGGCCTGCTTGAGCTCGTCGATCTGGGCCTGCAGGCCCCGGATCAAGGCTTTGAGCTCGCCCACCTCGTCGCCAGCCCGGGCCGACGTCGCTGCGCCGAGCAGCACGCTGATCGCGGCGCACGTCGCTCCCTGCGCAAGTCTGTGTCGCATGGTTGTCTCCTTTTCATGTGGTCTTGTTGTCGGTACTGCGTGGTAAATCCGGAGACGCACGCGGCCGCCGGCAACGGCCTGCGGGCCGTGCCGGTCGCTTCGCGGTCGTCGGAAAGTGCGGCTTAGATCAGCGTCGGCTTGCGCGTCTGAACCCAGCGCGTCGCCTGTTCGTAGGCGTGGCCGATCTGCAGCACGGCCAGGTCGGCCTGCGCCTTGCCGATGACCTGCAGGCCCATCGGCAGCCCCTGGGCATTGAAGCCGGCAGGAACATTGAGGATGGGAAGGCCGGCGAGCGTGCCGCCGACGACGATCTCCATCCAGCGGTGGTAGGTGTCCATCCGTTTGCCGGCGATCTCGGTTGCCCAGTGCAGGCCGGCGTCGAAGGGGAAGACCTGAGCACTTGGCAGCACGAGGTAGTCGTAGGTCTCGAATAGCTTGCGCAGCGCGTCGTACCACTTGCTGCGCTGCGCGCTGGCTTTCCATACTTCCGCCCCGGTGAGCCCGAGCCCGCCCTCGATCTCCCACACCGCCTCGGGCTTCATCTGCGCGCGCTTGGCGGGGTCGGCGTAGAGGCCGCCGGCCAGGCCGGCAATCGTGAAGTGGCGCAGCGTCAGCCAGGTCTGCCACAGTTGTTCCATCGGGTAGTCGGGCACGACTTCGTCGATCCGGCAGCCGATCGCTTGGAAGCCCTTCAGCGCCTCGCGGCACAACGCGAGCACGCCCGGCTCCATCGGCAGATAGCCGCCGTAGTCGCCCATCCAGCCGATGCGCATACCGCGGAAATCGCGCTCCAGTGGCGCCGCGAAGACCGCCGGATCCTGGTCGATCGACATTGGCAGACGCGCGTCGTGGCCGGCCTGCACCGACAGCAGCCGCGCGAGATCGCGCACCGTGCGCCCCATCGGCCCTTCGTAGCCCATCTGCTGGAAATAGACCTCGCCGCTGGGTCCGAACGGCACTCGACCCTGCGAGGGCCGGAAGCCGAACACGTTGTTGTACGCAGCCGGGTTGCGCAGCGAGCCCATCATGTCGCTACCGTCGGCCACCGGCAGCATCCGCGTTGCCAGCGCCACCGCCGCGCCGCCGCTGCTGCCGCCGGCGTTACGGCTCTGGTCGTAGGCGTTGCGCGTCGTGCCGAACACGTTGTTGTAGCAGACCGAGCCGAGGCCGAATTCGGGCGTGTTGGTCTTGCCGATCAGGATCGCGCCATTGCGGCGCACCCGCTCGACGATGACCGAATCCTGCTTCGGCACGTAGTCCTTGAAGATCGGCGAGCCCTGCGTCGTCGGAATGCCGGCCGTCGCGGTGAGGTCCTTCGGCGCCTGCGGCATGCCGTGCATCCAGCCGAGGTACTGGCCTCGCGCGAGCTGGGCGTCGCGCTCGTCAGCCTGTTTCAGCAGGCCTCCGCGATCCTGCAGCGAGACGATGGCGTTGACGGTCGGATTGATGCGATCAATGTGGTCGAGAAAAGCACTCATGACTTCGCGGCACGAAACCTTGCGTGCCTTGATCCAGCCCGACAGCTCGAGCGCATCGGCCATGACGATGTCGGAAGCTGCGCGCCCTCCGCCCGCCGCGAGCGCCTTGCCCGCGCCGGCGAAACTGCCTGGCACCATTGCCGCCATCGATAACAGGCCAGCGCGACGCAGGAAATCCCGTCGCCCCATGCCCTGAGCTGCTTCCGGCGCCCCGCCTGCGCCCGCCCGGATTGTCGTCTCGTCCATGCTCGTCTCCTGCCTCATTGGGCTTTATGTGTTTGTGTGAGCGAATTCTGGAAATCGAGGTTTGATTACACAAGCGCATAATTATCATTAATTTGATGCAAACTACGCATCGTCAGGCGGGGGGCGGTATGGACACACGAAAACTCAAGCACTTCATCGCCCTGTGCGAGCACGGCACCTTCCATCGCGCTGCAGAAGTGGTGCACCTGAGCCAGTCGGCATTGAGCCGCAGCATCCAGGCGCTCGAACAGGATCTCGGCGCGCCGCTGTTCGACCGCGTCGGCCACAGGACGCAGCTCACCGTCTTTGGCCGCTCACTGGCCGAGCGCGCTCGCCGGGTACTGTTCGAGGAGAACGAGCTGCAACGCGAACTGGCGTTGGCGCGCGCCGGCGAATTTGGCGAGATCGGGCTCGGCGTCAGCCCGACGCCCGCCTCGATGCTGGTCCGCCCCTGCCTCATCGCGCTCGCCCACGAGCGTCCTCAGCTGCGCGTGAACATCGTCATGGGCCGCACGCCGCAACTACTCGACGAGCTGCACGCGGAAAAGCTCGACATGGTCGTGGTCGATGCGACAGACATCGTGAACCCCGGCGGTCTCGACATCGAACCGCTCGCCAGGCTTCCGGGCGACTTCATGTGCCGGTGCGGGCATCCGCTGCTCGCGATGCCGCGCGTGGGTTTCGACGACCTGCTGCGTTATCCGATCGCCTGCTCGGCGGTCAGCGACACGCTCGCGCGCCAGCTGGTCGCTGCCTTCGGCCCCCGGGCCCATCCGAGTCGGCTGATCACCTACCGGTGCGACAGCTACGAGATCCAGCGCGAAGTCGTGCTACACAGCGACACCGTCCTGCTAAGTGTGGTGGCGATCATGCGCGCCGAGATCGAGTCCGGTGGCCTCGTGCCGCTCGGCGTCATGCCGGCCGTGCTGGCCGGCAGCTACGCGTTGGTCCGGCTTCCCGGACGCAGCAGCTCGCCGGCGCTCGACCGAATCGCCGACCTCGCCCGCACCCATTTCCGCGCCTGAGGACGCGTTTAGGCATGTCGTCCCGCGAGCACTCCGGACGCAAGTACTGCCGGTGGCCCGCAAGCTCCGGCCCTGTCGCTTTATGCGGCCTGGTGCGCCGTCCGTTTGATCGCTGTAGCGCCCGTCGGGCGCGCCGTGTTTTCGGCCGCGCCTTGTTCATCGACCGCCGCAAGGTGCGCCACGTGCGTGCGGTCCGTCAGGAAGAGCGCGGCAACGAAGCCGAGCGCCGAGGCGAACATCACGTAGAACACCGGGGCGATCGCGATTCCGGTGGTGTGGATTAGCCAGGTCACGATGAACTGCGCGAAGCCGCCGAAGACCATCACTGCGACGTTGTAGGCGAGCGCGAGGCCTGTCGAGCGCACGCCGGCAGGGAACTGTTCGGCCATCACCGCCGAGATCGGCCCGAAGTAGACCGCGAGCAGAACGCACAGCACGATCTGCATCGTGACGAGCCGTTCGAACGAGGGGGCGGCATGGACCCACGAGAGCAGGGGGTAGGAGGCGACAAGCAGGCCCGCCGTCGCGATGACGACGAGGATCTTGCGGCCGACCCGGTCCGACAGCGCGCCGAACACCGGCATCAGGGCGGTCAGCAGCGCAACCGCGATGACCTGGGTGGTGAAGGCATCGGAGAGCGCCATGCCGAGCTGTTTGGTGGCAAAGGTCGGCATGTAGACGAGGATCACGTAGAAGCCGACGGTGCCGCAGACGGTGACGCCCATCACCGCGAAGACCTCACGCAGGTGGTTGCGCAGCATGCGGCCGAGCGACTGCTTTTCAGCGGGAGCCTGGCGCGCTTCGAGGAAGGCCTCGGTTTCCTCCAGGTGGCGACGGATCCACAAGCCGACCGGGCCGATCAGCAGGCCGATCATGAAGGGGATGCGCCAGCCCCACGCGTCGAGCGCCTCGGGCGACAGGTTGCGCGTGACAAGTGCCGTGACGCTTGCCCCGCAGAACACGGCGAGACCCTGTCCGAACATCTGCCACGAACCATAGAGGCCACGGCGGTTGGGTGGGGCGCTCTCGATCAGGAAGGAGGTCGCGCTCGCGAACTCCCCTCCGGTCGCGAAACCCTGCAGCAGGCGCGCGAGTACGATCAGCAGCGGTGCGGCAACCCCGATCGCCGCGTATGGGGGAGCGAAGGCGATCAGTGCGATCGCCACCGTCATCATGCCGATGATGAGTTGCAGCGCGGCCTTGCGCCCCTTGCGGTCCGCATAGATGCCAAGCAGGATGCCACCGACCGGACGCATGAAGAAGCCGACGCCGAAGGTCGCCGTTGCCATCAGCAGCGAGCTGTATTCGCTGTCAGCCGGAAAGAACAGACGCGAGATCACCACGGCGAGGAAGCCGAAGACGATGAAGTCATACCATTCCAAAGCGTTGCCGATGACGGCCGCGACGATCTGCATGGTACGGGGGGCTGCCTTGTTGCTGCTCATTCTGCCTGTCTCCTCTTGTGGTTTTGTGCTGCCGTTCTTCCCGACGCCGTGCGCCGCTCAGTCGCCGAAGAAGCGCCTCGCGAGTGCCACCCAGAAGGCGGCGCCGGGTGCGAGGCAGGCGTCGTTGAAGTCGTAGTGCGGGTTATGCACGCTGCAGGGGCCGAGGTGCTCGCCGCCCCCAAAACCGTTGTCGCCGTTGCCGATCAGCAGGTAGCAGCCTGGCACCTGCTGCAGCATGAAGGCGAAATCTTCGCTGCCGGAGAGCGGCGCGGCGTCGTCGTCGACCTGCGCCGCGCCCGCCACCTCGCGCGCGGCCTCAACCGCGAGGCTCGTTTCGGCGGCGCTGTTCACGAGCACCGGATAACCGCGCTCGTAGCGGATGTCGCACCCGACGCCGTAGGCCGCCCCCTGTCCGCGGGCGAGTTCGCCGATGCGCTCTTCCAGCTGGTCGCGCACCTCGGGACGCAGCGCCCGCACGCTTAGTTCCAGTTCGGCCGTCTCCGGGATGACGTTGTAGGTTTTGCCCGCCGTCATGCGCCCGACGCTGATCACTGCCATGTCCACCGGATCGACATTGCGTCCGACGATGCTCTGGAGCGCGAGCACCGTCGCCGCCGCGGGAAGTGTCGGATCGATGGCCATATGAGGTAGCGCGCCGTGCCCGCCCTTCCCGTCAAAGCGGATCAGCACCTTGTCCGACGAGGCCATGAAGGGGCCGGTGCGGAAGCGGAAGTGACCGGTGGGCACGCCCGGGTAGTTGTGCAGCCCGAAAAACGCGTCGCAAGGGAAGCGCTCGAACAGGCCTTCCTCGATCATGCGCTTCGCGCCGCCGCCGCCGCCCAGTTCCTCGGCCGGCTGGAAGATCAGATTGAGCGTGCCGCTGCCCGGCATGCGGCCTTCGCGGTGCAGGCGCCCGAAGAGTTCTGCCGCGCCGAGCAGGATCGCCGTGTGGCCGTCGTGGCCGCAGGCGTGCATATGACCGGGATTGCGGCTTGCCCACGGCAGACCGGTTTCTTCCTGGATCGGTAGGGCGTCCATGTCGGCGCGCAGGCCGAGCCGCGGGCCACCGTCGCTCCCGCCTTTGCCCCAACTGAGCGTGCCCACGACGCCAGTGGTCGCGATGCCCGTATGGACCTCGAAACCCCACTTCGCGAGCGAGTCGGCCACCAGCCGGCTCGTCGCGAACTCGTCGAAGCCCAGTTCGGGGTTCTGATGGATCGTGCGCCGCCAGGTCTTCATCGCGGCTTCGTCAGGGAGGAATCGGTGTGCGGTATTCATGAATCGATAATAGGATTTGCGGTGAACGATGGAAGGCGGTAGTTTTTCCGTAATGACAACCAACGGTGATCACCTCCCGCGATGAAGGACCATCAGCTCAAGGCGCTCGTGCAGGTGGCCGACGCGGGCTCAATCCGCGCCGCGGCTCGGGCGATGCATCTCAGCCAGAGCGCGCTGACCAAGGCGCTGCGTGAGCTGGAGGAAGACGTCGGCGCGGAACTGCTGACGCGCAGTTATAAGGGCATTGCCTTCACGCCCGCCGGCCAGGCACTGCTGGTGCGGGCGCGTCTGGCGATCGCGACGCTGGAAAAGGCGCGCGAGGAGGTGCGCCTATTGCGCGGCGGTGCCGGGGCCCGCATCGCGATCGCGCTGACACCGTTCGTGGCAGCGAAGGTGCTGCCGCGTGTGCTGAACGAGTTCCGCAGGGTGCAGCCGGACGCCGCGTTGACGCTCGACGAGGGGCTCTTGACGAGCGTGCTCCCCGGGCTCATCGAAGGGCGCCTCGATTTCGCGGTGGCGCTGGCGAATCCGCAGGATTTGCCCTACGAGGTGAGCTTCGAGGCGCTGGCGGAGGTGCCCGCGGCCCCAGCCGGCCGCATCGGCCATCCCCTCGCGCAGGCGCGGAACTGGCAGGAACTGCGTGCCGCAAGCTGGGTGTTGAACCTGGCGGAGGCGAGTCAGGGCAATCACCTCGTGCGCTGGCTCGCCGCGAATGGCATCGAATTGCCGGCCGATACCGTGCGTTGCGCATCTCCGACGCTGATGCTCGAATTGATGCGCCGCACGGACCACGTCGGCTTCGGGCCGGTCGAGCTCATCGAAGATCCGCTGTTCGGAGTCGGGTTGCAGCGCTTTGCGGTCGAGCCGCTGCCGCCGCCGATGTCGCTGGGAATCCTGAGTCTGCGTGGTGTGCCCCTGAGCGTCGCCGCGAAGCCGCTCGCGGCGCTCTTCGAGCGCCATCTAAGGCGTTGAGGAACTGGATGGTCCGTGTGAGGGCAAGAAGCCGGCACTGATCAACGTCGATCTGGCCAACGCCTGGACCCGTCCCGCGGCCGGCAGATGTGGCCAAAGTCCGGGCAGCGTCACGTATTATGCCGATTCGTTCCGCCAGGAGTCCCCCGGCATGATCCGCTTCATGAACTCGTCAAAGAGAGGGACGGTGAAGGCCGTATCTCCATGAGATGGGCTCCACACCATCCCCTTACTAATAATCTTCCCTCGTGTGGGGGCAAGGGCCGAAACCTCTCGGCCAAGGACGGCGGCAATATCGCCGGAGCGGTGCGGTCCAGGCCCTAGTTCGGCCATCGCTCTAAGGTAACGGCGCTCCAGCGGCGTCATGCGGTCGAATCGCACCCGGAAGAAGCTTTCATCAAGGGCAGCGATGGTCACACTGCTGGCTCGCTCCACATCGGACAGCGTAATAGGGCTGGCATCGGCCAAATCCCAAGCGTGCTTTCCCCATTCCTGCAGGAAGTACGGGTAGCCCCGCGTATGAGAGATGATTGCCCTGACCGCCTCGTCGTCGAACTTGACGCCCAGAGCCTCGGCCGGTGATTCTAAAGCTTTGCGTGCATCCGCGCTGCCAAGTGGGCCGACCTCCGGGTAATCGAAAAGCCGTTCGGCATAGGATTTCGCACTGCCGGCTCGTTCCCGTAGCTGAGGGAGACCCGCGCCAACGAGCATGACCGGCAAGCGCAGTTGGGCACACCGATGCAGCGCAGAAATCAATGCCGCGAATTGCGCTTCATTGATGTACTGCAGTTCATCAATGAACATTACCACTGCCGTGTCGGCCTTTTTCGCGGCGATCCCAACCTGTTCCAGAAGGGTTGCCAAGTCGGCTTCCAGATCGCCGTTATCGGCAAGTCCGGGTTCCGGTTCGAAATCGAGGCCGACCTCGATGTCTTGGTATGTGATCCGCAAAGCCTTGGCAAAACCCGCCAGGGCGCTTAGCCCTCGCTTCGCCACGTCCTTTGCGGCTTCGACTCGGCTCAGCCGCAACAGAGCGACTCGTAACTGAGGGGCCAGGAGCGCCGGCAATGACCGCCCCTCAGGGGCTTCCATGCGGACGGTTTGCATTCCGTCGGCTTCAGTATCGACACGTATCCGTTCGAGGAGTACGGTTTTGCCGACTCCCCGAAGCCCCACCATGAGGACACTCTTAGCCGGGTTGCCGATCCGAATCCGCTGCAGCGCGATTCGGACGATTCGGCGCAACTCGTCTCGGCCGGCTAGCTCAGGCGGCGGAGAGCCGGCTCCTGGGGCGTATGGGTTACGAACGGGATCCATGGCTATACCAATATTACAGAAGTTATCAAAAAAAGATAATATCTGTAAGGTCAGTTGATATCAAACGCTGGCCAATGAATGGCGGTGAAACTCCTGTATGAAGTATGCTGGCAGGGGGGAGCGCAGCAGCGGTCTGAACAGCGGGTGTCAGAGCACAGCCGCGGCTCCACTGACCGCTCCAATGGCAGACCGCTGCTGGCCGTTACGACTCTATCGACATAGCGCCCGTAACCAGCCGCTGGAGCCCGGACGTCTGATCGCGCTGCCGCCCGCGTTGGAGGGTATGGCCACTTCGTTGCGGCCGAGCCCCTGTCGCGGTTTTTCGCGGATCTCGACGTCGGCACCATCAAGATTGATCGCGGCATAGGAGATCAGCCAGCGCTGACCCGTCGTCTTGTCGAGCACGACAGCTTGCTTGGGCCGTAACTCGAGAACTTGCCCGACATGCGAAGCGTTTGCCTGTGGGTCAAAGTACTCCACGGTTTGCCCAACATGGAGCCGAGCTTGGACTGCGACCACCCAGGCCGGCTCGTCGAGCGCACGATCGATCGCTGCCCGAAGCCGATAAAGATCGAAGGCGGAGGCCGCCTTCAGCTGCGCCAGTATCTCGGAGTAGTCCATCAGCGGTTGGTCGTTGTTGGAATGACTCGGATCGCTCCGCGCGGCCGACCGGTAACAATCGGGTTCCGATTAACAGCCAAGGAGTCTGAAATGGAATCCTACGAGCATCGGGAACCTTGGAACAAGGGAAAGCTGGTGGGTCAGAAGGCGCCGCTGAAACCCAAGGACATCTGGGCGATCCGCATTCACCTTCAGAACGCCCACCATGTTCGCGATCTGGCGATGTTCAATCTGACCATCGACAGCAAGCTGCGTGGATGTGATCTCGTCAGCCTTCGCGTTCGCGATTGACAGAGCCGAAGCGAACGACGGTGGCGAAATGGATCGAGAAGGCGAAGCTGAAGCCGGAAGACTTCCTCTTCCCAAGTCGGTTGCATGACTCGCCGCATGTGTCCACCCGACAGTACGCAAGGATCGTCGCACAATGGGTGACGGCGGCCAGTCTGGATCCTGCGGCCTACGGCACGCATTCGATGCGCCGGACGAAGGCGACGCTCATCTACAAACGGACGAAGAACCTGCGGGCCGTCCAACTCCCACTTGGCCATTCCCAGCTCGAGTCCACGGTCCGGTACCTTGGCATCGAGGTCGATGATGCCTTGGAGATCTCTGAGCAGATCAAGATCTGACCGCGCCGGCGGCCGCTCGCAGAAAGCCTTCGGAGCGACGGGCGGCCGCTTGCGGGATCGATGCTGGCAGGGGCGTATCGGCCAACTACCGTCATTCGTCCTTCCGCTCGTGCCGACATTCAGCTGGCCGCTCGAATCGGAAACCCGCCGGACGAGCTCACCCATACTGCAGGCAGTTAGGAAATTCCGTACCGTCGCAGGCGATTGGCGATGGCCGAATGCGAGGTGCCGAGCCGCTTGGCCAGGCGGCGGCTGGACGGGAACTCCCGGTACAGGCGTTGCAGCAGGCTCTTCTCGAAATCCGCGACCGCCTGGTCCAGGCTGGTGACGTCAGTGCTTTCGCCAGACTGCACAGGCGTCGCAACCTGGGCCAGTTCCAGGTCGTCAACGTTGATGATGGTCCGTTCGGTCATCGTCACGGCACGGAAAATCACATTCTGCAACTGCCGGACGTTGCCGACCCAAGGGTTGCTGAGCATGGCGGCGCAGGCCGCCTGGGTGAGCCGCATGAGGGGGCGCGAGGCCTGGGCGCAGGCACGGCTCAGGAAAAACTGAGCGAGTGGCAGGATGTCGCCAGGGCGTTCACGCAAGGGCGGCACATGCAGACTGAGGACGTTCAAGCGGAAGAGTAGGTCCTGGCGGAAATGGCCGCTGCTCACCATGTCCTCCAGCGAGCGGTGGGTTGCACTGATGATGCGTACATTCATCCTGACCTCGCGATCGCCGCCGACCCGACGAAAGCTGCCGTCGTTGAGGAAGCGCAGCAGCTTGGCCTGCAGGTAGGGCGACATTTCGCCGATTTCATCCAGAAATACCGTGCCGCCATCGGCCAGTTCAAGCAAGCCGGGCTTGCCGCCGCGCAGGGCGCCGGTGAAGGCGCCGGCGGAATAGCCGAAGAGCTCGCTCTCCGCGAGGTTTTCCGGCAGGGCGGCGCAGTTCAGGGCAAAGAAGGGTTCGCTGCTGCGCCCGCTGCCGGCGTGGCAGGCATGGGCCAGCAATTCCTTGCCAGTGCCCGTCTCGCCGGTGATCAGTAGCGGCGCATCGACCATCGCCATGCGCGCGGCGCGCTGCTTGAGTTGTTCTATTTCCGGGGAGCTGCCGAGTATGGCATCGAAGCCGCCGGCGTCGTAGTTATGGAGGGCGCTTAGGCGTTCGCCCATGCGGCTCGGCGCGTGCAGCGTCATCACGGCTCCGGCGACTCGGCCACCGGTTTCATGCAGTGGCATGGTCTCCAGCATGTAGGGCTCGCCGTTCATGACGATTTCGCAAACCGGAAGATGGTAGCCGCCGTCGATCAACTCGCCGAGCAGAGCCGGGTTGCCGATCAGGTCCTGCATCGAACTGCCGATCAGGCTGCCCTCGCCGATGCCGCTGGCTGCCACGGCAGCGCTGTTGGCGACGACGACGATGCCGGATTCGTCGACCGCCAATACCGGATCGGGCTGCGAGGCGAGCAGGGCATCGAGGTACAGCCGGCGCTGTGCGCCAGGTAGCATGCCGACCGGCTCGATGGCGCGCACTCCCGCGACCTGCAGCAACTGGGTACGCAATTCGCTGAGCCCGGCGGCGTCGACCGCCGGCGCTTCGATGTAGATGTGCGGCGGCTCCACTTCGACCGCCGTCACGTTCAGCCGGCGCCGGGCGAGCTCGGCCAGGACTTCCTGGGCAATGCCGACACGGTCGGAGAAGAAGACGTCAATACGCATTCCGCAGCCTGTATTTAGTTCTATACAGTGTAACGTAAACAATACATTCGATCTAATATGCTGATAAATAAACTATTTATGAATAAATCCGGGCCGGTTTGAGATTTTTCGTATTGAAATAAATACAGTTTGATGCGCTGAGAGATAGGCTTTGTTTTAAGTATTTGTTTTTAAACAAATAAAAAATATGGCACGGGCGTTGCTAGTTTGCTCGTATTCCTAATGGGTCATGCAATCGACCGAAATAATGGAAAGGAGAAGCAGCATGCATGTCCTCGTCCTCGGCAGTGGAGTCATCGGCACCACCGCAGCCTACTATCTGGCCAGGGCCGGGCACCAGGTCACGGTCATCGACCGGCAACCCGGGCCGGCGCTGGAAACCAGCTTCGCCAATGCCGGCGAAGTCTCGCCCGGCTATTCCGCCCCCTGGGCAGGTCCGGGTGTGCCCGTCAAGGCGATCAAATGGATGCTCATGCATCACAGCCCGCTGGTCATCAAGCCCATGCTCGATCCGGCCATGTGGCGCTGGGGCCTGGCCATGCTGCGCAACTGTACGGAGGCCGCCTACCAGGTGAACAAGAGCCGCATGGTGCGGGTTGCCGAATACAGCCGCGATTGCCTGAAGCAGCTGCGAGCCGATACCGGCATCACCTACGACGAACGCAGCCAGGGCACCCTGCAACTGTTCCGGACCCAGAAGCAGCTCGATGGCATCGGCAAGGATATCGATATCCTCAAGGAGTACGGCGTTCCGTTCCAGGTGCTGGACCGCACCGGCTACCTCGAGTACGAGCCGGCCCTGGCCATGGTCAAGGACAAGTTTGTCGGCGCCTTGCGTCTGCCAGGCGATGAAACTGGCGACTGTTTCAAGTTCACGCAGAACCTCGCCAGGATGGCGGAAGGCCTGGGTGTGAAATTCCGCTTCGGCACCACGATCACCGGCATTCAGCATGACGGGCGGCGGATCACCGGTATTCGTACCGATGCCGGCACGCTCGTCGCCGATCAATATCTGCTGGCCCTGGGCAGCTATTCGACACAGATCGTCAAGCCGCTCGGCATCGACATCCCGGTCTATCCCGTCAAGGGATTTTCGATCACCGTGCCTATCACCGATCCTGCCATGGCGCCGGAATCCACCATCATGGACGAAACCCACAAGGTCGCCGTGACGCGTCTTGGCGATCGTATCCGCGTCGGTGGCACGGCCCAGTTATCGGGTTTTGACCTCAATCTCGATGCCGGTCGACGCAAGACGCTGGAATTCGTCGTTACCGACCTCTTTCCGCGAGGCGGCGATGTCGCCAGGGCCGAGTTCTGGACCGGCCTGCGGCCGATGACGCCGGATGGCACGCCGATCATCGGCAAGACCCGGTACGACAACCTGATGCTCAGCACCGGCCACGGCACGCTGGGCTGGACGATGGCGGCCGGCACCGGCCGGGTCATTGCCGACATGTTCAGTGGCAGGACTCCTGAAATCGCTGTCGATGACCTCAGTGTCGCCCGCTACGCCTGATCAAAACCACCCCAATCACAGCACGGAGGAGACGAAGTAATGCAAGTCATTGAAACATCAGCCGCGCCGCAAGCCATCGGCCCGTATGTCCAGGCCATCGTGGTCGACGGCTGGCTGTATAGCTCGGGACAAATCCCACTCACGGCCAGTGGCCAGCTGCTCGATCTCGATATCGAGGCTCAGACGGAACAGGTCTTCGACAACCTGTCGGCCGTGCTGGCGGCGGCCGGCGCCTCGCTCGACCAGGTCGTCAAGAGCACGGTCTTCGTCCAGGACCTGAACGACTTCGCGCGTCTTAATGCCGTGTATGAGCGTCGTTTCGGTAGCCATAAGCCGGCGCGTTCGACCGTTCAGGTCGCACGTCTGCCACGCGACGCCAAGGTCGAAATCGAGGTCGTCGCCCGCCTGGGCTGATACTTCTTCCCATCGTCTGATCCGGCGGGTCCGGATCGAAAATGCTGGGCGCCGGCAGGGTGGAACACGTCCCTACGGCGCCGGACTGAAAGGAGTTTTTCATGACTGATGTAAGAACACTGCTTGCCGAAGAGCGGGCGCACGAAGCGAGGGATCTCCATCGCGGCTTGAAGGACCGGCATATCCAGATGATCGCCATCGGCGGCGCCATCGGCGTAGGCCTGTTCCTCGGCGCTGGGCGGGCCATCTCGGTGGCAGGTCCGGGACTGTTGCTGAGCTATGCCCTCGGCGGCTTGATCATATTCTTCATCATGCGTGCCCTCGGCGAATTGCTGCTCTACCGTCCGGTAGCCGGCTCCTTCGCCACCTATGCCGAGGAATTCGTCGGGCCTTTCGCCGGCTTTGCAACCGGGTGGTCCTACTGGTTTACTTGGGTAACGATCGGCATGGCCGAGATCACGGCGGTCGCGGTCTATGTCCATTACTGGTTCCCTGATGTGCCGCAATGGATACCGGCGCTGATCACCCTGAGTGTGCTGTACGCGGTCAATCGCATCTCGGTCGCGCTGTTCGGCGAACTGGAGTTCTGGTTCGCCCTGATCAAGGTCGTCACCATCGTCGCCATGATCGTGATCGGTCTGGCCATCATCTTCTTCGACATCACGCCGCTTGGGCGCACCGCCAGCTTCTCGAACCTGTGGAGCTACCAGGGCTTCATGCCCTTCGGCATCCTCGGCGTCGTGATGACCCTGCAGATGGTTATGTTCGCCTACCAGGGTGTCGAACTGATCGGCGTCACCGCCGGCGAGGCGCAGAATCCGGAGAAGGTCCTGCCGAGCGCCACCAACAGCATCATCTGGCGCATCCTGGCCTTCTACATCGGCGCCCTCGTCGTCATGATGGCCCTGGTGCCGTGGAGCGAACTCAAGCCCGGCGTAAGCCCCTTCGTCTTCGTCTTCGAGCGCATTGGCATTCCCGGCGCGGCCAGTCTGATCAACTTCGTGGTCATCACGGCGGCCGCTTCGTCGTGCAACAGCGGCATCTTCAGCACCGGCCGCATGCTCTACACGCTGGCCCAGTTCCGCCAGGCGCCGAAGGCCTTTGGCAAGGTCAACCGCAATCATCTGCCGGCCAACGCCATCACCTTTTCGGCGGCCCTGATGAGCATCGGCGTGGTCCTCAACTACCTCGTACCGGAGGAGGTCTTCACCTGGGTGACCAGCGTCTCGCTGATCGGCGCCTTGTGGACCTGGTCGATCATCGTCATCGCCCACCTCGGCTACCGCAAGGCGGTCGCTGCCGGGCAGGCCAAGGCGGTGTCCTTCCGCATGCCGGGGGCGCCCTACATGAACTGGGTGGTGGTCGCCTTCATGGTCGCCGTCGGCGCCCTCCTGGCCCTCGACCCGGGTACCCGTGTGGCGCTCTATGTGGCGCCGGTGTGGTTCGCCTTGCTGGGTATCGGCTATCGCATGGGCAAGCAGGCAAAGCCGGCGCTCTCTGGCGCCGCCGCCTGATCAGGCGCCGCTCGGTCGTTCTTCCCCCGGCGGCGAGCGTCGGGGGAAGAAGGCCACAAGACGTCATCGATGACATTCCAAGGACCTGAACATGTCCGATCAACACCAAACGCGGGCGGGCGCCTTGCTGAGCATCGATCTCGATGCCATCTGCGACAACTGGCGCAGCCTCAAGGGCAGGCTTGGCGCTGCCGCGTGCGCCGCTGTCGTCAAGGCCGATGCCTACGGCCTCGGGGCAATACAGGTCGGGCCAGCCCTTTACGGCGCGGGGTGCCGTCATTTTTTTGTTGCCCATCTCAACGAGGCCATCGAACTCCGCCCCTTCCTGCCTACCGATGCTGCCCTCTATGTGCTGCACGGGGCTCATCCGGGCGCCGAGGGCGAATTCGTCAGGCATCGTCTCGTGCCTGTCCTCAACAGCCTGCCGCAACTGACGGCCTGGCAAAAGCTTGCCAGGGAGCTGGATACTGTCCTGCCGGGCGTTCTTCAGGTCGATAGCGGCATGGCTCGCCTGGGTCTGTCGGAAGACGAACTCGCGATTGTCGCGTCCGATCACGGGCGCCTGCAGGGCATTGAACTGAAATTCATCATGAGCCACCTGGTCAGCGCCGAAGATCAGGCCAACCCGGCCAACATGATCCAGCTGGCGAATTTTCGCGCCGCACTGCAACGTCTGCCGGCCGCCAGGGCCAGCCTGGCCAACTCGTCAGGCATCTTTCTCGGCAACGACTTCCATTTCAATCTGGCACGCCCGGGAGCTGCCTTGTATGGCGTTGCGCCTGTTGCCGGGCAGCCAAATCCGATGCGCCCGGTCATCCGGCTGCAGGGTAAGGTACTGCAAACCCGCCGCATCGAAACCGGAACGGCGGTCGGTTATTCGCACACCTGGAGAGCCGCGCGGCCATCGCGTATCGCCACGGTTGCGGTCGGTTACGCCGACGGTTACCTGCGTAGCCTGAGCAATCGCGGCCATGCCGGCTTCGAGGGCATTCGTCTGCCCATCGTCGGCAATGTCTCGATGGATACGATCACCATAGACGTTACCGAAGTGCCGGCCGGACGACTGGGCGAGGGCTCACTGATCGATCTGGCTGACCCGCTGAACGGCGTGGACGAGATGGCCGGGCGGGCGGGGACCATCGGCTACGAAATCCTGACCAGCCTCGGCAATCGTTATGCACGGCGATACATTGGTGCGGTCGATGCATAGTCCCGCCCTTTTCACCTTCGTCGGAACTCATGCAATACGTTGCATGCCCCCCGCTCTGCACGGCGGTTCCACGCAGTCACCTGCCGCTGGAGCACCGAGACGGCCAATGTCACTTTCGGGTCGGGCACGGACGGAGCCCTGAAGAGGCTGGACGGCAACTTTCTGACTACTCTGGTCCGTAGTGCAGGAAGTTCGCCTCTTGACGGCCTGGCGGACAGCTTGAGTTTGCAAACAGCCGTTGAGTTGCTACACCCGGCGGACGGCAGCCGACACAATCCAGTTGTTTGGACGAGTCAGAACCAGACATCCAATCTCTTGGATAAGCGGAAGAAATTGAAAAACAGCGCTATCGCACTCGATCCAGAGCTGAAGAGACCGAAACACAGATTACTACTGAAAATTTCCGCAGGATTCGTACCCAACGGAATACCCCTCAAACATTCTTGCAGAAGTTGTGTCCCACCCCAAAAAACTAACATATGCCTTTCCAGGTCCGTCCCCTCTATTAAGAACTGGAATGATTCGAAAGCCGGTTGTTTTGCTCACGCCAATTTGTAGGTGGCCCCCAACGTCCGGCTGGACCTCCCTCTTTAGCATTTCCTCCAAAGTCGTCAATACCCCGGGATTATGGTGGAATTGCTCCAATTCTACATGAAGCTTTTCGAACGCGGTTGAACCGCTTCCGATTGAATGATAGCGGTCTGGCCCTATCAGCATCTCCGCTAGCAGCATTCTAAACGTCCCTGTAGCGATATTCGATACAAGCATATATGCCTTAAACACTCGCTCGACTGGGCAGAAGCCAAAAACCAGTGCGTCAAAGAAATATGACTTGTTGTTGTCCGAGACGCCTAGTCGCGCCGACATGTCACAAATGTAATGCTCGCCAACGGACTGAAATAACTCTGCCACTGCTTTCAGCGTAACCGGCTTCTCATAGCCTCGGTTTGCGGCAAGATTCTGTGTGCACGCGGTCGCCAATGCGTGCGTGCTAATTGCCGACAGAGTTGATCCAGCGTATGCAAAGCCAAAGTTATAACGTCTAAATGAATTCCACTTTTTATTGCCTTCGCTCTTATGGCAAACCACCGGTATTGGCAGAATTTTTGGCCCTCCGTCCGTAGCAGTCCCGCCTCCTCTAGATATCCTTGTGTCAGCTGCGCACCACAACTCACCGAGGGATTTTCGATACCATAAGACGACTACTGTCATATTCTCCTCCAAGCTTATCGGCATAATATTTGCATTATCGCATACGGTACATTGATTTCTCTGTAGACGTCCTCATTGTCATTCGTTCTGACTTTTCGGACGTTGCGCCCAGCCGTTCGGTCATTGTTTAGCATGCGGTCACGCCATGCCGATCCAGGGGCCCACTCCATTTGGGGCGAGGAGCCGGCACGGCGAAAGTCAATGACCGCTGTTGAGCTGAAATTCGACGGTCTTCGATTGGCCGGACAGAGAGCTCGCCAAGGCGCTGGCCAACATTGGGAGCGCTCAGGAAGCTGCCCGTCGTACCCAATACGTGGCGTAGCAAGGCGACTGGCGGCTTACCGGTGTATGGTTCAGCTCAACGTCCGCTTCCGCGTAAAACCTCCAACGGCCGTTCAGGCCGAATTGTTCGCGCAGCTCGTCAGGCAGGTCTCAGGCTGCAACAGCCGTTCAGATGGCTGCATTTCGGAGAAGTTGAATCTTCGCTTGTGGTCGGAGTCGGCCTGCATCACCTACGGCGTTGAGAAACTCGTCGCAATGTAGTCGGCGAGGCAACGTGTTGCCTCGGTCGCGCCCTCCGGTCCCATGTGCAGGCGCACGTCCAATTCGCCCATGGACGGAAATCCGTCGCGTTCCTCGAGCGCCCGCACGCCCTCGGGGACGGTGCTGGCCGCGAGCAGGGTCACACCCAGGCCGGCGCGCACTGCGGCAATGATCCCGCTGTAGCTGGAGCTTGTGTAGGCGATGCGCCACGGGCGCTCGAGGCGGCTGAGTGTCTGCAGCACGCGGTTGCGGTAGATGCAGGGGGGCGGGGCGACGACCAACGACAGGGGGCGCCGCTGGTGGCGCCCGTGGTCGACGCTGGTGATCCAGACGAGCGGCTCGGTGAGAACTTTTGTGCCGCCGCCCGTGATCGGATTGTCATGCAGGGCGATCACGATATCGAACTCGCCCTTTTCCTGACGCGCCAGCAGGTTCTTGCTGAGGTCGCAGGTCACTTCGAGCATCACGCCGGGATGGGCCTGGGCGAACTTGCCGAGGATCACCGGTAGCAGGGATGCCGTGTATTCGTGCGGCGCCCCGAGCCGCACGCTGCCCGCGACCTTGGGCCGGCGCAGGCTGCTTACCGCTTCATCGTTCAGCGCGAGGATGCGCCTTGCGTACTCCAACAGCGTGCTGCCTTCGTCGGTGAGCTTCATGCGATGGCTGCCGCGCACGAAGAGTTCCGCCCCGAGCAGTTCCTCGAGCCTCCGAACCTGCAGGCTGACCGCCGACTGCGTACGTCCGACGGCGTCTCCGGCGCGCGTGAAGCTTCCCAGGTCGACGGCCTTCAGGAAGGTCCTGAGGAGCTCGGTGGGGATATTGACCATGTTGGCGACCCATTTGCGGCGTAAATGATTTCATTTCAACTATCAAATCCGTCAATGTCAATGCGTCGTTAGGATGTTCTCCATCGCCCGATTCACGGGAACCCATCCAGCCAGCAGAACAAGGAGACGTC